>CAMHMZ010000012.1 GCA_946186375.1 uncultured Clostridia bacterium
CGGGGTGTAGCGCAGCTGGTAGCGCGCTTGGTTCGGGACCAAGAGGCCCGGAGTTCAAATCTCCGCACTCCGACCATGAAAAGAGGCTGTTTCTTCGAGAAACAGCCTCTTTTTTGAATTATTTAAGGGAAATACTTTCTAAAAAACAAAAGTAGTGCAAAATATAGTGCACAATATGATGTATCATTGTTTGCTTGACGCTTTGTTTTTTGCATATAAATGCGCGGCCCGGAAAAGCTCTCCGGGCCGCTTTTCATCCCGCGTGGGCGGGAGCTTTTGTGTTCGATCCGATCAGACGCCGGTCTGCAGCGTGCCGCTGACGGTCAGCGTCGCTTCGCCGGGCGTGACGGTCCAGCTGCCGTCGGCGGTCTGGGTGAAGCTTGCAGCCGGGATGGCGAGCTGTCCGGGCAGCGTGGCAAAGGCGCCGGTCGCGGCGTCGTAGCGGTACTGCGTGCCCGCCGTCCAGGGCGTGCCGTCCAGCTCGACCGTGAGATCGGCGAGAACGGGACTGAAATCGTCGGTCAAGACGGCGTTTTCCGTGAGCGCCACGGCGGTGTTGCCGTGATTGAAGAGCGTAAAGCTGTAAGTCACCGTTCCGCCGGGGGCGACGCTCTGGGGGCTCAGCGCCTTCTGCAGGCTGAGCGCGGCCTCCTCAGCCACGGGAAGCGTGGCCGTGGCTGTGACGGGCGTCACGAGCGCGCCGCCGCTCACGCTCGCCGTGTTCGTGATGACGGAGCCCGACTCGGGCGGCGCGTAGGCGGTGAGCTCCGCCTCATAGACGAGCATCGCGCTGCCGCCGGCCGGGACGCTCAGACCGCCGACGGTGAGCGGGGGACCGGCCGTGACGGTCGGCTCCGGCTGGAGCGCGCCGCCCACGTAATAGCGCAGAGAACCGGCTTTGTAGGAAAGCGGGTACACGGTCGTCTCCGCAAAGACGACAGCGCCCAGGTTGTCGGTGACGGTGAGGCCTGTCAGCGCGGCGTCGCCGCTGTTGACGAGGCTGATGACATAGCTGACGTCCCCGCCGGGCGTATAGCTTGCGGCGACGGCTTTTTTTTCGGCGGTGAGCGTCTCCGGGATCTCGCCGGAGACGGTGTTGGATACGAGGCTCTTTCCGTTATGAGAGAGCGTTGCAAAGTTTGTAAAGGCTGCCATGGGATCGTTCCTCTCCATAGGATCGGAGGCCGGGGGCTGCCCGGCCCCCATTCATCCTATGCGGGAGGGACGCTTCGGTGCGCTGACGTAGAGGCCGAAGCCCCACACGGCCAGCGCCGCGAGGCACAGCAGCGCGCCGCACCACCAGTAGACGGCGCCGAGCCTGTTCGTGGTGCCGTAGATCTCCAGAACGCCGCGGAAGAGGCAGCCCGCCGTGAGCGCGGCCAGACCCGAACCCCAGAGCGTGCGCGTCAGCACGCCGGGGCGGCAGCGCAGCGGCGCGAGGAGCAGCAGCGAGCAGGGGAGCGCTCCGAGCAGCAGCGGCACCAGAAAAGCGCCGAGCATGAAGGACGAGCGGACGCCGTGGCTGAAAAGCTCATAGACCAGGGAAAAGACCAGCACTGCGGCGGCGGAGAGAAGGCAGCGGTTTCTTGTGTGTTGTAAAGTCATATCATTCACCTCAGAAATAGACGATATCGGTCACGGCGCGCTCACTGCTGCCGCGGCCTCCGGTGGGATTGTTGACGACCTGGCCGAGGAAGACCATCGTGCTCGAGCCGCCGCCGTCGAGATTATAGGCGGTCTCGGCGCCGAGGCTCTGCAGGAATTCCGCCAGCTCATAGAGCGTCAGGCCCGCGCTCTCGCTCGTGCGTCCGTCGGAGACGACGAGGAGATAGTGCCCCGGGCCGACCATGGCGATCGCCGTGCGGGGGTTGCTGGCCTTGGCCATGCCCACCTCGTCCCCGGTGCTGACGCTGACGCTTCCGTTTTCCACAAGCCCCGGGCCGAAGGAGAAGACCTGCACGGCGCCCTTTTGCAGCAGCTCCTGCGCCGTCACCTCGTCCTCGGAGACGATCTCAAAGGAGTCGTCGGCGTAGACGACGAGATCCTCCTGCCCCGTTGCGGCGCTGTCGCGGTAGAGGACGCCGTTTCGGATCACATAACCCTTCTCGCGAGAGCCGTAGTTGTCGCCGTTTATAGCGAGGACGGCGTTCTTCTGCGCGGCGGTCGCGGAGGTCGCGGCCGTGACGTTTCGCCCGTAGCTGTTCTGCGAAAAGGCGGTCTTGAGCGCAGAGCCGTCGCTGACGGTGACGTCCGCCACATAGACGGTCGTGTCATGGACGCGGTAGGTGGAGAGGCTGACGCTCAGACTCCCGTCGTCGTAGCTCGTGTCGGTGACGGCGGCCTGCGTCTGCTGTGCTTCGTCTTCGCCGCTCTCCGCCGCGGCGTCGGTGCTGCTCTCGGCAGAGGACGAGCTCTGGCCGTGTCCGCCCCGGCTGTGCTTTTCGCCGGAGCCCTCCTTTTTACGGCTCATCGGCTGCGCGTGCCGTTCCGCGCCGTCCTCTGTGTCCGGCGTCGCCTCCGAAAGCAGCGCTTCTGCCGCGCTCTCCGTCTGCGTCTTGTCCATTGACGCCGCGCTCTCCGTCGGCGTCTCGTCCTCCGCCACGGCGTACACGCGGCGGATCACAAAGCTGTCGAGCAGAGCATAGACCGAAAAGCCCGTCAGCAGCAGCGCGAACACAAGGCTGTAGATCTTCTGAAACCGTTTCATGCTGTTTCCTCCTTTATGGGATCGCAGGCTCCCCGGCGAGAAAACACCCCGGGAAGCTTTGCTTTGTCTGCATGATACGGCGGAAAACTTAGAGGAAACTAAGAGCGCCCGGCACACGATCGCGGACTATGCCGACATGGCGATCCGCACGGCCGAGCGCCGGGCCTATCTGACCGGCGAGGGGCAGAAGCGGCAGGAATGGGGCATCTCGCTCGTGATCGTCAACAAGCGCGGCGGGCACCCCTGCCCGCAGTGCGCCAAGTGGTGCGGGAAGATCCTCATCGACGACGTGTACAGCGGCGGCAAGCCCGACGGGAAGCACCAGCTTCTCAGCGAGGCCATGCAGCAGGGCTTTCTCCATCCCCGGTGCAAGGACGGCGTCACGACCTACTTTCCCGGCGTGACTTCCGTGCCGGATCCTGTGAGCCGGGAGGAGCTGCAGGAGGCCGCCCAGGACGAGGCGGAGGAAAACCGGGAGGCCTACGCCCGGAGGCAGGCCGAGAAGTACGACCGGATGGCGAAGTACAGCCTGGATCCGGAGAACAAGCGGAAGTATGCCGCGAGGGCCGAGGAGTGGCGAGAAAGTGCTGGGGAAGCAAATATAACCGTTGCAAAGCCTGTCGATTCTGGTATAATAGCGACAGAAAAAACGGGCGAGGTAGCGGACGTGACGGATTTTTGCGAACTGGATAGGCAAAAGATCGCGGAGGAGTTCCCAGCGCTTCCAAATAGCAGAGTGGTGCTGACGGATGAGCGTATAAAGCACATCAAGGATAACCACCCAGAAGATCTTGTATTCTTTGAAAAATACGGAGTACTAACTATAACAGATCCAGAGTATATCCTTTTAGACGCAAAGAATCCTATGACAGTTATGTATGTTCGCTCTGTTGAAAGCACTAACCTCAATGTCATTGTTCGATTAGCTCTTGCAGACGATATGAAAAACGGGAAAAGCCACTCTGTAATGACTTCATATTGTCTTGGCGCAAAGACATTGAAAAGGCTTAAGAAGAAAAACAAAACTCTTTACATTCGAGAATAACACTGGTATAATGTGAATAGGATAAGAGGGGCACTTGAAGTAGAGAATGTGCTGCTACGCGCCTTCGGGTCAAAAGAAATGCGGGGCCGGCACACCCGCCAGGTGCTCCTCTCCCTTTAACATACAAAACACCAAAACCACGACGCTTATGTGCCGTGGTTTTTCTATGCCCGAAAGGAGGACTGTATGTCATTTTCAGAAAGCGTGGAGACCACGGAGAAACCGGCTGCGATCGGCTCCATCTTCTTTGATTTCACGCAGAAGAAACTGGAGATCAACGGCAAGCCCATCGACCGGCCCGTCGTTGTGAGATGGCCGGAAGCTCTCAACGGGGAAGCCTGGCAGCGCGGCATCCTCCTGAATGAAAGCAGAGAGGAAGGAGCGCGGCGATGCAAGGAAAAAGAAGAGCTGCCGGTTCTCACCATTGCCTTTCAAGACGGAACCGGCAGCTGCAGGATCAGCGATAGTACACTTTAGCCCAAAAGAGGCAGAATCCGATGGACGTACTGACGTTATATCTGACACTGAAAATTGCAGGGCTTGTGCTCGGGGCCGTCCTCGGAACGGCCTATGTGGTTTTGAGGATCCTCGACCGATAAACCCAAAACTGCCCGGTTTTGGAGATAAATGCCCGCGGGGAGCGGGAAAATGCTCAGATAAAACCAAATATGCTCAAAAGCACGATGCTGACCGGCACCGTGCTTTTTCTATGCCGTCGTAGCTCAGCAGCGAGAGCCTCAGGTGCGCGGGTGCAAATCCCGCCGACGGCTGCACTTGTGCCGGAGACACCGGCTTACCAACAGGACAGGCGGGAGACACCCGCGAAAAACAGGTAATGGGGAGACACCCCGAAACAACAGGAGGAAACATCATGGCAGACAACAATCAGACTCAGACCAACCAGCAGACCCAGCAGCAGGGCGGCACCCAGCAGACCCAGGCCCAGACCCAGCAGACCGGCAGCGCTCCGGCGATCGACTATGAGAAGCTGGCCGCGGCGGTCTCCGACCGGGCGGCAGCGGCGGAGGACGCCGCGCTGAATGAGAAAAACACCTTCCGTCGTCATGACAGAAGGTGTTTTTTGCTGGAGCGGATGATGGGAGTCGAACCCACCTTATCGGCTTGGGAAGCCGGAGTTCTACCGATGAACTACATCCGCAGAGTGTGGTCATTATAGCACAGGGGTCTGCGGATTTCAATACTTTTTTTAACAGCGTGTTCCGCTGTGATTCGCCCCGCCGCCGTGCTATACTCCCGGACAGAGGCGCGGACGGAAGGGGAGCGCCCGGCGCGCAGGCGCGAGCCGGACGTCCGCGCGACCTGTTGCTTGACGAAACGGCCCGCATGGTCTAAAATACCTCCAGCAGCATAAAAAGGAGGTGCGGACTATGGAAAAAGAACGGCAGCGCAAGGCCATCCGGCTTCTCAAGCGCGGACGCATCGGGCTTTTTCATCTGATCTTCAGCCGTGTCGGGCTGCTCGTCCTGATGATTCTCCTGCAGCTTCTGCTGGTATTTTACGCCTATTACGCCTTCAGCGGCTATATCCCGCACCTCGTCACGATCCAGACGGTCTTTGTGGTGCTGATGGTCCTGTATCTGATCAACACGCAGCAGGAGTCGACCGCCAAGATCACCTGGCTCATCTTCATCATGATCGCGCCGGTGTTCGGTACGCTCTTTCTGCTCTATACGCGCACGGATCTGGGACACCGACGGCTGCGCGATAAGCTGCGGGACATCATCGCGGATACACGCCAGCTTCTCCCGCAGGACCCGGAGGCGACACGGGCCTTAGAGGAGGCGAGCCCCGAGGGCGCGGCGCTGCTGCGCTATCTGGACAAAACCGGCTCCTTCCCGGTCTACGCGCACACGCAGACGCGCTATTTTCCCCTCGGCGAGGACATGTTCCGCGAGCTGCTGCAGCGCCTGGAGGAGGCCGAGCACAGCATCTTCCTCGAGTTTTTCATCATCGAGGAGGGCCTCATGTGGGGCGAGATCCTCGAGATCCTCGCCCGCAAGGCCAGGGAAGGCGTCGACGTTCGCGTCCTGTACGACGGCTCCAACGAGTTTTTCACCCTCCCGCGCAGCTATCCCGCACGGCTCGAAAAGCTCGGCATCCGCTGCAAGGTCTTCGCGCCGCTGCGGCCCTTCCTGTCCACGCACTACAATTACCGCGATCACCGCAAGATCGTCGTGATCGACGGCCGCGTCGCCTTTACCGGCGGCGTCAATCTCTCCGATCGCTACATCAACCGCCAGCGCGTGTTCGGCCACTGGAAGGACACGGCGCTCATGCTGCAGGGCGAGGCGGCCAGGAGCTTCGCGCTGATGTTTCTGCAGATGTGGAACATCGACGAGAAGGAGCCCGTCTATCAGCCCTATCCGAAGGAGCTCACGCCCGCCTCGGCCGATAACTGCGGCTTCGTGATCCCCTATGCGGACAGCCCGCTGGATCAGTACCGCGTGGGTGAGCTTGTGTATATCGATCTCCTCAACCGCGCGGAGAAGAGCGTGAAGATCATGACGCCTTATCTCATCCTCGACGGCGAGCTGGAGACCGCGCTGTGCTTTGCCGCGGAGCGGGGCGTAGAGGTCGATCTCATCCTCCCGGGCGTGCCGGATAAGAAGGCACCCTACGCTCTGGCCAAGACGCACTATGCCTCGCTCCTGGCCGCGGGCGTGCGTCTTTACGAATACACGCCGGGCTTTGTCCACGCCAAGGTCTTTTCCGCCGACGCCAAACGGGCGGTCGTCGGCACGATCAACCTGGACTACCGCAGCCTGTACCACCATTTTGAATGCGCGGCTTATCTGGATGGCGCACCCTGCATCGCGGATATCGAGGCGGATTTCGCCGAGACGCTGCCGCTTTGCCGCCGCGTGACGGAAGAGAACCTGAAAAAGATCGGCTTTGGCCAGCGCCTGCTGGGCGTTCTGACCAAGGCGATCGCCAGTCTCCTGTGACAGAAAGAGAGAACGACATGAAGCTCATCATCGCATCGAACAACGAACACAAGCTCAAAGAGATCCGCGCGATCCTCGGCGGCCATTTTGAGCAGATCCAGTCTCTGCGCGAGGCCGGGATCGAGCACGAGACTGTTGAGGACGGCACGACCTTTGCCCAGAACGCCGAGAAGAAGGCCCGCGAGATCGCCGAGCTGACCGGCTGCTGTGCCCTGGCCGACGACAGCGGCATCTGCGTCGACGCGCTCGGCGGCGCGCCGGGGATCTATTCGGCCCGCTTTGCCGGAAAACATGGCGACGACGAGGCGAACAACGCCCTGCTGCTCGAAAAGCTCAAGGGCGAGAAAAACCGCGGCGCGCACTACTGCTGCGCCATGGCGCTCGTCTGGCCGGACGGCCGCATTTTGGAGACCGAGGGCCGCTTCTACGGCCAGATCGCCGAAAAGCCCGTCGGCGAGGGCGGCTTCGGCTACGACCCGCTGTTTTATCTGCCCGAGTACGGCGTGACGGTCGCGCAGCTCGGCACGGAGGTCAAAAACCGCATCAGCCACCGCTATATCGCGCTGGCAAAGCTTTTGGAAAAGCTGGATCAAATGGAGGAAAAAGCATGAAGAAAAGTAAGTCCGCCTTCATCGCGCTCTGCCTGCTGCTCTCGCTCCTGCTGACGGGCTGCGGACTCGGTCCCCGGATGACCCGCGCGGCGCTGGAGATGGATAAGGTCGGCAGCTTCCACATGGACATGGATCTCGATCTAAGCATCGGCATGTCGGTGCTGGGAAAGACGAGCGAGCTGCAGATGCTCGTTAACGAGGGTATGGACGTGCAGAAGGAGCCGCTCGTCGTATACTCGGAGACGACGACGGAGACCATGGGCGTCAAGGATACGGTGCTGGCCTATTATGTCCAGAGCGCCGACGGCGGCGAGATACTCGTTTCTCACGACAAGGGGAAAAGCTGGGAGAAGCAGACGCTCGACAGCACGCAGCAGTCTGCGGGCGAGGGCTACACCGGGCTTTTCGACCAGCTCTCGCTTTTGACAAAGCTTGCCTCGTCCTTCGAGGAGGTCGGGACGGAGACCGTCAACGGCGCGCCCGCCATCCGCTATGACGGCGAGATCGAAGGGGAGTTCGTGACGGAGGCGCTGCGGAATACCGGGGCGCTGAGCGGGCTGCTGGAGCAGTTCGGCGTGGAGGGGGACGGCATGGATCTCACGATCGAGGGGACGATCCCGACCTCCATCTGGCTCGACAAGGCTACAAGCCGCATCGTGCGCTACGACATGGATCTCTCGGAGGCGATCGCCTCTGTCTGGGATGTGCTGCAGCAGGAACTCATGAAGGACGAGACCTTCGCTGCACTCGACAAGCTCGGCCTCGCGCTTTCGGTCGAGCGCGCGCATCTGACGGCGGAGCTGTCGCAGTATGACGCGGTGGGAGAGCTGACGCTGCCCGAAAACGCAGCCTGAGCACAAACCGCATACGCTAAAGCCCGTGGGCCTGTCCCGCGGGCTTTAGCCTTTGCGAAGAGTTGACGAGCAGGCTCCGGAATAGTAAAATAACGCTGTCACGCAGCCGATCAAACGGCGGCCATATGACCGCCTGTTCATAAAGGAGAAAAACCATGCCTCACGTCCATGTGGCCTTCGGCTTTCATGTCAACTGCTATCATTCCTATCGCGGCGACACCAACGACGCGCTGGGCTTCGGCGGGGACATCCGCATCATCCGCCACATCCTCGATACGCTCGACGACCGAAACAACCGCGGCATCCCGGTCAAGGGGACCTGGGACTTTGAAAACGCCTATTCGCTTGAGAGTATCCTCCCGCAGTATGCGCCGGACATCATCGAGCGCGTGCGCCGCCGTCAAGCGGAAAACGGGGACGAGAACATCCTCATGGGCTATGCCAACGGCGCCATGAGCGCCATGACGGAGGCGGAATTCCTGCGCTCGATTGACTGGGCCGTCTCCAATCCGCACGGCAGCGGTCTGCAGGATCTCTTCGGCGGCTGCGAGAGGATCATCCGCCCGCAGGAGGTCATGTTCACGCCCTCCAACGTCTCGCTCTACCGCAAAGCCGGGGTCAGGGCCGTGTGCCTCTACTACAGCTGCATCTCCTTCGACGCCTTCCGCACGCTGATCCCGCCGCTGCCGGACGAGCAGGCCTTCAACCCCCTGCGTTATACCTACAAGGGCGAAGAGCTCACCGTCATCCCGACCTATTCGCCCAACGATATCATGGACGCCGGGAGCCTGCGCGCGCTTGTCTGGGATCTGCACGAGCAGCAGCTAAGCGGAAAGATCGACGGAGACGTCTTCCTGTTTCTCAACACCGACGCCGACAGCTTCCTCTGGGAGCCGATGGCGGTGCCCGCGCCGCTGCAGAAATGGCCCTGCTTCGGCGGCATCGGCGGCTATATCGACGAGATCGCGGATCTGGACTTCGTCCGCTTTGATACGCCCGGCGGTTATCTGAAAACCCACGGCTGCAAGGGGGAGCTTGCCTTCCGGCAGGACGTGGCCGACGGCAATCTCTCGGGCTATATGAGCTGGTCGGAAAAGCCCTTCAACCGCCTCATCTGGACGCGGCTCGAGCGCGCCAGACGCGAAGCGCTTATAAACGGCGGCGACGCGGAGTCGCCTTCCTTTGACGAGCGTGTGCGCCTTTTGTCCACAACGCATTTCGGCCTTGCCTCGCCCGTCATGAATATTTCCCGGGAAAGAAAAGCGCTGGAGCTCTCGGAGACCATGCTGCGAAAGGAGCGCGAGGCGCTGCCCGCGAGGGCGGTGCTGACGGCCAGGGGCGTGCCAGACAGCCGTCTCGTCACGGCGCAGCTCACACTCGACAGGGGCTTCTGTTCGTTCGTCTCCGCGCTGCAGCTCGAGAGCGAGGGTTTGGAGAGCTGGACGGCCTGCGAAATGGGAAGGCACGACGACGGGAGTCTTGCAGGCATCTACCTCGCCGCGCGCTTTGTGGAAGCGCGGGAAGAGTACGAGCTCTGCTTCTCTGTCACGCAGGCAAAAAAAGCCTCGCCGCCGGACGAGAGCTTCTGGAAGATAGAATGGGATGGGCATGAAGGATGTCTGTATATAAGCTGGGATCGCCATGTGGCTTTTGTCGAGAGCTGGATCGATTATGACGGGAAGAAGATCTCCTTTATGAGTCCTCGACGCGAAATGCTGAGCCTTGCAGGAGACGGCCGCGGACTTCGTCTGACGGGGGAGATCCATCTGCCCGAAGAGCTCAGATCCGGCTGTTATTCCTTTGACTTCTTCACGCTGCCCGGGCTCGACTGTCTCTTTACGCGAAACGCCGTGCAGTATCCCTATACGAAAGAGGATCACGAGATCAGCTCCCAGGCCTCAAACCTGGGCCGCTACAGCGACACCAAATGGCGGCAGACCGCGCCCTTTGAGCTGACCATGCGGATGGACGACACGGCTGCGGTCATCAAGCGCAATTTCACCGACGATATCAGCGCTTATGAGGTCGCGGACTTCTGGCGCGCCATCCCTGAAAACGACAACATCAGCTCCTTCAACCACCAGCTGACCGGCGGCCTGCTGGGCCTTGCCGGGAAGGACTGCGGGGGACTGCTGCTCTCGCATGCGCGGCAGGTGCTTGGCAGCATGGCGCACTGCCCGATGCGGCTGAACACCGTCGGCCTGTTTCGCCTCATCAGCCTCAACCCCTTCGGGACTTACTTCGGGCCGCAGCGCGCCTATCCCACGCGCGGCAACGGCAGCTCCATGGGGCTGTATCTCGCCGCCGCACCGCAGGCGCGCAGCCTTGCCCCGGCCTATAACGGCGCTTATGAACAGAGCGTTCAGGCCATCTTTCCGCTGGAAGGGCGGGAGATCGGGGCAGAGACGCTCTCGACGGCGAAGGCCATCGCAGATGGCGCGGTCATCCTCGACGCACCCGGTGCGGTGCATCCCTTCCGAGGCGACAACGTGCGGCTGCACGAGGCGGTCGGGAACAAGGTCGACCCCAGGGATCTCAAGAGCGTGACCTTTGTCGAACAGATGGGCGGCGTGCTGCCGCTGCTGGATCTCGTGAGACGCTATACGGCCAATCTCATACACGCCGAGCGTGTGCGCAAAAAACGTGAAAGAAACGCGCGCATGAAGAGCCGCGGCGCGGGGCAAACTGAAAAGGATTGACGGAATCCGACGCTGCCGCTATAATAACGGCAAGTCAAGGCACGGAGGAAAAGGCATGCAGTTTTTTATCACGTTTCTCGAGGGGCTCGTCTCCTTTATCTCCCCCTGCATGCTGCCGCTCTTGCCCGTCTATCTCTCGTATTTCGCCCCCGGCGGGGAGGGGAAAAACCGCAGCTTTCCGCGCGCCTGCGCTTTCGTGCTGGGCTTTACACTGGTTTTTTGCCTGCTCGGACTATTCGCCGGAGCGCTCGGCGCCCTGCTGGCTCGGCACCGCCGCCCGGTCGAGATCGTCTGCGGCGTGCTGGTGATCCTCTTCGGCCTCGGCTATCTCGGCGTCATCCCGCTGCCCTTCTTCAAGGGCATGTCCGGCGCGCGCCCGGTGTCTGGCCTGCTGTCGGCCTTCACCTTCGGCGTCATCTACTCTGTAAGCCTCACGCCCTGCGTCGGCGCCTTCCTCGGCTCGGCGCTGCTGCTGGCCTCCACGGCGGGTACGGCGGTGCGCGGCGTGCTGCTGCTTCTGTGCTATTCCCTGGGGCTCGGGCTTCCGTTTTTACTGACGGCGCTGCTGCTCGAGCAGCTCGGTACGCTTTTCAGCTTCATCAAAAAGCACTATGCCGTGATCGATAAGGTCTGCGGTGCGTTTCTGATCCTTGTCGGCGTCGCCATGGCCCTGGGCTGGCTTGACAGGCTGATGGCCTTTACCCTGTGAGGTGTATATGAAAAACCGTAAATTGATCGTCCTTCTGATCGTGCTGGCCATACTTCTGATCGCGGGCACGCTTGCCTATCAAAGCCTCGCGAAGAACTATGTGCCCGCCGCGCTTCCGGAGAAGCAGATAGCTCCTGCCGAGGCACCGGAGGAACCCGCCGGAGCGCCGGAGGAGCCCAAGGAAGCTGCGGCAGACCTGGCCCCGGATTTCACGGTCTATGACGAGGCGGGAAATGAGCTGCGCCTCTCGGATCTGCGCGGGAAGAACGTTATCATCAATTTCTGGGCGACCTGGTGCCCGCCCTGCCGCTCCGAACTGCCGGATTTTGATGCAGCCTGGGCCGAACGGGGCGAGGAGATCGTCTTTCTGATGATCGATCTGACCGACGGCACGGACGAGACGCGAGAGACCGTGCGCGCCTTCCTTGACGAGACGGGCTACGGCTTCCCGGTCTATTACGACGAGGCCTTTGAGGCCGCAGAGGCCTACGGCGTGAGCGCCATCCCCACGACCGTGCTGATCGACCGCGAGGGCAGGATCCTCGCCAGGCAGCTCGGTGCGATGAGCGGAGAGCAGTTAAACAGCTATCTGGATCAATTTGACTGATAGAACAGAATACAGAAAGGAGAAAACAACATGGCTGAGATCATTCTGAACGAGAGCAATTTTGAACAGGAGGTCCTGCAGTCCGACAAGCCCGTGCTCGTAGACTTCTGGGCGACCTGGTGCGGCCCCTGCCGCATGCTGGCTCCCACGGTGGCGAAGATCGCCGAGGAGCAGGAGGGCAATGTGAAGGTCTGCAAGCTCGATGTCGACGAGGCGCAGAGCATCGCCGTCCGCTACGGCATCGCCAGCATCCCCACGCTGATGCTCTTCGTCGGCGGCGAAGTCAAGGGCACGCTGATCGGCGTCCACTCCAAGAGTCAGATCGAAGCGCTCTTTGCGTAATACGGAACCTCAATCATAAAACACGAAGGGCTGTCTTCCGTTGGGAAGGCAGCCCTTCGTGTTTTGCTGTTAAAACCCGGCCTCTGGCAGACAGTGCATCCTTGTGCGGCTCAGAACGCGAAAGCCCTCAGCCTCGCCCTTGAGCGAGCGCAGGCCAAAGTCGACCGCGCGCAGTCTGAGATAGAGCGAGATCGTCTTATAATCTGCCGAGCCGTCCGGAAACTGCGTCCTGTGGCAGGAGAGCGCCGCGAGCTGCTTTGGGAGCAAACCGCGCGTTTGAACAAAGCAATTCGGGCGCGCCGTCATGTAGTAGGCCAGCGCCTCCACGGGTGCGCTCCCGGCGCCGAGCTTCGCCATGATCTCTGTAAACGGAGCGAAGAAAGCGATCCGGCGCGCCGCCTCGCCCACGCTGCGGTGATCGGCGTGACATTCGCTCGTGACGTCCGGGTCCGGCGCGAAGATAAGCTGCGGCTGCGTTTGCCCGACGATCCGCGCGACGCCGCGCTGCAGCTCCTCCGGCGTATAGAAGCCGCCGTCGCTCAGACGCAGAAAATGCACCTCCTCCACGCCGAGCGCCTTCGCCGAGGCAAGAGCTTCCGCTTCACGCAGGGAGATCAGCTCCTCCGGCGTCGTACCGGCGGGGGCGAAGTCCAGGCCATAGCGCCCGTCCAGACAAATCAGAAAGCTGACCTTTTTTCCGAGGGACACGAGCTTCGCAGCCGTTGCACTCGCGCCGATCTCGATATCGTCGGGATGCGGGCCGATGAAAAGGACGCGCTCAAAGCTCTCAAGCTTTGGAAGCGGGGCGGCGAAGGACAGCGCAAGCCTTGTGATGCTCATAGGCCTTTGTGGGCGCGGCGTGTCTTCAGTTCGCCGCAGATCCGGTCGTATTCCTTCTCATCCAGCTTGTAGTGGCGCAGGTACAGCACGTAACTCAAAAGCATCAGCGCGCAGGGGAGGATGATCATGACGAGCAGCAGGCCGAGAGACTGGCTGTGCGTCACGCCCTGCAGCAGGCTGTGGATCTGTGTGAGCTTGTCGCTCTCCGCGAGATGCCCGGACGCGGCGGCGTTTTCGAGAGAAGAGATCTGGTTCGTATACTTCGTGACGCCTGTGAGCAGATAAGTGGCTGAGGCGATGACGACGGTCAGCGCGGAGGCGAGCTTCGTAAGGAAGGGGCGCATGGAGGTGATGATGCCCTCGTCGCGCGTGCCGTGGACGTATTCGTTATACTCCACGGTGTTGATGACGGAGATCATCAAAATCAGATAGAAGCCGTACTGGCCGAAGTTTGCGAGCATATAGCCGAGCGTGATGAGCAGGAACTTGAGATCCATGCCGAGGGCCATGACAGCGCCCGAGCGGAGGAAGAGCCCCGGCACGAGCATGATCGCATAGCCGACGAGCGCAACGCGCGTGAGCGTCTTCATGAAGGCCTTGCGCGGCGTTTTGCGTGAGATGGCGGGATAGAAGATCATCAGCAGAGCCGTCACGCTCATGCCGATCGTGGTGAAGAGGGAATAGAGCCCGCCCTCGTAGCCGAACTCGAAATAAATGTAGGTCGAGCCGATGCCGGAGAGCACGACGCCGTTGCCGATCTCATGGATAAGGAAGATGAGCGCGATCCAGAGAAGCTGATCGTTGCCCGTGAGTGTGCTCCAGATCTTCTTGAAGCTCACGGGCGGCACGGGCTCGCTGTTGTAGTCGCGGTTTTCACGCACGCCGAAGAGAACGAAGCACAGAAAGGCCGGGCAGAGGATCGCAATCACGAGCGCGATACGCCCGTAGGCCACGGTGGTGCTGCCGCCGATGGCGTTGGCACCGGTCGTCAGCATGGGGATGAGGATGCCTGCACCCGTGCCGCCGATGCCGGCGAAGAGGGTCGTGCGCGCCGTAAAGGTGTTGCGCGTGTCGCCGTCGGAGCTTAAGGAGGGGATCATGCCCCAGTAGGAGATGTCACCCATCGTGTAGGTGATGGAGTAGAGAAAATAAATGACGCCGAAGAACCACACAAAGCTCCAGCCCTGCAGCTTCACGTTGAAGGCCGCGTAGATGACGAGCGAGGTCGAGAGCATGCCGGCCACGATCCAGGGCTTGAATTTGCCGTGCTTCGTGCGCGTGCGCTCGATGATGTTGCCCATGATCGGGTCGTTGAGCGCGTCGAAAATGCGTGCACCGACCATGATAGCCGTGATCGCGGAGAGCTGCCCCGCCGTGAGCTCGCGCGTGAAGAGCACGAAGGTCAGCAGGAAGTTCGTGACAAGGGCATAGACCATGTCGCGCCCGATGGTGCCGAGCGGAAACATGATGAGATTGCGTTTGCTCTGTCTGGCTTCATCCATACAGCATCAACTCCATCCTTCAGGATGCTTTCACTGTATCATTTCTGCGTGAAAAGTGCAAGAAAAACAGGACGGGAAGCGAACCGCCTCCCGTCCCGTACTAAAAACTATAAACTGAAAACTAAAAACTTATTGATTTTCGTGCCGGACCTTGACCTGCTCGGCGATCTCCTGCACGCGCTCGTCGGTGAGCGTGAACTTCTTGCGGAAGTAGAAGAAGGCGATCGCAAGCCCGATCACGGGGATGATGGTCATCGTCATACGAAGCCCCGCCTTGCTGGCAGCGGACACGCCGAGCGACCAGTCGACCAGCTTGTCGGCCTCGGAGACCTCGGTGCCGGACTGCAGGTGGTTGATGTCCAGGCAGATGGAGGCGACCAGTGCGGCCACACCGGAGGCGAGCTTCACGACAAAGGTCTGCATGGAGAAGATGACGCTCTCGTCGCGGCGGTCGTTCTTCAGCTCGCCGTAGTCGACGGTGTTGGCCAGAAACACCGTGGTAATAACGGTCAGCATGCCGTTGGCCGCGAAGATGAAGAAGGCCGGGATGAAGAGCAGGAAGACGCTGGACATGTTCGTGAAGGCCAGCACCAGCAGCACCGCGTAGCCCGCGATGGCCATGCCGAGGCAGATGTAGAAGATCTGCAGGCTTGTGAATTTCCTGCGCAGCAGGGGATAGAAAGCCATCATCGACAGCACCTGGATCGCGCCGCCGAACATGTTAAAGAGCACATAGGCGTCGTTCCAGCCGGTCGTGCCGAAGTCATACTTGAAGAAGTAGATGACAAGGTTGGAGGTGATGTAGATGGAGCAGTTGATGAGGACGATCGCAATGGTGACGGTCATGGCCTGGTCGTTCTGCAGCAGGGCCTTGAACATCTGGCCGACGGAGACGGTCTCCATCTCGGCGGTGGATTTCTCCTTGATGTTGACACAGGTGAGCACCGTAAAGAGGATGAAGAAGGCGGCGATGATGACGGAGAAATACTTGAAGCCGACGATCTCGATCATCTTGGCGCCCGCCGCAGACCCGGCGAACATATTGCCGAGCATGGGCACGAGCATCATCGTGAACACCGTCACGATCGCGCTGCCGACGCCGGCGCTGGTGCGCGCGAGCGTGGTCAGCCCCTCGCGCTCCTTGCCGCCGCTCGTGAAAGCGGGGATCATGGACCAGTAGGGGATATCCATCATGGTGTAGGTCACGCCCCAGAGGATATAGGTCACGGCCGCGTAGGCGACGAGGCCCTTGGCGTCCATGGCGGGAGGAGCGGCAAACATCAGAACGAGCACCACGGCATTCGTGAGCGTGCCGATCATCAGCCAGGGACGGAACTTGCCCCAGCGGGTGCGGGTCTTGGCGACGATCACGCCCATGATGGGATCGTTGAAGGCGTCGAAGACACGGGCGGCCATGAGGATAATGCCCATGGCAATGGCATTCACGCCGAGCAGGTCCTGGAAGTAGTAGAGCACATAGCTGGCCGACAGCATGTACACCATGTCCTTGCCCACGGCGCCGAGGGCATAGGAGATCTTGGATCTGAGCGGCAGAGTCTGCTTGTTTTCCATAAGTCACTCTCTTTTCGTAATAACATTTTCCGGAAAGGCTGCTTCCAGTATAGCCCAAAGCAGGGAAAAGCGCAAGAGTGAGCTTATAAAGAGAGCGGCGGGGACAAGCCCCGCCGTCTGGCGTATTCAGGAAAGAAGTATCCGGTCGTTGTCGAGCGCCTGTCCGGCACGGGCCTTGAACTCCGCGACGAGCTTTTCCACCGTCATGCTTTTTCGCTCCTCGCCGGAAACGTCCAGCACGATCCGGCCGTCGGCCATCATCAGCGTGCGGCTGCCGAGGCTGAGCGCCTGGCTCATGTTGTGCGTCACCATGAGGCAGGTGATGCCGTGCTCGGAGACGACCTTTTCGGTGAGCGAAAGCACCTTCTCTGCTGTCGCGGGGTCGAGTGCGGCCGTGTGCTCGTCAAGAAGCAGGAGCTTCGGCGGCACGATCGTCGCCATCAGCAGCGTCAGCGCCTGCCGCTGCCCACCGCTGAGAAGGCCGACAGGCTGCTGCATCCTGTCCTCCAGTCCCATGTCCAGCAGGCGCAGCCGTTCGCGGAAGAAGTCGCGGTCGCGGCGCGAGATATGGGAGAAGGGGTTCTTGGCCTCGGCCGTGCGCAGATAGGCCAGAGCGAGGTTTTCCTCGATCGTCATGTGCGGCGCGGTGCCTCGCAGGGGATCCTGGAAAAGGCGGCCGATATAGCGGCTGCGCTTGTGCTCCGGCACAAAGGTGACGTCGCGCCCGCCGAGCGTGATGCTGCCGCTGTCGATAAAGAAGCTGCCGGCCACGGCGTTGAAGAGGGAGGATTTCCCGGCCCCGTTTGACCCGATAACGGATACAAAGTCGCCCTCATTCAGATGGAGTGTCAGATCGCGGAGCGCGGCTCGCTCGTTGACGGTGCCGGGGTGAAAGGTCTTGCTGACGGCATGAAGATCCAGCATCTCTCAGCCCTCCTTCCGCCCGGCGGCGATTTTGCGGCGCTCGAGCCCGAGCCAGCTGCGGATGCCGGGCATGGCGATCGCCAGCCCCACGATGATCGCCGTCACAAGCTTCAGACACTCGATCGGCACGATCTTAGTGCGCAGGACGACGGCGTAGATGAAGCGATAGAGAATGCTGCCGACAAGCGTGGCGAGCACGCCGCGACGGACGCTGCCGCGACGGCAGACCGTCTCACCGATGATGAGGCAGGCCAGACCCACCACCACGATACCGGTCCCGGCGTTGATGTCAGCCGAGCGCTGCGCCTGTCCGACGATGGCGCCGGAGAGCGCCGTGAGAGCATTGGCGATGCACAGGCCGATGGTCACGGTATGCGCGGGATTGATGGACGAGGCGCGCACCATGTCGCGGTTATCACCCGTGGCCCGAAGGCTCAGGCCCACGCGCGTGCCGAGAAACCACACCAGAAAGAGCCCGGCGAGCAGCGTGATGAGCGCCGAGAGTAGGAGGGTGGCCCAGCGCGTTCCGCCGAGCGCGGCGCGAAACAGGGAGAACACCGTCTCCTGCTTGAGGATGTTGGCGTTGGAGGTCCAGCCCATGGCCATGAGATTGACGGTGTAGAGCCCGGTGTTCGTCACGATCCCGGCGAGGATCGAGGGCACGCCGAGGCGCGTCTGCAGAAAAGCAGTCACAAAGCCCGCGGCCGCCCCGCAGAGGAGCGCGGCAAAGAGCGCGAGCACCGGGCGCCCGGCGGCCGCCGCCGTCACGGACACGGCCATGCCGAGTACGAAAGCGCCATCCGTCGTCAGATCCGCGATGTCCAGCACGCGAAAGCTCATATAGAGCGCCATGGAGACGAGCGCGTACATCACGCCGAGCTCCAGCGTGGTCTGTAAAATGAAACTCATGCTTCCTCCCGAGGCGGCCGGTTGATGGATGCGCCGCCTGTATCATGTTTGATCAATCTTCGCTCGTCTGCACTTCGACGAGTTCGCCCATCCCGGCAAAGACGCTGTAGTCGGCTTTGAGACCGGCGGCGGTCTCGGTGTTGACGGTGATGATGCCGCCGTCCATGAGGTAGTAGTCCTCGAGACCTTCCATGCCCTCGCTGATGGCCTGGAAGGCGATGTCGGCGGTACGTGTGCCGAGATCGGTATAGTTGACGCCGCAGGTCGCGAAGGCACCGTTTCTCACAAAGGAGTCGGCCCCGGCGTAGTGGGGGATCCCGGCCTCGATGAAGGAGGGCGCGATGGCGAGCTCCGCCGCCATGACAACGTTGTCGGTCGGGGTGAAGACGGCGTCGACCTCCTCGGCGATCAGCACGCTCGCCGCGGCGATCACCTCGTCGTTCGTGTTGCCCGTGGCCTCGGTATAGGCGATGCCCTTGCTGTCAAGATAAGCTTTGGCCTGTGCGATGGGCGCGGCGGAATTGACTTCGCTCAGCGAATAGAGAAGACCGATCTTCTTTGCCCCGGCGTTTTGCGCCAGCAGCATCTCCAGAATAAACTCCGTGTTGAGCGCATCACTTGTTCCCGAGACGTAATCGATGCCGGTCAGTTCCGCGGCTGCGGGATCCGAGATGGCGGCGAAAATGACGGGCGTTTTGCTGTCGGCGGCGCAGACGGTCATGACCTGCGCGGCGAGCGTGGCGATGGGGATGATGGCGTCGACGCCCTCCGAGACGGCCTGGTCGCCGATCTGCTTTAAAACACTGTTGTCATTCTGACCGGAGTAAACTTCGTATTCGATCGTAACGCCCTTCTCGGCGGCGATGGCGTCGAGCCGGGCCGTGATAGCGTTGGCGATCTCGTCGAGCGAGGCGTGGTCGAGCTGCTTGACTACAGCGATCTTATAGATCTTTGCGTTGCCGGAAGCGGCGGGCGCAGCACTCTGCCCACAGGCGGCCAGGGCCAAGAGCATAGCGAGCGTGAGAAGAAGAGCGATCGTTTTTTTCATGATGATTTCCTCCATTATAAGGTAGTATATGTCGCTGCGCTTCGATCTGTCTCAGCGTCGCCATCGTTTTGTCAGAAGGATCATAGCGTTCACCTCATAAAAACAAAAATCCTGCCCCTTGAAGATCAAGGGACAGGAAAAACCTGCGGTGCCACCCAAGTTGGTATAAAATATACCCGCTTTTCTCATACCGTCATATGAGCCTGCATGGATAACGGGGGCAGGAGACCCGTTGACTGCTACTCGCCGCAAAGCGGCTTTCGGTCACCCTCAGAAGTCCATTCGGCAGCTGCCCGAATATCGCCTTTCAGCCAACGGCGACTCTCTGCAAGACGGAACAGAAGCTTACTTACTCTTCCTCATCGGTTTGTCAGTTTAGTGATTTAAACTATAAACGTCTTCGAGCCGTTTGTCAAGCGGTTTTTTCAGATTGTCGGAGCTGACTCTTGCTTTTTGGGACGATCGTCCATATAATTCTATCATGATGACAGAAGAGGGAGGACAGACCATGTCCGACAGAGAAAGCAAAAAGCGGCTGATCTGGGTCGATGCTCTGAAGGGCTTTACGATCCTGCTGGTCGTCCTGGGGCACGATCTCAGAGGGCTGCAGTCTGAAAAAATGATCGTCACGGGAGTTGCTTTCTGGAAGGCGGCAAACAGCTGGATCTATTCCTTTCACATGATGCTGTTTTTCATCTTGTCCGGATATCTTTTTTATCGGGTATATGAGGCGGCCATAGACGACAGACAGACGCACAGACGCCTGTGGCTGCATGTCGCCGATATGGCGGTCCTGTATTATGCCTACAGCATCCTTCTGTGGGCCAGCAGGTTTATTCTGTCTAAGGCGGTCCACACGCATGTCAGCTGGAAACAGCTTCTGCTGATCCCGATCTCTCCGCTGGAGCTGTACTGGTTTATCTGGACGCTGCTTGTCTATTATCTGATCACGGCGCTGTTATTCCGCCTCCTGGGCCGCGTGGATCGGAAAGTCGAACTCATCAGCCTGCTTGGCCTGCTGTGTCTGAGCATGCTCTCAGGCCTTCTTTCCAAAATCGATGTGATTGAGAAGACGGCCTTTTATGCCGTCGGCTTTGCCTTCGGGTCCTACAGCGGGCGTCACGGCTTTTCCCGGATCAGAAAAGCGCCGGTGTCTGTCGTGGCGGCCATCTTTACTCTGATCGTAACAGTGGGAGTCTTTCTGCTGCGATGGACGCCTCATACCGTCCCGGTGCTCAACACAGTCACGGCTATGCTGTTTTCCTTTGCCTTCATCGATCTGACCTTCCTGCTTGTTCATACGGCAAAACCGCTGCTGAACGGTTTTGCGTTCCTTGGTCAGTATTCGCTCGTCATTTATCTGCTTCACCTGTATTTCGTGGGGATAGACCGCCGGATCGTAAAGAAACTCGGCCTTCCTGTCTCCGCGCTGACGATCCTGCTTTGCACGGCGGTGGAGACGGCGCTGCCGATTTTAGTCGCCCTGCTTCTGAAGCGCTTAGGTGTATATGAGCTCTTCGTCCGTCCCGTCACATGGGCTCTTAATCGCAAACAGCAGAAGCGTGGGAAAAGCAGCCCTGGTCGACACAGTAAAATCGAAGAAAAAACAGAAAAAAAGCTTGACAGGCAGTAACTCTCGTGGTATTCTATCAAGGCCGCATTGAAGGGGCTCAAAGTGAGACAAGCTCTCCGCCTCAAGAGCGAGACCTGAAAAGAGGGAGGAAAAAACTGTGAAGCATGCTATCATCGTGACCGGAGGCAAGCAGTACCGTGTTGCCGAAGGCGACGTTATCTTTGTTGAGAAGCTTGAGGCCGCCGCCGGCGAGTCTGTCAAGTTCGACAAGGTTCTGGCTGTCGTCGACGGGGAGACCGCGAATTTTGGCGCGCCCGTCATCGAAGGCGCTTCCGTCACGGCCAATGTCGTGAAGAACGGCAAGAGCCCGAAGGTCCGCGTGTACAAGATGAAGCCCAAAAAGGGTTATCGCCGTACGCAGGGCCATCGTCAGCCGTACACGAAGGTCCAGATCGAGACCATCAACGCCTGATTTTTCCCGCAACTGATTTTGACATGTGGAGGTGTAAGCACAATGGCACATAAAAAAGGTATGGGTTCCACCAAGAACGGCCGCGACAGCGAGTCCAAGCGTCTTGGCGCGAAGCGGGCCGACGGTCAGTTCGTTCTGGCCGGCAACATCCTTGTCAGACAGCGCGGGACGAAGATCCACCCGGGTACCAATGTCGGCAAGGGCAAGGACGACACGCTGTTCGCTCTCGTCGATGGCACCGTGAAGTTTGAGCGCATGGGCAAGGAGCGCAAGAAGGTCTCCGTGTACGAGGACCTCGCGCAGTAAGCAGCGATCAAAAGGCCGGACAAGCTTGTCCGGCCTTTTCTTCTGCTTTCCTATGGAGAGCAGGGAACTGGAGGTGACGTATGGCAAGCTCTTTTGTTGATAAGGTTTCCATCACGGTCCGCGCCGGAGACGGCGGAGCCGGGGCGGTGGCCTTCCACCGCGAAAAGTATATTGCGGCAGGCGGTCCCGACGGCGGCGACGGCGGCCGCGGCGGCAACATCGTCTTCCGTGTGGACGACAATATGTCGACGCTGATGGACTTTCGCTATAAGCGGAAATATACGGCCGGAAACGGCCAGCCGGGGCAGGGGAAACGCTGCTATGGCAAGGATGGGGAGACGCTGATCATCCGCGTGCCCCGCGGCACCGTGATCCGCGACCGCGCCAGCGGCGCCGTCATGCACGATATGTCCACGGGCGAAGACTGGATCGCGGCGCGCGGCGGGCGCGGCGGCTGGGGCAATATGCACTTTGCCACGCCGACCAGACAGGTGCCGCGCTTTGCCAAGCCCGGCCTCCCCGGCGAGAGCCTTGAGCTCACGCTGGAACTGAAGCTCCTGGCGGATGTGGGCCTTGTGGGTTTTCCAAACGTGGGGAAGTCTACGCTGCTGTCCGTCGTGAGCAAGGCGCACCCGAAGATCGCCAACTATCATTTCACCACGCTCTATCCGAACCTTGGCGTCGTATACGTCGACGAGGGCTCGTCCTTCGTGATGGCGGATATCCCAGGCATCATTGAGGGCGCGTCGGACGGAGCCGGACTCGGGCATGACTTCCTGCGGCATATTGACCGCTGCCGTCTGCTCGTACATCTGATCGACGTCTCCGGAAGCGAGGGACGCGACCCGGTGGAGGATTTCGACGCCATCTGCGCCGAGCTTCGGGAATACAGCCCGGAGCTTGCCGAGAGGCCGCAGCTCGTTGTCGGCAACAAGTGCGACCTGCTGGGTGAGGAGAGAGAAAATGTCGACCGGCTGCGTGAGCACGTGGAAGCCTTGGGCTATGAGTTCTTCGAACTCAGCGCCGCGGCGCACATGGGCACGCGGGAGCTCGTCAAGGCCTGCGCCGCGCGGCTCAAGGAGCTGCCGCCCGTCCCTGCCTTCGAGGCGGATTACGTGCCCCCAGAGCCCGAGATCGAGAGCGCGGAGGAGCTGAGCATCGAGCATTTCGACGATCTCTGGGTTGTGGAGGGCCCCTGGCTGCAGCGCCTTGTGGCTACCGTCAACTTCTCGGACTACGAGAGCCGGATGTTCTTTGACCGCGTGCTGAGAGAGGCCGGGGTCTTTGAACGCATGGAGGCCATGGGCGTACAGGACGGCGACACCGTCAGCATGTACGATCTGATGTTTGAGTACAAATCATAAGTTTTCTGAAGACTGCCCGGGAGAAAGACGTCGTTTCTTTACTTTTCGGGCAGTCTGTGATAACATGATGCCATATTTTTCTATGGGAGGGATGAGAACCATGCGTCAGGCAGTTCAGTTCCCTCCTGCCTTTTTACGGCGCCTCGCCGTGGTCCTGCTGACGGCCATGCTTTTTTCGCTCGCCGGATGCCTGGGCGTGCCGGGCACGCAGGATGGGCAGGAGACGCAGAAGGAGACAGCGCCGCCGCAGGAGATCCTGGTCGAACCGGAGGAGCCTGCGCTTGAAGTCGGAGCCGAGCCCGCACCCGAGGAGACGCCGACGGGCCTGGACGCCTCCCTGTACGACGAATTCGTCGCCTCACGCATGAATGAGTCGCAGGCGGCGATCTATTGCTATACAGAACCTCTGGCTTCACAGGACTACCTCATGCGGGACGAGTATGGTCGGCCTCTCAGCCTGAAGAACGGCACGGTCGTCCTGCGGCTGGAGGAGCAGGGCCCCATGATGCGCGTGCTTTGGGAAAGCAGACAGGTCTGGGTGCTGTCCTGGTATCTGACAGCGCGGGATCCCGAACTTGAAAATGAACGCTTTGAGGCAAGACTCGAGGAGCTTTGCGCACAGCCTGGCTTCGAGCGTTTTGATGAGCCGGATACCTGCTATACCACCGCCTCCGGCCTTAACTGCCGCGAAATGCCGAATGTGAACGCCATGAGCTATGACGTCGCCATCATGGGTACGCAGGTGACGGCCTACGGCCGGATCGGAGATTTCTGCCTGGTTCGGCTGCCGAACGGGCGGCTGTGCTACTGCTCGCTCAATTATGTGGCAAGCAACGTCCTGTGCGTCAAGTGCCCCGGCGCAGTGGACCTGCGTGCGCTGATGCCGCGGGCCCAGTTCGAGCTGCTCTTTGCCTCGGCCAACAATATCACGGGGCAGGCGCTCTATCCCGCATTCCCGCTTCTGGAGGAGCACACGGCCAGCCTCCTGTACGAGGCCTATCAGCGCTTCCTTGAGGACGGATATCTGCTGAAGATCTATGACGCCTACCGTCCGCTGAGCGCTCAGTTTGCGCTCTATGAAATCGTTCAGGACTCGCGCTTTATTGCAGACCCGAACAACTGGGGCTCCTGGCATCAGCGCGGGCGGGCCGTCGATATTTCTTTAGTCGATCTGGAAACCGGCGAAGAGCTGGAGATGCCGACGCCGATGCACACTTTTGACATGTCTGCCTCCCGCACACGCAGTTCCCGTTGGACAGAAGAGGCAAGGAAGAACGTAAAATACATGACCGACGTCATGCAGAGCTTCGGATTTGGCATCATTGACACGGAGTGGTGGCATTTTGAATACACCGCGCAGGGCTATATGATGCCGGTCGAACTCGATTACAACTCGCTCGAGGTCTGCGAACTGGCAGACTATTTCCTGTGAACGGACAGAAACTGATCCTCCCACCGCCCGGTCAAAGGGGCAGGGGTAATAAAACCATCACCGAACTCTGGAGGAACTGACGTGGTCTTCAGCTCGCCGATCTTTCTGTTTTTGTTCTTTCCGCTGGTTCTGATCCTGCACAGTCTGCTGCACGGGATTAAGGGAAAGAATATTCTGCTTGCGGTTTCAAGCCTTGTGTTTTACGCGTTTGGTCAGCTCGCCTATCTGCCGCTGTTTTTTGCTTCTGTCGTCGTGAACTACTTTGCGGGGCGACTGCTGATGCATGACGTCAAACGACGGAAGTTCATCCTGACCTGTGCGGCGCTTATCAATCTCGGCGTACTCTGCTTTTTCAAATATACGGACTTTTTCCTGCAGGAGCTGGGGCGAGTCGGAGCGCTGAGCGCCGAGCCGCTGGGGATCGTCCTTCCCATCGGTATTTCTTTTTTTACGTTTCAAGGCCTCTCCTATGTGATCGACGTCTACCGGGATCCCGCCTCCGGTACCAGAGACTTTCTGAAGCTGCTGCTGTATATCTCCTTCTTCCCGCAGCTGATCGCCGGGCCGATCATCAAGTATCACGACGTCGCGCAGCAGATCGACGAGCGATGCGCGACGGCGCCGGATATGGCCGCCGGTCTGCGCCGCTTTTGTGTCGGTCTCGGGAAAAAAGTCCTCATTGCCAACACGGTCGGCTATGCCGTGGATACGATCTTCAGCCGCCCCGACGTGGCCGGGGACTGGCGACTCGCGTGGCTGGCCGGGATCTGCTATCTCTTTCAGATCTACTATGATTTCAGCGGCTACAGCGATATGGCCATCGGCATGGGCCGTGCCTTTGGCTTTCAGTTCCGCGAAAACTTCCTGCATCCCTATGCCGCCGTCTCTATCCGCGATTTCTGGCGGCGCTGGCATGTGTCGCTCTCCTCGTGGTTCCGTGAGTATCTGTACATCCCTCTGGGCGGCAACCGGAAGGGAAAGGTGCGCACGGCACTCAACAAGCTGATCGTGTTTTTCTGCACCGGCATCTGGCACGGCGCGAACTGGACCTTCCTCTTCTGGGGCCTCGGCCACGGATTGCTGGCCAGCCTTGAGGGAGCGGGGATCCTCCCGGCCGATCGCCTGGGAAAGAAACCGCTTGGCAGACTGTTCTGCCGCGCCTATACGCTGCTGGCCGTGCTGCTCCTGTTTGTCATGTTCCGGGCCGACAGCCTCGCATCCGGCTTCGCGATGATCGGAGCGATGTTTGCAGGCCATACGGCGGTTGACGCAAGCTTCTGGCTTGGCAGCCTTCTGACGCCGCTGCTGCTTCTGACGCTTGCCGCTGCGATCCTCTTCGCGGGAGAGTGGCCGGAAAAGCTCGTTGGCTCGCTCAAAGGAGGCCGCCTCTCCGAGCGCGCGTATGAGGCGCTGGGCTCCGTCCTCTGTCTGGGGCTGTACATCCTTTCGGCGATGAGCATTGCCGGAGGCAGCTTCAACCCCTTTATTTATTTCCAGTTCTGAAAGGAGCAGAGATGAAGAAAAATAGCATTTCGATCGTCTTTATTCTCCTCCTGATGACTGCGTCGCTGATCCCCTCGGTGGGCCTGCTGCTGTTCGGAGCGGGAGAGAGCTCCGGCAACGAAAAAAAGGCGGAGCTCCCCGCACTTGTGAAAGACGGTAGCCTCAACATCGGCGTTCTGGATGAGTACAAAGAATATATTGCGCAGAATTTCTTCCTCCGGGAGGAAGCGGTGACCGGCTGGGCCAGGCTCAGCGCCGGGCTTGGACAGGCCTCCAACGATCAGCTGACCCTCGGGGCGGACGGCTGGCTCTATTATCGGGAGACGCTGGACGATTATCGGGGCATAGGCCTTCCGGAAGATCAGCTCCTTGAGATCGCGCGAAACCTGTCTCTGGCGCAGCAGAGCGCGGCGCAGCACGGCGCTTCGTTCCTGTTTGCCGTCGCGCCCAATAAGATCAGTCTATATGACGGCGAAGCCCCGGCCTATCTGATCAACGCTCACGACAGCTCCAACGCCGCGCGCCTGCAGCCGCTGCTCGATAAAGCCGGCGTCGGGACAGTCGATCTTTTCGACACCTTCTCGAAAGAGGAGGAGACCCTTTATTACCGGACGGACTCCCATTGGACGGTCAAGGGCGCGGCCCTCGGCGCGGATACAGTCATGGCTGCCTTCGGCAGACCCACGCAGTATTTTTCGCAGGACTTTTCCGTACCGGGCACGCACAGGGGAGACCTGTACGATATGCTCTACCCGCGCGGAAGGCTGGAAGAGGAGGAGCCGCTTTCTTCTCGGGTCTTCTCCTATAATACCCTGGGCAACGCCCGCGGCGGCGAGGCTGTGACAATCCGCACCGCGAATGACAGCGCAGACGGGAAGCTCTTCTGCCTGCGCGATTCCTTCGGGAACGCCCTCTATCCTTATCTGGCGGAGAGCTTTGGCTCCGCGACCTTCAGCCGCTCCGACCGCTATGATCTGCTGCGCAGCGAGGCGCAGGAGGCCGATTTTGTTCTCTTTGAGATCGTGGAGAGAAATATCGACTGGCTCTGGGAAAAGCCCATGCTGTTTCCGGCTCTGTCTCGACCTGTTCCGGCTGCGGAGCAGAGCGAGCTGAAGCTGAAGGCTTCCGCGGAGGTTTATGACGAAACGGCACAGATCGTTACCGTTGAGCTTCCCACCGCCCTGCGCACGCCGGGCTCGCCGGTTTACCTTGTTGCCGATGGCCAGGCTTATGAGAGCCCTGTCAACGCCGACCCGGCCTCTGAGGAAAGCGTCAGGCTTACAGCCTGCGTCCCGCAAGAGGCGGAGGTGATGGGCCTGATCGTCGAGCTCGACGGCCGCACGGTCTTCTATCCCAGCACGGTGGAATGAAACATGCACATGAAAATATTGTCTTTTTGATCGATGCATATCTTCTTTTCTTCGGCAAAAGATAAGCTCGGGCTGAAAAAGCTGCGGCGCTGCGGACGCAAGGCGCCTGGAGCGGCACAGCTTGCAGGCTTAATCGAAGAAAAGGAGAAACCAGCTATGTCTACCAAGAACAGCAATCATCTCGTTAACCCCGCCGCCCGCGAGGCCATGGACAAGTTCAAGATGGAGGCCGCTTCCGAAGTCGGCGTCAACCTCAAGAACGGTTACAACGGCGAGCTGACCAGCCGCCAGGCCGGCTCCATCGGCGGCCAGATGGTCAAAAAGATGATCGAGTCCTACGAGAACGGCATGAAGTAAGCTCTCAAAGGGCAGGAAGCTGCGGGAAAGCAAGTCTTTCCCGCAGTTTTCTTATTCTCGCATTTCAGATGCCGCCTCGCACAGCAAAACGGAAGACATAGGAAAAATGAAGCTTTGCAGCGACATTCTTTTCAAAAATGGTTGACATATCACGGCAAAATGTCTTATCATATCTTATCACAGATATGATAGCGCCGATGCGCAGAACGAAGGAGTGAACAGCATGGGTAAGCATGAAGCCCCCAAGAGCGTTGCAAGACATATTGAGCCGGAGAAAAAAGGAAGAAGTCACCAGAGAAGCCGCAGTTCAGCTCCTTCCTTTGCACTTCCTGACCTGAGCGGTGTGGCGGACAAACTGAAAAGCGCTGTCAAGCGTTCCGGTCGGACTGTTGAGGAGCCGCGGCGCCGCGAGGAGCATGTTTACGAATTTACCATGCAGAATGTTCTGACCGTCGCGGTGGGCTCACTGCTCTTCTTTATCGCGTCTTTACTGCCCACCTACGGCTGGCTGAGGCTGCTGATCTACTTTGTTCCGTACCTGCTTCTGGGGCTGGAGGTCTTCCGCGACGCGCTGGGTGAGCTTTTAAGCAAGGACTACTTCGGCAGAAATCTGATCCTTACGCTCGGCACGATCGCCTGCTTTGCCATTGGACAGTGGCAGAGCGCCGTGTTCGTGATGCTGCTCTACCGCGCAGCGCTGATGGCCGAGGCTTATGTCCGCTCTGTCAGAAAGGCGGAGGAACCGCAGCTTCGCATCCCGCTGCCCGCCACCGCTCGCGTGGAGACGGGCGCCGGTCTGACCGACAGCGAACTGGCTGCGGTCGCCACGGGGAGCATCGTCGTTGTGGAACCGGGAGAGATCATCCCCTTTGATGGAATCGTGGCCGACGGGATCTCCGGTGTGGACGTCTCGCCGCTCGTGGGTGCGAGCGAAGAGCGAAGCGTTGCTGCCGGCAGCACGGTCTTTGCCGGAAGCATCAACAAAACGAATACCCTGCGCATCCAGGTAACGGATGAGGATACGGCCTGTCTGGCCGCTGCCGCTTCACGCATGGCGCAGCAGGCTGCAGATACGCTGCCGCGCTCCGGACAGCCGCTGCGTTACGCGGCGCGGGTCCTGCCCGCGGTTTTCACGGTTTTCGCCGTGATCGCCGGCGTCGTCGTTCCGGTCTTCAGCGGCGAGTGGGCCAAGTGGCTCTATCGCGGCGCACTTCTTCTCTGTGTGGGAGGAAGCGGCTCACTGCTGCTGTCGCTTTCTCTGTCCTGCTATAACGCCGTTTTCCGCTCGGCTGAGGAAGGTGCTTATTTCCGCTCCGTTGACGCACTGGATGCCCTGTCCCGCGCAGAGACCATGGTTTTTTCCAAGACCGGAACAGTCACAGAAGGCCATTATACGGTCGAGGCTGTCTATCCCGAGCGTTACAGTGAGAAAGATCTTCTCACCATTGCCGCGCTGGCTGAGTGCCAGTCCATGCACCCGATCGCGCAGGCGCTGCGCGAGGCCTGCGGCATCGGCATCCACCATCGCGAGGATATCCACATCGTGGAAGAGATCCCCGGCCGCGGCGTCAGCACGCTCTTCTCCGGGCGCAGCGTCTATGTCGGCAACGCAGCGCTCCTGATGGATCACGGCGTCACCTTTGCCGTTCCCTCCAGAACCGGAACGGTGATCCACGTGGCGGTGGATGGCGCCTATGCTGGGCACATCGTGCTGACGGATAAGGTGCGCGACGGCGCCTTTGACGCGGTGGAGGAGCTGCGTGTCCGCGGCATCCGCTCCACGGTCATGCTTACGGGTGATATGCGCTCCATGGCGCGCCCGGTGGCGTCCTCTCTGAACTTTGATCTTGTCAAGTGCGAGCTTTCGCCTGAGGCGAAGATCTCCGCACTCGAATATCTGCAGGCCTCCAAGGGAAGCCAGGCGGCCATCGCAGCCGTCAGCTGCAAGACCTCCGAAGCCGAGCTTCTGTCCCGTGCGGACGTGGGGATCCTCTTCGCGGCACTGGAGGAGCACCGGCCGCTCGACGCGGCGGATATCACGATCCTTGACCGAGATATCTCCCGCCTGCCTTCGCTCTATGCGATCGCCTCTGGCATGTCGGGCCATATGCGGGAGAGCATCATCGGCTTCTTCGCTATCAAGGCTTTGATCCTGGTCCTCGGCTTTTTTGGCGTGCTGAGCATCTGGGCTGCGGCGCTTCTGGATCTGATCGCGACGGTCGCTGTCCTCTTCAACGCCTTCAGAAGGTGAAGGCAACGCTGTGAACACTTACGATTTTGACCAGACGATCTATCGCCGTGACAGCTCCGTTGATTTTTATCTCTATTGTCTGCGCCGCTTTCCGCACCTGGTGTTACCCACGATCCCCAAAAGCCTTGTCGCTGCTCTGGCATACAAGAGAGGAAAGACGGATACCAAGCGCCTGAAGGAGCAGCTTTTCTCCTTCCTGCCCGGCCTTGATGCCGAGGCGGAGGCAGAGCGCTTCTGGCAGACGCACGAAAGCGGGATCGGGCGCTGGTATCTGGAGCAAAAGCAGGACGACGATCTCATCCTTTCCGCATCTCCGGAGTTTTTGCTCCGGCCGATCGCCAGGCGCTTAGGCGCGGCTCTGATCGCGACCCCCATGGATCCCGCGACCGGGAAGATCCTCGGCAAAAACTGCCACGATGCCGAAAAGGTCCGCCGCTTCTATGAGGCCTATCCCGGCGCACACACGGAGCGCTTCTATTCCGACTCTCTCTCGGATACACCCATGGCACGCCTGGCGGACGAGGCTTTCCTTGTAAAAAATGCCAAACCGGGCCCCTGGCCGAACAGGGGAGAACAGGAGACATAAGCATGGCCACTTCAACAAAAGAAGCGCTGGGAGCCGCGCTCAAGCAGATGCTTGCGGTAAAGCCCATCGAGAAGATCACCGTCAAGGATCTGGTGGAGATCTGCGGCGTCAACCGGCAGACCTTCTATTATCATTTTGACGACGTCTATGATCTTCTGGAGTGGGTTTTCGAGGAAGACGCCAACCGTGTGCTGCCGCATGAGGTCGTTTATGAGCACTGGCGCGAGGACGTCACGCTCTTTTTCACTTACCTCAGGGACAACAGCACCTTTGCTCTGAATATCTACAATTCGCACAGCCGCACCTATATGCTGCGCTATTATAAACAGCGCCTGCAGAGCTGCATCCGCAGCTTTGCCGTGATCGTCTGTGAGGAGCGAAACATCGACAGGGCGGATTTCGAGTTTGTCGTGGAGCTGTATGCCAACGTCATTGTCGGCATCATATCCCAGTGGCTGGATCTCGGCATGCAGCTGCCCAAGGATTTCACAAAGGACCGGCTTTTACGGGTACTCGACAACAGTGTGGAGAATCTGCTGGATCGCTTCAAGATCCTTGATTGATACCGGAGCGACGCTTATCGAAGAAACTGCCTCTAATTTTGCGGCAAAGACGTCGTGCGGCTCATGCCTGGCGCCTTTGCCGTTTTATTTCCCGGAGAAGGAGAGTAGCCTATGAACAAAGTATCGGAAGTTTTCGGCTCCATGGTCTTCAACGACTCGGTCATGCGCGAGCGCCTGCCCAAGAATGTATTTCAACAGGTTCAGCGCTCCATCAACGAAGGCAAGAGACTGGACAGCGAAGCAGCCACCGTCGTGGCCAACGCCATGAAGGACTGGGCCATCGAGAAGGGCGCCACGCATTTCACCCACTGGTTCCAGCCTATGACAGGCATCACGGCCGAAAAGCACGACAGCTTTATCTCCCCGGTGGGCGGTGGGCGCGTCATCATGGAGTTTTCCGGAAAAGAGCTCATCCAGGGCGAGCCGGACGCCTCCAGCTTCCCCTCCGGCGGCCTGCGCGCCACCTTCGAGGCACGCGGCTACACGGCCTGGGACCCGACTTCCTATGCCTTCATCAAGGACAATGTCCTCTGCATCCCTACGGCCTTCTGCTCCTACGGCGGTGAGGCACTGGACAAAAAGACGCCGCTGCTGCGCTCCATGCAGGCCATCAACCGCGAAGGCCTTCGCGTGCTGCGCCTTTTCGGGAACACGACCGTCAGCTCTGTACGCACGACGGTCGGCCCGGAGCAGGAATATTTCCTCGTAGACAGAGAAGTCTATGAAAAGAGAAAGGATCTGCGATACACCGGGCGCACGCTCTTCGGCGCGCGGCCTCCGAAGGGGCAGGAGCTTGACGACCATTACTTCGGCGCGATCAAGCCGCGGGTGTCCGCCTTCATGCAGGAGCTCAACGAAGAGCTCTGGAAGCTTGGCATCATGGCCAAGACCGAGCACAATGAGGCTGCTCCCGGCCAGCACGAGCTCGCCGTTATCTATACGACGACAAACATTGCCGCCGATCACAACCAGCTCACCATGGAGCTTATGCAGAAGATCGCCCGGAAGCACGGTATGGTCTGCCTGCTGCATGAAAAGCCCTTCGCGGGCGTCAACGGCAGCGGCAAGCACAACAACTGGTCCATGACGACCGACACCGGCGTCAATCTGCTCGAGCCCGGGGACACGCCCTTTGAAAACGCGCAGTTTTTGCTCTTCCTCTGTGCTGTGATCCAGGCGGTGGACGACTATCAGGATCTGCTGCGCATTTCGGTGGCCTCCGCTTCAAACGATCATCGCCTCGGTGCTGCAGAAGCGCCTCCGGCCATCATGTCCGTCTTCCTCGGCGAGGAGCTGGAGGGCATCCTCGAGGCGATCGAAAACGATACGCCCTACGGCGGAAAGGAGAAGGAGCTGATCCGTGTCGGCGTGCACGCGCTCCCAAAATTCCCGCGCGACACCACCGACCGCAACCGCACCTCGCCCTTTGCCTTCACGGGCAACAAATTTGAATTCCGCAGTCTCGGCTCCTCGCAGTCGATCTCAGGACCGAACGTCGTGCTGAACACAGTCGTTGCGGAATCTCTGCGGCAATACGCCGACGAGCTCGAGCAGTCCGAGGATTTTGAAAAGGATCTGCACGCGCTGATCCGACGCGTTATTTCCGAGCACAAGCGCATCATTTTTAGCGGCAACGGCTATGACGAGGCTTGGCTGGCCGAGGCAAAGCGCAGGGGACTCTTGAACCTGCGCACGACCCCGGAGTGTACGCGCTGCTATATCAGCCCAAAGAACCGCGAGCTCTTCCTTCGGCACCGCGTCTATTCGGAGGCGGAGCTGACCGCCCGCTATGAGATCAAGCTCGAGGGCTACTGCAAGGTGCTTCGGATCGAGTCGCTGACCATGCTCGACATGGTGGGCAAGGACATTCTTCCCGCCGTCAGCGCGTTTTCTTCATCACTTGCACAGACGGCGCTTTTGAAAAAACAGCTCGGAGATGATGTGGACTTCAGCTACGAGACAGAGCTGACCAAAAAGCTCAGCCGTCTCGAAGCCGAGACGGCTCACCGCGCCGCTGCGCTCGAGCAGGCTGTCGCAGAGGCCGATGCGATCTGCGACTCGCTCACTGTGGCGGAGCATTATCAGGCCAAAGTGCTCCCGGCCATGGAAGCGCTTCGCACCGCAGTGGACGAGCTGGAAACACTCACGGCCGCCGGGTTCTGGCCCTATCCCGGCTACGGAGAGCTCCTCTTCAGCGTGAGATAAACCATAAGCCCATAAAAAACATCCCGGAGAACGATCCTCCGGGATGTTTTTTCTATGAAAGCCTTATTTCTTTTCGTCCTTGAAATCCGGCACCATGTCGCGGGCCAGATCCATGTTGTAAAGCCGCTGCTTGATCTGCCCGGGCTTTTTGTTGAACATGGCGGTGCGAAGCTCATCATCCGGCACGAAACGATAATAGGTGGTACAGAAGGCGTCGAACATGGCGCGATTATCCGGCGTGAGCTTGCCGAGCAGCATAAGTGTGGCACTCAAGGCTCCGACAAAGAAGGAGATGATCAGATAGAGCTTGCAGAAGCGGATGACCAGAAAGCCGACTACAAGCAGGAAGAAGCAGCAGACGATCATGGAGATCGTTGTATACCGATCCGCGCCGACGGCGATCAGATCCTCACGCGCTGCGCGCATTTTACGCACCAGGGGATAAGCGGTCAGGACATTGAACAGAAGCTGACGGACAAATAAATAAGCCCAGAGCCATCCGCCGAAAAAGATGGCGGCGGCAAACAGAATTTTCATCTGCATGGTATCGTCCTCCTTGAGACAGCCGCATGATCATTTCAAAAGCAGGTGTTTGAGGCTTTCAGACTTATTTGCGGCTTCTCAAATCTTAACACAGGCCGGGGAAAGTTTCAAGAATAATGTTTCTCTTTCCGCAATAGACTTCTGCAGGGAGTGAGACGATGAATGCCTATGAAAACGCGCTGCGGCTGATCCCGCCGCGCTACCTGGATGTCTGCCGCCGGAAGATCGGACCGGAAACGGAGGAATTCCGGCTCCGCTGCGGCAGAAAAATGACAGCGCTCTGGGCGGGACGGGAGTTAGAACTGCCCGGGGAAGAACTGCAGGAAAAAGAGCTTTTACGCACGCTGGAAAAGGCGACAGGAGCTTCGCTGCACAGCGCAATGGCCGGCTTGACGCAGGGCTTCATCGCCTGCGGCGGGATCCGGATCGGCGTATGCGGCTCCGTTGTAGAGAAAAACGGCGCGGTGCAGGGCTTTCGCAGCTACAGCGCACTGACGATCCGCATCCCGCGTGAGATCCGTGGAAAGCTGAGTGTGCTCTCTCCGGAGCTAAGCAGGCTTCCCTTTGACAATACACTGATCCTCTCGCCGCCGGGCGTCGGCAAAACAACGGCTCTGCGGGAGCTTATCCGTATGCTGTCCGATAACGGGCGGCGAGTCGGCGTCGTGGACGAGCGCGGGGAAATAGCGGGATATGGGACAGAGGAAACCGGCTTTGATCTCGGAAAGCGGAGCGACGTTTTGAGCCTTTGCCCAAAAAGAGAGGCGGCGATGATGCTGCTGCGCGGCATGAATGAGCAGATCCTGGCGCTTGACGAGATCACCAGCGCGGAGGATCTGGCCATGATCCGCGAGATCGTCGGCTGCGGCGTGGGTGTGCTCGCGACGGCCCATGCCGTTGGCGTGGAAGAGCTGGGAAAAAGAGCATTGTATCGGCAGATGCTGGAGGACAGGCTCTTTTCCCGCGCGATCGTGATCCGGCAGGAGGGCGGAGAACGTCACTACGAGCTCCGCAGGATGCCGTGTTGAGAGCTTTCGGCGCTCTGCTCATCATGGCCGCCTGTCTTGCGGCAGCCGGAAGCGGCCTCCGACTGCGTTCGGAGGAACTCGCTACGCTCCGGGAGCTCGACCGGGCGATCGAACAGCTGAGCGCGGAGCTCTCGCTCAGGCTGACAAGCCTGCCAGAGCTTGCGGAGCTGCTTGCACAGAGCACACGCGGAAAAGCCGGAGACTTTTTTTGTCTTCTTGCGGAGTCGCTCGACTTGATCGGGGAAAGATCTTTCTCCGTGCTATGGGATGAGACACTTCAACATGCTCTCCCGGAGCTGGACGAGCGGGCAAAGGAGGCTATGCGCCGATTGGGTCTCGCGCTCGGGCGCTACGAACTCGATGCGCAGCTGGCCTCTGCGGCGGAATGTCGGACACGCCTGCGAGCGCTGGCGGAGGAGAAAGCCGGCGCATTAGCCGGAAGCCGAAGAGTCTCGCTCGGACTCTCCGCCGCCTGCGGCGGCATACTGTGCATCATGCTGCTGTAAAGGAGCGAAGAGATGGACGTCGAACTGATCTTCAGGATCGCTGCGATCGGGATCCTGGTCGCAGTGCTGAATATCCTGCTGCAGCGCTCCGGACGGGACGAGCAGGCGCTCATGACGACGATCGCCGCGCTGGTCGTGGTGCTGATGATCGTCGTGCAGAAAATCAGCGAGCTCTTCAATCTGATCCGAACGCTGTTCGGGCTGTGATGGAAGTGCTGCTGCGCGCGGCGGGTACAGCGCTCTGCGCCTGCTTTGCCGTGCTTCTGCTGCGCCGTTCCGTGCCTGAGCTTACACTGGGTCTGTCAGCAGCGGCTGTCGCCATTATTTTGATCGCCTCGGCCGGCCTGTTAAGCGGGTTCAAAGATCTGAGCGATATTGTAAGCGGCCGATACGGCGTGGAAACGGCCTATGTGCTGCCGCTTATGAAATGTCTGGCGATCGCACTGATCACAAAGCTCAGCGCGGAGCTCTGCCGCGACAGCGCGCAAAACGCCGTGGCTTCGGCGGTAGAGCTGACGGGGACAGCCTGTGCGCTCGGCGTAGTGCTGCCGCTTATCTTCGCCGTGCTGGATACGATAGGAGGACTGCTTTGAATAGGCTGCTGCCATTGGCCGCGGCGCTGCTGCTTCTGCTCGCGGCGCCCAACGCGCAGAACGAAAGCGCCATGCCGGACATTTCTGCTGTGACGGAAGCGCTGCCTGAGGACGCACGCGAGGTTGGCGGCACGCTGACGCTGGATGGAAGCTATGACGGGACAGGCGCGCTCCGGCGGCTTTGGAACCGTGTCGCAGAAAAGCTGCAGGCAGCAGTCCAGACCAGCCTTTCGCCGGCAAGATCCCTCCTCGCGATCACGCTGCTGAGTCTGCTGGCGAGGGCCGCCTGTCCGGATAAAAACATGGCCGAGCTCATTCAATCGGGGGCGGCCGCTGCCGCAGCGCTGCTCGTCCTGTCCGGTGTGGACACGCTTGCCTCCGACGCAGTCGCAGCCTTGCAGGAGCTTTCCGATTATTCCCGCGCGGCGCTTCCGGCAGTCTTTACCGCCGCAGCTGCGACCGGTGCCGTGGTCACGGCCTCGGCCCGCTATGCCGCCTCCTGTCTTGCGCTGGACGTAATGATGACAGTCACATCCCGCGTGACGCTGCCGCTTGTCTATGCTTTTCTGGCCTTTGCTGTCAGCGGAGGCATTTTCCCTCACCCCGTGATCAAGGCTGCGGCCCGTTTGAGCAAAAAAGCGGCCGCTCTTGTCATGACGGCGCTGACGACGGTCTTTACGGCGTATATCGGCGTGACCGGCATCGTGACAGGCAGCGCGGACGCGGCCGCCGTCAAGACCGCAAAGACAGTGCTCTCCGGCGCACTCCCCGTCGTCGGAGGCATATTGTCTGATGCCGCCTCCGCCGTTTTGCTGGCAGCCTCGGTCATAAAGAATTCCGCAGGAGCCTTCGCACTGATCGCAGTCTGCGCCCTGTGCGCAGGGCCGTTCGCAATGCTTGGCGTGCGCGTGCTGCTCTTTCGTCTGGCCGCAGCGGCCGCAGAAATGACGGAAGGGGACAGGCTCTCGTCCATGCTGAACGACCTCGCCTCGGGGATGCTTCTGCTGCTCGGCCTTGTCGGTTCCTTTGGAGTCATGCTGTTTTTCTCCTTCTTCTCCGCAATACGGGTGATGGCGGCATGATGACGAGCGTCGGACGTCTGTGCGCGCTCGCGATCCTCGGCGGCGTGCTGCTGAGTCTCATGCCGGAGGGCGGCGTTCGCCGCATCGCCGGGATCGGGTGCACGGCAGTGCTGCTGCTGACGGCAGTCAATGCGGTCCAGGAGACAGATTGGAGTGCCTTTCGAATTGAAATAGCGCGTTATCACGAGCTGAGCGAGGAGCTGGCGGCGGACGGTCGGGATGCGCGCGACAAGCTCGACCGCAGCGTCATAGAAGCGGAGTACGAGTCATATATTTGTGACGAAGCGGCTCGTCTGGGCATTGTGGAACTTCATGCGGAGGTCACGGCACGCTGGGACATGGCGGGACTCTGGCTTCCCTATGAGGTGCAGCTGTGGGGCTCTTGCGGAGAGCACGAGAAGAAAGAACTGACCGGGCATATCAAAGCGGAGCTCGGCGTGGCGGGCGAAAGGGTGATCTGGCATGACGGCTGAGGGAAAGTTGAAAAAGATCCTGGAAAAATATCGCTATCCGCTTCTCATCCTTCTGCTCGGTGCGGCGCTGATGCTCCTGCCGCGAACACACAGCAATGCCACAGCCGGGGGCAGCACAGACGAAAACGAGCTGCGTTTGCAGGAGCTGCTGAGCGCCGCGGAGGGGGTAGGAGAGGCCCGTGTCCTGGTCTCAGACAGCGGCGTGCTCGTTGTTTGCCGGGGTGCGGACAGCGCGCAGACCAAACTGGAGATCCTGCGTGCCGTCAGCTCCTGCACGGGATTTGGATCTGATAAGATCACCATATTGAAGCTTGCCGGATCATGAAAGGGAGGAACGGAGAATGAAGAACAAAAAGCGCAATCTGACCTTGCTGGCGGTGCTCCTCTTTGTAGGAGCGGCCGTGCTGCTCAACTGGTCATACAATCATCGCTGGGGCACTCCGGATGCGGAGCTCGTCTCGGCGGAGGATAAAGGGATCGCCGAGGCGATCGCACAGGACGGCGGCGAGGTCGTCACCTCAGGTTACTTCTCAGAGGCGAGGCTGACACGACAGGTCTCCAGAGATGAGGCGCTGGAGCTTCTGCAGACGGCCGCCTCGGCGGAGACAGCCTCGCAGGAGACGATCGACAGCGTGATGAACGCCATCTCGGTCATGGCGACGACTTCGATGAAGGAATCGCAGATCGAAAACCTCTTGATCGCAAAGGAGTTTGCCGACTGTGTGGTCTACATCGGCAATAACGCAGTCACGGTCGCCGTGCCTGCGCCGGCTGAGGGACTGAGCGAGGAGGCGGTCGCCCGCATCACGGATATCATCGTGAGTGAAACGGAATACGACGCCTCGCAGCTCAACATCATAGAGGTCAAAGCCTGAGATAACTTGATATGGTATTTATGAGCGCCCTGAAAGGGGCGCCTTTTTGTATGAAAAATGAATTTTATGCTTTTTCACTTTCTTTTTTTGCATAGGCGTGTTAGAATATCATGACATCATATCGGGAGGCGCAATATGAACGACAATTACATCAGCTGCCGGGAGGAAAACGGCAGTATCAATATCTCGGAGGACGTGATCTACAGCATCGTCAAAGCGGCGATCTCAGAGGTCGACGGTGTGGCCGGCCTGGCCAATACTGCGGGGACGGAGCTTGCGGAACTATTGGGACTCAAAACGGTCTCCAAGGGCGTCAAGGTACAGCTCAACGACGATCAGGTCGAGGTGGACGCGATCATCAATGTCGCCTACGGCAGCAACATCGTCAAAGTCGCGCAGGCGGTGCAGGAAAAGGTCACGGGCGCCATTCAGGCGATCACCGGCTTCGGCTGCCCGGCGGTCAACGTGCATGTTTCAGGTATCTCTTTCGAAAAATAAGTGGAGGACAAGCCATGAAAAGGTCTACCGCGCGTGAGCTGGCGATCCAGCTCAGCTTTGCCGCAGCAGCCTCCGGGCGCGGCGCGGAGGAGCTCGCAGAGGAGTTCTTTTCCGAAGAGCATTTCAGCTCCCTTGCCGAGGAAAACGAGTTGTATGCCGAAGTCCCCGGGGAAGAGCAGCTGGATTATATCTGCCGACTGACGCGGCTCGTTGCCGATAAGCGGGAGGAGCTCGACAGCTATATCGAGCAGTATGCCAGAGGCTGGCGCGTGGAGAGGCTCTCCCGAACGGCGCTGGCCGTTCTCCGCTGCGCGCTCTGCGAGATCCTCTATCTGGACGATGTGCCCGCCGGAGCTGCGATCAACGAGGCCGTGGAGCTCGACAAAAAATACGACGAGCCGGAGACGACCGCCTTTATCAACGGCGTCCTGGGCGCCTTCGTGCGCGGCGAGGGGCTCGTCGAGACGTCGGGCGAAGGCTGATATGGAACGGCCTGTCCTGAGCGTCAGCCAGCTCAACGAACGCGTAAGAAGTCAGCTGGAGCTTGATCCGCAGCTCTCGGACGTCTGCGTGCGCGGCGAGCTGTCGAATTACAAGATCTATCCCTCCGGACACCATTATTTCACTCTTAAAGACAGCGAGAGCAGTCTGCGCTGCGTTATGTTCCGCGCGCAGGCCTCGCGCCTGCGCTTCCGGCCGGAGAGCGGCATGGGCGTCACAGCCTTCGGCCGCGTCGCGGTCTATCCGAGGGACGGCGTTTATCAGCTCTACTGCAATGCGCTGACGCCAGAGGGGACCGGAGATCTGCAGATTGCCTTTGAGCAGCTCAAAGCAAAGCTTGCCTCCGAGGGGCTCTTTGACGAGTCCCATAAAAAGCCGCTTCCGGCCTTTCCGGAGCGCATCGCCATCATCACCTCCTCGGCCGGAGCGGCCGTGCATGACATGATCCGCATTTTGGGGCGAAGATGGCCGCTGACGAAGGTGCTGCTGCTGCCCGTGCGCGTGCAGGGGCCGGAGGCTCCGCCTGAGATCGTCGGTGCGATCCGCTACGCCAACGAATTTCACGTGGCCGATCTCATCATCACCGGGCGGGGCGGCGGCTCGATCGAGGATCTATGGGCCTTCAACGACGAGCGTGTGGCCCGCGCGATCTACGCCTCCGAGCTGCCGGTCATCTCGGCGGTCGGCCACGAGCCGGACGTCACGATCTCCGACTATGTGGCGGACCGTCGCGCCTCTACGCCCTCCAATGCCGCCGAGATCGCCGTGCCCGATCAGGAAGAGATCCGGGAAATGCTTTCGTCTTTGAGCGTACGCGGCGACCAGGCCGTCAGGAAGCGGCTCGACGCCCTGCGTGAAAGACTGCGGCGTTATCAGGAAAAACGGGTTTTGAGCGATCCCATGGCCGGCATCGACGACCGCCGGCAGGATCTGGATCATATACAGCAGCGTCTGTGCAGCGCCGAGGAGAGGATCCTCGCGGGGAAAAAGCAGGCTTTTATTCGGCTGGCCTCCTCGCTTGACGCCATGAGCCCGCTGCGGGTGCTCTCGCGCGGGTATGCCGTGGCCGCCGATCCTTCAGGCGATATCATCAAAAGTGCGTCCGCACTTGAGGCCGGACAGAAGCTGCAGCTCACCTTTTCCGACGGCGGGGCGTCCTGCCGTGTGGAGAGGGTGCATCTCGATCACGGAGGAGAGACATGAGTGAACAGAAACTGAGCTTTGAACAGGCCCTGGAAAGACTGGACGAGATCGTACGTCACCTTGAAAAGGGTGATCTGCCTCTGAATAACTCTCTGGAGCTGTTTGAAGAGGGGACTGGCCTTTTGAAAAACTGCAGTGCCATGCTGGATGACGCGGAGCAGAAGGTCGTGAAGCTCAAAAAGGGGCCGGACAGAAAGCCGGAAGAGCTGCCCTTCGATGAGGAGCTTTGAGGAACGCTCCCGGTCGTACCGGGAGATGATCGAACGCTCGCTCGCCGGATACTTTGTCGTGGAGGATCCCACCTGGCCCATGGCCGGTCTCGCCGAGGCGATGCGCTACAGTCTGCTCGCCGGGGGGAAACGCGTCCGCGCGATGCTGGTGCTCGCCTTCTGCGAGGCTGTCGGAGGCAGCGCCGAAAAGGCTCTTCCGGTGGCCTGCGCGGTGGAGATGCTGCATTGCTACAGCCTTATCCACGACGATCTGCCCTGTATGGACGACGGAAAGCTGCGCCGCGGCAAGCCGACGAACCATCTTGTTTTCGGCGAGGCCAACGCTGTTCTGGCGGGGGACGCTCTGCAGGCGGAGGCCTTCGGCAGCATCCTGCGCGCACCGCTCTCCGCGAGGCGCCGCGCAGACTGCGCGCAGGCACTGGCCGATGCCGCTGGGATCGACGGGATGTGCTGTGGGCAGTATATGGACTTGGCTGCGGCGGGAAAGCTGCTTACAGAAGAGCAGCTCGATGAGCTCGATACCCGCAAGACCGGCGCGCTGCTGATCGCGGCCTGCCGCATGGGCGTCTGTGCTGCGGGAGGCACAAAGAAGCAGCTTGAGGCGGCGTCTCTTTACGGCGCCGCTGTCGGCACAGCCTTTCAGATCCGCGACGATATGCTCGACGCGCTCAGCAGCGAGGCGGAGCTCGGAAAAACGACGGGCGCCGACGCGCGGGTGCAGAAAAACACCTGCATGGCCTTATACGGCGAGGCAGAGTGCCGCCGCCGTATCCTGAAGCTCACAGCCTATGCCAAAGAGGCGCTGGGGGACGTTTTCGCAGAGACAGAGTTTCTCTCGGCTCTCGCCGACCGTTTGGCCGACAGAAAGAAATAAACAGCAGGAGCAGTTTGCTTTGAGTATTTTGGAAACCATCCATTCGTCAAACGACGTTAAAAAGCTGCGCGCGGACGAGCTCGAGCCGCTTTGCGCGGAGCTGCGTACCACTCTGGTAGAGACCTTATCCAAAACGGGAGGACATCTGGCCTCCAATCTGGGCACGGTCGAACTGACCGTTGCGCTGCACCGGGTGTACAATACGAAAAAAGACCGCATCGTTTTTGACGTGGGGCATCAGTGCTATACGCACAAGCTTCTGACCGGGCGGCGCGAGAGCTTTTCCACGCTCCGCCAGATCGACGGGCTCTCCGGCTTTCCCAAGCCTTACGAGGCTGTGGACGACGCTTTTATCGCCGGGCATGCCTCCAATTCCATCTCCGTCGCTCTCGGCATGGCGCGCGCCCGCAGCCTGCAAAAGCAGGATTACGATGTCGTCGCTCTCATCGGGGACGGCGCCATGACCGGCGGCCTTGCCTATGAAGGCCTCAGCAACGCGGCCGCCAGCGGAGAACCGCTGCTCATCATCCTCAACGACAACACCATGTCGATCAGCGAAAACGTGGGCGGCATGGCGAGCCTTTTGCAGCAAATGCGCATCAAACCCGGGTACCTGCGCTTCAAGCGAGCGTATCGCGAGGCCTTTTCCCGGCTGCCCGCGCTCTATCGTTTCAATCATCAGCTCAAGGAGCGCATCAAGGAGCTTGTGCTGCCGGACAATATTTTCAGTGAAATGGGTCTCAACTATCTTGGCCCGGTGGACGGGCAGGACCTGGAGGAGCTGGAGACGGCGATCCGCCTTGGGCGAGACCTGCGAAAACCAGTGCTGCTGCACGTGATCACGAAAAAAGGCAGGGGCGTTTCCTATGCCGAGGAGCATCCGGACCGTTATCACGGTGTGGGCAGCTTCGATCCCGTGACCGGCGAGATGCCGGCCGGAAAGCCCTGCTATTCGGCCTGCTTCGGGCAGACGCTCTGCGAATTGGCGGGGAAGGATCCGCGCGTTGTCGCCATTACGGCCGCCATGGCCGGGGGCACCGGTCTCGACGGCTTTGCCGGAGCCTGGCCGGAGCGCTTTTTCGACGTCGGTATCGCCGAAGGCCATGCTGTGAGCATGGCGGCCGGTATGGCATCCCAGGGGCTGATCCCTGTCTTCGCCGTGTATTCAAGCTTCCTGCAGCGGGGTTATGACATGCTGCTGCATGATATTTCCATCGAAAATCTGCATGCCGTTTTCGCGCTTGACCGCGCCGGCCTTGTCGGCAACGACGGGGAGACGCATAACGGCTGCTTTGACGTTGCGTATCTTGGCACGATCCCCGGTATGACAGTTTTCTGCCCGTCGAGCTTTGCCGAACTCAAGGCCATGCTTTCGACTGCCCTCTATGATAAAAACGGTCCAGTCGCGCTGCGCTATCCGCGCGGCGGCGAGCGGCGCTATCGTGAATGCCATACGGATGCGGAGACGATCCTGCGTGAGGGCACGGATCTCACGCTCGTCTGCTATGGCGACCGCGTTAACGACGCGTTGGACGCCTGCGAGATTATGGAGAAAAAGGGGATCTCCGCAGAGCTTATCAAGCTTGCGGTGCTGCAGCCGAACAGCTTTGAACAGACGCTGAGATCCCTGAAAAAGACAGGACGGCTTCTGATCGGGGAAGACGTTTGTGCCGCCGGCTGCGTGGGCGAGAGGCTGCTCGCCCTCTGCGAAGAAAAGAAGCTTCGGCTGAAGGGCTCCCGTCTTTTGAATGTGGGAAGCGGCCTTGTGCCACAGGGTTCGGTACCAGAACTCCTGCGCCGCTATGGGCTCGACGGGGAAGGGATCGCCCGCGCCGCTGAGGAGCTTGTCGGCAGGGGAGACAGGGCATGAAGAAAGTCAGACTGGATCAGCTCGTCTTCGAGCGCGGTCTCACCGAGAGCCGCGAGCGCGCCAAAACCACGGTGATGAGCGGCCTCGTCTTTGTCAATGGACAGCGGGTGGACAAGCCCGGCACCGCCGTTGCGGAGGATGCCTCCGTTGAAGTTCGCGGCGAGGCCATCCCCTTTGTCAGCCGCGGCGGCTTCAAGCTGGATAAGGCGCTGAAGGTCTTTCCTGTCGACCCGGAGGGTCTTTCCTGTATCGACTGCGGCGCCTCCACGGGCGGCTTTACAGACGTGCTGCTGCAGCATGGGGCCGCGAAGGTGTACGCCGTCGACGTCGGCTATGGGCAGCTTGCCTGGAAGCTGCGAAATGACCCGCGCGTCGTCAATCTCGAGCGCTGCAATCTTCGCTACGTTACAAAGGAGCAGATCCCGGAAATTCTGGATCTGGCGGTGATGGACGTCTCGTTCATCTCAGTGCGTCTCGTGATCCCCGCCGTCAAGGAGCTTTTGAAGGAAGGCGCTGCGCTGATTTGTCTGATCAAGCCCCAGTTTGAGGCCGGACGCGACGAGGTCGGGAAAAAAGGCGTCGTGCGCGACAGCGCTGTGCATCAGTCCGTCATAGAGACTGTGCTGGCCTTTGCCCGGGAGAGCGGCTGGACCGTCATGGGCCTGGACTATTCTCCCATCCGCGGGCCGGAAGGCAATATTGAATACATCTGTTATCTGAAAAATGGGGCGTATGAGGCCCCGGAGATCTGCGTCAGCGATGTGGTGCGATCCTCACACGAGGCTTTTGCGAAAGGATGATGTCAGATGATCGCCATTTGTCCCAATCCCTATCGGGATCTTAACTGCGAGACAGCCCTCGCCGCGGCGGCACTTCTGGCCGAGGCCGGCTTTGAAAGTGTCCTATGTCCGGTCTACATCGGCGAAGAGACCGACGCGCTGCCGAAGGATCTTCCTGTTTTTTCCCTGTCTGAGCAGGCGGAAAACTGCGAGCTTGCCGTCGTCATCGGCGGCGACGGAACGATCCTGGAGGCCATCCGTGAGCTGCGGGGCGTCTCCCTTCCGATCCTCGGCATCAATCTCGGCACCAAGGGCTTTATGACCGCTCTGGAGAAGGACGAACTGCCGCTGATCGTCGAAGCGGCCCGCGGGAGCTATACCCCGAGCAGACGCATGATGATCGACGCGCAGCTTTGGCGCCAAGGCAAGCTTGTCTATGCCGACAGCGCACTGAACGACGCGGTGATCCACGGCTACGGCGAATGCGTCAAAATCACTGCCTGGTGCGACGGCAAACACATGACAGGCTTTACGGGAGACGGCGTCATCCTGTCTACACCGACGGGCTCCACGGGCTATTCCATGTCCGCGGGCGGCCCGATCGTAGAGCCGGATGCCGAGAACATCATCCTCACGCCGATCTGCGCGCATGTCATGGGCTCGCGCAGCTTCGTGCTGGATCCATCCCGCAAAGTTACCGTGAAAACAGAGCTTCAGCACGGCCGCCGCGCTTATCTTTCGCTCGACGGGGCGAGCGGCGTGGATATACAGAGCGGCGACGAATTGACCGTGTGCTGCTCACAGTGTGTCACTACCATGGCGGACATGGGGAACAAAAGCTTTTATGAGCTTGCCTTCGAAAAGCTCATCTGATAAACCAAACTGACAGTAGTAAGAGGAAAAGAGGAACGCAGGATGAAACCCGGCAGACAGAATGTCATCATGGAGATCATCTCCGAGCAGGAAATCGAAACACAGCACCAGCTGATGCATGCACTTTCAGAACGCGGCATCCGCAGCACCCAGGCCACCCTTTCCCGCGATATCAAGGAGATGGGCCTCGTCAAGCAGCTCGGCCCTCACGGAACCTACCGCTACGTCCCCTCCAACCGCAGCTCGGATGAGGAGGCCATGCTGAAGCTCAAAACGATTTTCCGGGAGAGTGTTGTCTCCTATGACGTCGCGCAGAACCTCCTTGTCATCAAAACGCTCCCGGCACTTGCTTCGGCGGCCTGCTCGGCGATCGACGCCATGCACATCGAGAAGCTGGTTGGCAGTCTGGCCGGAGACGATACTGCTTTTCTTGCCATGAAAGACAGCGAATCGGCAAAGGAGCTGTATCATACGCTTTCGCTGCTGTTCGAGAGGTAAGCTATGCTCAACGACCTGCACATAGAAAATATCGCGGTCATCGAGCGGGCCGATCTCAGCTTTTCGCCCGGTATGAACGTACTCACCGGTGAGACCGGTGCAGGCAAATCCATCGTCATCGACGCGATCGGGGCTGTGCTGGGCGGGCGTGTCAGCCGGGAGCTCGTGCGCACGGGAGCGGAAAAGGGCCTGGTCACAGCTTCCTTTGACGCTGCCGGAGCGGAGCAATGGCTGCGAGAGAATGAGATCGACTGCGAGGAAGAACTCATCCTGCAGCGCCGCATCAGCGCCGACGGAAAAAGCAGCGCGCGGGTGTGTGGTGTTCCGGTCACGGCCGCACAGCTCAAGGAGCTCGGGACGCTCCTCGTGGATATCCACGGGCAGAATGACGGGCGTCGGCTCCTTGATGAAAGGCTGCACCGGGAATTCCTTGACCGCTTCGGACAGTATCCCGATACGCTCAGTGACTACGCGAAGGAATACGAAAAATATAAAGAACTGAAAAAAGAGATCGGCCGACTGAGCATGGACGAGCTGGAAAAGGAGCGGCTGAGCGACAGTCTTCGCTACCAGATCGACGAGCTCGAGCGGGCGGAGCTCAAAAAGGGAGAGAAGGACGAGCTGAGCGCGCGCCGCGATCTCCTGCGTAACGCCGAAAAGCTCACTGAAGTCATCGACGGCGCCTATGACGCGCTGTACGGCGGTGAAGAAAACGCCATTGCCTTGTCACAAAATGCAGCCTATTACACCCAGCGTGCTGCCGCGCTCGCCGCAGAGCTCGGAGACGCGGCCAAAAGCGTTGACGAGGCGGTGTTCGCCTTGTCCAATGCTGCGGAGCTGCTGCGGGATTTCCGCGACAGTCTGGAATTTTCTCCGGCGGAATATGACCGCATGGAGGAGCGGCTTTCCCTTTTGAGCAGGCTCGAGCGCAAGTACCGCCGCGAGGCCGACGCGCTGCCGGATTATCTGGAGGAGTGCCGTGCGCGGCTCGAGGAGATCGAATTTGCCGACGAACGACTTGAGAAGCTCCAGCGGGAGCTGACAGGACAGCAAAAGCGCTGCCTGGAGAAGGCCTTCGAGCTGCGCCGCGTGAGACAGCAGGCTGCAAAAGAGCTTGAAGCGCGCATCATCAGCGAGCTGAAAGAGCTGAACATGCCCTCTGTCCGCTTTGCGGTGGCATTCGAGCCTGTCACTGAGGAGCCGGGCTTCGATGCCGAGGGAGCCGACCGCATTCGCTTTCTCATGTCCGCCAACGCCGGCGAGGAGCCGGGGCGGATCAGCCGGATCGCTTCGGGCGGCGAGCTGAGCCGCATCATGCTGGCCATGAAAAACGTCTTTGCCGAAAACGACCCGGTGCAGACCATGATCTTCGACGAAATCGACACCGGCGTCTCAGGCATCGCAGCCCAGCGCGTGGGAGAAAAGCTCTGCTGCGTTTCCCGCGGCAAGCAGGTGCTCTGCGTCACCCATCTGCCGCAGATCGCCGCGATGGCTGACGCGCACGTGCTTGTGGCCAAGGGCGAGCATGACGGCAGAACCTTTACTGAGATCTCCGTGCTCGACCGCACCGGTCGGGAGAAGGAACTTGCACGGCTCCACGGCGGAGACCATGTGACGGCGATCACCATCGCGAGTGCCGCCGAACAGCTGGAAGCGGCCGAGCGCTTCAAGGCCTCGATGGAGGCGTGAGATGGGAACGGTCAAACGGTATCTGTATTCGCTCGCGCTGAGCCTGCTCACCATGAGCGGCTGCATCAGCCTCCTGTGGTTCCTGGCTCTCTGCGGCACGGCGAGAGAAAATGCCGCGGCCGGAGCAGTTTCCGATCTGATCAAGACCGGAGATTTCTGGCTCTCCCTTCTGTTTACCCTGCTGTCGATCGGCGGCTTCATCGCCGTGCTTGTTTTGATGAGACGCGCGCGGAGGCAAAGAAAAGAAGAGATCGACAGACAGCTCCTTTCAGACCAGGAGGTCGAGCCGCGCGAGCTTGATGAGACAGCGCCCTGACAGTGCTTGACAAGCTTTGTGCCATCGGTTATAATGCATGAGCAAACGCTGAGAAGAACAGAAGTAACCCGTTCCCTCTGCACAGAGAGCCCCTGGATGCTGAAAAGGGGAGAGAGGCGCGCGGTGAAATACGGTTCGGAGCGGCACACCGAAGTCCTTTAGGATGTGTAGGCTGTGACGGGAGCGCCCGATACAGCGCAGAGTGCAAGACACTCGCTGAGGCGTCGCCTGCGAGGGCGGCGCGTACAGAGGTGGTACCGCGTATAGAAACGCCCTCTGTCCTTCGGGACAGGGGGCTTTTTTCATGATGGAGGTGAAGAAGATGGCACTTTCAGAAGAAGCTGTGAAGCTGCACGGAGAGGGCATGAACTGCGCCCAGTGTGTTCTGACGGCGTCGGGGAGGTATACCGGGCTCGACCCCGAGACCGCGAAAAAAATCGCCGGCGGCTTCGGCGCGGGCGTGCGCAGCGGTGAGATCTGCGGCGCGATCTCCGGTGCTGTGATGGCACTGGGCCTGCTGGAAGAGGATAAAGCGAAGATTGCAGGCGCGGCCAGACAATGCGTTGACGCTTTTCGCGCACAGTACGGCTGCGTGCGCTGCCTTGACCTCAAGCGCGCCGGGATCAGCTGCGACGAGCTGATCGCACACGGCGCACAGCATGTGGAAAACTACAGACTGAAGAAAGAAGAGGACTGATCGAATATGGGTATTTATGAAGAACTCGTCGCGCGCGGATTGATCGCACAGGTGACGAACGAGGAAGAGATCCGCGACATGGTAAACGCCGGCAAGGCGACCTTCTACATCGGATTCGACTGCACGGCCGACAGTCTCACGGCGGGCCATTTCATGGCGCTGACGCTGATGAAGCGGCTGCAGCAGGCCGGAAACAAGCCGATCGCGCTGATCGGCGGCGGCACGACCATGATCGGCGATCCCTCGGGCCGCACCGATATGCGCAAGATGCTCACGCGCGAGGATATCGACCACAACGCGGAGTGCTTCCGCCGTCAGATGGAGAAATTCATCGAATTCGGACCGGACAAGGCGCTCATGGTCAACAATGCCGACTGGCTGCTCGGCCTCAACTATGTCGAGCTTCTGCGCGAAGTAGGCGCGTGCTTTTCCGTGAACAACATGCTGCGCGCCGAATGCTACAAGCAGCGCATGGAGAAGGGACTCAGCTTCTTTGAGTTCAACTACATGATCATGCAGAGCTATGATTTCTACTACCTCTTCCAGCACTACAACTGCAACATGCAGTTCGGCGGCGATGACCAGTGGAGCAATATGCTTGGCGGCACAGAGCTCATTCGCAAGAAGCTCGGCAAGGATGCGCACGCGATGACCATCACACTTCTCACAGACTCCCACGGCATGAAGATGGGCAAGACCGCGGGCAACGCCGTCTGGCTCGACCCGAACAAGACGAGCCCCTTCGACTTCTACCAGTACTGGCGCAACGTCGACGACGCGGACGTCATGAAGTGCATCCGCATGCTGACCTTTCTGCCGCTCGAGCAGATCGACGAGATGTCCAAATGGGAGGGCAGCCAGCTCAATCGCGCCAAGGAGATCCTGGCCTATGAGCTGACGCAGATGGTGCACGGCGAGGAAGAGGCCAAAAAGGCCGAGGCCTCGGCCAAGGCGCTCTTCTCCGGCGGCGGCACGGGCGAGAACATGCCCACGACAGAGCTTGCGGAGAGCGACCTGACCGACGGCGGGATCGACGTGCTGTCGCTGCTGGTGAAAACCGGTCTCTGCCCCTCCAAGTCCGACGCCCGCCGCAATGTGCAGCAGGGCGGTGTGACCGCAGACGATCAGAAGGTGACCGATATTGGAGCACTCTTCACAGCCGAACAGCTCAAAAAAGGCGTCCTGCTCAAGCGCGGCAAAAAGAATTTCAACAAGGTGATCCTCAAATAACCGGTAAAAAAGCTCCTGCCGATCGGCAGGAGCTTTTTTGTGGTGGGGTGTTATTCGGGGAGCTTACAGACGTCGACCCACTCGAGCGCTTTGGAATAGCGAAAGAGCTCGTCCAGATTTAATTCAATGGCACTGCTCGGGCTGCCGACAGCGGGAAAGACCGTTGTGAAGCGCTTGAGACTGTCGTCCAGGTAGACAGGGATCCCCTCGTTACAGCCAAAAGGACACACACCGCCCACCGGATGGCCGACCAGCTCCGGCACCTCTTCGGCGGAAAGCATGCGCGCCTTGAAATGGAACTTCTCCCGGAATTTGTGGTTGTCGATGCGCGCATCGCCCGCGGCCAGGATCAGCATACAGCCGTCGGCTGTCTTGAAGGAGAGCGTTTTTGCGATGCGTGCGCCCTCGACGCCGAGAGCCTGCGCGGCCAGATCGACCGTCGCGGAGGAGACGTTGAACTCGCGCACGCGCTCTTCCAAACCCAGCGCGCGGAAATAGGCGCGCCCTTTTTCAATGGACATGAACTACCCTCTTGTTCAGAAAAGATCAAAAAGAGAGACGTAAACGGAAGCGGGAAAGCGCTCTGTCATGCGGACGAAGCGGCTGTAGGCCTTGATCGCCTGATCGACGGCATAGGTCTGCTCCTTGTCCAGCCCGACGGCCGCGTCTGTATACTGCAGGATCAGAGCGTCGTAGTCGGACAGGCGATTGGCGCTCAAATGCGCGAGACAGGCGCGGGCGTTTGCCTCCAGCGCTGCGCTTCCGTTTTCACTGGCAAAGTCGATGATGCTGTCACAGAGATATTCTCCTGCATGATCGCACTGCTTCTCAAGACCGCGTCTGCTGGTGAGCAGTGTACTCGCGATCACGACGATCACACAGAGGATCCCGATAAAGACGGGGTTTTTCAGCAGCTTCATGACCCGGCTCCGTTAGCCCTTCATCTCCAGCAGCTTCTGCTTCAACTCGCCCTCGATGCGGCCGAGCTCCTCCTCGGCGGCGGCGCGCTGCTTGCGTCCGTCGTCCTGGATCTGTGTGACCTCCTCCAGCGTGGCGATCAGCTCACTGTTGGTCTTGCGCAGCGTCTCAAGATCGACGATGCCGCGCTCGGACTCCTTCGCGATGGCGACACTTCCCTGATGCAGCGTCTCGGCGTTCTTCTTGAGCAGATCGTTCGTCACATTGGTCACCTCTCTCTGCGCCTTCATGGCCTGCTCGGAGTGATAAAGCGACATGGCCATGACCATCTGGTTCTTCCACAGGGGGATCGTATTGACGATAGAGGTGCGGATCTTCTCAGCCATGAGGCTGTCGTTGTTCTGCACCATGCGGATCTGGGGAGCCATCTGCACGGAGATCGTGCGCGTCAGCTCCAGATCATAGATCTTCTTCTCAAAGCGGCCGATGAGGTTGGCAAAGTCGTTGGCGGCCTGCGCGTCTTCGGGCAGCCCGCTCGCCTCAGCCTTGGCGACGAGCTCCGGCAGCTCCACCTCGCGCAGATGCTGGATCTTCAGCTTGCCGGCCAGAATGTACATGGTCAGCTCCTTCATGTACTCCTGGTTGCGCTCGTACATCTTGTCCATCATGCTGATGTCCTTCATCAGCGTGATCTCGTGCTTTTCAAGCTGCTCAACGATCTTGTCGACGTTGACCTCGGCCTTGTCGTACTGTGCCTTGAGGGAGGCGAGGCTCTGCGTGGACTTCTTGAACAGACCCAGCAGGCCCTTCTTCTCCTCGGCGTCAAAGTTGAGCCCCTTGAGCTCGACGACGAGATCGCCCAGCATCTGACCGGTCTGGCCAAGATCCTTGGTGCGGACGCTGGCGAGTGCGGCGTCGGAAAACTCGGAGATGTTCTTCTGAGCGGCGGCGCCGTAGGTCATGACCTGCTCGGTGTTCGTGATGTCGATCTTTTCGGAAAACTCCTGGACGGCGGCCTGCTCAGCGGGGGAGAGGCTCTCCAGCTCCAGCTTTTCAACGGGGGCGTTGGCTTCCTCTTCGGCTTTCTTTTCCGCCTCGGCCTGGGCGGCCTGAGCCGCAGCCGCGGTGCCGTTGGGGTCGAGCGTCAGGCTCGGGACGTAGCTTTCGTTTTCAGCGCTCATGATTTCTGTCCTTTCTGTTCCTTAATTCTGTTCCTGTACGGTCATTTTGGGTTGTTCCTTGATATGAAAATCCTTCTGTGCGGTCAGACCCTCGCGCGCGAGCATCTTATTCATGACGTCGATATCGGTCTCGATATCCAGCGCCTGGTTATCGAAGAGCGAGTCCAGATGCTTCTTGAAGGCATCAATGGCTGTGTCGAGCATCTCGTTGATGCTCTTCATGCTCTTGTCGAGGTTTTCGCCCTGGATGCCCTGGGCACTCATGCGGTCGTAGGTGTTGAGGAGCTTGATCGTTGTGGGCAGATAGTAATTGAGGAATTTCTTGATCTGGGGGATATCCGTCGGGTCGGCGATCGCGTCCTGAACGATCTTGTCCGTGATACGCATGAGCTCGTTGATCTTCTGGCGCACTTCCTGGTCCTGGATGGACATATACAGGCGGCCCATTTCGCTCAGCGCCCGGTTGCCCTCCTCAATGATGGGATCGATCTCCGGGCCGTAGCTCTTTTTCGGTGCGGTCTTGGGGGCTTCCTGTACCGGCGCCGCAGCGGGGGCGGCCTCGTCAGAGCGTGTCACGCTCGAGCGCTTCTGCTGCGTTTTGGCTGTGCCGGAGGAGCGCGTCTGCTTTTTCTCGGTCTGCGCCTCTCTGCGTCCGGCGGCCCGGCCGACAAAGAAGGCCACCAGTGCGCCGATCCCGGCCGTCATCAGCAGTCCCCATAGCTCATAGAGAGGGAAGATCTCCGCCAGGATCGCCCAGGTGATGGCAAAGCTGATCAAGGATGAGATCGAACTCTTTTTTCTTCTGCGGTAGGCCATGCTGTTCCCTCCATACATTCGTTCAGATTATTTTATCTCTAAACCTCTGCCGCGTCAAGTATCTGCTTTTCGCTTCCGGGTAACTTCTGTTGCCTTTGCGGAGCACTTTACAAAATGGAGGGAACTTGATATGATAAAATATAAATCGGTTGAGCTTCCCATGTCCCCATGGAGGAGGGTTTTCCATTGCAGAATATGGCCTTGTATTATGCCTTTCAGATCGTTTTATATCTTCTCTGGATGGCTGTTTTTGCGTTTTTATTTGAGCCTCGCTTTCGTTCATGGATCATGGCAGTCTCGGTCTGTTTAGGCTTCGGCGTGTTTTTCCTCATCATTTATATGCCATTTTTAACCTTCGCGCGCTTTTTTATAGGTGCCGCTGTTCTGGTAGGAACAACGCAGCTTTTGTTTCGCGGCCGATGGTATGCCAAGCTTCTTCTGATCGCCGCAGAGCTGATCGTCATGATCCTGTCGGAATTTCTGGCTTTTCTCATGCTGCCGGATGGGATGCAGGCCGAAACGATCCTGAGCACAGCAAGTCTTGATCAGCTCCTCGTCATTTATGCACTGGATTTCTTTGGAAATTTTATCCTGCTCGGGGCTATCGCCGTTATCGCACGAAACTTTCAAAGACGGTTCCGGGGCGAAGTGGCCGGACGCGAGTGGCTGCTCCTGCTTCTTTTCCCGGTCAGCCAGTATTTTTTGCTCTCCGGCTGGTATGCATCAGGCTCTGTGACGGGCATTTTTACCAACAGCCGCTACCTAACAGCGGCCATCCTGATCTGCGTTGCCGCGGATATTGCACTGGCGATCACCCTGTACGCCGCCGCGCATAACGCCGAGCTGCGGGCAAGAAACACTCTTCTGGAGGAACAGATCGACGCCCAGCAGAGCTTTTATCAGCATCTTTCCGAAAGCTATGAACAGCTTCGGCGTCTGCGCCACGATATCGATAATCACCTGTACACCGTCAAGATCCTGCTGGAAGAGGGCAGAACGGCGGAGGCCAAAGACTATGCCGAGGAGCTGCAGCGCAGCCGGAAGAAGGATCGGGACGTGCAATGCTGCGAAAACCCTGTGGCCGCGAGCTTCCTCGCGCACCGCTCGGAAGAGCTGAGAGACAAGGGGATAGAGCTGGAGCTGACGGCCGAGCTGCCGCGCAGCGTCGGCGTTGCCAACAGCGATCTGATCTGCGCCCTGGGAAACCTTCTTGACAATGCGGTCGAAGCCTGTACCGCCAGCGGGGAGCGGAAAATCCGTTTGAGCGCGCACTATACCCCGCCCTATCTGCACCTGGAGACGCAAAATGCGTTCGTACAGGCAGGCGGCAAAAAAGACCGCCGCATCCCCGGCCTGGAGCGCGGCGTCGGCTTTGCGGTGCTGCGGCACCTGGCGGAGCAGTACGACGGCGATTTTTCACACCGGGAGGAGAACGGAGAATTCATCGTTTCCCTGTCCCTGCGGGGAAAGAACGCGGCGGAAGAGTAGAGTACAGGAAGAGCAAAACGCCCGTGAGGTTCAGAGCCTCACGGGCGTTTCGCTGTTATGGAGACTTCTGTGAAGCTTGAAAAAAGCGTCCCTTGCGCTGCTGCGATAGGTTCGGCTGGTCGGGATACGCGTTCCATCGTCGAGTATGAAATCCGTGTGATCGATCGAAACGATGTGATGAAAATTCACCCAGTAACCCTGATGACAGCGAAGCATGTAGGGAGACAACGCGGCCGGAATGATCGAGGCGGGAGGTTGAGAGACGAGTAGCTGCGCATCCCGGCACACGACGCGGGTCTTCCTTCCGATCCGGTCGATATAAAGCACATCCCGCATGGGTACGAGCATCAGCTTGCCCTGACTGCGCAGCGTAAAAAGCTCCTCGTCTGTGGGGCGCTGCTTGTCATGCAGCGCACGCTGCAGCGCTGGGAGCAGAAACTCTCCGGCACGATCCTTGGAGATGAACCATACATGTCTGGTCAGATAGGCCTCCGGGGCATAGCTGCTGTAAGCCGTCAGAAAGATGATCCCGCAGTTCGGCACAAGGAGGTTAAGCTCTTTGGCAAGCGAAATGCCGTCCATATCGTCCATCCGGATATCCAGGACGGCGGCGTCGGGGGCCTCTCTGGCCTCCCGCAGCGCGCGCAGGAGCGAAGAACCGCTCGGATAGAGGGAAATGACCGCCTCGGAAGGAGGATAGACGGCCTCAATTTGTCTGGCGGTGTGCTGCAGGTGCAGCTCATTGTCGTCGCAGACGGCGATATGGAACATGACTTTCACCTCGGGAAGCACAAAGTGCGGATTTGACATGAAAAACTGCCAGTTTGACAATTGATAAAGACAAATCTATGGCAACATAGTAGAATAAAAACAAGAGAACAGAGGGGAAATCTGCAGTCCACCAGAAAAACAAAGCTTTTGTCTGTTTTCCGTTAATTAAACTCTATCATGTCTTTCCAAACTTTTCAAGAGTCCGACAGGGTGTGATACTGTGTTGAAAATGGAAAAAACAAAAGGAATATCATTGATCCCGGTAAATAAACAGAAAGAAAAAGCTGAAGTCAGAAGAAAATGAAAAAATAGCAAAATTGCAGAAAGAGGAGTGTTTTTCGTGAATCAAAAGATCCTTCGCAGAATTCTCGCATTCGCCCTTTGTATGATCCTGAGCCTGTCGTTGCTTCCGTCTTTCGCTTTTGCAGCATTTACAAAGACGGGAAACCAGGTGGAAGACATCGTCGCTTATGCCATGACCAGGAAGGGCGATAAGGATGAGCGCGGCAAAATGTGCGCGGGCTTTGTCTGCACGGCCGCGAAAAAGGCCGGTCTTGACTCCACGCAGATCAATCTCAAGGCTACGCTTGCCTCTCCCTGGCCCGGTGACAACCAGTTCGGTTTTCTGACAAAGAAAGGCTCGCCCAAGTATAACTGCAAGGCTTTTACCTGGAAAGACGTTAAAAGCGGAGCTTATACACCTCAGAAGGGCGACCTTGTCTTCTACGGTTACTTCACGGACAGCACCGGCGGAACAGCAAAACTGACGCTGGCTCAGGAAGCAAAAAAGGACTATTGGCACACGCATGTCGGGATCGTGCGCGCCAACGGCTTTAGCGACACCACGCGCGACGGGAAGGCCTGCTATAAACTTCTGACAATCGACGGTGGGCAATCCGGTTCAGACGGAAAGAGCACCTGGGTCAAAACAAGAACCCGTGTACTCACAAAGAGCAGCGGATACGCCGGCTGGTCCTCCAACGGCCACAGCGTCTATCTGCTTGAGATCATCCGCCCGAATTATAAAACAGTTGAGCCGCCTGCTCCTGTTGTGCCTACGACGCCCGAAGAATATCTCGCCGCCTGCCAGAAGACAAATACTTATCTGCGGCTCTCGGCTGTGGCTTCCACGAAGCATATCATGAGCCTGCCCTGCAGCGGTTCTACCTTCGACTCTTCCAAATCCGTAAGAAAAACAGTTCAGGGCGAGCAGCTTGTGGCCACTGCGATCTACAAAAATACCGTCGGGAACTATTGGTATAAGGTATCTGCCTCCGATGGGGCGACAGGATATCTCTACGGCGGCGACGCGACTGCCGAAGGCGCTCCCAATGACGCGATCAGCGGCAACGCCAAGTTATCCACGACGACGCCAAAATACGGAAAAGGCCTGAACATCACCGGTACGCTCAAGAGCAAGACGCTGCAGATCAAAACGGTCAAGGGTGTTCTCACAGGCAGCGATGGCGCCGCGCAGAAGAAGACCGTCACCGTTGGCAAGACCTCCTTTGACATCAAACCCTCCGCCATCAACAGCAGCCTCAAATTCGGCAAGCTCAAGACCGGCAAGGGAACGCTCCAGCTTACCGTTGTGCTGACCGGCAATGACACCGACGGCAAGACGCTCAGCACGGTCGAATACACGGTCAAGCTTCCTGTCGTTAATTTCAAAGTAGTCAAGTAAGAAAACGGGAAACAGCCTGATTATTTCTTGAAAACGTTGACAAACCCGGACGCATGTGGTATAAAAACCCTTGTATTTATGCGAAGAAGAGCAGGAGTACGCGTTTTGGCAGATCGCAGAGAGAGGGCGGACGGTGCAAGCCCTTGTGAAACGGCGCGGAAGGTCGGCTCGGAGCATCCGGCGTGAGGAGACGTAGCGTCGGCGTGCGCCCGCGTTAAGGGCTTACGAGCGCCGGGGAGACCCGGAATTCAGGTGGTACCGCGGTTATTGATCGCCCTGAGACAGAAATGTCTCAGGGCGTTTTTTCATGGGAGGCTTATAGATGTTTGAGGCTCAGATCAGTTATACGAAAGAGGATATGCTCGCGTATCTGCGCTTTCAAAAAAAGCAGAAGCAGAAGTTTATTTATATCCTGAGCATTGTGATCAATGTCATGCTCGTACTGCTTCTGGCTTTGATGCTTGTGTTCATGGTCGCCTTTCGTGACACGGGACTGCTGACATATTTCCTGTTGCTGGCCGTTATGGGTGTTCTGTATCAGTTTGTCGACCGAATCAACGCCGGAGCCCTGTTGAAGGCGCAGAAGAACCTGGAAAATGTACAATGGGTCTTTGAGGACGAGGCCGTGAGAGCCAGCGCTGCCACAGTGGAATCGACCTATCGGTACGACAGCTTCCGCGAGCTCTTCTATTCCGTAAAAAACCGCTGTTTTTATCTGTTTATCAACGCTAAAACAGCTCTGATCCTGCCTGAGAGATGCTTGACCAAGGGCGAAGCTGCGTCCCTGCGCAGCTTCCTGCAGGAAAAAACCGGGCTCGAAGTGAAAGAAGTAAAATGAACTGAGAATAAAAGGAGAAGCACTATGAAAGAACTGCCGAAAGTGTATGAACCGCAGGCCGTGGAGAAGAAGATCTATGACCTGTGGATGAAGGGGGGCTACTTCAAGGGCGTCATTGACCCGGAGAAAAAGCCCTTTTCCATCGTCATGCCGCCCCCCAACGTGACGGGGCAGCTGCACATGGGCCACGCGCTCGACGCGACGCTGCAGGATATCCTGACGCGCTATAAGCGCATGCAGGGCTATGCCGCGCTCTGGCTGCCAGGCGTGGATCACGCGGGCATCGCCACGCAGATCCGCGTGGAGCAGGAGCTGCGCGAGAAGGAGGGCCTCAGCCGTTACGACCTTGGCCGCGACAAGTTCCTCGAGCGCGTCTGGGACTGGAAGGCCCAGTACGGCGACAGGATCGTGGAGCAGCAGAAGAGCATGGGCGTCTCCTGCGACTGGGACCGCAGCCGCTTCACCATGGACGACACCTGCGCCAAGGCCGTGCGCGAGACCTTCTGCGACCTGTATGAGAAGGGCCTCATTTATAAAGGCAGCCGCATCATCAACTGGTGCCCGCACTGCCGCACCGCGCTCTCGGACGCGGAGGTCGAATATAAGGATATGCCCGGACATTTCTGGCACATCCGCTATCCGATCGAAGACTCTGATGAGGAGTTCATCATCGCCACGACCCGTCCCGAGACCATGCTGGGCGACACGGGCGTCGCGGTGCACCCTGACGACGAGCGCTATAAGCACCTCGTCGGCAAAAACGCGATCCTCCCGCTCGTGGGGAGAAAGCTGCCCATCGTGGCCGACGATTACGTCGAGCTCGGCTTCGGCACCGGCGCCGTGAAAATGACACCCTGTCACGACCCCAACGACTATGAGGTCGGCCTGCGTCATAATCTCGAGCAGATCCAGTGCATCGACGAGGACGCAAAGATCATCAACGGCGGCAAGTATGACGGCATGGACCGCTACGAGGCCCGCAAGGCCATCGTCGCCGATCTCGAGGAGCAGGGCTATCTCGTCAAGGTGGAGCCCTACAGCCACAACGTCGGCTGCTGCTACCGCTGCGGCACGGTCGTGGAGCCGCTCACGAGCCCGCAGTGGTTTGTGAAGATGGCGCCGCTGGCGAAAAAAGCCATCGAGGTCGTGAAGGACGGGCGCATCAGGTTCGTGCCCGAGCGCTTTACGAAGACCTACCTCAACTGGATGGAGAACGTGCACGACTGGTGCATCTCCCGTCAGCTCTGGTGGGGCCA
>CAMHMZ010000013.1 GCA_946186375.1 uncultured Clostridia bacterium
CCTTTAGGCCTGAAAAAGGAGCCGCTGCAAAACTTCCATTTTGCAACGGCCCCTTCACTATTCTTAAGAATCCCAGCCTTGACAGCGAGGTCTATTGATGATAGACTATACACAAGGTCGATAAGAAATAGACCTACGGTGGAGGTGCCCTTATGGAAGATAAAAAACTTGGCGCGGTGGAAGCCCGTTTTGCCGATCTGATCTGGGATAACGCCCCGATCAATTCGACGGCTTTGGTGCGGCTGTGTGCGAAGGAGCTGGACTGGAAGAAGTCTACCACCTACACAGTGCTGAAAAAACTCTGCGAGCGCGGCATTTTTCAGAATGTAGACGGCACCGTGACGGCGCTGGTGTCGCGGGAGGACTTTGCCGCCGCACAGAGCGAGCGCTTTGTGGAGGAGACCTTCGCCGGGTCTCTACCGGCCTTTCTGGCGGCCTTTGCCTCCCGCAAGCCGCTGTCTGCGGGCGAGGTGGACGAGATCCAGAAGCTGATCGACACTTACCGGGAGGGGCGATGAGATGGAGTCCCTATTGTTGGCCATTCAGCACCTGTTTCCAACGGTGCTGCGGATGAGCTTATCCGGGAGCATCCTCGTCTTGATCGTGGTGGGATTTCGCTTCCTGCTGCAAAAAGCACCAAAATGGCTTCATTGCCTGTTGTGGGTACCGGTTGCGATGAGACTGCTTTTTCCGACTCTGCCCGCATCTCCCGTGAGCCTGATGCCTCCGGGGGATACAGGGATCGTATCGGAAACAGTGCTGAGCCATGGCATGGATCAGACTATGCCCACTGTGGAGTTTGAAACGCCCTGGGATCGTGCGATCAACCGGGCGAATGAAGCCGCCGGTCAGAATGTTTCCATCGGAACATCAGCAGCTCCCAGCGAGTATCTTCCCTTCCTTTGGGTGATGGGAACAGGACTCATGCTGCTGTATGCGCTTGTCAGCACCCTGCGGCTCCGGAGAGAGGTGTCGGTCTCTCTGCGGCAGCGCGGCAATATCCGTGTCTGCGATGAGGTGGCGAGCCCCTTTATTTTCGGGATCCTCCGGCCTGTGATCTATCTGCCTTCTTCCTTGAGCGAGGAGGAAAAACGCTTTGTCCTTGCTCATGAGCGAGCCCATCTTCGCAGGCTCGACCACATCTGGAAGCCCCTGGGCTTTCTGATCCTCAGCGTTCATTGGTTCAACCCCTTCTGCTGGCTGGCCTATGTGCTGCTGGGGCGGGACATTGAGCTTGCCTGCGACGAAAAGGTCATCCGCACGCTGGGGCGCGCCGAGCGCGCGGCCTATTCGCAGACGCTTTTAAACTGCAGCGCTCATCGCATCCTGGCCGCCTGTCCCGTGGCCTTTGGAGAAACCGATGTCAAAACCCGCGTCAAGGCGGTGCTGAACTATAAAAAGCCCGCGTTCTGGATCGTTATTGCTGCCGTACTGGGCTGTATTGTGTTGATCGTTTGTTTTGCGACAAATCCAATTCAGGAGCAGGATCTTTCCTTCCTCAACTACAAAAACGCGATCCCGCTGATCGGCCAGAACGACACCGCGCCCTATGCCAACCTGTACTCGGCAGACTCTGACGGGGTTCAGCCCGGCGTGGCGGACGCCAAAGCGCTGGCTAGGTTTTTGGAAAGCGCGAAATGGACGAAGCGGCGTGCGCCGTCGTCGTCTCCCGAACCGTGCGGCTATCTTGAGTTCGTGATCGAGGACGATTACCGGATCATCGTTTATCAGTCCGAACACCTCGCAGCCGTCCGCTTCGGCAACGATATACGATATTACCGCACTGGCGCCGGGGACTATGAGGCGGCGCTGGCGACCTTCATCCCCGCGCCATCCACGGAGCCGGATCGCAGGCCGGAGCAGACTTTCGATACCGAACTCATTCTCTCCGATCCTCTGAGCTTTCTTCTCAGCTTCTCCAATGCTGAAATTGTCACTCTGATTGACAATACAGGCCGATCTTACGAGGAATCCGGCAAGAGCTTTCATGAAATCATTAGTTCACAGACATGGACTGCACAGGCCATTCAAGGGTTTACGACAGTTGAGCCATCGCGGCAGATATACCTGCGCGGAGATGACTATTGGTGTCTGAGCTTTGAGCAAACTGCCCCGGATTCAGAAATGACCTGCTGCGCCCACAATTTGCTTTCGTCCCAGTCCATGCTGATTTCTTTCGATTGCGGTGAGAATCTGATGGACGAGCTGATGGCCTGGGCGACATACGAAGCGGGAAAACCGATAGAAGAGGCAAAGCCCCGCATGACCTTGAACGATGTTTACGCGCTGTCGGACAAGGGCCTGTCCCTGACATGGGCCGATCTGCTGGCCTTTGAAGGCGAGGAGATCGGATCGGGTCAACTGATTTGGCGCTTCCCAATCAATGACACGTATTGTCTGGAAGCTTATGACGGCGAGCTGGACGGCCCTCCTGAGCATGTCCTGCTTCTGATCGCCGATGAAAACGGCGAGTTCCGACCGGGTCCCGGCCTCTATATCGACATATTTACCCAGGACATTTATGCCTACCTTTCCGGCGCCCACACTCGGTCAATTACCGTTACCAGCGGCGGCGAAACCATAGAGCCTTCTTTGTATCTTCTGAATGAGAAGATCTGGACGGACTACGGCTGGCTTGTTGCGGATGGCATTCCGCTCGCCGCCGCGCTGGAGGATGCCGAACAGATCCCAACACTGACGCTGGCAAGCGATTTCATCATCCGATTTGACGGTTATTCCCGCAAGAGCGGACTGCAGCTCTACGACGAACGCTTCCAGCCGCTGCGGGAGGACTGGTACGGGGATACCGCCGTCAACTGGCTTGCTCCCGGCAGCTACTACGGCGTTATCGAGACTTTTGGCCCGGCAGGACGGTATATCGCGTCGGAAGGGACCAGTGAGGAGAGCGTCTACCGCGCTGTCTTCCGGCTGAAGGTCACCTCGGAAGGGGCGGAGCCCTATACGCCGGAAAAGGCCGTCGGCTTGACGAGCGCCAGCCTTCATACGATTGGTGGGGACTGTGTAATAACCGATGCCGAGAGTCTCGCCAAGCTGGAGACATGGCTGATAAACGCCGAGCCTCTTCCAGGCGGCACGGGCTGCCCCTTCGGCAGCGTCCTTACGCTCAAGTGCGCCGACGGTAACCGGATCTCCTGCTGCCCCGCGGAGGATAGCTGCGGTGTCGTCTTTGCCAACGGGGTCTACTACCGCTTTGCCGCGGATAACAAGGATTTTTGGATGCTTTTTGGCGTCATTTTCGATTGACTGAAGCCATTCTCAAGACCCGCCGCTCCATCTCGGAGCGGCGGGCTTTGCTGTTATTATCTCTTTGCACAAATCATCCGGCTTTGTTTTGGCAGTTGTGACAGTTTTCCCGATGCATGATTGACTTTCCTTCAAATCCCGCATATAATCTATGCATACGGTTGCATAGGAATGATTCTTAACTAAATTGGCATAGAAAGACGGTTGTATAACTTCAAATCCGATGATATCGGATATTTTTTGCAACAGTTTATGCAACCGGTTGCATGGAGGCTCTTATGTCTGTTACGATTCGAGATGTGGCGAAGGCTGCCGGTGTATCGCCCTCCACCGTTTCGAGGGTGTTGAATAACAAGGGGATCATTTCAGAGGAGACCTGCGAGAAGATCTATCAGGCCATGCGGGAGCTGAAATATGTGCCCAATGACATGGCGCGCAGCTTTGCCAACGGCAGTCCCCGAGCCATTGCTATTGCCATCAATGTGTCCGACGCGCAGGCCTTTGCCAATACCTTCTTTAACCGGATGGTGTTCGGCATTGAGACGGCGGCGCATCAGAGCGGCTATAACCTGATTATCACCAATGCGACGGCGGACCGGGAGGGACTTGGCTCTATCGAGCGGCTCATCATGGGCAAAAAAATAGATGGGATCCTGTTCCCGGCCTCCTTGCTTCAGCGTTCGTTTTTGACGGCGCTGGAGGACAACAGTTTCCCCTGCGTGGTGCTTGGCCGCCCAGGTGCATCCGATTTGGAAGCAAGCTGGGTGGATATCGACAACGAGCAGGCGGGCCAGGCCGCTGTCAACCATCTGTACAGTAAGGGTTATCGTCGGATCGCCTTCCTTTCCAATGGGGAGAAGGAGTTGTTCAATCAGGACCGCATTGCCGGTTATCGCAAGGCAATTGATAAGTGGCAGTTAGCTCTGGAAGAAAGCTGGATCTGTCACACGCGATCCTCCCTGCAAGAGGGACGGGCAAGTGTTCGTCAGCTGTTGGAGGGCAACGAAAAGCCCGATGCCATCATCTGCAGCGACGAAAAGCTTGCTCTGGCCGCGATCCGCGAGGCGAAGGCTCTGGAATACGACGTTCCGAACGATTTCGGCGTGCTTTGCTTTGACGATACGCCGGTTACGGAACTGGCGGAGCCAGGCATCACCAGCGTTGATGTGGACACCTTTGAGCTGGGAAGACTGGCGGCGGAGAACCTGATCCGACAGATCGAACGTGCGGAAAAGAGCTCCTGGCGTGTGCAGTTGACCACGCATATCATAGAACGCGATTCCACCGGGAGAAAGACACATGGAAAGGAGTAGATGCCTTTGAATGTTGCTGCGATTTCCCACAGACCAACGGAGGACTATATCCGCCCGGAGGGCAGGGACTCGCTGGCGATCGAACTGACCGCGGCGCGCGGTGATTGTAAGACAGTTTCTTTGTGGTACTGGCCGAGGGGAGAGGACGACCCGAAGAAGAGGCAGAAAACGGAGATGGCGCTCTCGCTGCGGGACGCCTACAAGGATTATTACCGTGCGAGGATCACCACGCCTGGGATCTCCGCCTACACACGTTACTGCTTCTGCCTGGAGTTTGAGGAAGAAACGCTCTGGCTCGGCGGCAAGGGATTTCAGACGCGGGAACCCGACACGCAGGAAAACTTCTTCGAGTTTCTGTGGCCGAATCCTTCCGACTGCGATCCGGCGCCGGCCTGGGCAAAGGAGCAGATCTACTATCAGATTTTCCCGGAGCGCTTTTGTAACGGCGACGACAGGCTGACGCCGGCGAACGCCGTTCCCTGGGGCAGCCCGCCGACACGGGAGAACTTTATGGGCGGCGATCTGCGCGGCGTTTTGGAAAAGCTGGATTACATCCAGTCACTAGGAGCAACCTGCCTCTATCTGACGCCGATCTTCAAGGCTCCGGCCAATCACAAGTATGACACCGCGGACTACTACGAGATCGACCCGGCCTTTGGCACAAAGGAGGATCTCCGCGCGCTGGTGACGGAGATTCATCGGCGGGGGATGCGCATCCTGCTGGACGGCGTGTTCAACCACTGCGGCTTCTTCTGGCCGCCCTTTCAGGATCTGCTGGCAGAGGGCGAAAGCTCAAGATACCGGGACTGGTTTTTCCCGCACAGCTTCCCGGTCACTACGGAGCCCTGCAACTATGACTGTGTCGGCCACTACAAGTGGATGCCGAAGCTCAATCTGGCCAATCCAGCCACTGAGGAATATTTCATCGAGGTCGGAAAATACTGGATCCGGAACTTTGACATCGACGGCTGGCGGTTGGATGTTGCCGACGAGATCCCCACCGCCTTTTGGACGGCCTTCTCCACGGCGATCCGAAGGCTCAAACCCGACGCCCTTCTGCTGGGCGAAACCTGGGGCGACGCCGGAAAGCTTCTGGCTCCGAACCGTCTGCACACGGCGATGAACTATCTGTTCCGGGATGCGGCGGTGGACTGGCTTGCCAGGGACGCGATCAAGCCCTCAGCGGTGGATCATCGGCTGAACAACATGCTGGCTCTGTACCCCGAGGCGGTTTCCCAGCGGCTCTACAACCTGCTTGACAGCCACGACACCGCCCGGTTCCGGTATCTCTGCGCGGACAAAAACCGCCATAAGCTGGCGGTCGCCCTGCAAATGACTTTTCCCGGCTGCCCTGCGGTTTTCTACGGAGACGAGGTCGGCTTGTCGGGAGACAACGATCCCGGCTGCCGCATGGCGATGGAGTGGGACGAACGGAAACAGGATCGGGAGCTGCTCCGGTGGTACAGCAATTTGATTCGCCTCCGCAAAGAATCCCCGTCACTGCGAAGCGGCTGGTTCAAAACAGCTTTCGTTGACGACGAAGCCAATGTATTTGCCTTCTACCGTTTTTGCGAGGGCGAAACAAGCCTTGTGATCCTCAATGCCGGATCGGAGACCTATCAAGCGAGCTTCAAAGAAAAAGGATGGCAAAAGGCGTTCCCCCTGCCATCCGCAGACAATTCCACAGTCGTTTCACCGGAGCAGGCGATAGCGGTACCTGCCTGCTGCGTTGAAATAATTCAAAAGAAAGTGAAGGTGCAAAAATGAAAAAGCTATCCCTCAAAAAAATGCTGGCGCTTTTCCTTCTTGCTGCAATGGTGTTAGGGGCACTCACTGCATGCTCAAACGAAAAAGCGCCAGACACCAGTCCATCCCAGCAGACCCAGCCCGCCGAAGCGGGAAAGACTGAAGCGACAACGCCCGAAGAACCCATCACGATTAACTTCTGGCATCACTACAGCGCACAGTCTGCGGAGAATGAAACTCTGATGAATGTCCTCATTCCAAAGTTTGAGGAAGAGAACCCCGGCTATAAGGTCAACGCGGTCTCCCACGAGTGGGCAGACCTGCACGACAAGATCCTGATCAGCGCCCAGTCCAATACGCTGCCCGACGTGGCTCGTCTGGATATCGCGTGGGTTCCCGAATTCCAGAAGATGGGCATCCTGGTACCGCTGGATGCTGAAATGAGCGACTTTGCGGAAGTTACGGCAAATCTCCTGCCCAGTGCCATGAGCACCGGCTTTGTGAAGGGCAATTACTACGCCATGGCTCTGAACACCAACACGAAGATCCTGTTCTACAACGAGGAAGCGCTGAAGGCTGCGGGCCTGAGCGTTCCCAAGACCAGCGAGGACTTCGTCAAGGCGATCATCGCCCTGTCCGGTACCAATGAAAACGGCCAACAGGTATGGGGCCTCAACGAGCCCGCTCTCTCCGGCTGGAATGTCCTGCCCTACATCTGGACCAACGGCGGCTCCATCACCAACGAGGATTACACCAAGGCCACAGGCTATGTGAACAGCCCGGAGACCGTGGCGGCGGTTCAGACGCTTGTTGATCTCTACGCCAACGGTCAGTTCTCCGGCTTCAACAGCGGCGACATCCCCATGACGGACGGCTTCGGCACCGGCCGCTACATGATGCTGCTCGAAGGCCCGTGGAAGACCGCGGAGCTTGCCGGCGCCTATCCTGACTTTGCTTATGGCACCTCTGAGATGCCTGCGGGCAAGGCTGGTTCCATCTCCGTGCTCGGCGGCGAAGACATTGCCATGTTCAACACCGCCAACAAGGAAGGCGCCTGGAAGTTCATGAAGTTCATGACCAGCCCCTATGCGGAAGAAGAGATGGCTAAGTGCGGCCAGATCCCCGTCAACCAGGAGGCTCTTGCCAGCGATACCGTCAAGAACGCGCCGTTTGCGCCCTTCCTGCAGGCCATCACCACCGCGCAGGCGCGTCCTCCCGTGGCGTCCTGGTCTGAGATCGACAACGAGCTGACGACTGCCATGACCGACATGATTGTCAACGGCGCTGACGTTCAGAAGACGCTGGACGAGCTGGCGGCGAAGATCGACGCGCTGCTCGCAGAGTAAAAACAGTATAGCAAAAATAGAAAATCTACGCAATCCTTTTCTTCATGCGCTGCCCTCCCGGCAGCGCATGAAGATATACGAACACCTGATAGACAATCTTTGATTCTTTCCGGTCAGAATTGCGCCTTGCTTCGTTGGTGCCCTTGACCATATATCTCCATTATGCTCTGCGGTCACCGCCTCGCCTGACACAATTCTGCCTCGGAAATCGTTCTAAAGCTTGCTGTCAGGAATTCGTATGAAAGGGAGGGAGTACAGCAATGCAACTGAGATCCCGACGCGACAAGCTCCAATTCTCCGCGCTGCTTCTGCCCGGCATTTTGGTTTTTGCTCTCTTTACGATCTATCCCATTGTGAAGCTCTTTGGCATGAGCTTTTTGCGATGGGATCTGGGCAGCATGTTTGACAAGAGCTTCGCTGGATTTGATAACTACAGGGCTGTCCTGTCAGACAAGACATTTCGGATTGCCTTTGAAAACACGCTGATCTACACCTTTGTCACCGTCCCGGGGCAGATGATCCTGGGTCTCTTTGCCGCAGTGCTGATCCATTCGATCCCGCGCTTCCGGGTGACTTTCCGCGTGATCTACTACATCCCGGTCATCACCTCATGGGTCATTGTCTCGCTCGTATTTCGCTATATCTTCAATACCGAAGGCATGCTGAACTACCTGCTCACGAATGTGCTGCATCTGACGGCGAAGAATGTGGCCTGGCTGAATACCCGCTGGGGCGGCATGACTGTAGTGATGCTGCTCGGCATCTGGAAGGGCGTCGGCTGGAACCTGGTTGTGTTCCTCGCGGCGCTGCAGTCCGTCCCAAACGAGCTTTACGAGGCGGCGGAGGTGGACGGCTGCGGCAGCGTGAATAAGTTCTTCTCTATTACGCTCCCCAGCATCAAGCCCGCGATCCTTTTCGCGCTGGTCATGCTGACCATCGGTGGCTTCAATGTCTTCACTTCGATCAAGATGATCACCGACGGCAAGCCCATGCACCAGACGGAGACGGTGCTGACCTGGATGTATTACAAAGCCTTCAGCGCCGGCCAGTTCGGTTATGCGGCAGCGCTGTCGTTCATCGTGGCGGTCACGCTGATGATTCTGGCCTTCCTCCAGTTCAAGGCCATGAAGAATCAGAACGAATAAAGGAGGGCTGACATGAGAAAAAGACATACTGCTCTTGCCAATGCGGGAAAGTATCTTTTGCTGCTGATCGGCGGCGCCGTCTCGGTCATGCCCATGATCTATATGCTCAGCACCTCTCTGCGCCCGAACGGCGCTCTGTACGAGTTCCCGCCGCATTTCTTTCCCCGGTTGAGCGAGATCACCTTCGAAAACTATCAGTACATTTTCACACAGGAGAAGTTTTACCTCAACTTCCTCAACAGCGTCCTTGTGGCGATCATCACCATCGTGCTTGCTGCTTTCGTATCGACGGCGCTCGCCTACTGTCTGGCGCGCTTTCGTTTCCCCGGGCGCAATCTGCTCTTCGCGCTGGTCATCGGCATGATGATCATCCCAGGCACAACGCTCATCATTCCGCAGTATCAGCTTGCCACCTTCTTTAAGCTCACGAACAAGCTCGCCGGCCTGATCCCGTTCTATGTGGCCTGGGTCATTCCGTTTTCCACGTTTATGATCAAGAGCTATATTGAGGGTATCCCAAAGGAATACGACGAGGCGGTGTATGCCGACGGCGGTAGTGTGTTTACGGTGTTCTTCCGAATCATTCTGCCGCTCTCCAGCCCAGCTATTGCGTCCGTCAGTATCTTCAACTTCCTCACCTCTTGGGAGGAATTCACCTGGGCCATGACCGTCATCAACGACAACGCCAAGCGTACCCTTCCCATTGCCATCTCCGGATTTTTCGGTCAGCATCAGTTCACCCAATGGGGCTATGTCTTCGCCATGTCGATGGCAAGCCTTGTCCCGGTGCTGATTGTATTCATCTGTTGTCAGAAGTTTTTCGTTTCCGGTTTACAGGCCGGGGGACTAAAGGGATAAGAACTCATGCCCGCCGCTCAATCTTGCGGCGGGCATTTTGCGCGTATCGCCATAGAAAGCGCTTTCCTTCATTTTCGTTGACGAAAAAGCGCATGAATGAAATAATCATGATGCTGGGGAAACCCCAAAACGAAAAATAATGGAGGATTTGCAATGAAAAAGTTTCTGTCTTTGTTTCTTGCCATTGCGCTGATCGCCTGCCTCTGCGCCTGCGGCGCACAGCCTGCTCAGACGCAGCCGAGCGAACAGCAGCCGGCACAGCAGCCCGCGCAGAACGAGCCCGCCGCCCCCGCTGAAGAGACCACGGGCGAGACGATCCACCTGAAGGTCTGGGGCTCTCAGCCCGACCAGGAGCTTCTGAAAGAGCTCTGTGAGGCCTTCGCCGCCGAGCATCCCGAAAACACCTGGGAGTTTGAGTACGGCGTGGTCGGCGAGGCCGACGCGCAGGCCCGCTATCTGGAAGACCCAGCCGCTGCCGCGGACGTGTTCTCCTTCCCCGATGACCAGATCATCACGCTCGTGCAGGCGGACGCTCTGTACGAAGTCACCCGCAACCACGACGAGATCGTGGCCGCCAATGCAGCCGGTACGATCAATGCTGCCAGCTACAACGGAGTGCTGTACGGCTATCCCATGACCGCCGACAACGGCTACTATCTGTACTACGACAAGTCCGTTCTTACCGAGGATGACGTGAAGACCCTGGACGGTATCCTTGCCGCTGCCAACGCCGCCGGGAAGCAGGTCCACATGGACGTCTCCAACGGCTGGTATCTGGCCTCCTTCTTCCTGGGCAACGGCTGCCAGCTCACGCTGGATGCCGACGGCAACCAGATCTGCGATTTCAATAACGCCAACGGCCTTGCCGCCGCCGAAGCGATCCGCGCCTTCTGCAACGATCCCGCCTTCATCACCGGCGACGACAGCGTGCTGCAGGGCGGCATCGGCGACAACATCTGCGCCGGCGTCAGCGGTCCCTGGACCTCTGCCAGCATCAAGGAGAAGCTGGGCGACAACTTTGGTGCCGCGAAGCTCCCGACCTTTACCTGCAATGGCCAGCAGGTGCAGATGGGCTCCTTCCTCGGCTGCAAGGTGCTGGGTGTGAACACCCAGACCAAGCACCCCGTGGAGGCCATGATGCTCGCTGAGTACCTCACCAGTGAGCAGGCGCAGCTCCGCCGCTTTGAGGTGCTGGGCTACGGCCCCTCCAACATCAACGCCGCGGCTTCCCCGGCTGTTGCGGCTGACCCTGCCCTGACCGCTCTGGCCGAGCAGAGCCAGTTTGCCATCAGCCAGCACGTGCTGGGCCAGTATTGGACGCCCGCCGAGGCCTTCGGTGCGGAGCTGGAAGCCCACTCCGAGGGCGACCTCCAGCAGATGCTGGATCAGCTCGTCGAGCAAGCCACCGCAAAATAAGTACATTTTGGTTCTTCCTACCGGGAAAAGGCTGCCGCAGGCAAAATCGCGACAGCCTTTTCTTCCATATCTCATACGAGTATTCAATAAGACGGTTTAGAAGATTTCCGAGGCAGAATTGTGTCAGGCAAGACGGCGGCCGCAGGGCATAATGGATATATATGGCCAAGGCCGCCAACGAAGCATGGCGCAATTCTGACCGGAAAGATTCAAATCGTTCTATTGGATAGTCGTATCCTGGAGGTGATGATCCTTGCATCGTGGGCGCCCTTTATGGCTTCAAGCCTTTCGAAATAGCAAACATCCCTTGACCTTACTGTCTCTGGCGGTCATGGGCAGCGGCTGCTTCCGCTTCCGTCAGTTCGGAAAGGGACTGTTGTATCTGCTCTCTGAGCTTGCTTTCTTCCGCTTTTTCTTCGGTTTCGGATGGAAGTACCTCTCCCACTTCGGAACGCTGGGAGAAAACACGCAGCTCAAGGTCTGGAACGAGGAGCTGCAGATCTACCAGCGTGTCCCCGGCGACAACTCCATGCTGATCCTCCTGTTCAGCGTACTTACCATCGCGGCGACGATCCTGTTTGTATACTTGTGGGTTCTGAATCTGAAGAGCGCGGGAGAGTTGTGTCTCCTTGATGCACAGAGCAAGCATATCCCGTCCTTCCGCGAGGATCTGAAGAGCCTGCTGGACAGCCGCTTCTACACCACGCTGCTGGCCGCCCCGATGATCAGCCTGGTGGCCTTCACGGTGCTGCCGATCGTGTTCATGGTGCTGATCGCCTTCACCAACTTTGACTCTGCCCATCAGCCTCCCGGCGAGCTCTTCACCTGGACGGGGCTCACCAATGTCACGGACATCTTCCTTGGCAACCAGACGAAAACCCACACCTTCTTCGGCATCTTCGGCTGGACGATCGTCTGGGCGATCCTGGCCACCTTCACCAACTATATCCTCGGGATGGGGCTTGCGATCCTCATCAACCACAAGCTGGTACGGATGAAGAAGATGTGGCGGACGCTCTTCGTCATTTCCATCGCCATCCCGCAGTTTGTGAGCCTGCTGCTCATCTCCCGTGCGCTGGAACCGATGGGTGCGGTCAACATCGCGCTGATGAAGCTGGGGCTCATCTCCGCTCCGCTGCCGTTCCTGACGGACAAGACCCTGGCGCGCATCTGCGTGGTCGTCATCAATATGTGGATCGGCATCCCCTACACGATGCTGACCTTCAGCGGCGTGCTGATGAACATTCCCGCCGATCTCTACGAGAGCGCAGAGCTGGACGGCGCCGGGCCCTTCCGCCGCTTCACCAGCATCACGCTGCCGTACATGATCTTTGTGACCGCCCCGGCGACGATCACGACCTTTGTGGGCAACATCAACAACTTCAACGTCATCTATCTGCTGACGGGCGGCGGCCCCTTCGCACTGGATTATTACCAGGCGGGCAAGACCGACCTGCTGGTCACATGGCTCTATAAGCTCACCGTGGATCAGCACGATTACGCCCTGGCCTCCACCATCGGCATCTTTATCTTCATGATCGTCTCGACGCTCTCGATCACGGTCTATAACCGCACCAGTGCTGTCAAGAAGGAGGATATGTTCCAATGAGCAGAAGAAAGAAATTGACCGGAATTGCCCTCCATGCGCTGTTGACGGTGCTGGCGATCCTGTGGCTCGTGCCGGTGTTCTGGCTGGTGCTGTCATCCTTCCGGGCGGAGAAGGGCGCCTACACCTCCTACCTCTGGCCCAAAGGCTTTACACTTGCAAACTACCAGCGGCTCTTTACGGATACCACGCTCTTCAACTTCCCGCGCTGGTTCCTCAATACGCTCTTTGTGGCGTGCTGCTGCTGCGTCATCACCACGATCCTCACACTGATGGTGGCCTATGTCTACTCCCGGCTCCGCTTCCCGTCCCGCAAGGCGCTGATGAACGTCTCGCTGGTGCTGGGCATGTTCCCTGGCTTCATGAGTATGATCGCCATCTACCATTTCCTCAAGGCCATAGGGCTGGATCAGACCCTGCTGGCGCTGATCCTGGTCTACTCCGGCGGCGCTGCGCTGAACTACTATATCGCCAAGGGCTTCTTTGACACGATCCCCAAGGCGCTGGACGAGGCGGCCACGCTGGACGGGGCGACCAAGCACATCATCTTCTGGAAGATCATCCTGCCGAACTCCAAGCCCATTGTCGCCAATACCGCCATCAATGCCTTTATTGCGCCCTGGGTGGACTTCATCTTCGTCTCGGTCATCATGAAGGACAACTACAACAACTATACCGTGGCGAAGGGCCTTTACACCATGGTGGACAAGGCCAACATCTTCGAGTATTACACGGCCTTCTGCGCCGGAGCAGTGCTGATCTCCATCCCCATTGTGCTGCTCTTTATCCGGCTGCAGGAATTCTATGTGGGCGGCGTGACGGCAGGCGCGTCAAAGGGGTGATGGAATGAATCTGTCTGCTGTTTTTCATCGTCCTCTGAGCGAGTACGCCCATGCCGTGGACGAAACCACCTATGTTTTTCGCCTCCGCACCGCGCGGGACGATCTCAAGCGTGTGCGCTTTTACTATGCCGACCGCGCGGATATGTCCCCGAAGCTCACGTTCCAGAGCCTTCCCATGCCGAAGGTCCGCAGTGACAAGCTGTATGATTGGTATGAGCTCACACTGCACACGCCATTTCTCCGCGTCGCCTATTACTTCGGGCTGGATGACGGAGTGCAGGTAAAGTATTATATCGGAGACTGCTTCGAAGACTCCGATGATCAGGAGCGCTCGGACTACTTCCAGCTTCCCTTTAACCTGCGCGCCGACCGGCTGGAGATCCCGGATTGGGTACATGACGCCGTGGTGTACAACATTTTCCCCGACAGCTTCGCGGACGGAAAGCGGCACATGTCGGATCAGAGCGGGACGGCGGATTGGCTCGGAAACGAGTGCCGCAGTCTGCATGGCGGCACGGTCAACGGCATCCGGGAAAACCTGGACTATATCCGCACCCTCGGCTGTAACTGCATCTACCTGAATCCCATTTTTGCAGCGAGTTCTTACCACGAATACGATACGCTCGATTACTTTCATGTCGATCCCACCCGCGGCACGGATGAGGATTTCCGCCTGTTTGTGCGGGAAGCGCACATGCTGGGAATCCGTGTCATCGTTGACGGCGTGTTCAATCACCTCTGCTGGCGGCATCCCTTCTTTCAGGACGTGCTGGGAAAAGGAACAGCGTCGGCGTATTACGACTGGTTCTATGAGCTGCCTGAAAAGCCGGTCTACCCCGGCCTCGGCGGGGAGGCAGACTATCTCTGCTTCGCCTATGTGCCGGAGATGCCAAAGACCAATACGGCTAATCCCACCGTGCGGGACTATTTCTGCCGCGTCGGCGCGCATTGGGTTCGGGAATATGACGTGGACGGCTGGCGGCTGGACGTAGCCAATGAGGTGGATGACGCCTTCCTCCGCGCCTTCCGGGATGCCGTCAAGCGGGAAAAACCGGACGCGCTGGTGATCGGCGAGGTCTGGGAAAACGCCTTCCATTACTTCAACGGCAACATGCTCGACAGTGCTATGAACTATGACTTCCGCCGCTTCTGCAAGCAGTTCATGGCCGGACGCCGCATCGACGCCGGAGAGTTCGATCTCCGCGTCAGCGACCTCATCATGCGCTGCAAGAAGCAGGGGCTGCCCGCCCAGCTCAATCTGCTGGACAGCCACGATGTGAGCCGCTTCCTTACCGTCTGCAACGGGGACCGGGATCGAATGGAGCTTGCTATCGTCTTTCAGATGAGCTTTGTCGGAATGCCCAGCATTTTCTACGGAGATGAAAAAGGACTGATGGGCCAGTCCGAGCCGGAGTACCGTCAGGCGATGGACTTTGACAGAGAGGACGCGCTGGAGGATGTGTACCGGCGTCTCATTCGGCTCCGGCAGGAGCAGCCCGCCCTGCGGCGCGGCGAGTTTCACACGGTCGCAGCCAACGGCAGCCTGTATTGCTATGAAAGAACCTTGGACACGCAGACCGTTCGGATCACGATGAACGCCGGGGCAGGGGCGCTTCCTGTCAAAGCTGCCGGAAAGCCGCTCTTGCAAAAGAGCTATGAACATGGTTTATTAGGAGAGAACGGATACCTCATCGAAAGGCTGTGAGAAAGCATGGCGGTAACGATCTACGATCTGGCAAGGGCGGCGGACTGTTCCATCTCCACCGTGTCCAAGGCGCTGAACGACAGCTACACCGTGTCGGAGGCAACCAAGGAGAAGATTCGCGCGCTGGCCGAGGAGCTGGGCTATCGGCCCAACGAGCGGGCGCGCAGCTTTGCGCGGAAGAAAAACGGCACGGTGCTTTTCGCCGCCGACCTCTCGCGGGGCGTGGGTTTTGAAAATCCCCATCTGTTTGAGATCGTCACCGGCGTGGAGCGTTATCTGGACGAGAAGGGCTACTCGCTGACCTTGAAGCATGTGGATAAGGCCACAGCGCCGGATCAGATCCGGAGCCTCATGCACAGTGAGCAGGCGGACGGGATCATCCTGCACGCGGGCGTTCTCACAAAGCAGCTCGCCACCGTGCTGGTCAAGGAATCTCTGCCGCATCTCATAATCGGCAAGCCGGATTTCCCCTCTCAGCTCTCCTGGATGGACATCAGTCACGAGGCGGCCGGTCAGATCGCGGCCAACTATCTGCTGGACAAGGGCTACCGCCGCATCCTGTTCTTAATGGGTGACAAACAGGAGGATCAGATCTCCGCCCGTCGTCTGGCGGGGCTTCTGGCCGCGCTGGAGGAGGAAGAGCTGTCCATCGAGACCATGGCGGATATGACCGACTATGAAAAGGCCCGCGCCGCCATGGAGCAGATTTTGGAGAGGGAAAAGATCCCGGAGGTCATTCTCTGCACCAACAATTATCTTGCCATGGGCTGTATGCAGAGCATCCGCGCCAAGGGGCTGAAGATCCCTAAGGATATTGCGCTGATGACCTTTGACAACTATCCCTTTTCCATGATTGTCCAGCCAACTCTGACTGCTATCGAGGTGGATATGTACGAAATGGGTTGGCAGGCCGCCCGCTTCATGCTGCAGATGATAAAGAAACCAAACCTCCAGACCCAATCCTTCTGCACGACTCCGACGATTATTGAGCGAGAATCCACATAATTCTACAATTGTAACAGAGCCCGCTTTTTCGTTATGGAATAGCGGGCTCTGCTTATTTGCCAGTGCGATATACAATAAAAAACCTTTTTGGGGAAGAGAGCATATCTTCGCCGATGTGTAACAGCTAATCATCCCTTTATTCAGTGGTTGAAAACAAACGCGGAAGAACTGAAATGCCGTTTTCCCAGACAGTTTGATGAAGTGTTTCAAGCCTTTCGTGCAATGGACATGAACGGGATTATTGCTGTTGTCAATGGAGTGCGAGCACAACTCGAATTCTTGTGCGGGAAACAGGCTATAGTCATTAGTGATTTCCCCGAATTGTCGGAGTCGGATTTCTGGGTTAATCCAGAATCATAAGCCCATCTCACACGCCCGCCCTCCCTAACCGGAGAGGCGGGCTGTGCTTTTGCGTGCCATGCCCGGCACACATATGAAATGCCCACCGTTCTCATCCAGGACATTGGGCATTTCTGCTTTTTGCGATAAACAGCTCGTTCTACACTTTTTAACTCTGCCCTCTCTCGCAGAATTCGACAGATTTTAGCGAAAAGTGCTTAATGATGGGTGCGCCTTGATATCGATACAAGGCGCACTTTGTTCTTGTTATACTCAAATATTTGTGTGTCCCAGCCAGCCAAAGAAAAAAACTCTGTGACTGGCATAGAGGCATATATAGAACCCATCGCCAGGTCAGAGAGAAAGGTCCTTGGTAATGGGTTTTTATCATGTTAGCCGCGCGCCTCCGGTTTCTTTGAGTTTCACGATATCAACATTCAAAGAACAGGGGCATCATCGTGTCAAAACATAAAACTAAACACGAGGATATATAGGTATTACACTGTATCGTCAAAGGTTTTATTCTATCCCAGCCGGTTCTCAATTCCGCCACGCTGGCAGGTCACGAAATCAACAGAAGTTATCAAATAGTCATATGAAGTCTTGCAAAACTTGAGTGGGAATCCTGGAGAAACGCAATTCAAGCAAAAACTGGTCATTAACAAAAAAAACGACGTGCCCAAACACGTCGTTTTTTGTTGTCAAATCTTTAGATTCAGATGCCGTCCATACAGTTCATAAACCCAGTCCTATTGCCTGACAACAAACGTATTCCGTTCCCAATGAGCTCCCTGCACAAACTTGGAACCGGTTCCGTTTGGGAAGCATATACTGGGCAGAGGAAAAAGGAGTTGATTGTTGTGCTAAAAACTACTCAGCCAATGGACTTGCTCGCGGCGCTGCGCTGCAGTCCGGACGCGTGGGCGGCAGTCAGGGGAAGTGAGAGATGCCCGCAGCTCTCCGGCACGGTGCGATTTTGCCAGACGATGCGAGGTGTATTGGTTTTTGCGGAAATATCCGGACTGCCGGAGGCGGAGGAGACATGCGAAAACGGCTTTTTTGCTTTCCACATCCACGGCGGCAGATCCTGCACCGGGGAGAGCACGGACCCGTTTGCCGACGCCATGACCCATTATAACCCGGAAGCATGTCCGCATCCGGCCCACGCGGGCGACCTACCGCCGCTGCTTTCCAATCACGGGTACGCGCTCCAGGTCTTTCTGACGGATCGCTTTACGGTCCGCGAGATCATCGGCAGAATGGTCATTCTCCACACCGGTGTGGATGACTTCACCACGCAGCCTGCCGGCAGCGCGGGCAGCAAGATCGCCTGCGGGCGGATCGTAAGCTCCCGGTAAGTTATACGCACCATGCGCAGAAGGCTTCATCCATGGGAAAGATCCTCCTGCGCCGGGCCTGAGATCAGCTTCCCGAAGCGGTCAAAGCGGGAGCCGTGGCAGGGGCAGTCCCAGCTGCGCTCATCCGGGTTCCACTCCAGCTGACAGCCGAGGTGCGGACAGCGAATATTTGCGGGATAGAGCTGCCCGTCCTCATCCTTGTAGACGCCGAGCTTCTCCCCGTGAAGAAAGACGATGCCGCCGTGCCCCCTCGGGATCGCCGCCGCTTTTTCAAACGGGATCTGAAAGAGCTCCTTCGCAAGCCCCTTGACGGCCTGCCCACTCTCCGCGGCGATGCCGGCCAGCGCCGAGGCGTCAAAGCGTGCCGGGTCAAACACATCCGCGTAAGGGCTCTTCACGCCGCAGATCAGATCCCGCAGCAGCATGGCGGAGACCATGGCGCTGGTCATGCCCCATTTCTGAAAGCCGGTGGCCACGTACCAGTTTGGGCGGCTCTCCGCATAGCGACCGATATAGGGTACGCTGTCGGCGGTCATGCAGTCCTGGGCGGACCAATGGGCAACTTCCCGACAGCCCGGGAACCACTCTTCTGCCTTTTTCCGCAGCAGCGCATATTTCCCTCCGGCGCTGTTTTCTCCGCAGCGGTGGCCTCCGCCGCCCAGCAGGAGCAGCTTCCCGTAATTGCGGAAGGAATAGGCGCCCTGACCGGTGCCGATCCACATGCCGTCCACATCGGCGGCATGTTCCAACGCCAAAACATAGGAGCGTTCCTGGTGCATCCGCGCAAAGTACAAGCCCGGGAAATTGACAAAGGGGTAGTGGCACGCGAAAACGATCTGGTTTGCGCGGACCTGCCCCTTTTCCGTTTCGATCCGGTCGTCCTCGACCCGGAGAACCGGGGTGTTCTCATAGATGGTCAGCGGCTTCGCAATGCGTTCAAGAAACCGCAGCGGGTGAAACTGCGCCTGCCGGGAAAAGCAGACCGCCCCGGCAGTGGGAAAGGGCAGCGCCGTCTCCCCTACGAAGGAGGCCGGCAGCCCCAGCGACGCGGCGGCCTCCGTCTCCGAATGAAGCTGATCTCTGTCAGCACCATAGACATAGGCGTTTCGTTCCTCAAAGGCGCAGTCGATGTGCTCCGACACAACCAAGCTCCGATACGCTTCGATCGCCGCCTCGTTTGCCATGGCGTACTGCTTTGCTTTGTCCCGGCCGAGGGTGTCGATCAGTCTGCGGTAGATCAGCCCATGCTGGGAAGTGATCTTCGCTGTTGTATTCCGGGTCTGCCCGCTTGCGATTCGCCTCGCCTCCAGGACCACGACCTGGCGACCGGCCTTTTGCAGCGCGGAGGCAGTCAAGAGCCCTGCGATCCCCGCGCCGATGACGGCGATTTCCGCCTGGATATCGCCGCACAGCGGCTCTCGTTCTTTGAAACAGCAGCTCTCAGACCAGATCGATTCCATCACAGATCCTCACGGTCAGCGGCGGTGAGATCATTTTCCAGATTGTCCCGCGCCAGATCGGTGTCGATGGCGGGATACACATCCGATGGGATGGGCTTGTCTGTGTGATAGACCTTTTGGCCCGAGCCCTTGGTACCGCTGATGATGGGTTTTGCTTTTTCTTTTGACTGCTTTGCCGCTCCCTGCAGCTCCGGGACGGGGTCAAGCTCATTGCGGGGCTGTGTGTGCGTCCGGTCAGGACGCTTCATGCCTTTCTTTGCCATTGTTTTGATCACCTCAGTCCTATCTTTCCCGGTCTTTCAAGCAATACTCGCACTATCGCTGTTTCAAAAAGGGCAAAAAAACAGAGCGGTCAACGACCGCCCTGGACTGTAGGGTCAAGCCCGGATGCTGTTTACGAGAGCGCGCATTTCATAAACATCCTTGACGGAGCGTGCCTGCTCGATGATTCGCTGCTGTTCCTGCTGGCTCAGCGCATAAAACCTGTTTCTGGCCGGTTCGTTCCGATCCAGCTCCGCCAGGAAATCCTCGGACGCGTTTGGGACATACCTCATGATCATCACCTCTAGGCTAGTATGCCACCCGATGAGGGCACATAAACCATGAATCGAGAAGAAAACACATACAAGAACACCGGCCGAGCGGATCAGTTTGCTAAGCAAACTGGCCACCATGACAAAACCGACATGTCGAAACTTGTCGGTTTTTGTCATGTCAAATCCGCACATTAAAGATGTTGGTTTTTCGAATCAATCATTCTGTTTTGGCATCTTTTATTGACAACCTGCCCCAGCACAGAGAGATGGAATCTGTTTCTTTTAATGATAGGAAGATATAGAACAATGCATATAGCATCTTTTTGTTGTCCAAAACATAATATTTATACTTGCCATCTCTTAGATCTCCAATTTTTCTGAGTTCTTCCATCACATAATACTGGACTTTTTCCACATCAGCGTTTCCGTCGTTTTTGTTTAAATAGTCCTCAGCAAGGTGCTTTATGTGGCGCGCATATTTTCTTATTAAGTACTTTTTGAATGCAATATAATCAACATCTCCTTTCCACGATTTTTGCTCGGGCAGTCCCAACGAAAAGGCGCTTAAGTTGCTGGCAACAGACAGAACGTTGAAATCTAGTGACGAATCCGTTAAGAGATACTTTCTATAATCAATTAGTTTCTGAACAGCGTCTCTGTCATCATTGTTAATGCTTTTATTAATCCGCTCAATTATATTGAATTCCTGCAGCAAAATCTCTAAATAATCGTATTGCAGGTATAAGGAACAATCCGTGTAATATGCGAGCCAATTGTCCGGATAACATATCGGAAGAATTGTTTTGGCATTTGCTTGATAGAGCTGTAATGAAACAGAATTTAATACTTTGGCCAGAACGCTTGCAGAATTTTTAGCTGTCTGATATTTTTTCCGATCTTCACTGTTTAGTGTAATAACCAGAACAACAACAGAGATACAAGTTGATCCGGCAACACCGACAATGGTTGCTTGATTAACGGTCATGCCGTCTGAGTTGTAGAACAAGCAAATAAAGAAACAAAACAGTAGCGCGCTCAAGATTAATACATGTTTTAGAGAAATGGGTTTTTTCTCTCTTGAAATATTCTGGCGACTGTCACTTTGGGTTACTAGGTCAATTGCTTGCAGCTTATTTTTCCTGCGAATTTTCTTTTTCATATGATATTGTTTTTTTGCCTTCCTTTCTTTGCTCTGCCACATCTTCGATCATCGTAGCAACCATAGTATTGAGCTGCACTGCGTTTTCGGAGGTGATGACCGGGCGGCCGGACTCTTTTTCGATGGCCTTCCGAGCATCCCCGGCCACGCGGCCGCCGCGCCTGGCGACATCCTGGTTCTCGGCCAGTCCCTGCGGATTCCGCGTTTTTGTCAGCTCCGTCGTTGTCGCCTCCGCCAGCATATTGAGCGTCAGTTCCAGAGTGCTCATATTGTCGCGAAGGTTTTCTTTTTTCAGCCCTTTCAAACGCTTGTACTGCCGGGTATTCATACCCGACCATGCTCGCGTGATCTCGTCGGTCAGAATCGCATATTCCCGTCCCTGTTCCACACCGTGAGTTTGCCATTCGTCGGTCAGTTCCTTTCGCACACGGATTGACAGCAGCCGCTGATGCACCCAGTCCGGGCTATAACCTTTTTTGAGATAGGTTTCCAGCGCACGGTCGATCGCCTGCTCCGGGTCAATGGTCTCCTCAATCCGTTCTGTACCTACCTGCGCCAGCCACAGCTTGAAAGGCTCGGCCTTGGGCGAAGGGATCGACTGAATAATGCGAAGGAGCTGTTCTGTTGTGGCAACGTCGGTCAGATAGCGCTTGCCATCTTTATGCGATTTTAATTTCAGTTGCTTACAGTTTGTAAGCAACTGGTCGGCACCTTCCTCTTTAAGCCTCTTTTTCAATACTGCCCAGTATGTACTTGCATTTCGTGCTGTGGCCTGATCAGTTAAAACGCTCACCACATCTACAACAGAGAAATACCATTCCTCGGTCTCTTCATCCCAAACTGTGCGGATAGGCTGATCTTCAAACCTCTGCAGTTTGTCGTTGCTCATAACCTTTACCTCTCAATAGTTCTGCTGTAATTATATAGGTTTCGCACGGTATCGTCAAAGGTTTTATTCTATCCTCTGCCGGTTCTCAATTCCGCTCAGAAATTAGCAGATAGTTGTCAAAAGGTAATTATTTGCTCGGAATACGTATTTTGTGGGGAAATACGTATTCCGAGTACTTTTATCCGTGAGGAATACGCATTTTGAGCAGAATACGTATTCCGGCTGAAATGCGTATTCTGCATGTTTGATATGCCAAGGCTTCCCTGTCCCTCCGCCGAGCGCTGAAATTTGACGCGCTCATCGACATGTGCTATAGTTGCCTCAACGGTATCCAGACTGCTATTGAACAGTCACAGTTTCCCGATTGCATAGTCTCTGACGGGGAGAAGATTCTTCCTCACAGTTTATCGCGGCTGAACAGCCCCCACTCTTCCACTCTCATGCAGAACGCTGGCACATCAGGTGCCCCTGCTCTTTGAACAACCCTTCAAGCCTTTTCTGAAGAATCGATTGTTTAGGCAGCAATGAGAACCGCCAGTCGCCCCAACGCCCACAGTTCTGTGGAAAACTGAATAAGGCCAGGAAGTCAAAAGGACACAAGCGAGATTTGCGCGAAACAATGCGCGATCCGCCTGTGTCCTTTTCTTCTTATCCGGGTTCTTGCCGACCCGGTATGGCAGAATCAGAATCTGATCCTCTTCGCAGTGCAGCCGCACATGTTTTTGCTTTGCGGTTCATCGGCCAAGCGGCGGTACTTGCGATGCGGGTAAATTGATTTGATCCACTCTGATCCGTTTGGGCGGTACGAGAACCGTCAAGGGAGCGGCAAGACTCCCGACCTGCGCACCATGTGACAGCATGGTCCCGGCAGCGCAGGAATTGCAACATCACGCCGATTCGCAGTCGGGCGGATCGAAAGGACACATGCGGCGAGATGCCGCAGCCGAGTTCAGCGGCGGTGTCCGCAGTTGCCTCCGGGCAGAGAGCTTTCTCCATACTGCATCGTACTGACCTTGACACAATTGAAAAAGAGACAGGCATAAGGGCGCAGTCATAAACGCCGCCGGTCACAAGGCTTTCCGGCAATACGTGCCTCTCATTTCGGAGAAATCGGGCGGAAACGGGCCCGGCTGCCAAGGGGTGAACTATGTCTGAACACATCATGATTCTTCAGGAGGATACAATTTGAAGCAAACAAAGAACGAGGGCATTTATCGCTCTCTTGTCGCTCAGCTGGATAAGCTGGCAAGGCACAACAGGCAAGGCAGCTTCCGGACAAAGGATCGCTATTACGAAGCGGTCAAACGATTCTGCGCCTATCTTGCGGAGGAGTATCGGCTGCAAAAGCTGGAGAATATCAGCGGCAAGCACCTTGTGAGCTATGTGGAGCATCTGCAGGAGCAGCACAAGTCTGCCAGTACCGTCAAAACAGACCTCTCCGCCATTCGCTTTTTCCATGACAAGATGTCGAACCCGAAATATCGGCTTCCGGACAACAGCGAACTCGGTATCGAACTCCAGCGCCGGATCTTCGGCCAGGAAGATCGGACATGGAGCGTTACCGAATTTAACCGGATGCTTGGCTTTGCGCTGGAAGATCAGCACTATGATTACATCCTTGCCATGTACCTTGCCCGTTATGCCGGATTGCGCATCCATGAATGCTTCCGGATCGACACGGCGACGGCGGAACAGGCGCTTCGGGAGAATGCCATTACAATCAAGGGAAAGGGTGGAAAGATCCGCACGGTTCCGATCAACGAGCCCATTTCCATTGCGCTCCGGGAGCAGCTTGCCCGGACGTCGCGCGGGCATAAGCTGCTGGTTCCGGACGATATAATGACGGATCGGGCCATCAACCGCCTGCAGCTTTTCCTTCTCAAGCATCGCACGGAGATCCAGGATCCCTGCGACGGCCGACCGCTGACCTTTCACGGTCTTCGCCATACCTATGCCGCGGAGAAATACCGGCAGTTGACCGAAAATGGCATGAGCGCGCTGGACGCCCACTTTACTGTTTCGCGGCTGCTTGGCCATGAACGTGCGGATGTGACGAACATCTATCTGGCATCTGTCCGGAAGGAGGCTGACAAATGAAGCAGATGAACAGCTATGAAGAGCTCCCGCTGACGCTCTGTGCTGAGGATGTGGCTGCCGTGCTGGGGATCTCCCGCACGAACGCCTATGCGCTTCTCCATCAGGAGGACTTTCCGACACTGCACATCGGCAAGCGTCTGCTGGTGCCTAGGGACAAATTCATCCAGTGGATCAACGACAGCACAAAGTGATAAGTCCTTGATAAAACGGTCTCCGCCGGAGCGAATCCGGCGGAGATCCTGAAAAATTAACAGTACCGTGAAGCGAAAACAGCGCCCGTATGGTATAATATTAATTGAACCGAACTGACAAGTACGGGTTCAAACTGTAGAAAGCGAGGAACATTTGTCTAAGAGATCTACCAAAAATGCAAAAGGCGGCGGAACCATCCGCAAACGCTCCGATGGCCGTTGGGAGGGCCGATACAGTATTGGTTTCGATCCCAAGACCGGAAAGCAGATCCAAAAGTCAGTCTATGGAGCGACGCAAAAGGAAGTGCGCCAGAAACTATCCGTGATTACGACTCAAATCGACGACGGCAGCTACGTTGAACCGTGTAAGATGAAACTGAATGAATGGTTCAACATCTGGCTTGAAGACTATCTGAATGGTGTCAAGGACTCCACAGCATATCTTTATCAACGTCGGATTGACCTCTATCTTCGCCCTGCCCTTGGCGCAACCAGATTGGATCAGTTGGACAGCCATACGATACAGCACTTGTACAATTCGCTGGGCAAAGAGCAAAATGGCAGGAAAAAGCTTTCAGCGAAGACTATCAAGAATGTGCACGGCATTTTGCATGAGGCCCTGAAACAGGCGGTGCTTCTCGGATATATCCGACACAATCCAACAGAGGCCTGTGTTTTGCCAAGAGCGATAAAAAAGGGAATCCATCCGTTGCCCGATGAGCAGACAAGCCATTCTTGGCCGCTATTCAAAACAGCCAATATCGCCTTCTGTTCATGGTCTATCTGTTTACCGAAATGCGGGAGTGCGAATTGATGGGTCTGATGTGGAACTGCGTAGATTTTGCAAAGGGAACCGTGCTCATCAACAAGCAGCTGAACAAAAGCCAGCGGAAAGGCGGCACATATCAGTTCACCCCGCCTAAAAACGGGAAGAGCCGTACGCTGACCCCCGCGCCGTTTGTGATGAATCTGCTGAAAGAACAGAAACAGGTCCAGAAGCGGCAAAAGCAGGCGGCGGGGCCGGCTTGGTATGAAAGCGGATTGGTGTTTACAACGGAATTGGGGCGCTATGTTTCCTACCGCGCTGTCTATGACGGCTTTAAGCGCATCGTCAATCAGATCGGTCTTCCGGACGCACGGATCCATGACTTGCGCCACACGTATGCTGTCAATTCGATACGCGCGGGGGACGACATCAAGACCGTGCAGGAGAATCTCGGCCATGCCACGGCAGCGTTTACGCTGGACTTTTATGGGCACTATACGGATGATATGCGCCAAGCCAGCTCGAACAGAATGGAAGTATTTATATCCAATGTACTCAAGCTGTGATAATCCATAAAGGGTCAAAAAAGTGGTCAAGCGAAAATCACAGGCATGGAGCCGTCACTTTTTTAGCCAAAATCACGCCGAATTTGTTTGAAAACAAAAAAAGAACCACACTTTTCAGTGTGGTTCTCGTGGTGGACGATACAAGACTCGAACTTGTGACCTCCCGCACGTCAAGCGGATGCGCTACCAGCTGCGCCAATCGTCCATGCCTCATCGGCGAGGGTTATTGTAACGCATGGCACCCCGCTTGTCAAGCATTTTCCGAAAAAAATCAGAAAGATCCGGCGGGAAATGAAAAATCTCCTTGACTTTGCCCGCGGCGTGCCTTATAATAGGCAAGCTGACAAGTGAACAGGAACTCAACTTGAGCACACGTGGAGAAGTCGCGTAGTTGGTCGAGCGCGCACGATTGGAAATCGTGTAAACCCCAAAAGGGTTTCGAGGGTTCGAATCCCTCCTTCTCCGCCAAACCCCGAAAGTCTTGAAATTACAAGGCTTTCGGGGTTCTTTTTATCTCCAAGAGGGAAAGGTAAGAGCTAAAGGAACGAATGAAGTAAAGACAATAATCTTGTAGCCTGTTTTGCGTAATCGTGCCTTGCTAATCGTGTAATGAAAGAGTATACTTTTTATGGAGGAGATAAAAATGGCGGATAACGGTAAAAAGAAAATCACAAAGAAAAAGCGGGAAGAGGTCATAAAAGCAAATAAGGAGAGAAATGTAAAAGCTCTTGACGATGAATTGAGCGAGCTGCCTGTTGAGCACGTAAAGCAACTGTTTATGTTACGACAGAGGGAGAAAGGAAACACGCAGCCAACTATAGATTTTTATAATAGGTTCTTCAAGAAGTATTATGCTTTCTTAGAGAACTTTGAAGGGAAAGACACTTCTATTGAAATCCTCACTATGGACGCTATGAGAAGTGCGTTTGAGCTTTCTTTAGGAAAGGTAAAGAAGCAGACTATAAATGCTTATATGAGAGCTTATAGAGCTTTCGGTAACTTCGCAGAGGAAGAAGGATTTATAGTAGGGTTCAGATGCCCTATAAAGGAAGTAACATTACCACCAAAAGACTGCTACACACAGAAAGAGAAAGACAAGCTTACAGTCAAGCCAAGTCTACTAAACTTTGAGGAGTTCAGAAACTATACTATTGTTTGCTTACTCTTGGCAACAGGTATTAGAACAAACTCAATTCTAAATCTAAGAATAAAAGATGTAAACTTAGAAGAAGGAACAATTACACTTCTAAAGACAAAGACAGGTGTGAATACCGTTCTACCCCTACAAAGGAAAGCAAGGCAAGCATTACAAGAATACATAGGCTATTGGCGTAATGTAGATGAAGGCGATACAACGCCGGAAGATTATCTGTTCTGTAATTGCTATGGTGCTAGTCTAACAAGAGGAGGATTATCAACTGCTATTGCTAACTATAACAAGCGTAGAGGAGTTGATAAAACAAGCTTACACTTGTTTAGGCATACATTTGCTAAAGATTGGATTCTAGGCGGTGGAGACCTTGTTAGTCTGTCTTTGATGTTGACACATAAGGAATTAGATATGGTAAAGCATTACGCTAACCTTTATCCTGTTGATTTACGCGACAAAGTAGAGCAGTTTAGCAGCTCGGCACAGTTGCGAGATAGAAGCGGCAAGACGCTTAGAACAAAGAAGAAAGAAGAGCTAGAGTAAATCTAGCTCTTCTTTTTTTACTTATCTTTCAAGATTTCATCAAGCTCGTCAGTAAAGGTCTTTTTACCTTTCTTCTCAACAAGGTTCGGGAAGAACTTTTTACAAAACTCTTCTCTTACTTTCGGGATATCAATATCATTGTAGGTCTTAGGCTCACCCTCTTTAGCGAACTTGTTTTCGTAGTCCTTTCTATACTCGGGATTCTTACAAAGGGTTATAAACCAAACTACATCTTCCTTAGTAGCCTTTTCACTACGCATAAAGGCTTTCATATAAGGCTTTGTAATATCTACCTTGCTAGTGGGTGTGTCGGTCAATGGGTTCAATGTCTTTTTTCTGCCTGCCATGCTGTATACCTCTTTCTGTTTGTATTTTGGAATACGCTTGTTTATAGTATAGGTTTTCTAGCATCTAATGTCAACTATTGATTATAATGACGCTTTAGCTTGTAGTATCAAAAGAAACGTATCTATAAAAAGTATCAAAAGTGCTTGACAAGAGTGTGTTTATAGTCTATAATCAAAGTATCAAAAGAACCGTTCGGTAAACTTGATACAAGGGAGTTAGTAAAATGTGTATGTATGGTTACGCTAGAATTAGCACAGCAAAGCAGAGCATTGATAGACAGATTAGAAACATAAAAAAGGAATACCCCGAAGCTACAATTATTCAAGAGGCTTATACAGGAACTACCACCGATAGAAAAGAGTGGAACAAGCTCTTTAGTAAAGCCAAGAGCAAAGATGTGATTATCTTTGATAGTGTAAGCAGAATGAGCCGTAATGCGGAAGAGGGCTTCAAAGCTTATGAAGAGCTTTACAATAGGGGTGTAGAGCTTGTTTTCTTGAAAGAGCCGCAAATCAACACTAGCACTTATAGAAGAGCCTTAGAAGCTGCTATCCCGATGACAGGAAGCAAAGTTGATTTTATCCTAGAAGGTGTAAATAAGTTCTTGATGGAGTTAGCTAAAGAACAGATTATCCTAGCTTTCCAACAGGCAGAAAAAGAGGTCGCAGACCTTCACCAGAGAACTAAGGAAGGACTTATTACAGCGAAGCTCAACGGCAAGCGTGTAGGAACTGAAAAGGGAAGAAAGCTTACTACTAAGAAAGGCGAAAAAGTCAAAGAAGCAATCTTGAAGTATTCTAAGGACTTCAACGGAACACTTGACGATGTAGAAGTTATGAAGCTCGCAAGCGTAGCAAGAAACACTTTCTACAAATACAAGAAAGAACTGAAAGAGGGGCAGTAAATGCCCCTCTCAAAGAAAGAGAATGATTGATTTAGAGACTATTGGCTATTTCTTGTTTATGGAACAGCAAGAAGAGCAGCAAAAGAAGAGCTTAGAAGAAGAGAGCCAAGAGCAAGAAGAATCTGCGGTTACATCGTCTCAGCGTCCGTAATGACCTTTACGGGTGCTTTAGATCGCAATGGTAAGACGCCCGCTCGACCTTGACAATGAGGAACACAGACCCATTACCTAGCTGCTGCCTTTACTTGAAGAAGACAATTATTTTTGATAAAATAAAGTATAGATAAAAAACCGTAGTTCAAAATAAAAGACAGCTAAGTTATGGAAGAGGCCACGCAAAGACACCAAGAGAGACAAAATAATTATTATCCCATAATAGCCCCGCCCTCCTATCTTTAGCACAAGGGCAGAACTGTATAATTTGCTATAAGTAATCTTCAATACTTATAGAGCGTAATAGCTATTAGCTTTCTACATAGTCAATTCTTAGCCCCCTAGAGGGGCTTTTTTATTTGCTTGGCTACTGTAGATTACTATAGCTGTAGAAAACCGTAGAAGAAAAAGAGGAGGTAATAAAATGGATGAACTAAGAAGAAATGTAAAAGAAATAAAGGCATTTCAAGGAGTTAGTTATAAAGAATTAGCGGAGTATCTAGAGATAAAATAGTCTAGCTTCTATAGTTGGCTCAATGGGTAGTTTGAGCTAAGCTATTACAAGAAGCAAAGACTACAAGAAATAATTGATACTATCAAGGAGTAATAAGTATGACTATGTAGAAGAGCAAAGAAAAAGACATTTTACAAGAATTAGTAAGCTATGGAATGGCAAACCCTTAGATTAGGATAATGAAAGAGATAGTAGAAGAAGAGGCAGACGGTAGGTATTTTGTAATACCACAAGGGCAAGTAATTAGCTTTTGTAAAGACTAGCCTAAAGTAATGGCATTGAATGATAATGGTAATGGTTATCTTTACATAACTATTGGTAAAAGAAACTACTACATTCACAGACTTGTAGCAAAGGCTTTTATCAAAAATGAGGATGAAGAGAAAATAATAATACATCATTTAGACCGTAATAGGTCAAATAATGATGTAAGTAATCTAATCTATGTTACACCTAAGAGACATTAGCAAATACACAACTATCTAAACAAATGGGATAATGCGGTTATACCTTTTGATGACTAAGCGATTTTTACACAGCCTATTCTTTTTCTATAAGTTGCTATAAGTGAAAAGGAATACTTTGTGTAAAATGAAAGAAAGACTATGCTAGAGCTAAGAGATTACAGCAGAGAAGAGCTAATAGAACTATTTGGAACAGATAGGTTAGATGCTATCAAGGCAAAAGTAAAAAGACAAGGCTACAGATACGAAAACCTAGGAAGAGGCAAGAGCTATTTTATGAGAATAATAGAAACGCCTTAGGATAGTTTAGTGAAGCATTATTGTATTGATAAGCTAGGCTTTGACACAAATACGGACTTCAAGAAACTTAGATACTTTCTTTAGAATGTCCTAAGTAATGAGGGCTTTGTAAATCTGTAGCTAGAGGAAATGAGAGAGGAACTAGAGAAGCAAGGTATTAGTATTTCAACAAAGACACTAGGGAAATATTAGCAGAAACTAAAAGAATTAGGATGGACTACACAAAACTATTTTGATTATGTCTATTTCGTCTATGATAAGAACTTATAGCATAATAGATACATTACCAAAGAAGAATACAAGGAAATGTATAGTAACTACTGGAATACTGTTAGATTAGATAAGTCATTTGATAGAGCTGAAAGATAGATAAAAGAAAAGTATGGAAATAAACCAAGAAAGAGATTGAAAGATGTAGTAAATGGTATTTATTCAAGACAGTAGAATGAACTAATAGAACTAATAAATGCGGAGGTCAAGTAATGGCATACACAAGAGAACAAGTAGAGCAGCTACACGATAGCGGCAAAATGCCCGATTGGGTTTATTATCAAACAGTCAAGAAGCCTGCGTGGTTAGCTTGGCAAGAGTAGAGAGACAAGTTTATTTCTGAAATAGAAGAAAGAAAGTAGCAGTAGAGCGAACTTGAATAGTTAGAAGAAATGCTCGCTGAAATGTTTGGAAAAGCCATTGTAAAGGCTTTGTTCAATGATAAGAAGAAATAGGCGAGGAACAAATAAAAAGCAAAGTAGAGCCTCATAATGGCTCTATAAGCTAAAACAAGGCAAGACAGGTCTAGAAATATTGTAGAATACTTGACAGCTAGATTGTAAAGTGTTATCTTATAGTAAAGAAGCTAATCGTGTAATTAGTTTTAGCCTCTTGGATAAAAGAAATCAAATATCTAGAAAAGAGTATAGGAAATACCTAGAACACCATACTACAACTTGTGTTTCTAGACTTGTCGAGGTCTACGGCACGATTGGAAATCGTGTATACCCCATAAGGGTATCAAGGGTTCGAATCCCTTCTTCTCCGCCATAAAAGGATTGCTATTTTTCGGTAGCAATCCTTTTTTATAACTTAAAAAGCGTCCTGAAACCAGCAAAAACGACTGCCCTCTATTCGTTTTCAAGACTTAGAGCAGATCCCTTTTCTGAATGCGAATAGATCGCATCTTTTCGGCAACCGCAGGTTGCCAAAAAGACATATAATGAACTCATAGGTTGGTGGAAAAAGCCTCCGATCCTTGTATAATTATCTTTGAAAATAGTTTTGAAGGAGGCGATTGGTATGAATTTGGGAAAAGAAGTCGCAAATTTACGCTTGGCAAATAATATGACGCAAGAGGAACTTGCGGAGAAAATAGGCGTTTCAAGGCAAGCGGTTACCAAATGGGAAGCATCAGAATCTATTCCTGAGTTGACCAAAATAATCGCAATGGCAGATTTGTTTTGCGTTTCCGTTGAAAAACTGATTGGCCGCGGCGATACAATATATGATATGGTGAAAACTCGCGTAGAAGAGTTGTCCGATCGTTGCCGTAAAGCCTATGATGGAGATGACATGACTCCATTTATTAGGCGGTACATGGAGTATTCAGAATCAATTGGTCTTTCTGCTGAGCAGATTATGAACGGTTTGCTATATCTATGTGATTCCGACGAAAAGAAGTAATTGTAGAAAAAGACAACTCCCGCGTCGATTTTTCTTCGATTTTCAGTCCTCGTGCATTTGGCGGATGTCGCCAATTCCTGATTCCTCATTCCTCGTTCGCCGCCAAGCTCCCGCCTGTCGTTCAAAACGTGATACCTTTCGGAGGCTTACTATGAAAGCAAAGCATCAAGCCATAAAGAGACTGCTCGCCTGGGCGTTTGCGATCTGCAGCGTTTTGACGCTGTCGGGCTGCCTGGGCAACGACGAAAAGTCTTTCGATTCTGTATATAAGCACTTTCTTCGGGACGGAGAGGTGATCGCTTCGGCCGTGGAGAACGGACGGCCTGAGGACGCGTTGTCCCTGCACTGGATCGAGAGCGCGGATGAAATCGACGGCTATGTTGATTTCTTCTGTGGCGGCAGCGGGATGGGCAGCCAGACGAATTATACGGGCTTCTTCTACACGCCCGAGGACGACCCTCTGGCAATGTGGCGCAAAAGCGGCTCCGCAGCCGTTTCCGGTTTTCAGGAGACCGAGGATGGATGGGAGTATCGGGAAAGCGAGCATGACGCCGGAGGAGATAACGTCTTCCTCGTCAGAAAGCTCGCCCCTTGCTATTACTACTATCACTTGCATTTCTGACCGCCGCGGCGGGGGAGAGAAAACAGCCGGGCTATGAAAAACTCCCGGGATTTCAAATTGAACCACGGGCGGGGATCTGCTATCCTTTAAGCAGAAACAAAACAAGGAGGCAGATCCCATGGAACGCAAATACACACTGAGCGAGCTGGCGCTGATGACCGGCCTCACGACCCGGACGCTGCGCAATTATCTGGCGCAGGGCCTTCTGCACGGAGAAAAGGACAGCGGCGTCTGGCAGTTTGACGACGCGGAGCTGGACCGGTTCTTCCGCGATCCCTTTGTCAAGGAAGCGCTGAGGATCAGGCGCAGCAGCGTGGTCTTCGACTTTCTGGCCGACAGGAACCGGGAGAAGGCGCGCACCTGCGTTATTCTGGACATTCCGGCGTCCAGAAAGGAAGGGGACAGGATCTCGGCGTTCTTCTGCGAGAGGATGCGGGAGGCCGAGAACGTCTCTTTCAGCTACGGCTGGGAGCATGAGCTTTGCCGCGTGATCCTGTCCGGCGCGGCAGACTCCGTCGCGAAGATCATGAGCGCGTACGGCGCTGAAAAATTTGCCGACTGACGCGCCCGCAGGACCGGCGAGCCTCACCCGAAAAAGCCAAAATCCATACGAACCGCCCGCCAGGTTCAAGGCGGGCGGTTCGCTTTCTCTCTTGTATGCATGCTTTTGAAATGATATAGTATAACCGGCGTCAGAAAATTTTGTCACGGGAGGAACCGGCGATGGCGCAGCACGGCGGCAAAAAGGCCCGGATCTGTGCCGCGCAAGGCTTGCGAGGAGGCGGAGATGAATCATTTTAAATCGTGGTCGTACCTGCAGAAGCAGCTGGACGAGCGCCTGTGCGAGGCCTTGCAGGATCGAGTCTCCTACTTTCTGACATATTATCATGAGGTCCATGATTCATACGGGCGCGCGGCGATCCGGCTGGACGGAAAAGAGCTGGCGGTCTTTTCATGGATCGATGAATGCAAACAGGAGCGGGACGTGAGCGAGCGCTGGCAGGAGACCGGCGTCTATGACGGCGACGCACCGGAGCTAAAAATGAAATGGGAGCAGGAGGGCACGCTCTCCGTAGGGGATTTCGTGCAGGCAGCCACGGATTTCCTTCAGATGCCGATCACCGACGCGCTCGAAAGCGATAACTGCCTGATCCGCATTCTGGCTGTGCTGGACAGAAGAGTCGGAAAGCGAAGACTGAGGCAGCTGCAGGACAGCGAGCTTTACAAAAGCTCTCCCGCGTGGGTGCGGCAGTTTTATGAGCTTCGCTTCGAAGGCTGACAGCTTCGCGCGGTCGTTTGGAAACAAGAACCAAGTTTTTGCGTGAGTTGTATTGGAGACAGCAATGAAGAATAGATCATCGAAACAAGCTCTTGTTTTTTTGCTGGGTTTTGTGATGATATGCACGCTCTGCGCCTGCGGCGGGAAGATCAACAACGTCCGCGTTGGATCCGTTGAGTCGGAGCTCTATTCCGAAAAGGATATAAACGACGCGATCCGCGTGATCGTTCGCGAGTTTGACCGAAGCTGGACAGGATGCACGCTTACGAGCATCTGCTATGCCGGAGACGAGCTGACAGGAGCGGAAAGCGAATATTATCTGCATACGCGCGCTATGTACGATGCGGACGAGCTGATCATTCTGCTTTCATCCTTTGACGTGGATGAGAGCGGAGGAGACGGCTCTTTCAATCCGAACAGCACGTATGACGGGTGGGAATGGATCTTGATACGAGACCGTGGCGGACGGTGGAAACACGTCGATCACGGCTACGGTTAAGCATCGCGCTGCGTTCCGCTTTCCGTTGAAAGCGCGACAGAGAATGGAAGATGGTTTCGACGGCCTCTGGCTGGAAAGCAGATCCATCTATGACAGAGGCGGGGCACCGCCGACAGAGAGGGAGAAAGCCATGTGTTATGAGCCGTTTCACCGCAGGCGCATGACGGCGCTGGAAAAGGACCCCCGGCGCTATATCGGAGAGCGCTTCCGCTTCCTGCAGGAGCGCGGATACCGCCTGCAATACTGGTTTAAAAACGGTGAAAATGAGTTTTTCTACGACAATTCCCGTTCTGAGATATTTGTATTCTATGACGATCGGGGCGAGGTCGCCTGTACGATCGCCTTCGGCGACGACCCGCGGCGCACGCGGAAGTTTGCCGCGTTCCTTGACGAAGCGCTGAGAGCCTATTACGAGCACCTGTCGCCGCAGGATAAGATAGACTTTCTGGCGGGCAAAACAAAGGAGATCCTGGAAGAGCTCGCAAAACAGGGTTTTGACGGGAACGCGCGACCGTCCACCCGCTTCGACGGGACATGCTGAGTAATATTCCGAAAAAAAGGAAAAAGCGGGCCTTTGCCCGCTTGACAGAGGGTGCTCTCCCTTGTTAAGATAGATAAAATATTATAAAAAGGAGAACCGCCATGGCCTTTTATTACAACGAGCCCTCCCGTACCTTCAACGAGTATCTGCTCATCCCCGGCTACACGCCGGAGGGCTGCCGCCCCGAGAAGGTGAGCCTGCGCACGCCGCTGGTGAAATTCCGCAAGGGCGAGGAGGACTGCCCCATCAGCCTCAATATCCCCATGGTCTCGGCCATCATGCAGTCCGTTTCCAACGACACGATGGCGGTCGCCCTGGCCAAGGAGGGCGGACTGAGCTTCCTCTACGGCTCGCAGACCGTGGAGCAGGAGGCGGCCATGGTGCGCCGCGTCAAGGCCTACAAGGCGGGCTTCGTGGTCTCGGCCTCGAACCTCACGCCGGACGCCACGCTGGGCGACGTACTGGCGCTCAAGGCGCTCAACGGCTTCTCCACCGTGGCCGTCACGGAGGATGCCAGCCCCAACGGCAAGCTCCTCGGCCTCGTTACGAGCCGCGACTACCGCGTCAGCCGCATGAGCGCGGACACGCCCGTGCGCGCCTTCATGACCCCGCGCGAGCGCCTCGTCACGGCCCCGGCCGAGACCTCGCTCAAGGAGGCCAACGACATCATCTGGGACAACAAGCTCAACGCCCTGCCCATCGTGGACGCGGACGACCACCTGCTCTACTTCGTCTTCCGCAAGGACTACGACCAGCACAAGGAGCATCCGCTGAGCCTGCACGACGATCAGAAGCGCTATATGGTCGGCGCGGGCATCAACACCCGCGACTACGCCGAGCGCGTGCCCGCCCTGCTCGAAGCGGGGGCGGACGTGCTGTGCGTCGACTCGTCCGACGGCTTCACTGAGCGGCAGAAGAAGACCATCCAGTGGATCCGCGAGCGCTACGGCGACTCTGTCAAGGTCGGCGCGGGCAACGTCGTCGACCGCGACGGCTTCCTCTTCCTGGCCGAGGCCGGGGCGGACTTCGTCAAGGTCGGCATCGGCGGCGGCTCCATCTGCATCACCCGCGAGACCAAGGGCATCGGCCGCGGGCAGGCGACGGCGCTGATCGACGTGGCCGCCGCGCGCGACGAATACTATCAGAAGACCGGCATCTACGTCCCTGTCTGCTCCGACGGCGGCATCGTGCACGATTACCACATCACGCTCGCGCTGGCCATGGGCGCGGACTTTGTGATGCTCGGGCGCTACTTCGCCCGCTTCGACGAGAGCCCCACGCCGCGACACATGATCAACGGCCAGTACGTGAAGGAGTACTGGGGCGAGGGCTCCAACCGCGCGCGCAACTGGCAGCGCTACGACCTCGGCGGGCGCAGCGCCCTGGCCTTCGAGGAGGGCGTCGACTCCTACGTGTCCTACGCGGGGCCGCTGCAGGAGAACGTCGCCAAGAGCCTTTACAAGGTCAAGTCCACCATGTGCAACTGCGGCGCGCTGAGCATCGAGGAGCTGCAGCAGAAGGCGCGGCTGACGGTCGTCTCGGCCACCAGCATCGTCGAGGGCGGCTACCACGACGTGACGCTGCGCGGTACGCTCGGCAAGGAATGAGCCGCGCATAAGAAACGCCTGAAAAACAGCGCAGGGGCGGCGGCTCTGCCCCGTCCGGCAGGGAAAAACTGAGAGCATGCGGAAATCTCCGGCGAATTCGTAGATCAGTACGTTTTCGCCGGGGATTTATTCATTATTCGGATCCTGCCGCGCGGGCCGTCGAGGACGCCGGCTCCTACAAAAGGACATCGCGCCCCCCGCAGGGACGAGCATCGCCCGCCCTCGCGTCCCCCTCCGGGGGATACGACCGAGGCGGCTGCGAAGATCTCCGAATGGAACAAGCGGCAGGACAACTTCCTCAAGCAGACGGGCTTCAAGCGCCAGCAGAGCCGCGAGGAGATCGCAGGCTTCGGGCTGAAGGAGACCCGGGAGGCAAGCAAAGAAGTGGCAGAGCGAAACAAAGCTCTTGATTTTATCCAGAATGATGATAAAATAAAAGCCTCCTCAAATCTGCCTAAAAAGCTCACTGGGCTACCTTCTGAGAAGCTTCAATACACGGTCAGTGTTGATATAGACGGGTCTGATAGAATGCCGCAAGGTTTTCATGCTGTCGCTCCGGCTGGTGCTAATATGGTCGAGATGGGAGTGATGGCTGGGCATGGAACATCAACGCCGATCAGAGATCTGCCGCGACTCTATGCGAAATATCATTTGCCGCCTCAATTCTGGCAAAAGAAAACAGGAACCGTCTATGGGGAGGGCTTTCATTACCAGATCCATTGGTACGAAAACCAAGGTGTTATCCCCGTGGAGGAGATCAAACTGAAAGGGATGAAAAAGAACAAATGAAGGTCAGATATGTTGGGCCCAGCATAGGCGTCGACGGACTTGTTGACGGGCATGAATATGTAGTTCTTCGGGTTGATGAGACATGCGGCTATCTGGCCATAATTGACGAAAGCGGCGAAGATTATCTCTATCATCCCACGAGACCACAGCCTATTGCGGGAAAATACGAGGGTGGTATGTTTGAAATCGTTGAAGATGACGAGAAGGGAAGCCTCAGAGAAGCTATTAGAGGAGAATAAAATGCTTTCCATGTCAAATGAATCTCGTGCTTTTTTGAGAGCGAATTGTTCTGCTGCGTTGGAAGCAGGAACGCTCAAAGACGCCCTCCGTATACTCTATGAGGACATTGAGGAAAAAGGCTTTGGTGGGCCGCGCTCCGAAGAGTATAACGATTACGGACGCGTCGCCCAGAAGGTCTATGATGACCTATATCTCTCAAACCGAAGGAACAGCAACCAAACATAAAAGCACGATGCTGATTTGCACCGTGCTTTTTCTATGGCGTCGTAGCTCAGCAGCGAGAGCCTCAGGTGCGCGGGTGCAAATCCCGCCGGCGGCAAACATGTTGAATCAACCACGAAGCAGAAAGGCGACGTGGTTTTTTCATACCCAAATTCGCCCCGCGGCGGGCGTAATGAGCCGCATTCCCGGTGACGCGACCACGTGGGACAGGGGTCGGTTCCCCGTCCCATTTTGCGTAGCGGTCGAAAAACCGGAGGAACAGCGTAAGCCCGAACGGTTTTTCGGGTACCGCAAGGTGGAGTGCGCGGTTCCCCTCTTTGATCTCCCCTCCGAGGAGCGTGTCTCCGGGGTGTTTCCAAAGAGAGGGCCGCGGCCCTCTCTTTGGTCGCTGAAAGGGGAGAGTCCAGAGAGGGGAATGAAACGAAACATTCCCCTCTCTGGTGTCCTTCTCTTTCTGTTCACTTTCTCTTGGACAAGCAAGAGAAAGTGGACGTACCCGTTTCATTTTTTCGAGCGCGGCCCTCTCCCTGGATTCTCCCCCGGAAGCGCCGCTGTCCATGCCTGCCCGCGCTTTCTTGACAAAGCGGTAAACCGGCTATAGAATAAAAACCGATAGTTCGTCAGAAACACAGTGGGACATAGAACCGACCCCTGTCCCAGCCACACAAGGAGGAAACCGACGGGCATGAGACTTTTATGGAGGATAGCGGTATTAATTATAGATTTCATTTGGAGAATGGTGGTTCCACCTAAACTTGATGAAAGAATGGAACAACTCCCAAAACCAATCCTTGAGCTTATAGCGATAGTATATTTTTGCGTGGCGCTTGCTATTGTTGTGGGTTTAGGATATTTGATCATCGTTATCCCGGCGCGTTGGTTGGGTTTAGATCCGCGTATTATTACCGTTAGATAACATGGGACTGGGACAGACTAACTATTAAAAGTCAAGGGGGAAAAGAGAAGAAGTTGTGAATGGGACAGGGGACGGTCCCTTGTCCCATTATTTCGCAAGCTCTTTGCTGAGGTAGAAACATGAGAAAACGCATTGCTTTATCTTTGGCCGTGGCAACCATGGTGATTCTTGTCACAGGATTTACCATCCTGCATGGGTGGGATGTTTTCAATGAAACGGAGGGGCGTTCTGAAATGCCACACCTAAACACCCCGGACGCCCCTGCAGAAGAGAAAACATTTATTTCCGGATTGTTGGCACGCATTGATGAGTTCGCCGCGAAAGAGCCGCTGGTTAGCAAACCCTATAACCCGCAAGAAGATCCTTACTATGATAGTCTGCCGGCCTTTGACGAGCTTGAAGCGCCTCAACTTGGGTTAGGACTGGAAATATACTTTGGGAAAGAGGTTGATCTCTGCACCTATGTAGACAACGATGACATCCAGGAGTTTGCACGATCTGCTACATTGAGCGGCACTGCGATTAATGAGGACACACTTAAGGCTCTTGCTTGGGGCTTAATACCCTTTATTCAAGACGAGCTTGAGAACATTGAACAGGAGAAGAACGAAAGTCTTCTGTCGTATGGAACTTATTATATTCCTAAAAGAGTTTATAAGAAGATTTCTGAAAACGATATTTATGCGGAAAACGTTATCTATGTAAGTTATGTCCCTTTTTCCTGGTATGAGGAAGTAACTAAAGAACAGCAAAAAGCCAAAGAGCGAGGTGAGATAATAAGCGTCTATGATGGCCCGGCGATAACTGTTGCCCTGTCGGAACTTGATGGGCATATTATTTTCGTCAAGCCTTGGGGTAGACCTTTCCTTTTTCCCGTTCGTATCGTCCCGCTCAACAAAGATAACTAAGTCGCGGTCACATGGGACAATGGGACTTGAGAAAGCTCCCGGCCCACCCGTCTCCCTGATCGTCAACCAGAAAAAGCATCCCTCACAAACCAAGCGCGCCCCTTCTTTCCCACATCGGGAAAGAAGGGGCGTTTTCTGTTTTCTTCCGCGCCCGTGCGCCGCGAAAGCGCCGGTTTCTCTCGTAGGGGGCGATGCCTTCATCGCCCCGCCTGCACAGGTCGGATTTGCGGGCCGATCAGGGGATCGGCCCCTACATCCTCCTCGTTCCCTTTATTCCTCATTCCTGACTCCTCATACAAAAAACTCCCGTACCGGGCGGTACGGGAGTTTTCGTGATGCGATCAATCCAGCACATAGGGCAGGAGAGCGATCTGGCGGGAGCGCTTGATCGCTTCGGTCAGCTCGCGCTGATGCATGGCGCAGGTGCCTGTGTGACGTCGGCGGGATCCTGCCCGCCGTCAATACACCGCGAGGCCGAGGGGAACGGCGCGCTCGAGCTCCCGCCCGTCGTCGGTCCTGTCGGAGATGCGCAGGGCGCGCTGCCCGTCCAGCAGGAGCTGGGCCGAGCCGCCGCCGTCGAGATTGACGCCGCTCACCATGCCGAGCCGCCTGCAGAGCGCGGCAAATTCGCTCAGGCTCACGCCGCAGCCGCCCTCGCCGGGGCGGTAGCCCACTTTGGCCGCACCCTCGGCCCAGAGGAGCATCGGCTTTCCCGCGGCGTCCGCGCCGAGGGCGATGCGCGCCGCGCGGGCTTTTTCATAGTCGAGCGGGTAGAGGCTCGGCGGGTAGGGCGTGCGCCAGGGGCGATAGATGTTGTAAAAAGGGGAGAGGAAGCGCTCCGTGACCACGCCGCCGCGCACGAGGCTGTTGCCCGCCTGCACGGCGAAGAGCAGGTCCTCATACCCGCCGTATTCGAGCGTATCGCCCGCAGAGGCGAGCCGCCGCCCGGCGCGCAGCACGAAGCCGGAGGCCGGGACCTCGCAGCCGCCCGCGGGCCGGACGTCCAGCACGCGCCGCCCGACGAGCACGTGATCCCAGCCGCGGCCAGGCGGCGTGCGCCGGGTCGCCGGGCGCGTGAAGTATACCGCGTCCTTTCCCAAAGGGATTTCGCCGCCGGAAAAGCGCAGCGTCAGCTCCCGCAGCGAGGGCCTTTCGACGCTGACGCGCCCGTCGCGGGTAACGAAGAGCGCCTCGCGCTCATAGAGCGGGGGCAGCAGGACGCGGCCGTTTTCCACCGCGAGGCCGAAGGGGGTGCCGACGGTATCGTAGCGCGTGGCGCAGTCGAAGGCGTCGAGGATGAAGAAGGAGGCGTTGACCTTGAGCCTTGCCTCCGGTGCGGCGGCGCTGAGCAGAAAGCTCTCCGCGCCGACCGGGATGACCCGCGTCGCGGGCAGCTTCCCGCGCACCGTTTCCGCGCGGCCAGCCTGCTCCAGCGAGCGGTAAAGCGCCTCGGCCTCCCGACTGCGGAAGGCGGGGCGGCCGCCGCGCAGCGAGAGCCCGGCGCGCAGCGTGTCGGCCGCGGCGAGGAGCGAGCGCGTGTCGCCCTCCGGCAGCGAAAACAGCAGCATCTGCCCGAAGATCCAGGGGCAGGCCGGGACAAGAAAACGCCGGTAGATCCGCGCCGCGCCCGCGAGCGCGCCGGGATCGGAGGAACCGCGCAGAAAGCGCAGGGCGCTCCAGTCGTCAAAGCGCACGAGCTGCGTGCGCTGCACTTCCCCGTTTGGAAGGTGCTCGGTCAAAAGCTCAGAGCGGAGCGCCGGGCGCTCGCCCTGCGGCGATACAGGCTCTGTTTTCAAGGCGCTCCCTCCCTCCGGTTTGCCTGGTTTACTGTTGAAATCATTATATAGACGCCCCGCGGAAATTGCAAGCCGTCCGCCACCCCCGCGTTTTCTAAAAACTAAAAACCAAAAACTAAAAACTGAAAACTGACAACGGGGGGCCGGGAAATTCTTTTCCCGGCCCCCGTTCGTCAGTTTTCCTTTGCTTTCCTGATCGAAAGGCTGATGCGCTTTTTCTTCTCGTCCACGTCCAGCACCACGACCTGCACCACGTCCCCGACGGAGAGGACTTCGGAGGGGTGGCGGATGAAGCGGTCGGAGATCTCGGAGACGTGGACAAGGCCGTCCTGATGCACACCGATGTCCACGAAGGCGCCGAAGTCGATCACGTTGCGCACCGTGCCCGTCAGGCGCATGCCCGGCCTGAGATCGGACATCTCCAGCACGTCCGTGCGCAGAATGGGCTGCGGCAGGCTGTCGCGCACGTCGCGGCCGGGCTTCATGAGCTCGGTGACGATGTCCTCGAGCGTCGGCACGCCCGTCCCGACGGCCCCGGCCGTCTGCTCCAGGCCGCGGGCGCGCACCGCCTCCCGGAGCCCTCCGAGACGCCCGGCGCGCACGTCCTCCTCGGTGTAGCCGCACAGGCGCAGCAGCGCCTCCGCCGCCGCGTAGGACTCGGGGTGGACGGCGGTGTTGTCCAGCACGTTCCGGCTCTCGGGTACGCGCAGGAAGCCCGCGCACTGCTGGAAGGCCTTGGGGCCGAGCTTGGGGATCTTTTTGAGCTCGCTGCGCGAGCGGAAAGCGCCGTTTTCCTCGCGGTAGCGGACAAGATTGCCCGCCGTGGCCGCCGTCAGACCGGAGACGCGCCGCAGGAGCGAGGCCGAGGCGGTGTTCGCGTCCACGCCCACGGCGTTGACGCAGTCCTCCACGACGGCGTCGAGCGCCTCGTCCAGCCGCTTTTCCGGCATGTCGTGCTGATACTGGCCGACGCCGATGGCGCGCGGCTCGATCTTCACGAGCTCCGCCAGCGGATCCTGCAGCCGCCGCGCGATGCTGACGGCCGAGCGGAGGTTCACGTCGAACTGCGGAAATTCCTCCGCGCCGAGCTTGCTGGCCGAATACACCGAGGCCCCCGCCTCGGAGACGATCATATAGCTCAGATGCGCGCCGCGCTCGTTTTCACGGCGGATGAGCTCGACGGCCATCTGCTCGGTCTCGCGGCTGGCGGTGCCGTTGCCGATGGCGATGTGCTCCACGTGGTGGCGGCGCACCAGCGCGCCGAGGCGCTCGATGGCCTCGTTCTTCTGCCGCTCTCCGTAGGTGGGATAGACGACCGCCGTGTCGAGTACGCGCCCGGTGGCATCCACGACGGCCACCTTGCAGCCCATGCGGTAGCCGGGGTCGAGGCCCATGGTGACCTTGCCCTTGACGGGCGGCTGCATCAGCAGCGGCCGCAGGTTGAGCGCAAACTGCCCGATCGCGCCCTCGCAGGCCTTGTCGGTCAGCTCCGTGCGCGTCTCGCGCTCGAGCGAGGGGAAGAGAAGCCGGTCATAGGCGTCGAGCGCGGCGGCGCGCACGAAGGCCATGGCGGGGCTGCCGGGCATGACGACGGCGCGGCAGACGGTCTGCATGGCGCGGTCGTGGTCGAGAAGGAGGCTGACGCGCAGGAGCTTCTCCTTCTCACCGCGGTTGATGGCTAAAATCTGGTGCCCCTGCAGGCGGGAGACGGCCTGGGTGAAATCGTAATACAGGCGGTAGACGGAGTCCTCCTCCGTGAGCGCCTCCGCGTGCAGCTGGCCGATGCGGCCGATGAGCTCGCGCAAGGATTTGCGCAGCGCGGCGTCGTCGCTGATCTGCTCGGCCAGGATGTCGGAGGCCCCGGCGAGCGCATCCTCGGCGCTCTCGACGCCCTTTTCGGGGTCAACGTAGGCCGCGGCGGCCAGCAGCGGCTCGGGGCAGTCACGCGCCTGGGCGAACAGCAGTTCGGCCAGCGGCTCGAGCCCCTTCTCCCGCGCGATCATGGCGCGGGTACGGCGCTTGGGCTTGTAGGGCCGGTAGAGATCCTCGAGCTCCGCGAGCGTCGCGGCGCCGTCGATGGCACTCTGCAGCTCCTCGGTCAGCTTGCCCTGCTCCTCGATGGCCTTGAGGATCGTCTCGCGCCGCTCCTGCAGCGAGCGCAGATACTGCAGCCGCGTTTCCAGCTCGCGCAGCACCGTGTCGTCCATGGCACCGTGCTGCTCCTTGCGGTAGCGGGCGATGAAGGGGATGGTGTTCCCCTCGTCCAGAAGGCGCACGACGTTGGCCACGTATTCCTGCTTTTGCCCCAGCTCACGCGCGAGGGCTTCGATCATATCTGTCATGGTGATGAGTTCCCTTTCCTGAAGTCCCCGGCATTATACCACATCCAAAACCAAAGCGCCACCGTCTTTTCCCTCTTGTGGAGCGGCCCGGAGCGTGATAGAATAGGGGCAGATCATACCGAAAGGGGAAAGCAGCATGACGCCGGAGGAACGGATCATCTATTTTGAGGCGCTGATGGATCGCCTGGACGAGGCGGCTGAGGTACTGGAGGAGGCGCTGGAGGCCTTCCGCGAGGCCCAGCCCCTGGCTGCGGAGCTGGCGGAATACTATGACGGCGGACAGTGGCGCGAGGACTTCGAGGCCGACGAGGCCGGGCGTTTTCCCGACAGCCTCAAGCGCGGCGTTCTGAGCGAGGACGCCCTCTTTAACACGCTCACGCGCAATCGGGAGCTGCGGGAGAGGGTTTCCTTCTACGAGGACGAGGAATAAAAAGCGCCGGAAGAGCGCCCCTTCTTTTCAGGACGGAAGAGAAGGGGCGTTTTGATAAATATGATACATCATTGGCAAGATTCATACATCCCTGATATCCGCATACCCGCTTCTTTTCGTATAATCCGCTTAGAAGGCCGAAAAGGCCGAAGCGAGAAAAGAGTAAAGGAGTAAAAGCTCATGGCTAAAGCACCGAAAGTCAAGAGCCCCGAAGCGGTAGGCTTCAAGGAAATCTTCGGCAGCACAGCGCTCTCCACCAACAACGGTCTGGCGGCCGTGTTCATGTCCGCCATGTTCATGACCTTTATGACCGACTATGCCGGTCTGGGCAAGCTTGGCGCCACGCTGGCCACCGTCCTGCTGCTGGCGGCCCGCATCATCGACGCTGTGGATGACCCGATCCAGGGCTTCATCATGGACAGCGGCAAGATCGGCAAGCACGGCAAGTATAAGCCCTTCTTCCTCATCTCCATCATTATGACCACCATCGGCGTCATTGCGCTCTACGCCCTGCCCAACGGCATCACCACCAAGGCCGTCGCCGTCTCCGTGTGGGTCATCTTCTTCTATCTGGTCTACGATATCGGCGCCTCGTTCTACAATCAGAACCTGCTCTTCCGCACGATGACCAACGATCCCGGCGAGCGCTCCAAGCTTCTGATCGGGCCGCGTCTCTGGGTCATGATCCTGGGCATGTTCGGCTCGGCTATGGCTGCGATCGCCGTCTCCATCCAGGCCGTCACCGGCAGCTACAAGACCGCCTATATGATCCTCGCCCTCGTGGCCATGGGCATTTCCTTCATCATCTCCCTGGTCGGCTGGTTTATGGTCAAGGAGAAGCACGTCGTCGAGCAGGATCCCGAGGACAAGGTCAAGTTCTCCGATTTCTTCGAGCTCATGCGCACCAACAAGCCCATGATGCTCAACTTCTTCAAGTGCATCGCCACCGGCTTCATCTGGACCTTCCTCTTCGCCGCCCCCGTGTACTACGTCAAGTACGCCTACGCGGCCGATCTGAGCACCGGCGAAGTGAACATGGAGTATTTCGCCACGCTGTCCATGATCGTCTCTCTGATGATGCTCTTCCCGCTGCTGCTCGGCACGATCGCCGCCAACCCTGTTCTGAAGGCCTTCAAGCGCAACTTCCTGAAGATGCACATCTTCGATCTGGCCATGCAGGGCGCTTCCGGTCTGCTGATGTTCATCCTGCAGATCCTGGGCCTTCTGCGGCAGAGCCCGATCTTCTTCTTCGTTCCCATGTTCCTGCTGGCTTTCTTCATCGGCATCGACTTCGTCCCCGGCTCTAACCTGAGCATGGAGATCATGGACTACACCATTTACAAGACCGGCAAGGACCGCTCCGCACTCACGGGCGTACTGGAGAAGTTTCTCGAAAAGGCCCAGAGCGCCGTCTCCTCCGCCATCGTGGGCGGCATCCTGATCGCCATCGGCTATCAGGTCGACTCTGTCACCGGCAACTATGTGGGCGACCTGGCCAAGATGCCCGCGATGCTCACTTGGATGATCGTCATCATCGGCCTCGTTCCCGCGATCCTGGCCTTCGTGGGCATTATGGTCATCAAAGACTATCCCATCGACCAGCCCATGCGCGAGGATATCCAGAAGTTCATCGCCGAGCATCAGACCAAGAAAGAGATCGACTGATCGCCGACCCCCCTTATATGAGACACGCCTCACTCCGGTGGGGCGTGTTTCTTTGCTTTTTTCTGCTTTGTATGGTATATTCATGGTGATAAAAAAAGCAAAAGGAGGCGGCGATCATGGCTTCACTGCCCAGCGGACTGCCCGAGGCGTGGAAAAACGACATCCGCTTTCTCCAGACCGTCAGCGATTTAAGCGGCCTCTCCGTCGCCGTGTGGCGCACCGGGAGGCCCGTGGAGGAGCTCTTCTGGACGAGCAGCCCCGACGGGGAACATCCCTGCCTTTCCCACGAGCCGCTGCGGCGGACGCTGGAGGAATACTGCCGCGCGGACCGGCCGGCCCTGTTTTTCGAAAACGACCTGGCCGTTTATGCCATCATGCCCATCGGCTCTTTTTCGATCTGCCTCGGGCCGGCTGTCATCTGGTCGGCCTCCGCGGAGTATGTACAGGGCTATGCCCGCAGCCACGGGATGCAGGGCACACCGTCCATCCCGCGGGGGGATCTGGGCGCCATGAGCCGGTATATGGAGCTGGTACACCTCCACTTCAACGGCGCCTCCCTTCCGCGCGAGGCGATCTCGGTCACGGCCGACATCCTGGAGACCTGGCAGCGCGCCGGGGATCTCGAGCAGTATCAGCTGGAGCAGTCGGAGAACGACCGGGGCCATGAGATCGGCGCCGAGTATGAAAAGAAGCTGCTGCAGCTGGTGGAAAACGGGGATACCGAAGCGATCAAGGCGCTGCTGTCCGGGCCCACCCCGGATTACGCGCAGATCACGGAGCTGTCCGGGGAAGAGGCCAAGACGAGCGAATATCTGGTGGTCTCCGTCATCACGCTGCTGACGCGCGCCGCCATCGCGGGCGGAGCCGGCCTGGAGCAGGCGCACGAGCTCGGCGACGTGTACCTCAAGCGCCTCGCGAAGGCCGCGCTGCACGGAGAGCCCTTCCTCGGCCTGTCCTACAACGCCATGCTCGAATTTGCCGAGCTCGTCCGCAGCGCGAAGGAGGAAAAGAGCAGCCTGTCCTACGTCGACGCCTGCAAGGCGTATATTGAGAAAAACCTGCGCAAGAGCCTGCAGGTCGGCGACATCGCCCCGGCCATCGGGCTCAGCCGCACCTACCTTTCGCGCCTCTTCCATGAGGCCGAGGGGATCACCGTGCAGCAGTACATTCAGAAGGAGAAATGCCGCCACGCCGCGCAGATGCTGCAGTACAGCGACTATTCCATCTCCCAGATCGCCCAGTATTTCGGCTTTTCCTCCCAGAGCTATTTCGGAGCCTGCTTCCAGATCTGGTACGGCATGACGCCGAACGCCTATCGAAAAGCCAATCACTGACCGGCCTTTATCAAAGATTTATACACCGTTGACAGAATTGACACATCATTTATAGAATGCAAAACAGCTCCTCTGCTACAATCATCTTGTATACCGGGACAAGCGGTACTGCAATTTGATTTTAACAGAGGAGCTGACAGCTATGGCCAGAATTTTCGCCCCCACCAGCCCGGAGGTCACAAGCCGGGAAACGCGCAATATGGAAAAAGTCCGCCGCATCGCCGCGGAGGGCATGGTGCTGCTGGAAAACAAGGACGTTCTCCCCCTGAAGGCCGACGGCCGGGCGCTGGCCGTGTTCGGAAACGGCGTGCGGAAGATGGTTAAGGGCGGCACCGGCTCCGGCGACGTCAACTCCCGTACTGTCATTCAGATCGAGCAAGGCCTGGAGGAAGCGGGCTTCCGGATCGCGACAAAGCCCTGGCTCGACCGCTTCGATCAGGCCTGCGCGGACTATGGCGCGCAGTACATGGCCGAGTTTCAGGCCGTTTTGAAGGAAAAGGGCTTTGACGGGGTCAACTGGGCGCTGGAGAAGCCTTACCGCGACCCGGACGTACCGGTGATCACTGCGGAAGATCTGGAGGGGACGGACCGCGGTCTGGCCCTCTATGTGATCGCGCGCACCTCCGGCGAGGGTGCCGATCGCAAGCTGGCTCCCGGCGACTATGAGCTGTCGGAGCGGGAGATCGAAAATCTGAAGATTCTGACGGCGCATTATACCCACACCGTCGTCATCCTCAACGTGGGCGGCGTCATCGACACGAAATACCTCCGCACGCAGAAAGGTATCGACGCGATCCTTCTGATGAGCCAGCCGGGCTGCGCGGGCGGCCGGGCGCTGGCGGACGTGCTCACCGGCAAGGTGACGCCGGGCGGCCGCCTCACCGCCACCTGGGCGGAAAACTACGCCGACTATCCCTGCGCCTCCTCCTTCAGCTATCTCAGCGGCGACCTGGACGATTCGCCCTATCGCGAGGGGATATACGTGGGCTATCGCTGGTTCGACAGCTTCGGCCTCCGCCCGGCCTATCCCTTCGGCTTCGGCAGATCGTATACCGACTTTGAGCTGAACGTCAAAAAGACGGAGATCTGCGGCGAATCCGTCCGGGTGACCGTCGCCGTCAGAAACAGCGGCAGTGCGTATGCCGGACGCGAGACCGTGCAGGTCTATGTCTCCCAGCCGCAGAGCGAGCTGGACAAGCCTTACCAGATCCTCGCGGGCTTTGCCAAAACGAAGCTGCTTCAGCCCGGGCAGGAGGAGACGGTGGAAGTGAGCTTCTCCCTCCGCTCGCTTGCCTCTTATGACGAGGCGCGCGCGGCCTGGGTGCTGGAAGAGGGGAGCTATTTTATCCGTGTCGGCGTCCATTCCCGCGACACCCACATCGCCGCGGCGCTGGAGCTGGACGAGACCGTCGTCACCGAGCAGCTGCAGAACAAGCTCAGACCCGACGGCGCGCTCGAGCTCGTCCATGCAGACCCCGCAAAATTCTATACCTATCTCTCCGAGGCCGCGGAAAAGGCGTCCGCCCTGCGCCTGGAGATCATCCCCGCGACGATCTCCACCCATACGGCGGACTATACCGCCGAGCCGACGGAGCTGCACACCGACAGGACAGAGCTGCTCACAATGGACGACGCGGTCAGCGGCCGTGCCACGCTGGAGGAGCTGACGGCGCAGCTTACGGTCCATGAGCTCGCGGCGCTCGCGGTCGGCGCGGAGCGCGGCGGTCTCGGCAGCGTGTCCACGGTCGGCGCGGCCTCTGCCTCCGTCCCCGGCGCGGCGGGAGACACGACGATGGAGATGGCCGACAGCCGCGGCATCACCAATCTGGTGCTCGCCGACGGCCCCGCGGGGCTGCGCCTGTCCAAGTCCTTCGTGACAGACGCACAGGGAAATGTGCTGCCCGGCCTGGGGGAGAGCTCCTTCGGCAATCTCTTCGAACTGCTCGGCGTGCCCGCCGCCGTGCGCCCCGAGGACGCGGTGGACCACTATCAGTACTGCACCGCCATCCCCATCGCCACCATGCTGGCCCAGACCTGGGACAAGGCCGCCATCGAGGAGGCGGGCGACCTCGTGGGCGGGGAAATGGAGGAGCTGGGCGTCGATCTGTGGCTCGCGCCCGGCATGAACATCCACCGCAACCCTCTCTGCGGCCGCAACTTTGAGTATTATTCCGAGGATCCGCTGCTCTCCGGCTTCTGTGCCGCCGCCGACACCCGCGGCGTCCAGCGCCATCCGGGCTGCGGCACCACCATCAAGCATTTCGCGCTGAACAACCAGGAGGACAACCGCACCCACAACAACGCCCGCTGCAGCGAGCGCGCCCTGCGGGAGATCTATCTCAAGGGCTTCGAGCTCGCCGTGAAGACGGCGCAGCCTCTGGCGCTGATGACCTCCTACAATCTTCTCAACGGCGTCCACACGGCCAACCACAAAGAATTGCTCACCGACGTCCTGCGCTGCGAGTGGGGCTTTAAGGGCCTCGTGATGACCGACTGGGGCACCACGGAGGAGAAGCCCGGCTTCAAATACGGCGCGTCCAACGCCGCCCTCTGCGTCAAGGCCGGCAACGATCTGACCATGCCCGGCTCGCAGGCGGACGTGGACGCGATCGTGAACGCCGTCGGCAGAGAGCTGACGCTCGCCGAGCTGCAGGCGTGCGCCAGGCGCGTTCTGGCGCTGGTGCTGCTGCGGGAAAAGAGCAGACGGAACGACCGCTGAACTGGGAGGTTTTTTGATGAAACAGGTCTTTAATCCCTACCTTCCCTTGTGGGAATACGTGCCCGACGGGGAGCCCCACGTCTTCGGGGAGCGTGTGTATCTCTACGGCAGTCACGACCGCTTCGGCGGCAAAAAGTTCTGCGAGAACGACTATGTGTGCTATTCCGCCCCGGTCGGCGATCTGACGGACTGGCGCTATGAGGGCGTAATCTACGGCAAGACCCAGGACCCGCGCATGGCCGACGGCCGGCATGAGCTCTGGGCGCCGGACGTGGTGCGGGGCAAGGACGGGCGCTACTATCTCTACTACTGCCCGGACGACAGGATCAAGTCCATCGGCGTCGCCGTCTGCGACAGCCCGGCGGGCCGCTATGAATTTTACGGTCTCGTACACGACGCCAAGGGCGGCGTCCTCGGTGAGCGGCCCGGCGACACGATCGCTTTCGATCCCGGCGTCTTCATCGACGACGGGGAGATCTATCTCTATTCCGGCAACGCCCCCCGCACGGAGCGGGCCATCGGCAAGGAGCCGAAGGCCTCCGTGGTCATGAAGCTCTGCGACGACATGCTCACGCTGAAGACCGAGCCGAAAAAGCTGCTGCCCGCGCTGGGCGAGTCGGAGGGCACGGGGTTCGAGGGACACGAATTTTTCGAGGCCAGCTCCATCCGCAAGATCATGGGGCGCTATTATCTCGTCTATTCCTCCTTCACCAACCACGAGCTCTGCTACGCCGTGAGCGATCGGCCGGACGGCGGCTTCCACTACGGCGGCGTGGTGGTCTCCAACTGCGATCTCTTCCCGGGCAGGGGAGGCAAGCCCCTCAACTGCTTCGGCAACAACCACGGCGGGCTCGAGTGCATCAACGGGCAGTATTATATCTTCTATCACCGCCAGACCAACCGCAGCCACTGCTGCCGCCAGGGCTGCGCCGAGCAGGTGCAGATCCTGCCCGACGGCTCCATCCCCCAGGTGGAGCTGACGTCCTGCGGCCTCAACGGCGGGCCGCTCAAGGCGGAGGGGAGCTATTCCGCGGGCATCGCCTGCCAGCTCTACGGCAAGGTCACGCCCACCTATTCCCATCCCCTGGCGATGATGAACCGCCACCCCTATATCACGCAGGACGGGCCGGACTATGAGCCGGAAAAGGGCGGCACGCCGCCCCGGTCCTACATCGCAAACGGCAAAGACGGCCTCGTCGCGGCCTTCAAGTATTTCGATCTGACCGACGCCGAGCGGATCACCGTGCGCGTGCGCGGTACGGCGAAAGGAACTCTTTTTGTCCGCACCGATCCGAAGGGCGAGACCCTTGCGGAGATCGGACTCTGCCCCTCCAAGGACTGGAAAGCCTACACCGCCTCGCTCTCCCCCTGCGAGGGGACGCAGCCGATATACCTCTGCTATGAGGGAAAGGGCAGGCTCGACATCCTCGATCTTTCGTTCTGAATGAAAAGGCCGCCCGCACCGAAACAAGTGCGGGCGGCCTTTGCCGTCGGCTTATTCGCTCAGGTCGCTGCGCACGACCTTGCCGATGTTCCAGAGGTGGGCGGCCTTGCGGGCGGCCTCTGCGCGCTCAGCGGGCGTCTTGTACTCAAAATGCGCCGTCTGCGAGCCGCAGTCCATGCATATGACGTACCAGCACCAGCCGTTTTCCTCCTCCAGCAGTCCCGCGCCCCCGCAATACGGGCAGTCCTGCAGCTCCAGCTCTTCGTGAATGCTCAAGATCGTTTCCTCCCAAAACAGATAGATGTGATCTGCCGCGCCGGGACGCGGCAGGATAAACTGCGTTCAGCCGGTGGAGAGCCGCCGGAAGCCGGTCTCCTCCGGCTCAATGGGCACGCGCTGCCGCTTCGTGCGCTCGATGACGATGCGCGGCGAGCTGTCGATCGCGTCGAGCACCTGCTCGATCTGCTCCTCGCTGCCCTGCAGCTCCATACTGACGGTACCGGAGGGATCGTTGCGCACCCAGCCCGTCACGCCGATGGCCTCGGCGCCAAGCCGCGCCCGCTTGCGAAAGCCGACGTGCTGCACCGCGCCGTAAAAGATAAAATGGACGCGGACGATTTCTTCTTCCATAGACGTTTTCTCCGATCTGCCCTTCGAAAACAGCGCTTGACGAACGGGCGGGCATCTGATAAAGTGTCTGTGTTCTCAACAAAAAGGGAATCGCATAAACTGAAACTGAACAGGCCGGAGCCGCGAGGCTCGGAGCCGGGTACCGGAAGGTACAGTGGATCACACCACGGGACAGAAAAGCTGCCCGGGGTGTATTTTTTTGACCGCGAAAAAGCTCTGCGGTCACGGGAAAAGGAGCCTTCCATGCAGAATAGTCAGGCGGCGCAGACCGCCGATTTTGAAAAGACGGCCACGCGCGTCTCACTCGTGAGCGTGGCGGGGAACACGGCCCTCGCGCTCTTCAAGCTCCTCGCGGGCGTGCTGGCGCATTCCGGCGCCATGATCAGCGACGCGGTGCATTCGGCCTCGGACGTGCTGAGCAGCTTCATCGTCATCATCGGCGTCAAGCTCTCCGCGCGGCAGGCCGACCGCGAGCACCCCTACGGGCACGAGCGCTTTGAGTGCGTGGCGGCCATCGTCCTGGCGGTGATCCTCGCGCTGACGGGCGTGCTGATCGGCGTGCGCGCCGTCGAGAGCATCTCCGAAGGGGAGACGGCGCTGCAGACGCCGGGCCTGCTGGCGCTCATCGCGGCGGCGGTGTCGATCCTCGCCAAGGAGGGCATGTACTGGTATACGCGCGCCTACGCCAGGCGCCTGCGCTCGCCCTCGCTGATGGCCAACGCCTGGCACCACCGCAGCGACGCGCTCTCCTCTGTCGGGGCGCTCATCGGCATCGCGGGCGCGCGCCTCGGCCTGCCGGTGATGGAGCCGATCGCGAGCCTTGTGATCTGCGTCTTCATCCTCAAGGCGGCCTATGACATTTTCCGGGACGCCACCGGGAAGATGGTGGACCGGGCCTGCGACGAGGAGACGGAGCGGCGCCTGGCCGACTGCGTCCTGCAGGAGGAACAGGTGCTCGGCATCGACCGCCTGCAGACGCGCGAATTCGGCAGCCGGATCTACGTGGATCTGGAGATCCGCGCGGACGGGGCGCTGACGCTGTGGGAGAGCCACGAGATCGCCGAGCGGGTGCACGACCGCATCGAGCGGGAGTTCCCCGCCGTCAAGCACATCATGGTGCACGTGAACCCTTCGGAAAAAACAGAAGAATGAGAGTCAGGGCGCGGGAAGCTGTTTCCCGCGCTTTTCTCATATAGAGACAGTATAGCACACCCAGCGGAAAAGGGAAACAGGGAAAATGCAGAACCGGGTTCTCGCTCCTGAAAATGCAGAACCGGGTTCTCGCTCCCTCGTAGGGACGAGCATCGCTCGTCCGCGGACATGGTGTCGGTTCAGTTTCCAGAAAAGCGGGGGGAAGTTTTTAGTTTTTAGAAGAACGGGAAACGGGGATTTATCTCTCTGTCATTCCCTGAAGGATCAGGCGCTGCGTGCCGTCGCTGAGGAACGCCAGCGACGAAGGATCTTTTTATGAGCCTTCGACTTCGGCTTCGCCTCCGCTCAGGATGACAGCGCGAAAACGCCGGTTTCTCTCGTAGGGGGCGATGCCCTCATCGCCCCGCGCGGTACAGCGACATGGGACAGGGGACGGTCCCCTGTCCCAATTTTTCATGCATTTTGTGCGCGGCTTTGCGGCATGGGCGTTCCCCATCCCACGAGCCTGCCCGCGCTTCCTTGACAAAGCGGTAAACCGGCTATAGAATAAAAACCAATAGTTTGTCAGAAACACGGTGGGACACAGAACCGTCCCCTGTCCCATTTCCCACGCCGGGAAAGAAGGGGCGTTTTCTGTTATCCTCCGCGCCTGTGCGCC
>CAMHMZ010000014.1 GCA_946186375.1 uncultured Clostridia bacterium
GCCCGCCAACTCTGTACCATGTCCGCGGGCGGCTGGTAGCCGCCCCTACGACATCCTTTCAAACTCAGCGCTAAACTCGAATTTGTCGTTATTCAAAAAAACTGAAAACTCAAAAATACCCGCGCTCGCGCAGCCAGTCGACGGAGTGCTCCAGCGCCGCGACGGTCTTTGTCTCCAGCACAACGCGGCAGTCGTGCGATTGCGCCAGACGCAGGAAATAGGGGATGTCCATCTCCCCGTCGCCGAGGGCGAGGTGGACGTTCGTACCGCGCCCGTCATGCATATGCATGTGGTGCAGCCGCTCCCCACGCGCGAGCAGCAGCGGCTCGTCGATACGCTTGATGGCGTGATCGTGCCCGATGTCGAAGGTCAGGCCGAAGGCCGGGCTCTCCAGCAGGGTATCCACCCCGTCGATCAGAAACTGCCGGTCGAAGCCGTCCGTGTTCTCCACACAGATGCGCACGGCGCTGTCTCCGATCGCCTCGGTCATTTCATCCCGGAAGGAGCGCAGCTGGCGGAGGAAGAAATCCTCGTTCTCGCCGTAGATGTACACGCGCCGATCCGGCAGCGTCACGTAGATCCCGCGCAGCAGGTGCATGTTGAGCGTGGGGATCTCCAGCTCGCGCGCGAGGGCCACGGTGCGGCGCATGTCCTCGCGGTAGACCTTCGCGATGCGGGGATTGACGCTGCAGGGGTCCATGCTCTCGTCGATGTGGATCGTGTAGAAGATGCCGTATTCTTCCTTGACGGCCTTCAGCTCCGCAAGATCCAGCCGGTCGAGCTGGTTCTGCGGGAAGCTCATGTTCAGTTCGATAAAGCGCAGGCCGAGCCTCCGGCAGAGCTCCGCGCTCCGGCGCAGCTCCGGCACTTCGATCAGGGTCGGCATTCCAAAGCACAGCATGGTGATCTCTCCTTTCCGTTTGAGAAGAGTGTATCTTACCAAAGCGGCGGCATCTTGTCAAGGCGGGGCGGAGCTCAGAAAGGGGCTTTTTCCGCGGGAGAGTCGGTCCGCTTTCGCGTTTTTTGCGGGAAAACCGCGAAAAATTATGAAAGTTAAGGTTTTTTGAAGGTTTTTTCAAGTTGAAACGCGTCGGTTGATGTGGTATGATACAAACGAGCCGTGATCCTGCGGCGCGAGACAGAAAAAGAGGATATCTGCTGCCAATACAGAAGATGTGGAGGAAATGCGATGAAAACGATCAAACGGAATGCCGCGCTCCTTCTGGCGCTGCTGATGCTGTTTGCGCTTGCCGCCTGCGGACTGGGCACGTCAGACAAGCCCGCGCAGGACAGCGAGTCCACCCAGGCGCCCGCCGAGACAAGCGCCGAGCCCGCGGCCGAACCCAGCGCGGAGCCCACGCCCGAACCCACGCCTGAGCCCACGCCCGAGCCCACGCCCGAGGCGCCGAGCCTGAAGGCCGGCCCCGGCGTCATCACCGGAGAAGGTGTGTACTTCCGCAACGGCCCCGACACGGCCGAGCGGGTCATCGGGATCTATAACAAGGGCAAGCTCATCACCATCCTGGGCCTCGAAAACGACTGGGTCAAGGCCGAGATCGACGGACTGACGGGCTATCTGAAGGCGGAATTCGTCAGTGAAGACACCACTGCGGCCACGCCGACCGAGGCGCCTACTGAGGGTCAGACTGAGACCGAAGGCGAGGCCGGCTACATCAGCGCCGACGACGTCAACTTCCGCAAAGAGCCTTCGACGACCGCGGAGGTCCTCGGGTCCTACAGCTACGGCAAGAAGGTCACGATCCTCGGCACGAGCGGCGACTGGACGAAGGTCGCGATCGACGGCAAGCAGGGCTACGTCTTCGGCAAGTACGTCGGAAGAGGCGAGGCTCCGGCCCGGCCCACGCCGACGCCGCCTCCCGCCGGGACGCCGACGCCTGTTGCGCCCACCCCGGCACCGACCCCGACGCCTTATGAAGGCGGCGACGGTGAGATCGATATCAGCGGCTGATCCGGCCGGAACAAGGAAAAGCGCGGCACCTTCGTGCCGCGCTTTTCCTTGCCTTTCCGCCTTCCAAAATCGGTTGACGGGAGGAAAGATCCACGATAAAATAGAAAAAACGGCTTGCGGGGAGGAACAGCAACATGATGGACACCAGCTTCACCGGCGGCAGCTTCACGCTGCGGCTCGACGGCTCGCTCGCCCTGGCGCACAGCGCAGCGGCGCCCTTTGCCACGGCGATCCTGCGGGAAAAGACCTATGCGGTCAACCGCGGCACCGTCAAGGAGACCGTGACCGAGCGGGAACGCATCCCGCTGACGGAGCTCAAAAAGGAGGAGGGGCGTCTCATCTTCTCAGCGCAGGGACACGCGCTGTCCGTCTCGCTGCGCCCCTGCGAGGGCGGCGCGGAGCTCTGCTTTACGGGCGAGAGCGGCTGGGGCTATGAATTTCGCCTGCCCGCCCTGCCGGGAGAGGCCGTCTTCGGCGGCGGCGAGCAGTACCGCAAGGTCAATCTCCGGGGCGAGACCGTGGTCAACTTTGTCTCTGAGCACATCAAGGCCTCCACGATCCTCGAAAAGGCGCTGCTGCCGCGGCTGCTCTACCGCGAGAAGGAGCACGCTTCGATCGGCAGCTACGCTCCCATGCCCGTCTTTGTCACGGACAAGGGGCGCATGATCCTCTTCTCCACGAGCGCCGACGGCATCTCTCATTTCAGGGAGGACGCCTACGTCTTCACCTTCGACGCCTGCCCGGAGAGCCTGACGCTCTGGCAGGCGGGGAGCTACGCGGCGCTGTCGGCGCTGCTGGCCAAAAAGATCCCCAACCGGCAGTATCTGCCCGACTGGTGCCGCGAGGGCATGATCCTCGCCGTACAGGGCGGAACGCAGACCGTGCTGGACAAGGTCTTCGCCATGCTCGACGCCGGCGCGGCGGTCACGGGCGTCTGGAGTCAGGACTGGTCCGGCGAAAAGCGCACAGTCATGGGCAAGCAGGTCTGGTGGAACTGGGAGGTCGACGAGACGCTCTACCCCGGGCTGAAGGACGCCATCGCGCGGCTCAACGCGCGCGGCGTACGCTTTTTGGCTTACATCAACCCCTATCTTGTGCGCGGCGGGCGCCAGTACGAGCTGTGCAAGGCGCGCGGCTGGCTCATCACGCATACCGACGGCAGCGTCTATCACATCAAGTCCACGACCTTTGACGCGGGCATGCTGGATCTGACAAACCCAGAGGCCGTGCGCTATATCAAGGAGACGCTGATCAAGAAAAATATGCTCGAGCTGGGCGTGTCCGGCTGGATGGCGGACTTTGGCGAATACCTGCCCGTCGACTGCGTGCTGCATGAGGGCGAGGCAAAGGAGCTGCACAACCGCTGGCCGGTTCTCTGGGCGAAGATCAACCGCGAGGCCATCGAGGAATACGGCGCAAAGGACGTCATGTTCTTCTCGCGCGCGGGCTACCTCGGCGTGCAGGAATACGCCCCCGTCATGTGGAACGGCGATCAGCACACCGACACCACGAAGGACTACGGCATGCCCTGCGTCATGCCTGCGAGCTTCTCCCTGGGCTTTTCCGGCGTGACGATGGTGCACTGCGATATCGGCGGCTTTTTCTCCTTCGGCAAGCTCAAGCGCAGCGACGAGCTCTTTATCCGCTGGATGGAGATGGCGGCCTTCTCGCTTCTGATGCGCAGCCACGAGTCCATCCGGCCCTGGGCCAACGCCCAGTTCGACGCGGAAAAGGTGCTGCCGCACACCGTGCGTCTGACGCAGCTGCACCGGGCGCTGCGGCCCTATCTGGAGGGCTGCTTCAAGGAGGCCGAACGCGGCATCCCCGCGCTGCGGCCGGACTTCTGGGAGGCCATGGACTACAGCGCGAGCCGGGACGAATACGCCTATTTCCTCGGGCCTGACCTCTTCGCCGCGCCGGTGCTGCGCCTGCACACGCAGCGGCGGAAGGTCTTTCTGCCGGCGGGCAGGTGGGTGCACCTCTGGACCGGCAAGAGCTATAAGGGCGGGCGCGGCTATTCCGTGAAGGCCCCCCTCGGCTGCCCGCCCGTCTTCTACCGGAAGGAGAGCGCCTATGCCCCCCTCTTCCGCGAGCTCGCCGGTATTTAGTTTGTAGTTTGTAGTTTTAAGTTTTTAGAAAAGAGAACGACCATTCAGCGTCTGAAATGAGTTGCCGCAGGGGCTGGCGTCTTCGACAGCCCGGCAAAAAACAAAAAATATGCAAAAATCCCCGGCGAATTCGTAAATCAGTACGTTTTCGCCGGGGATCTGTTCATTTTTCTGTCTGTACCGCGCGGGCTGTCGGGGACGCCAGCCCCTACGAGGGAACCGCCGTTTCCGCGCTTTATCCTTCGTTCTCTCTATTCTCTAATTCCGAATTCTCCTAAAAACTAAAAACTTAAAACTGAAAACTGCTGCCCCCGCAGGAGCGGGGGCAGCAGGCTCAGTATTCGTACACGGGGAAGCCGAACATCTCGGCCAGGGCCTTCAGCTCGCCGGCGCAGCGGCCCTTCATCACGACGAAATGCGGCTCGAAGCCGTCCAGCACGCTCTGCTCCACGAGCTTGCGGCTCGGCGCGTCGGTCTTCACGACGAGAGAGGTGCCGATGAACTGCCGGGGCTTGTCGAGCGCCTCGCCCTCGGCGATGAAGAAGCGGAAGGAGCCGTCCGGCTCGCGGCCGACGCGGAAGATCGTGGCCTCCGGGAAGGCCTCGCAGCCGAAGTTCATGGCCGGGCCGATCTTGCGGTTGGGGTGCACGCCGATCTCGGCGCCCGTATCCTTGCGCGCGAGCGTGCAGGCCGCCGCGCCGCAGTGCCAGAAGGTGACGGTATTCTCTCCCTCGTCGAGAGAGACGGGGTCGCCGAAGAAGACGGGCTGGCCCGTCAGGCGCATGCCGATCCACATGCTCAGCGCGCCGTAGACGTCGGCCTCGCAGGCGGCGGCGACGCCATCGTCGTTGAGCAGCGAGAGCACCGTGCACACGGGCGTGCCGAAGGCCGTGAAGAAGTCCGGCCAGCAGCGGCTGGCCAGCGCCCCGATCCCGCGCTCGGCGACATAGTCGCTGTAGGCCTTGTAGAGCCGCGCATGATCCAGCAGGTTCTTCTCCGGCGTCTTGTCGAGACCGCAGGTGGCGCAGCGGGTCTTCTCCAGCCAGGCGGCGCACTCGGCGTCCGTATATCCCTTGGCGCGGTCGATGAGCTCGCGCGCCTCGATCGCCTCAAGCTCCACGCCGAAGACGCTCATCAGCTCGCTGTCGAGCGCGCGGCCGAAGCCGAAGCCCTGCGGCGTGTGGCCGACGGCGGCCAGGCGCAGCGCGCGCAGCTCCTTCTTGATGCGCGCGGCGGCGACGACGGCCTTGACCGCGCTGACGACCTCGGCCTCCTCCGGCGCGCCGAAGGCGTAGGCGAAGGGCCGGTCGTCAAAGGCGCGCAGCGTGTTGGCCGCGGAGTAGGCGCCTGTCAGAGAGTTGAGACGCAGGCGTCCGCCGTCGATGACGGGCTCGCGCAGCGTCCACAGGAGCAGCGGGCAATCGAAGCGGCGCAGCACCTCGCTCATATAGGCGGCGTTGGCAAAGGTCAGGTTCTGGAACACGATCAGATCGGGCTGCTTGCCGTCGAGGAAGGCGCGCAGCGCGTCGACGCTCAGCAGCATCTCCTCCGGGAACACGAAGCCCGGCTCGACGCTCTGCAGCAGGGCCTTGGAGCGCTCAAACTGATCCTGCGCGCTCTCGAGATGGAAGGTGGGTACGCCCACTGGGACATAGATCGCCTGAAAGCTCATGGCACACCTCGTTTGATTTTATTTCCCGTTCATCATAATCTCCGGCGCGCTTTCTGTCAAGCCGCCGGAGCCGTTCTTTCCTTGACAAGGCACGGCGCAGGGATTAAGATATTCCCAGCGAAAACCAATCATACAGACAGGAGGAACGTTCTTTTGGACACCGATCTGAAAAAGATCTGCCTGGACATCCGCTGCGATATCCTCGAGTGCATCGGGCATCTCGGCGTCGGGCACATCGGCGGCTGCCTCTCACTCGTGGAGGCGCTGGCCGTGCTGTATTTCCAGGAGATGAATATCGACCCCGCGCAGCCGGATATGCCGGGCCGCGACCGGCTCGTCTGCTCCAAGGGGCACGCCGGCCCCGCCGTCTATTCGACGCTGGCCGAGCGCGGCTACTTTGACAAGAAGGAGCTGCTGACGCTCAACCAGGGCGGCACGCATCTGCCCAGCCACTGCGACAAGAACCTCACCGTCGGCATCGACATGACCACCGGCTCTCTCGGCCAGGGCTTCAGCTGCGCCGTCGGCGCCGCGCTGGGCGCCAAGCTCGAGGAGGACGGCGCCGCTGTCTACGCCATCATCGGCGACGGCGAGAGCCAGGAGGGCCAGATCTGGGAGGCGGCGATGTTCGCCGCGGCCAAGGGCCTGGACAACCTCATCGGCATCACCGACTACAACAAGCTCCAGATCGACGGCCCCGTCGCGGAGGTCAACGCCCTTGAGCCCCTGGCCGAGAAATGGGCGGCCTTCGGCTGGCACGTCATCGACGTGGAGGACGGCAACGACGTCGAGCAGGTCTCCGAGGCCTTTAAACACGCCCGGCTCGGCCGCGGCAGCGGCAAGCCGACGATGGTGCTGCTCAACACGAAGAAGGGCTGCGGCGTGAAGTGGATCGAGGAGCTCGGGCCGGGCAACCACAACACCAAGCTGACGGCCGAGCAGGCCGCCGCGGCGATCGCGGAACTGAGAGGAGCGTGAGCAGGATGGAAATGAGAGCTGTCTATGCCGAAGAGATGGCGCGTCTGATGGAGGCCGACCGGCACGTCTGCATCCTGGACGCGGACCTGGCCAAGGCCAGCGGCACCCGCGCGCTCTACGAGCGCTTCCCCAAACAGATGTTCGACTGCGGCGTGGCCGAGCAGAATATGGCCTCCATCGCCGCGGGCCTTGCGACCTATGGCTTCAAGCCCTGGATCGAGAGCTTCACGCCCTTCGCCACCCGCCGGATCTGCGACCAGATCGCGATCTCCATCTCCTATGCCAAAAACAATGTCAAGATCGTCGGCACCGACCCCGGCATCTCCGCCGAGCTCAACGGCGGCACGCACATGAGCATGGAGGACGTCGGCGTCGTGCGCTCCATCCCCGGCATGGTCATCTTCGAGCCGGTGGACGAGGTGCAGCTGCGCGCCGCGATCCCGGTCCTGAACGCCTATGAGGGCCCGGTGTACATGCGCCTGTTCCGCAAGGAGCTGCCCACCGTCTTCCCCGCCGACTACCGCTTCGACCTCTTCAAGGCCGACACCCTGCGCGAGGGTCGTGACCTGAGCCTCTTCGTCAGCGGCTTTCTGACGAAGGACGCCCTCGAGGCCGCGGAGAAGCTGGCCGCGGAAGGCATCGACGTCGAGGTCGTCAACATCCACACCATCAAGCCCATCGACCGCGAGAGCGTGATCGCCTCCGCGCGCAAGACCGGCGCCGTGCTGACCGTGGAGAACCACAACGTCATCGGCGGGCTCCACTCGGCGGTGCTGGAGGCTCTGGCCGAGGAGAAGATCCCCGCCTGCGCCGTCGGCGTGCAGGATCGCTTCGGCGAGGTCGGGAAGCTTCCCTATCTGCGCGAGGCCCTGGGGCTCACCGTGGAGAACATCGTCGCCGCGGCCAAACGCGCCGTGAGCCTGAAATAAAAACATTTGAGGGGACGCCCCTCATCCGGCGCGTCCCGCGCCGCCTTCCCCCGAGGGGGAAGGCTAAGAGGAAAGGAGATTACTATGAAAATCGCGATCGGAAGCGACAAATCCGGCTTTTCCGCCAAGGAGGCCATCAAGGCCTGGCTCGTCGAGAGCGGCGCTGACTTTGACGATCTGGGCACGCTCGACGCCGCCCAGCCCCACCCCTATTACGAGGTCGCCGGCAAGGTGGCCCCGCTGATGCAGCAGGGCGTCTATGATCGGGCGATCCTGATCTGCGGCACCGGCGCCGGCATGAGCGTCGTGTCCAACAAGTTCAAGGGCGTGCACGCCGTCGCCTGCGAGGGCGTGTATTCGGCCAAGATGGCCCGCGCCATCAACAACGCCCAGATCCTCTGCATGGGCGGCTGGATCGTCGGCCCGGAGATGGCCGTGGAGATGAGCAAGGTTTTCCTCGCGACTGAGTGGTGCCAGGATCTCGAGGACTGGCGCGCCGAAAACATGCACAAGTTCAGCGCGAAGATCGCCGCGCTCGAGGAAGAGATCTACGGCTGAAAACCAGACGATAGAAAAAGGGATGCGAAAAAGCCTTTTCGCATCCCTTTTCCCTCTGAAAACTAAAAACTATAAACTAAAAACTGAACCCCGTCTGAGAAAACAAGGTTTTTCTCAGACGGGGTTCATGCGCTGTCAGAGCAGCGCCGCAGTGCGGGCCGCGAGGCGGGCGTTATTCAGCACGAGCTGGATGTTGCTCTCGAGGCTGTCGCCGCCGGTGAGCTCCACCACGCGCGCGAGCAGGAAGGGGGTCGTCTCCTTGCCGTGCACGCCCTGCTCCGTGCATTCGCGCAGGGCCTGCTCGATGGCTGCGTCGATGACGGCCTTGTCCATGGCGTACTCTTCGGGGATGGGGTTCGTGACGAGCATGCCGCCCTTGTAGTCGAGCTCCCGCTGCGCGCGGAACATGGCCGCCAGCTCCTCGGGCGAGTCGACCCGGTAGTCAACGCCGAAGCCGCTCTTGCGCGTGTAGAAGGCGGGCAGCTCCTCGGTGCCGTAGCCGATGACGGGCACGCCCTTGGTCTCGAGATACTCGAGCGTCAGCCCGAGATCGAGGATGGACTTGGCGCCCGCGCAGACCACCATCACCGGCGTCTGCGCCAGCTCCTCGAGGTCGGCGGAGATGTCCATGGTGGTCTCCGCGCCGCGGTGCACGCCGCCGATGCCGCCGGTGGCGAAGATGCGGATGCCGGCCATGTAGGCGATCATCATCGTGGTGGTCACGGTGGTGGCGCCGTCGGCCCCGCGGGCGACCAGCGCGGGCAGATCGCGGCGGCTGGCCTTGGCGACGCTGCGCCCGGCCTTGCCGAGATACTCGATCTCCTCGGGGCTCAGACCCGCCTTCAGCCGACCGCCGATCACGGCGATCGTGGCGGGAACGGCGCCGTTATCGCGGATGGTCTGCTCGACCAGCAGCGCCGTCTGCACGTTTTTGGGGTAGGGCATGCCGTGGGAGATGATGGTGCTCTCCAGCGCCACGACCGGCCGCCCCTCGTCCAGGGCTTTTTTCACTTCGGGGGCTATATCCAGATAAGGGTTCATAACGCACTCTCCTTTTTATCATTCAAAGCCTGTTTATTATACCGTTTCAGGCCGAAATGTCAAGGCCGAGCGCCGTTTTCCAGCGCAGGATGCGCAAAACGGAGGCGTCGAGCTGCTCCTCGTCGAGCGTCCCGGCGCGCACCGCCTCGGCGATCGCGGAGGCCGCGCCCCGGTAGTCGCCGCAGCAGATGAGGTCGTTCCCGGCAAGCACGGCCTGCACCGCGGCGTTCTGCCCGCCGGTGAACTGCTCGATGGCGCCCATGGACAGATCGTCGGTGACGACGACGCCCTCAAAGCCCAGCTCCTCGCGCAGCACGCGGTGTACCTCCGGCGAGAGGGAGGCGGGCAGCTCCCCGTCCATGCACAGCACGATGTTGTGGCTGACCATGACGGCGTCCGCGCCCTCGCGGATGCCCGCCTCGAAGGGCAGCAGATCGCCCTGATCGAAGGCGTCGCGGCTGCGCTTGTCATAGGCCATGCCCTTGTGCGTGTCGGCGCTGCCGCCGTAGCCGGGGAAGTGCTTGAGCGTGCTGCCGAGCCCCTCCTCCTTCATCGCGCGCACGACGAGCTCGACGTAGCGGACGACCTCCGGCGCGTTGCCGCTGAAGGTGCGGGTGTAGATATAGTTGAGTGAGGAGCGCGGCACGTCGCAGACCGGGCCGAGGTTGACGTTCAGCCCGAGGTCGAGCAGCAGCCGGGCCTTTTCGACGGTGTCGCTCGTGATCTTCTTCCAGCCGCCGGTGCGGAAAAGCGTCCGCGGCGCCTGGAAAGGCTGGGCGCGCAGGGCGGGATTGGAGCTGACGCGGTTGACCTCGCCGCCCTCCTCGTCCACGGCCAGCAGCAGCGGCAGAGGCGCGGCCGCCTGCAGCGCCGCGGTCATCGCGACGACCTCGTCCCGGCTTTTGCCGGAGAAGGCGTTGGCAAAGAGGCACAGCCCGCCCACGCCCTCGGCCGCGGCCTCTTCGGCCTCCTCGGGCTTGTGGCAGCAGTAGAGAATCATCTGCAGGGCCTTCTCCTCCGTCGTCATGGCGGCGAGCCTCCTTTCGGCCGGATCGTCGATCCCGCTGAGCTCTTCGACTGCCGGCTTGGCTGTCGGCGCCGGCTCCGCCGTGTCCGTCGGCACGGAGACCGGCGAAGGCGCAGACGGGCTTTCGGCCGCCGCAGCAGGCAGAGGCTCCTCCTGCAGCGTAAAGGCGGCGCCCAGAAGCAGGAAGGCCGCCGTCACGACAAAGACGAGCGCCAGAAGCAAGAGTTTTTTCATGGGGTCCTCCCCTTCGGAGAATGGGAAAAAAGCATGGTTTTGATACGAACGGCTATAGTATAACACAAAGCAAAAAGAAAATGCCGCCTTCAGGCGGCATTTTCAGAAAGATTAAGAAGTCATCGCGAGCCCTTGTCGTAGGGGATGCCCTCGGCCTTCGGCGCGCGGGAGCCCTTGGAGGTGAAGGCCAGCACGACCAGCGTGATGACGTAGGGGAGCATGCGGTACAGATGCGAGCTGATGCCGATCTGCGCGAGCATATACACGCCGTCGCCGTTGATATCCAGACTCGAATACGCGGCGGCAATGCACTTGAAGAGACCGAACAGCAGGCTCGCCCCGGCGATGTTCAGCGGCTTCCAGTTGCCGAAGATCATGACGGCCAGCGCGAGGAAGCCGAAGCCCGCCACGTCGCCGTTGGAGGTGCAGTTGGCGGTGGTCAGAGAATAGACGAAGCCGCCCATGCCCGCCAGCGCACCGGAGATCGTGACGCCCGCGTAGCGCATCTTGTAGACGTTGATGCCCAGCGAGTCGGCCGCCTGCGGATTTTCGCCGCAGGAGCGCATGCGCAGGCCGAAGCGCGTCTTATACAGGATGATCGACAGAATGATGAAGATCAGGATACAGACGTAGGTTGCAAGATAGACCTTGTGCAGCAGCGTGTTGCCGAGAAAGCCCAGGTCCGCGTTCTTGTCAAAGCCGAGCGTGCTCTTCTTGATCATGAACCAGCTGGCGGAGTCGCCCGTCGCCATCTGCAGCGTGTTCTGGTTGGCGATCAGACGGATGAAGAACAGCACGAGAGCGGGAGCCATCAGGTTCAGCGCCGTGCCGCCGATGGTCTGGTCGGCGCGGAGGTTGATGGAGGCAAAGCTCAGCAGCAGAGAGAAGATCGCGCCCATCAGAGCGGCCACCAGCATGGCCAGCAGCTCAAAGCCCTGCAGTGCCATCCAGTCGCCTGCGGCCTTGGCCTCGATGAACCAGCCCGCTGTCTGCGAGAGATTGACGAACAAAACACCCATGAAGGCGCCGAAGATCATGATGCCTTCCAGAGCCAGGTTGATGATGCCGCTTCGCTCGGCAAAGACGCCGGCCAGCGCCACGATCATCAGCGGCACCGCGTAGATCAGCGTCTGTTGGATCAGGAATGTCATGCCTTGTCGCCTCCTTTCTCGTTTTTCGCATCCTCCGGCTTGACCGGCGGCTCCGTCGGCGTGCGCTTCGGTTCTTCAGCGGCCTTTTTCTTCTTGGAGCGCCCGGCGATCAGCATGCGGATCGCCAGCGAGAAGGCGGAGAGGTAGACGATCACGGCGATGATGACGTCGGTGATGTATTCGTTATAGGCGGTGAGGTTGGTCAGCTGCAGGCCGACGATGTTCAGCATGGCCATGAAGATCGCAGAGAAGATGACGCCGATGGGATTGTTCAGCGCCAGCAGCGCGACCGGGATGCCGTTGAAGCCCGCGGCGGGCAGCGACTGATAGGTGGACCAGAAGAACTCCGTATTGCCGGAGAGGAAGTACAGCGAGGCGCCGGCCGCGGCCAGAGCGCCGGAGAGCGCCATCGACAGCACGATGTTGCGCTTGTCGTGGATGCCGGCGTAGCGCGCGGCGTGGCGGTTGGCGCCGCAGGCCTTCAGCTCATAGCCGAGCGTGGTCTTGCTGATGAGGATATACACGCCGATCGCCAGCAGGATGGCGACGAGGATACCGGCGTTGATCTGGGAGCCGGGGAAGAGCTTGTCCAGGCCAAGCTTCGCGGTGGCGACGCCCGCGCCGTCGACGTAGCTGCCGTCCACGAGGCCGTAGGTGGTCTTGTAGATGTAGCCGGACTTGGTGCCCTCGACCATGTTCTTGAGATTGCTGACGTCAAAGGCCCAGGTGACAAGGTTGGCCGCGATCCAGTTGGTCATGATGCAGGCCAGAACCTCGTTGATGTTCAGAAAAGCCTTGACGAGGCCCGGGATCGCGCCCCAGAGCGCACCGGCGAGGAGCCCGCCCAGGAAGGCCAGCAGCCAGATGAGCCAGCCGGGCAGCGCGCCGGAGGGGATGCTCAGCGCGATAAAGAGCGTGGCCAGCGTGCCCATGAGATACTGACCGGGCGCGCCGATGTTGAACAGGCCCGTCTTGAAGGCCAGCGCCACGGAGAGGCCCGTCATGATGAGCGGCGTCGCGCGGAAGAGCATGTTGCCGATGCTGGCGGGGTTGAAGCCCCAGGTGAGCGCGCCGGAGGCGCTGCGTCCGGTGCTCAGGATACCGATGAAGATGAGCCGGATGCCCTCCCAGGCGCCCTTGAGCGAGATGCTCTTGTTGAAGAGGCCGACGATCAGCACGACGATCGCGCCGACGACGAGGCCGATCAAAATCGAGAGCAGGGAGGCCAGCAGCTTCTGTGTGCTTTCTTTCTTCAAGAATGCTTTCATGCCTTCTCCGCCTCCTTTTCCGCGCGCTTGGCGCCGGCCATGTAGAGGCCGAGCTCCTGCGCGGTCGTTTTCTTCGGGTCAAGCTCGCCGACGATCTCGCCCTCATACATGACGAGGATCCGGTCGGACAGGCTCAGCACCTCGTCCAGCTCGAGCGACACGAGCAGGATCGCCTTGCCCTCGTCGCGCTGGGCGACGAGCTGACTGTGGATGTATTCGATGGCGCCGACGTCCAGACCGCGGGTGGGCTGCACGGCGACGACGAGCGGGAGGTTCCGGTCAAGCTCGCGGGCGATGATGGCCTTCTGCTGGTTGCCGCCGGACATGCTGCGCGCGATGGTGACGGGACCCTGGCCGGAGCGGACGTCGAATTTCTCGATGAGGCCCTCGGCGTATTTGCGCACCTCGTCAAAGCGGATGAAGCCGCCGTGCTGGAAGGCAGGCTCCGTATAGCGCTGCAGCACCATGTTCTGCTCCAGCGTGAAGTCCAGCACGAGGCCGTGCTTGTGCCGGTCCTCGGGGATGTGGCTCATGTACTGGCCGCGCTGGCGGATGGAGGCCTTGGAGATGTCATGGCCGCAGAGCTCGATCTTGCCGCCGGAGAGCGGCTCAAGCCCCGAGAGACCGAAGATGAACTCCGTCTGGCCGTTGCCGTCGATACCGGCGATGCAGACGATCTCACCCGCGCGCACGTCCAGCGAGACGTGCCGCACGGCGTCGTGCTTGTGGAGGCGGGAAGCTACGCTCATGTCCTCGATGTGGAGCACCACATCCTTCGGCTGCGCGGGAGCCTTCTGCACCTCGAGCTGAACGGGGCGGCCGACCATCATGTTCGACAGCTCCTGCTTGTTGGTGTCCTTCGTGTTGACCGTGCCGATGTACTTGCCCTTGCGCAGAACGGACACACGGTCGGCGACCTCCATGATCTCGTTGAGCTTGTGGGAAATGAAGAGGATCGACTTGCCCTCGGCGGCGAGGTTTTTCATGATCTGCATCAGCTCGTCGATCTCCTGCGGGGTCAGCACGGCGGTCGGCTCGTCGAAAATGAGGATCTCGTTGTCGCGGTAGAGCATCTTCAAAATTTCGGTGCGCTGCTGCATGCCGACGGTGATGTCCTCCACCTTTGCGTCAAGATCGACGTGCAGGCCGTATTTCTGCATCAGCTCCTCGACCTTTTTCCGGGCGGCCTTCTTCTGCAGAAAGCCCAGCTTCGTATCCTCCGCGCCGAGGATGATGTTGTCGAGTACCGTGAACACCTCGACCAGCTTGAAATGCTGGTGGACCATGCCGATGTGCAGGGCGGTCGCGTCGTTGGGGTTGTTGATCTTGACGACCTTGCCGTCCTTGCGGATCTCGCCCGCCTCCGGCTGGTACAGGCCGAAGAGGACGCTCATCAGGGTGGACTTGCCCGCGCCGTTTTCGCCGAGCAGGGCGTGGATCTCGCCTTTTTTGAGCTGCAGGGTGATGTCGTCGTTGGCTTTGATGCCGGGGAACTCCTTGGTGATATGGAGCATTTCGATCACGTAGGGGGTCGATTCATCCATAAGCGCCACCTGCTTTCTGTTCGGAATGTTGCGCCCGCACAGGACGAGCGGACTATTAAATAAATTATATAAGAAGGAAGGGATAATTGCAAGAAAAAACACCCTTGCCGCAAAGAAAAAAGGGACGGGGGACGGCTCCTTGTCCCACCCGTCCCCCTGATCGTCAACAGGTGAAACGATCCCTCGAAATTGCCGGTTCCTTTCAAACTGTGGGACAGGGTGGGACAGGGGATGGGACAGGGGACGGTTCCCTGTCCCGCTATCCTACCCGCGTTTTCTTGACAAAGCATTAGAATTGGGACAGGGGACGGTTCCCTGTCCCGCTATCCTACCCGCGTTTTCTTGACAAAGCATTAAACCGGCTATAGAATAAAAACCAATAGTTTGTCAGAAACACGGTGGGACACAGAACCGTCCCCTGTCCCATGCCCCATGTCCCACACCCTGTCCCAATTTGTTTAGTCTTGAATGATATGAAAAAACGTAAGTTTATGCAGCTTGCCGTTATGATCTTAGGCCTAATGTTTGCGGCTATAATTGGAAGTATAATCTATTTCAACAGCTCTTTTTTTCATGCAGTGCGCCTTGTCCGCGCCATAAAAAGTGACGATATAGAGGAAGTTCAGCGGATAGTAGAGAAGGATCCCGCCAGCATAAACCGATATCCCACAGTCGCGCCTCCTTTCTGGCAATCGGCCATGAATCGGAAAGATATGTACCCGCTGACACAGGCTTGCCATCAGGGAAATGAGGAAATGATCCGCTTTTTGATTGCTTCTGGCGCAGATGTCAACTGCAACGATGGGTATACGCCGCTTTCGGTCACATATCGAAGGAAAAACGACAATTGGTATGCCGTTTCTCTCCTGTTGCTTCAAAATGGAGCGGATCTGCATTACAAAACCGAGTATTCCGGAGGAATGGAATCAGCTTTGTTTGATATCATCCAGCCACGTCCTCTGGGAAATTCGACGGTGTATGTACCGGAAAGCAACGAAGAGGTGTTTAACTCCTTCCTGTTCGCCGTGAAGAACTGTTCCCGTGACGAAGTCAACTGGGATCGGCTTTTTAGAGGTTGTGTTTCTTGTGGATATGAGAGACGCGGCCAAGAAATTGAGTATCTCCTCAATGGGGGATTCTGCAGCGTAAATACTCCGGATGAAGAGGGAAGGACTCCTTTGATGTATGCCGCGGAGCGGACAAATGTGCAAACAGTAGATTATTTGATTTTGAACGGTGCAAAAATAGACGCGATGGATAACACCGGAAAAACTGTTCTGGATTATGCAAAATCTGAAGATATCCGCGCTGTAATAGCAGAAAAAAATAAATTCAAGTAGAGAGATGACAGAGAGGCGTGAAAATGGGACAGGGGACGGTTCCCCGTCCCACCCCTCTCCCTGATCGTTGACCGGCAAAAGCATCCCTCACAAAGCAAGCGCGCCCCCTCTTTCCCGTCACGGGAAAGAAGGGGCGCTTCCTGTTTTCCACCGCGTCCGTGCCCCGCAAAAAACGCCGGTTCATTCGTACGGGCGCTTCACGAAGCGTCCGTCCTTTGATTACGTAAGAAAAGCGAGGGGGCAAAGGGTCGATGCCGCCCCTGTCCCGCAGGAAAAAGCTTTGGGAATAGAAAAAGGGAAAGCCGAAAGGCTTTCCCTTTTTGATAAACGGGGCTTATTACTCGACAATGTTGAGCGTCAGAGCATCGGTGCCGGCGAGGTTGGCGTAATCGGCGTCGATGACGATCTTGCCGTCGATGATGTCCTGCAGCATGGCCTCGTACTCCTCAACGGTCCAGCCGGAGAGGGACCAGGTGGCGGTGGGCAGGCCGACAGCGTTCTCAGCAGCACCCAGGCTGGTGGCCACGCCGCCGATCTCGTCCCAGGAGCCGTCATAGGCCTTGTTCAGCGCCCAGACGACGGAGTCGGACAGACCCTTCATGGCGGAGGTGATGACGGTCTCAGACTCGAAGGACTGGTCGACGTCAACGCCGATGACCGCGCCGTCGTTGGCGGAAGCGGCCGCCGCGACGGAGGCGAACATGGAGCCGCCGCAGGCGAAGATAGCCTCGGTGCCGGCCTCATACCAGCCGTTGGCAAGAGTCTGCAGCTCGGGAGAAGCGGAGAAGGAGGCGCCGTAGAGCCAGGAGTAGTTCATGTCGACGTGCACGCCCATCTCGGCAGCCGCAGCCGCAGCGCCCTGGACGTAGCCGTAGCCGTAACGGCAGCAGGCCGGGTTCGTGCCGCCGCCGCCGCCGCAGAAGCCGAGCTTGGTGAAGCCTTCCTTGACGGTCGCGTAACCGGCAAGGTAGCCGCACTGCTCTTCCTTGAAGGCGATACCGGCAATGTTGTTCAGACCGTCGAAGGCCCAGCCGTCGACGAAGACGAACTTGACGTCGGTGAATTCACCGGCGGCCTTGGCGAGGGCGTTGCCCTGCATGAAGCCGGCGCAGACAATGACCTTGGCGCCGTTGTCGGCAGCGGCCTTCATGGCGTCGTAGCGGTCGTCGTCGGTGGCCTGGTCGCCGTTGGCGGGCTGGTAGTACTTGTAGCTCAGGCCGTTGGCGGCAGCGTAGAGCTTCACGCCGTCATAGGTGCCCTGGTTGAAGGACTTGTCCTTGAGCTGGCCGACGTCGGTGACGAAGGCGATCTCGTACTTGCCGTCGGCAGAGGTCATCTCGTCGGCGATGTCGTCGGCGGAAGCGGGGGCCTCAGCGGGAGCCTCGGCAGGGGCCTCGGCAGGGGCCTCGGCAGGAGCCTCGGCGGGAGCTTCGGCAGGGGCTTCGGCGGGAGCTTCGGCAGGGGCCTCAGCGGGGGCCTCGGCAGGCTGCTCGGCGGGAGCGGCCTGCTGACCGCAGGCGGCCAGAGCGAAGATCATGCAGAGAGCAAGAAGCAGAGCAAAGATCTTTTTCATGTTTTCTCCTCCAGTATTATTTTTCTTTTGATATGCCCCTGCGGGCACATCTATGGGCATTATAACACAGCGCTCACGGGCAAATCAATAAGAAGAATGACCAAAAAGGAACCAGTTTTCATAGGAACTCTGTGCAGTCTCGGCACCGGCGCCGGGAGAGACGCGTCACGGGAGACTCTGCATGAAGAGGAGAGGGGAGAGGCCCTTCCCGGACGCTTACACCTGCATCTGGCGCTGCATCTCCCGGCGCAGGCGCTCGATGATGCGCTTCTCGAGGCGGCTGATGTAGCTCTGCGAGATGCCGAGCCGGTCGGCGACCTCCTTCTGCGTATATTCCCGCCCGCCGGGCAGCCCGAAGCGCAGCAGGATGATCTCGCGCTCCCGCTCGGAGAGGCAGTCGATGGCGGCCATGAGCATCTCCCGCTCGGCGTCGTCCTCCAGCGGGCGCGACACCTCGTCCTCGTCCGTGCCCAGCACGTCCGAGAGCAGCAGCTCGTTGCCGTCCCAATCGGTGTTGAGCGGCTCGTCTATGCTCAGCTCCGTGCGCTGGGAGCTGTTTTTGCGCAGGTACATGAGGATCTCGTTTTCAATGCAGCGCGAGGCGTAGGTGGCGAGCTTGATGTTCTTGCCGGACTGGAAGGTGTTGACGGCCTTGATGAGGCCGATGGTGCCGATGGAGATGAGGTCCTCGATGTTGACGCGGGTGTTTTCAAAGCGCTTGGCGATGTACACGACGAGGCGGAGGTTATGCTCGATAAGCGTCTGGCGCGCGGCCTCCTCCCCGGCCTCGAGCCGCGCGACGGTCTCCTCCTCGCACTTTCGCTCCAGCGGCGGCGGCAGCACCGTGCTGCCGCCGATGTAAAAAACCTGGTTTGGCTCCATGCCGAGAATGGCGAGGATCCGGTCCTTCAAAAACAGGATCTGCGGTTTACACAGCATATTGACTCCTTTCCTTATACGACGCCCTCAAAGCCGTCCCCGGCGGCCGAGGGTGTCACGGCCACAAGAAGCTCCTCCACCCGCCCGTCTACGGTAAGACGCTCCGGCCGGAAGGCGGGCAGCAGGCCCCGCGCGCCGACGGACGCGTAGGGGATCAGCCGGAAGCGCCTGGCGAGCCCCGGCAGCTGCGCCGCCTCGCGCAGCGCCTGAACGGGATCTTGCCCCGAAAAGAGCGCGGCGGCCTCCGGCAGCACCGGGGCGAGGGCGTGCGGAGAGACGAGCATCACGGGCCGGCCTGTCAGCGGATCGCAGAGGGCGTTGCCGCTGTCGCGCAGGGCCATGAAGCGGCTCTCCCGTCCCTTCTCCCGCAGCACGACCTCCGCGCGCGCCCGGTCCGGCAGCTGCGCCCGGCGGGCAAAGAGGAGACTCACCGCCGCGTAGCACAGCGCGAAGGCGAGCAGCAGCACCCGCCCGGACACGGCCGCCCCCGGCCGCGCCCCGCCCGCGAGCGACACGGCCCAGACCGCCCCGCCGAAGGCCGCGGACACCGCGAGGAAGACGCCGCCGCAGCGAAAGGGCCGCCGCTCCGCGCCGAAGGCGACGGCCGCCAGCAGGGCCGCCGCGGCGAGGATCCCGGGCGGCGTGCGCAGAAAAGCCAGGCCCGGCAGCACGGACAGCACGGCGTACAGAGCCCCCAGCGCGGCCGCGAGCGCGTAGCGCCGCCGCCGCAGCGTCAGCCCGCAGACGCGCGCCGACACGAGGCACAAAAGATAATCCGTCAGGAGGTTGAAGAAGAACAGGCGGTCGAGGTAGATGACTTCCATGCCCACAGGATACACCCGCCCCGCCGCACAATTTGTCAATTGGGAATTGTCAAAAGAGGCGGCCTGTGGTAAAATCATTTGACAGCTACAAAAAGAAGGGGCAGAAAAAAACAGTTATGTGGTTCTGGTTTGCGATCATCGCGCTGTTGTGCTGGAGCGGCTCCGATCTCTTTTCCAAGATCGGCTGCCAGGATGCCAGGGACAGGTACAGTCATCTCAAAATGGTCACGGCGGTCGGCGTCGTCATGGGGCTTCACGCCGCGTATGAAGTGTTCGTCGGCGGAGTCGAGATCAACGCCCGGATCCTTCTGACCTATCTCCCGGTCTCCGCGCTGTACATCCTCTCGATGGCGATCGGCTATCTGGGGCTTCGTTACATCGAGCTCTCGATCTCCTCGCCCATCTGCAACTCCTCCGGTGCGATCGTCGCGATCCTGACGCTCATCACCGTCGGCGTGGGGGACGATCTGCCGCCGCTGGCGCTGGTGGCCGTGGCGCTCGTGTGCGTCGGCGTCGTCGCCCTGGGCTTCACCGAGGCCAACGAAGACGAGGAGCTGCGCCGGGCGCGGCAGGACGAATCGAACCACCACTATGCCAAGAGCTGGATCGCCATTCTGATCCCCATCATTTACTGCCTGCTCGACGCGCTGGGCACCTTCGCCGACAGCCGCGTGCTGGAGGTGCTGGACGAGGACTCGGCCAACGTCGCCTATGAGCTGACCTTTCTGATCGTCGGCGCGCTGAGCTTCGTGTATGTGGCCTTCGTCAAAAAGCAGCGCTTCTTCGTAAAGCAGGAGGCGCCCAAATATACCGGCGCCATCTTCGAGACGGCCGGCCAGTTCTTCTATATCTACGCGCTGGCCGATACCGAGCACGTGGCCTTCTCGGCGCCCATCATCTCCTCCTACTGCGTGGCCTCCGTCATCTGGAGCCGCCTCTTCCTCAAGGAGAAGCTCTCGGCCAAGCACTACGCCTCGATCGCCCTGGTCGTGATCGGTATCGTGATCCTGGGCATACTCGATATATAAGATATTAGGAGGAGACCTCATGTATAAACGTGTACTCATCAAGATCAGCGGCGAGGCGCTCGCCGGAGAGAAGCACACCGGCTTTGACTTCGATTTCGTCACGCGCGTGTGCGAGACCGTCCGGGCCTGCACCGAGGAGGGCGTGCAGGTCGGCATCGTGATCGGCGGCGGCAACTTCTGGCGCGGCGTCAAGGACGGGGCCGGCAAGGTCGAGCGCGTGAGCGCCGACCGCATGGGCATGCTCGCCACGGCGATGAACTGTCTGGCGGTGGCGGACGTGTTCCGCCAGCTCGGCGCGGACGCGCGCGTGCAGACCGCCGTGGACATCCAGGGCGTGGGCGAGCGCTACAGCACCGACAGGAGCATCGAATATCTCGAGAGCGGCAAGGTGGTGCTCTTTGCCTGCGGCACGGGCTGCCCCTTCTTCTCCACGGACACGGCCGCCGTGCTGCGCGCGCTGGAGATCCGCGCCGACGCCATCCTGCTCGCCAAGAACATCGACGGCGTCTACAGCGACGACCCGCGCAAGAACCCCGAGGCCGTGCGTTTCGACGAGATCAGCTATGAGGACGTGCTGGCGCGGCGTCTGGCCGTGATGGACACGGCCGCCACGAGCCTCGCCATGGACAACCGCATCCCCGTCGAGGTCTTCGCCCTGGCCGAGCCCGAAAACATCCTGCGCGTGCTGCACGGCGAAAAGATCGGCACCTCCGTCCACTGAGACGGAAACGACAAGGCTTGAACATTTTTACGATACAATCTAACAGGAGGGATCACCATGTCTGAGTACAAGGAATTTGAAAGCAAAATGCAGAAGACCTGTGACGCGCTGAGCTCTCAGCTTGCCACCATCCGCGCCGGCCGCGCCAACGCGGGCGTTCTCGCGCAGATCCTCGTGGACTACTACGGCGTGCCCACGCCCATCCAGCAGATGGCCTCCGTCGCCACGCCCGACCCGCGCTCCCTGGTCATCCAGCCCTGGGACGCCTCGTCTCTCAAGGCCATCGAGAAGGCGATCCTCGCCTCCGACCTCGGCATCAACCCCCAGAACGACGGCCGCATGATCCGTCTGGTCTTCCCCCCGCTGACGGAGGAGCGCCGCAAGGATCTGGTCAAGCAGACGAAGAAATACTCTGAAGAGTGCAAGGTCGCCATCCGCAACATCCGCCGCGACGCCATCGAAAAGTTCAAGAAGCAGCAGAAGGCCTCCGAGATGACCGAGGACGACTACAAGATCGCCGAGAAGGACATGCAGAAGCTGACCGACGATTATATCAAGGAGATCGACAAGATCGCCGAGGCCAAGGAAAAGGAACTGACCGAGATATGACGGCACAAAACGGGATCCTTCAGACGGGGGAAGGGGAACGGCCCTTCCCCCGTCATATTGCCATCATCCTGGACGGCAACGGCCGCTGGGCCAAAAAGCGCGGGCTGCCCCGCGTGGCCGGCCACGCCGTGGGCGTGGAGACCCTGCGCAAGATCGTCTATTACTGCCGCGACATCGGCATGGACTATCTGACGGTCTACTGCTTCTCCACCGAAAACTGGAACCGCCCGCAGGACGAGGTGAGCGGCATCATGAAGCTGCTGGTCAAATACCTCAGCGAGGCGATCAAGACCATGGAGCAGCGCCGCATCCGCCTGCGCGTGTTCGGCGATCTGAGCGGGCTCTCTCCGGAGATCCTGGAGCTCATCGAGCGCACCAACGAGATCTCCTCCCGCTTCGAGGGCTTCCAGACCAACATCTGCGTCAACTACGGCGGTCGGGACGAGATCCTGCGCGCGGTGAACCGCTATGCCGAGGACGTGCGCGCCGGACGCGCCGAGGGCGAACTGACCGAGGAGCGCTTTGCCTCCTATCTCGACTCGGCGGGCGTGTCGGACCCGGATCTGCTGATCCGCGCCGGGGGCGAGCAGCGCCTGTCGAACTTCCTGCTGTGGCAGTGCGCCTATTCCGAATTTTATTTCACCGACGTCCTCTGGCCGGACTTCACGCCGGAGGAGCTGGACAAGGCGATCGCCGTCTATCAGCGGCGCGACCGCCGCTTCGGCGGGATCAAGGCCTGAGGGCCGGAGGGGGTAACCATGGTGAATGCGATCACGGTGCTGGGCAGCACCGGCTCCATCGGCCGCCAGACGCTGGCGGTGGCGGAGCATTTGGGCCTGAGGGTGGCGGCGCTGAGCGCGGGGCGACAGATCGACCGCCTCGAGGAGCAGACGCGCCGCTTCCGCCCCGGCCTCGTCGCCGTCTATGACGAGGAGGCCGCGCGTCTCTTCCGCACGGCGGTGGCGGATCTGCCCGTGCGCGTCGTCTCCGGCATGGAGGGCCTTCTGGAGGCCGCCGTGCTGCCGGAGAGCGACTGCGTGGTCACGGCGGTCTCGGGCGCCGTCGGATTGCGGCCGACGCTCGCCGCCATCGACGAAAAAAAGCGCATCGCGCTGGCCAACAAGGAGACGCTCGTCTGCGCGGGCGATCTGGTGATGCGCCGCGCGGCCGAGCGCGGGGCGGAGATCGTCCCGGTCGACTCGGAGCACTCGGCGATCTTCCAGTGCCTCACCGGGCGCGGCCCGGGCGAGCTGCGGAAGATTTTGCTCACCTGCTCGGGCGGCCCCTTCCGGGGGCGGCGCCGCGCGGAGCTCGAGGACGTGACGCCGCAGCAGGCCGTCAGCCACCCGAACTGGAGCATGGGCGCGAAGATCTCGGTGGACAGCGCGACGCTCATGAACAAGGGCCTGGAGCTCATCGAGGCCATGCACCTCTTCTCCGTCTCGCCGGACGAGATTCAGGTGGTCATCCACCCGCAGAGCGTCATACACTCTATGGTAGAGCTCATCGACGGCACGGTGATCGCCCAGCTCGGCGTGCCGGACATGGGATTGCCCATCCAGCTGGCGCTGACCTGGCCGGAGCGCCGCGCCTCGATGTTCGAGCGGCTCGACTTCTGGTCCCTGCGGGATCTGAGCTTCGAGGCGCCGGATCTCGAGAACATGCCCTGTCTGCGTCTGGCCATGGACGCGGCGAAAACCGGCGGCACCGCGCCCTGCGTGATGAGCGCCGCCAACGAGGAGGCCGTGCACCTGTTTCTGAAGGGGCGACTCGGCTTCAACCGGATCTATGAGGCCGCCGCCGGAGCCGTCGCCGCCATCGGCGCGGTGCAGGGCGCGGACCTCGAGACGATCCTGGCGGCGGACCGCGCCGCCAGAGCCTATGTTTTGGAGCGTTTTTCATGACAGCAGTTTATGTGATCGTAGCGATCCTCATTTTCGGTGTGCTCGTGGGCATCCACGAGCTCGGCCATTTTACCGCGGCCAAGGCCTGCGGGGTGCGGGTGGAGGAATTCGCCATCGGCATGGGCCCCGCGCTCTTCAAAAAGAAAAAGGGCGAGACGGAGTATTCGCTGCGCCTCATCCCCTTCGGCGGCTACTGCGCCATGACCGGGGAGGACGGGGAGTCGGAGGATCCGCGCGCCTTCGTCAACCAGGCGCACTGGAAGCGGATCATCATCCTCGTGGCGGGGTCCTTCATGAACTTCCTCATGGGCTTTGTGATCGTGCTGCTCCTCTACGCCGGTGTCAAGAACGTAGTAGCGCCGGTCATCACGGAGTTCATGCCCGGCTGCCCCTATGAGAGCGCCGAGGGCTTGCAGGTCGGCGACCGTTTCTACAGCATCAACGGCCACCGCGTCTATCTGCAGAGCGACATCAACGTCTATCTCACCGGCGACGGCAGCTATGACCTCGTCATGCTCCGCGGCGGGGAGAGGGTCGTGCTCGAGGATTTTGAGATGCAGCGGCGCAGCTATGAGGGCGAGACGGGCCGCTATTTCGGCTTCCGCTTCGGCGCGGTGGAGAAGGCCAGCGCGGCGCTCAAGCTGCGGCAGTCCTGGTCGACGACCAAGGAATTCGTCGGGCTCGTCTGGATGAGCCTGGGCGAGCTCGTGCGCGGCAACGTCGGCGTCAAAGATCTGTCCGGCCCGGTCGGCATCGTGGATCTGATGGCCGAGACGGGCGAGCAGGCGGAGACGACCGCCGACGCGCTGCGCAGCATCTTCTATCTGGGCGCCTTTATCGCGGTGAACCTCGCTGTCATGAACATGCTGCCCATCCCCGCGCTCGACGGCGGGCGCATCTTCCTGCTGCTGGTCACCTGGCTCATCGAGAGCCTCACGCATAAAAAGCTCGATCCCAAGTACGAGGGCTGGATCCACACGGTGGGCATGGTGCTGCTGCTGGCGCTGATGGCCTTCGTGCTGTTCAACGATATCTTCAAGCTGATCCGAGGGTAAAAGCGGATGGAACGAAAGCAGACAAAGCAGATCGCCGTGCGCGGCGTGAAGATCGGCGGCGGGGCGGACATCCCCGTGCAGTCGATGTGCAGCACCAAGACCTGGGATGTGGAGGCGACGCTCGCGCAGATCCGCGCCCTGGAGGCGGCGGGCTGCGACATCGTGCGTCTCGCCGTGCCCGACCGGCGCTCGGCCGAGGCGATCGAGGCCATCCGGGCGGGCACCGACATGCCGCTCGTGGCCGATATCCATTTTGACTACCGCCTGGCGCTGCTGTGCGCCGAGCGCGGGATCGACAAGATCCGCATCAACCCCGGCAACGTCGGGGGCGAGGAGAACGTGCGCGCCGTGGCGGAGGCCTGCCGCGCGCGCGGCATCCCCATCCGCATCGGCGTCAACGCCGGGAGCCTCGAGAAGAGGCTTTTGGAAAAATACGGCCACCCCTGCGCCGAGGCGCTTGTCGAGAGCGCCGCGGGGCACGCGGCGCTGCTGGAGAAATTCGGCTTTGAGGATATCTGCCTCTCGCTCAAGTGCTCCTCCGTGCCGCTCACGGTGGAGGCCTATCGCCTTGCCAGCGAGCGCTTTGACTATCCGCTGCATCTCGGCGTGACCGAGACGGGCACGGCCTGGAACGGAACGATCCAGTCCGCCGTCGGCATCGGGACGCTGCTGTGCGAGGGCATCGGCGACACCGTGCGCGTGTCTTTGACGGCAGACCCCGTCGAGGAGGTGCGCGCGGGCATCGCCATTTTGAAGGCCGCCGGACTGCGCCGCGGCGGCGTGCGCTTCATCTCCTGCCCCACCTGCGGGCGCACGGAGATCGATCTGATCGGCCTGGCCACCGAGGTGGAAAACCGCCTGCGGGGTCTTGACCGCGACATCACCGTGGCTGTCATGGGCTGCGTGGTCAACGGGCCGGGCGAGGCGCGCGAGGCCGACTACGGCATCGCCGGCGGCGTCGGCAAGGGCCTGCTGTTCAAAAAGGGCCAGGTCGTCGGCACCTACCCCTACGAGCAGCTCTGCGACGCGCTGCTTGACTTGATTCGGAATTCGGAAAGCGGAATTCGGAATACGGAATACAGGGAAAACGAGGGATAGAACGAGGAAATTGACGTCCACGCCGTAGGGGCGGCTACCAGCCGCCCGCCAACTCTGTACTATGTCCGCGGGCGGCTGATAGCCGCCCCTACGACATCATTTCAAACTCAGCGCCAAACTCCTGTTTATCGTTCTCCTAAAAACTAAAAACTGAAAACTAAAAACTTACACAAGGACAGGTTTCATGGCTGAACACACTCCGTTTCTGACCGCGTTTCCCGGCTGCGAAAACCAGCGGGATTTCTGCGGCGGACTTGACAAGGCAGAGATCACCGACGTGCAGGTCGACGTCAGCGAAATGACGGCGACGGTCTGCGCGCACTTTGCCGCGCAGCCCTCGCCCGCCGAGCTGACGGGCCTGAGCGAGCGCATCCGCACGGACTACGCTCTCAGCGGTGTCGGCATCGTGCCGGACTATCCGCGTCCGAAGATGGCCTCGGCCTCTGCCACGGCGCCCGCGGCCCACCCGGCCGGCGGCGCCCCGATGGGCGCGGTGCTCTTCGGCCGCGCCATCAAGCAGCACCCCGTACCCATGAGCACGGTCACGCTGGAGTCCGGCCGCGTCACGGTCGAGGGCGACGTGGTGGATGTGACGAGCCGCACGACCAAAAAGGGCGGGGCGGTGCTCTCCTTCGACCTCACCGACCGTACGAACACCATCCGCGTCTCACGCTTCCTGCGGCAGGAGGACGACCGCAGCATCATCGACAAGATCGCCAAGGGCGACCATCTGACCGTCCAGGGCGAGGTCACCTACAACAAATTCGAGGACGACATGGTGCTCGACCCGCGCAACATCCTCAAGGGCAAGCGCTATATCCGCCCGGACAACGCCGAGGCCAAGCGCGTGGAGCTGCACCTGCATACGCGCTTTTCCGCGCTCGACGCGCTCACAGACCCGGCGGCCGTCGTGGCGCGCGCGGCCTACTGGGGCATGCCCGCCATCGCCGTCACGGACCACGGCGTGGCCCAGGCCTTCCCGGACATGTGGAAGGCCGGGAAAAAGCACGGCGTGAAGATCATCTACGGCACCGAGTGCTATTTTGTCAACGACATGGACGGCAACAGCGCCGTCATCGGCAAATCGAAGCTCGGGCTCGAGGAGGAGATGGTGGCCTTCGACATCGAGACCACCGGCCTCAACGCGCAGAGCGACCGCATGACCGAGATCGGCGCGGTGATCTTCGCCGGGGGTGAGATCAAGGAGAGCTTCAACACCTTCGTCAACCCCCAGAAGCCCATCCCCGCCGACATCACGGAGCTGACCGGCATCCGCGACAGCGACGTGGCCGACGCGCCGCTCGAGGACGAGGCGCTGCGCATGTTCCTGGACTTCGTGGGCGACCGGCCGCTCGTGGCGCACAACGCGCATTTCGACGTCGGCTTCATGACCGCCGCCGCGGCGCGGCACCACATTCGCTTCACCCCGGTCTTCATCGACACGCTTGCGCTCTCGCAGGCGCTCTGCCCCGAACTCAAGCGCTTCAAGCTCGATATCGTCTCCAACCATCTCGGCCTGCCGAAATTCAATCACCACCGCGCCTCGGACGACGCGCTGGTCGTGGCGCGCATGATGGGCAAATTCATCCCGATGCTGCGCGCGCAGGGGGCGAAAACGCTCGACGACGCGGAGACCGTGTACCACACGCTCCGCCGCACGGACGTGGCGAAGACCCACCACATGATCCTCCTCGTGAAAAACCGGACGGGACTGAAGAACCTCTACGAGATGATCTCCCAGTCCTATCTGAAATACTTCCACCGCAACCCGACCATCCCCAAGAGCCTGCTGCTGCAGCACCGCGAGGGCATCCTCGTGGGCTCGGCCTGCGGCATGGGCGAGCTGTACGGCGCCGTGATGCGCGGCGAGAGCCAGCAGGAGCTCGAGAAGATCGCCTCCTTCTATGACTATCTGGAGATCCAGCCCATCTGCAACAACGGCTTTCTGGTGGATAACGGCCGCGTCAGCGACGTGGGCGTGCTGCAGGACTTCAACCGCACGATCCTCGCGCTGGGCAAAAAGCTCGGCAAGCCGGTCATCGCGGCCAGCGACGTGCACTTCCTCGACCCCGAGGACGAGCAGTACCGCAAGATCCTGCAGGCGGCCAAGAAATTCTCCGACGCCGACCGCGACTGCCCCATCTATTTCCGCACCACCGACGAGATGCTGGCGGAATTCGCCTATCTCGGGGAGGAGACGGCCCGCGAGGTCGTCATCACGAACACCCGCGCCATCGCGGACGAGGTGGAGGAGATCGAGCTTCTGCCCAAGGAGCTCTTCCCGCCGCGGATCGAGCGCTCGGCCGAGGATCTGCGCGATCTCGTCTACGGCAAGATGTTCCGTATCTACGGCAAAGAGCCGCCCAAGATCGTGCGCGACCGCGTGGATACCGAGCTCAAGACCATCCTCGACCACAATTACGACGTCATCTACATGTCCGCCCAGAAGCTCGTGCAGAACTCTCTCGAGCACGGCTACCTCGTCGGCAGCCGGGGCAGCGTCGGCTCGTCCATCGTGGCCTACATGTCCGGCATCACGGAGGTCAACTCCCTGCCGCCGCACTACGTCTGCCCCAAGTGCAAATACAGCGAGTTCATCACCGACGGCAGCTTCGGCTGCGGCGCGGACATGCCGCCGAAGGACTGCCCGAGCTGCGGCACGCGCATGCGGCAGGACGGCTTCGACATCCCCTTCGAGACCTTCCTCGGCTTCCCCGGCAACGAAAAGACGCCCGATATTGACCTGAATTTCTCCGGCGAATACCAGGCGCAGGCACATAAATACACCGAGGTCCTTTTCGGCTCGGACCACGTATTCCGCGCCGGCACCATCGGCACGCTCGCGGAGAAGACGGCCTACGGCTATGTAAAAAAATACCTCGAGGAGCGCGGCATCGTCGCCACCAAGGCGGAGGAGAACCGCCTCGCGCAGGGCCTCGTGGGCATCAAGCGCACCACGGGCCAGCACCCCGGCGGCCTCGTCATCATCCCGCAGGACATGGACGTGACGGACTTCTGCCCGGTGCAGCACCCGGCGGACGACCCCAACAGCGACATCATCACCACCCACTTTGAATATCACTGCATGGAGGCAAACCTCCTCAAGCTCGACGAGCTGGGCCACGATGACCCGACCATGATCCGCATGATGGAGGATATGACCGGCGTCGACGCCAAGGAGATCCCCCTCTCCGACCCGGACACCATGGCCATCTTCACGAGCCCCGCCGTGCTGGGCTTGCCGGAGGACGACCCCATCATCGGCCAGACCGGCAGCATCGGCATCCCCGAGTTCGGCACGGGCTTTACCCGCCAGATGCTCGTGGAGACGCAGCCGAAGCAGTTCGACACCCTGGTGCGCCTGTCCGGCTTCTCCCACGGCACCGACGTCTGGGCCGGCAACATCCGAGACCTCATTGTCAATGAGATTGCCACCGTCAACGAGACCATCGGCTGCCGCGACGACATCATGCTCTATCTCATCTCCAAGGGCATGGACCCGGCGCTCTCCTTCAAGACCATGGAGGCCGTGCGCAAGGGCAAGGTGAAAAAGAGCGGGGAATTCCCAGGCGACGCCGAGCAGCAGATGCGCGACAGGGGCGTGCCCGACTGGTGGATCGAGTCGGCGCGCAAGATCGCCTACCTCTTCCCGAAGGCCCACGCCGTGGCCTACGTCATGATGGCCTTCCGCATCGCCTGGTTCAAGGTACACCGGCCCCTGGCCTTCTACAGCGCCTATTTCTACCGCCGCAGCCAGAAGGGCGGCTTTGACGCGGCCATGATGACCGGCGGCACCGACGCCGTGCGCCGCAAGATCAACGAGATGAAGCGCCGCACGGATCTGACGGCCAACGAGGAGGATCTGCTCGTGACGCTCGAGGCGGTGTACGAATTCAACATGCGCGGCTTCTCCTTCGCGCCGATCGACCTCTATGCCTCGGACGCGAAGAAGTTCCTGCCCGTCGGCGAGACGCAGCTGCGCCCGCCCTTCGTGGCTATCTCCGGCCTGGGCGAGGCGGCGGCGGAGGATCTCGGCCGCTGCCGGGAGAGCGGGCAGCGCTTCATCTCCATGGAGGAGCTGGGCGCGGCCTGCCCCAAGGTCAGCCAGAGCCACCTGGCCGAGCTCAAGCGCCTCGGCGCCCTGGGCGACATGCCGGAGAGCAGCCAGATCACGCTCTTCGACGGCCTGTTTTAGACAAAAAAAGAGATCGGACTGCGCTCCGATCTCTTTTTTGATGGAAAAAGCGAATATTTTCAGGATCGGCGGGAACCTTTTCCCGCGCACGCCGTCATAAGAACGAGGACAGAAAGCGAACGAAGCATCGTTCGGATGAAAAACAGAAAGTCGGAGGTGTCTTTCCATGAAAAAAATCTGCGCCATCCTGTTGACCCTTTGCCTGCTCCTGGCGCTCTCGGCCTGCGGACAGGCCGCCGCGCCGCAGTTTTCGGGGGCCAAGGCCGCCGAAGCGCCCGCCGAAGAGCCCGCGGCCGCCTACGGCGGCTTCCGCGACACGGCAAATTCCGCCCTGTATGACGAGAGCTTCTACGCCGAGCCGGATGAGGCGCCCATGCCCGAGCCCGCGGAGGGCGTCAGCAGCGCCCCGGCCATGGACCCGGAGAAGATCATCTACTCCGCGTCCGTCAACATCGAGACCACCGCGTTTGACGAGGCGCTCACAAAGCTCGAGGCTCTCGTGCGCCGCTATGGCGGCTTCGTGGAGTCGAGCAGCATCAACGGCAGCAACTACTACGCCCAGGCCCGCGGCTACGCCTCGAGCCGCAGCGCCGACTATGTCCTGCGTGTGCCGAGCGACCGCTTCCAGGAGCTCATGGACAGCTTCTCCGAGCTGGGCAACGTCCCCTACAGCCATAGCTACAGCGAGAACATCACCGCGCAGTACTACGACGTCGAGGCGCGGCTGACGGCCTGCCGCACGCAGGAGACACGGCTGCTGGAGATGATGGAGAAGGCCGAGACCGTGCAGGATCTCATCAAGCTGGAGGATCGGCTGGCCGATCTGCGCTACCAGATCGAGAGTCTGCAGTCCACGCTGAAAAACTGGGATCGCCAGGTCAGCTACAGCTCCATCAGCGTCTCGCTGAGCGAGGTGGAGATCTACACGCAGACCGAGGAGCCGGGTTACTTCACGCAGCTGCGCGAGGCGGCGGCCGAGGGCTTTAAGGCGACGGGCCGCTTCTTCAAGGAGCTGTCGCTGGGGCTGGCGGAGCTGCTGCCGCTGCTGATCGTGATTGCCGTCGTCGTGCTCCTGTGCCTGCCGCGCATCAAAAAGCACCGCGCCGCCAGAAAGGCGAAAAAAGAGGCCGCCCAGGCGGGAAAAGCCCCGGAGACCTGATACGAAGCTTGTGAAAACCAAAAAGAGCGGGACGAATTCAAGCCGAATTCGCCCCGCTCTTTTTCTGTGATGGATACATCAGTCGACGCGCTCGTCGCCCCAGAAGAAGAGGGCCACGGTGCCCGGACCGGTGTGGCTGCCGATGGTGGTGCCGATGTTGTTGATGACGACCTTGCCGTCGAGCTTCGGGAAGCGCGCCTCGACGAGATCGGCCACGGCGCGCGCGTCGTCCAGGCAGGCCGACATGGAGATATAGCACTTGCCGTCGTAGTCCAGGCCGCCGCGGGCGTGCTCTTCCATCTTGTCCACGATCTGGCGGATAACGCGCTTTTTGGTGCGCACCTTGTAGCGCGGGATGAGCCGGCCGAGATTGTCCATGTTCATCAGCGGGCAGATCTCCAGCAGCCCTCCGAAAACGGCGGCTGTTTTGGAGATGCGGCCGCCCTTGACGAAGAAGCTGAGGTCGGTGGAGAAGAACCAGTGGTGCAGTTTCAGCCGGTTTTCCTCCAGCCAGGCGACGAGCTCTTCGGCGCTCAGCCCCTCGTCGCGCTTGGCGGCGGCGGTGTCCATGATGAGGCCGTAGCCCGAGGAGGCGCCCAGCGAGTCGACTACATAGACCTTGCGCTCCGGGTAGCGCTCCATGACGATGTTGGCCGCGTTGCGGGCGGAGTTGATGGTGGCGGAGATGCCGGAGGAGAGCGTGACGTGTACGATGTCCTTGCCCGCCTCCAGGAAGGGCGTGAAGAAGTCGACGTATTCGGAGATGCTGACCTGCGAGGTCTTGGTGTCGGCGCCCTCCTTCATCATGCGGTAAAAGTCGTCAAAGGGGACGGACTGGCCGAGGTCATCCGGATAGTCCCTGCCGTCGAGGATATAGTGGAAGCAGACGTAATGCACGTCGATGCTCTCGAAATGCTCCTTCGACAGATCCGCCGTGGAGCAGCAGCTGATGACATAGTCGCTCATGGGAAGCTCTCCTTTTCGATCGTTTTTACGAGCATAGCGTAACGCCGAAGCGCAAAAAAAGCAAACTACTCCGCCGCCGCGCGTCTCTACCGCTTTTCCTCCGGCGCTCTACAAATCGTAGACAAGAAAAAACCGCCGGTTTTCGGCGGTTTTTTTAATCTTTATGCAGCTTTTTCAGCTTGTCCCGGATCACGGGCTTTCGGATGTTGCAGCTGAGGAAGACGAGGATCTCCGCCGGGATCGCCAGCAGCATGAGCCGCCAGGGGCGGGCCACCGGCACAAAAAAGAACAGCAGCGCAAAGAGGCTCAGCACGAAGACCGCAAGGATATACTGCAGGTGCCTGCCCTCCTTGAACACGCACACCAGGATCATATAGGTCAGGATCGCCGCGCTCAGCCCCACGAGGAAGACGCGCCACTCGACGATCTGCAGCATCCAGAGCGTGACGAACACAGTGAGCGACAGGGTGAAGATGGCCACCATCACGAGCGCGATGATCCGGTTGGTGCTGTAGGTGAACTCCGGGCCGACCGTCTCGTCCGGCGGCGCCTCCCATTTGTCGTGGGAGGAGAGCAGATCGTCCACCGTCACACCGAAGAGCGAGGCAAGCTGTGTGAGCACGAAGGCGTCCGGGATGGCCTCGCCGCGCTCCCACTTGGAGATGGTCTTGTCCGAGTAATTCAGTTTCGCGCCGAGCTCCGCCTGCGTCATGCCGTGGGAGGTGCGCAGGTTGATGATGTTGCTGGCCGTGATGAGTTTCAGTTCCGCGAGCTCCAAGACCCTTCTCCTTTCAAAAAAAGTGAAAGTATTATATCATCCTTTCTTTTCTTTTTCAAGAACAAGGGGCGAGAGGATCAGAGGCCTGTCTCCGCGTCTCTGAGCTTCGCGGCAAGATCCGTGATGCTCTGCGCCATGTCGGCGTTGATGCCCACGGCGCGCTCGCCGAGGCTTGAAGGGACCATGGCCTTGCTGCGGCTGAGGCGGACCAGGGAGATGTTTTCGTGCTGCCGCGTCAGCTTTTCAAAGGGGAAGCGGATGATCGTGGGCGTGTTGAAGCCCACGCCCAGCTCCAGCAAAACGGTCCTGCCGTTTACGCATTCCGAGAGGAAGCGGCCGAAGCGCTCCTCGGCGGCGTGCCAGTTCTCGTCCTCCACAAAATAGTTGTCCACCCGCAGGTTCATTTCCATATCCCCGCCGCAGACAGGGCATTTGGGCACGAGCTCGCCGGGGATCTTTCCGTTTTGCCGCTCCCGCTCCATCTGCCGAAAGAGCGCCACCGCGTCGTAGGTCTTGTCGTGGCAGCCGCGTTTGCACTGGATGAGATTGTAGCTGCCCTGGGTCTGAAAGATCTGCTCCACGGGCAGACCGGCCTTTTCAAACTGATGGTCGGCGTTGGTGCTCAAAAGGAAGAGCTTTTTCCCCTTAAGCGCTTCCAGCAGCGTTTTGTGCAGCGGCGTCACGTCCAGATCCGCCCCGGCCAGCAGCGCCTGATGGCTCCAATAGCCCCATTTGCTCTCCTGATCGGGGAAGGGGTAGAAGCCAGCCGAGTACATGTCCTGCATGTAGGGCCCCTTGCCGTAGATCGCCTGGAACTCGGCGAAGTTCTCCTCAAAAAACTTCCCGCCGTATTCCGCGCCTGCCGCCGTGCTCATCCCGGCTCCCGCGCCGAGGAGAACGTAGTCCGCCTCACGGATCAGCTTCGCCGCCCGGTCGATCTGCCCGGCATAGGGCGTGGGCTGATTGATATAGTCCGTCGCGTACTCTCCGGACAAAAAATCCGAAAAGCGCATTTTCTTTTTTGTGTTTCGGTTGAACATGCGTTGCCTCCTTGGAGCTCCGGTTTCTCGAAAAGCCATTTAGCATAATAAGAGGGGGGCGGCAGCGCCGCCCCCTCTGAAAACTGAATTCTGAAAACTGAAAACTATTTCAGATTTGCCTTGATCACGCCGCCGAGGCGCTTGATGCCCTCGACGATGCGCTCGTCGGGCATGCAGGAGTAGTTGAGGCGCATGCAGCTGTGGTTCTCGCCGTTGGGGAAGAAGCCGATGCCGGGCACGTAGGCCACCTTCTGCTCCAGCGCCTGCAGGGCCATGACCTTCGTGTCGATATAGCTCGGCAGCTCCGCCCAGGTGAAGAGACCGCCCTGCGGCCGCGTGTAGACGACCTCCTCCGGGAAGTATTCGTCCATCGACTGCAGCATCAGCGAGCAGCGGTGCTTGTACACCTCACGGATCTTTTCGACGTGCGCGTCGAGATCGAAGAGCTCGAGGTACTTCGACACGACCATCATGGACACCGTCGCGGTCTGCAGCACGGCGGCCGAGGCGATCATGTTGAACTGCCACATCAGCTCCTCGCTGCAGCAGAGCCAGCCGAGGCGGTAGCCCGGGGCCAGCACCTTGGAGAAGGTGCCCATGTAGATGATGAGATCCTTCGTATCCATCGACTTGAGCGCGGGCAGGTATTCCCCGGCGTAGCGCAGCTCGCCGTAGGGGTTATCCTCAATGGCGTAGACCTCGTACTTGTTGAGGATCTCCATGAACTGCTTGCGGCGCTCCAGCGGCCAGGTGCGCCCGCTCGGGTTCTGGAAATCGGGGATCACGTAGATGAGCTTGACATTCTCGGTCGTGGCGAGGATCCGGTCGAGTTCCTCCATGATCATGCCGTCGCCATCGGTCGGCACCTCGACAAAACGGGGCTGATAGGCCTGGAAGGCGTTGATGGCGCCGAGGTAGGAGGGGCTCTCCACCAGCACCACGTCGCCGGGATCGAGGAAGAGCTTGCCGCAGTAGTCAAGGCCCTGCTGGCTGCCCGCGGTCATGAAGATATGGTCCTTGTCGGTGTGGATGTTGTTCTTTCTGCCCAGGCGCTCCGCGATCTGCTCGCGCAGCTTCGGCAGGCCCTCGGTCGTGGAGTACTGCAGGGCGACGCGGCCGCTTTCCTTCAAAACAAGGTCGCTGGCCACGCGCACGTCGTCCACCGGGAAAAGCTCCGGCGCGGGCAGACCGCCGGCGAAGGAGATGATCTCGGGCCGGACCGTCAGCTTCAGGATCTCACGCACGTCGGAAGGCTTCACGCCCTCCATTCTCTTGGCGTAGTTTACCATGGTTGTCTCCTCCTTATTTATACGTAATACTATTTTATCACGCTTCTTTTGGTATGTAAAGCGTTAAAAACCTCACTTGCCCAGGTATTTCAGCACCGCGACCTGCGGCTCCAGGAAGGGTTCGACGGTGAAGGTGTCCGTGTCGTAATAGTGGATGAGCTCGGGCGACTCGAACTGATAGGCAAAGTCTCGCACGGTCTCGAGCCGGTGGCCGCCGCGGCTGCCGTCGCGGTAGTGCATGGGGATGACGACGGTCGCCATGATCTCGTCGCAGATGCGCTTGGTCTCCTGCGAGGGCAGACCCGTGCAGGAGCCGGCGCAGATCATCACAACGTCCGCGCCGAAAAGCCGCGAGATCTGGCTGCCGTCGAGCTGGGTGCCGATGTCGGCCATGTGTACGAGCTTGACGCCGTCGGCCTCGAGCACGTGGATGTCGCAGAAGCCTCGCCAGGAGCCCATCTTGAAGTCGTGCGGCACGCGCAGCTTCGTGATCTCGAAGGGGCAGTCGCTCGCCGGGCGGCCGGAGAGGATCACGCCCTCGCGGTAGTTGTGGCCGTAGTGCTCGTGGCTGACGAGCAGGAGGTCGGCCTTGACGCGAAGCTTCGGGTAGCCGTTGATATAGTCGCTGTTGTAAGGGTCGATGACCACGGTAAAGCCCTTGTGCGTGATGGCAAAGCAGGCGTGGCCCAGCCATTTGATCTCCATAAAAGTTTCCTCCCTCTTATCCTTCCATGATGTGCAGGGCGCGTATCTGCTGGTTTTCGATCCGGCCCACGATCTCGAAGGCGTGCGGCTCCAGATAGTCCCAGTCTCCCGCGCTGAGCTCCTGCCGCCTGAGCTCCCGGATGACGGCGGTGCAGATATCCTCCACGACGCCCTCCTTGGTCTCGCGCCCGCCCTCGTCGTTGTCGCCGGTCAGAAGATAGTCGAGCGCCGGGCGCATGTCGCTCAGCAGCGGAAGGGCGTCCATGCCGCGCAGCATCCATTTGTAATAGGGCATATGGCGGCGATTGAGCAGATAGATCATGCCGCAGGCGGCGCGGACGAAGTCCGCCAGGGCGAGCATGGCCGCGCCCTCCTCGCCGTGGCGGAGGCAGCGCGCGTAGTTATACTGGCCGGACTGCGCCATCTCCACGGCGCGGGCGGCGAGCTTCTTTTTCCGCACATCCTCGGGCATGCCGTGCAGGATCGCCTCCCGCTCGGCGGTAAAGACGCCGGGCCCGTCCTGCCACACCTCGCCGTTCGAGGCCTCGGCCAGGGCGTAGGACGGCAGGCTCAGCCACTGCTGCCAGCTCTGCGGCGCGCCGGGCGAGCCGGTGTAGCGCTGATAAAAGTCCCCGATCCTGTGTATGCCGAGGCGCTGCTCGGCCATGGCGCTCTTCTGCGCCGCGGAGGAGCCGAAGCGCCTCTGGTAGGCGCGCGAAAGCTTCACGCCGATCGCGTCGAAGTCCGCGTCCGTCAGCCACAGGCAGAAGCCCGGCTCGAAATCGTGGTCGCGCGAGAGCGTATCGTCAAAGCCGAAGCACTCCGAGCCCCGGCCGACGAGCCCCGCGGCGACGCGGTTTTCCCAATCCGGGAATTCCTCGCGCAGCAGCGCCCGGCCCTGGGTTTCGAACAGGGCGCGCGCCTCGTCAAGCCCCCGCATAGATCTCCTCCGCCCGCTGCCGCAGCTCTGCTGCGTACAGGAAAAAGCCGAAGTAGTCGAAGCTCGGCGCACACTTGGAGATGGTGAAGGCGTGATAGCCGTCGTGCGCGAGAGCCGGGTCGTTGAGCTTTTCCCAGGCCTCCTCCATGCACGCAGCGGCCCGCTCGTCCAGAGGATCGCGCTTGTCGTAGAGCTCCGCGAGGTTGCAGAGCGTGACGGCCAGCTCGTTCTGCGGGGCGGGGATGCGGGCGATGCACTGCATGGCCAGCTTGAAGCAGCGCTCGGCATGGGCAAAATCGTCCACATCGGCATAGCTCAGCCCCATGTTGTTGTACAGGCCGCCGAAGCGGTAGTCCGTCGGGTCGAGATTGTCGGCATAGACGCGGCTGACGTGCTCGAAGATCGGGATCGACTCCGCCGCGCGGCCGAAGGCCTTGAGCGTGGTGGCGGCGTTGAGGAGCACCGTCGCGCCGGAGACCGTGCTGCCGAGGTGGTGCTCGCGCACAAGCTCCATCCCGTCGCGCACGGAGGCGAGAGCGAGCTCCTCCTGCCGGTCGCGCCGGTAATAGCCCATCAGCTCGCTGAGCATGCTCAGCTCTCCGCGCCAGTCGCCCAGCGCGGCGGCCTGCTCGCGCGAGCGCGTCAGAAGCGCGCCGCCTTCCTTCTCGCGGCCGCTGTTATAGAGCGCGTCGAGCTGCGCGATCACCTCGCGCACAGGCAGCGTCGCCCCCGTGGGCTCGGCGTCCGGCACGCCGGTATAGGCGCTGGTGTCGAAGGGACAGATCGGTTCCTGATAATCCATGCTGCGTCTCCTTGCAAGATGTATCTCGTTCGGGTTATAATACTTATACTTTATCATAAAAGCGAAAGTCTGACAAGCGGAGGAAAGCTATGAGCAATCGTTTGCTGCAGGAAAAGTCCCCCTATCTTCGCCAGCACGCGGACAACCCCGTGGACTGGTACCCCTGGGGGGAGGAGGCCTTCGACAAGGCGCGGCGGGAAAACCGCCCCGTCTTTCTCTCCATCGGCTATTCCACCTGCCATTGGTGCCACGTGATGGCGCATGAGTCCTTTGAAGATGAGCAGGTGGCGCGGGTGCTCAACGAGCGCTTTGTGCCCGTGAAGGTCGACCGCGAGGAGCGGCCGGACGTGGACGCGGTATATATGCGCGCCTGCGTCGCGCTCAACGGCAGCGGCGGCTGGCCGCTGACGCTCTTTCTCACGCCGGAGGGCGAGCCCTTCTTCGCCGCCACCTATCTGCCGAAGCAAAACCGCGCCGGACAGGCAGGGCTGCTGCCGCTGCTGCTCTCCGCAGCGGGCAAGTGGGCGCGAGATCCCGAGGCCCTGCGCAAGGCCGGGCGCGACATCCGGCAGCTGCTCGCGGTCAAAACGGAGGCCGCCGAGGGGGAACCTGACCCCGCGCTCTGCGAGCGCGCCGCCGCGCAGCTCAAAGACTCCTACGACGCCGAGTACGGCGGCTTCGGCACGGCCCCCAAGTTCCCCGCGCCGCAGAATCTCCTGTTTCTGCTGCGCCACGCGAAGCTCTCCGGGGACAAGGCCGAACGCGCCCTCGTCGAGCACACGCTGCGGCAGATGGCCCGCGGCGGCATCTTCGACCAGTTCGGCGGCGGCTTTGCCCGCTATTCCACCGACCGGGAATGGCTCGCGCCGCATTTCGAAAAAACGCTCTACGACAACGCCCTGCTTGCCCTCACGTACACGGAGGCCTGGCAGGAGGGGCGTCTGCCGCTCTACCGGCGGGTGGCCGAGCAGACGCTCGACTACTGCCTGCGCGAGCTGCGGGACGAGGCCGGCGGCTTTTACGCCGGGCAGGACGCCGACAGCGACGGCGAGGAGGGCGCCTACTATCTCTTCACGCCCGAGGAGATCGTCGCCGTTCTGGGCGCGGAGGCGGGCAAGCCCTTCTGCGAATGCTACGACATCACGCCCGAGGGGAATTTCCACGGCAAGAGCATCCCGAACCTGCTGCTCAACCAGCGCTGGCAGCTCGTGCCGGAGGGCTACGGGCTCTACCGGGAGAAGCTGCGGCATGCCCGGCAGGAGCGCCGGGCGCTCGCAACGGATACCAAGGTGCTCACGGGCTGGAACGGGCTCATGCTCATGGCGCTCGCCCGTGCCGGGCGCGTCTTCCAAAGCGAACGCTATCTCGATGCGGCGCGTCAGCTCAAGCTCTTCCTGCTGGAAAAGCTGATGCCGGAGGAACGGCTCCTGGCCCGCTGGTGCGAGGGCGAGGCCCGCTTCGACGCGCGGCTGGACGACTATGTTTTCTTCGCACTGGGGCTTCTGGAGCTCTACGACGCCGACTTCGACCCGGCGCATCTGCTGCTGGCCGAGGCCCTGGCCGGGGAGGTGCTGGAGCGCTTTGCCGATCCGGCGGGCGGCTTCTTCCTCACATCCGACGACAACGATACGCTGATCCTGCGCCCGAAGGAGCTCTACGACGGGGCCCTGCCCTCCGGCAACAGCGGCGCGGCCGTGCTGCTGCAGCGGCTGTGGCGCCTCACGGCGGAGGAGAGCTGGCGCGAGGCTGCCGAGCGGCAGCTCAGCTATCTCGGCGCAAACCTCGCGCGCTACCCGGCGGGCTGCGCCTTCGGCCTCTGCGCGCTGCTGGACTACGCCTATCCGACGCGAGAGCTCGTCTGCGCCGCACCGGGCGAGGAGACCCCGGAGGCGCTGCGGGCCGTGCTGGGCCGCTACGCGCCGGAGCTCTGCGTCCTCCTCAAGACGCCCGCGCGGGAGGCGGAGCTCGCCCTTGCCGCACCCTTCACGGCAGCCTTCGAGCCGAAGGACGGCAAGGCCGCCTTCTACGTCTGCGCCGGAGGCGTCTGCAGCCTCCCCGCGGAGACGCTTTGAGCAGTTTTCAGAAGTCAGTTTTCAGTTTTCAGAAAACGGAAGTTTACCGCTGTCATCCTGAGCGGAGGCGCAGCCTGCGGCAGACCGGCTCTCATCAGCGACTGTCCTCTCCAACAAAAAAACCAGCTCTTTCGAGCTGGTTTTTCTGTTGGAGCTGATAGCCAGATTTCCCTGAAGGGACTAGGCACGATCAGGGTAGGGCTTCGCCCTTTGATGTGCCGTCGCGAACCGGCGACCTCTTTGATTGAAAATCCGGATGAGGCCGCCGGTTCGAACAATGTGCCTCAAATGCAGAAAACAGCCACCCCAACGGGGTGACTGTTTTCTGGAGCTGATAGCCAGATTCGAATCCCCTCCGGGGACTAGGCGCTGCGCGCCGTCGCTGGCACCTGCCTGCGGCAGACCGGCTCTCATCAGCGACTGTCCTCTCCAACAAAAAAACCAGCTCTTTCGAGCTGGTTTTCTGTTGGAGCTGATAGCCAGATTCGAACTGGCGACCTCATCCTTACCAAGGATGCGCTCTACCTACTGAGCTATATCAGCAAATTTTATGCCCCTTGTAAGAAGGGGCATAGTGGCGACCGAGAAGGGACTTGAACCCTCGACCTCCGGCGTGACAGGCCGGCGTTCTAACCGACTGAACCACTCGGCCACGGCTCAGTTAGTGTAACAAAGATCCGCCGTTTTGTCAACACTTTTTTCGCGCCTCGGCGAAAAATCTTTCTTTCCGCCCGGGGCCGGGGCCCTTCACGCGTCACAGCGACTCGAAGCGCTGCACCCCGCGCGTCATCACAGAGCGATACAGGAGCGCGCACAGGACCGCCAGCAGCAGCGCAAAGCCCAGGCCGATCCAGGTCATCGGCACAAGCTCGCCGAGAAAGGCCGCCGTGAGCACCGGCAGGAGCATAACGCCCCAGCAGATCAGCATCGTCAGGAGGATGCTGGCGCCGCTCTTGACCGCCTGCGTCTCGTTGATCCAGTCCAGATTCGGGTGACGCAGGTTCTCCGCCAGCCCCAGCAGCGCGCCGAACAAGCTGAACAGCAGCGGCACCAGCACGAGGCACAGCAGCAGCGGCAGCGCCGGGCGCAGGATCAGCGCTCCGGAGAGCACGCACAGCAGCACCGGCGGCACCGTGATCAGAAGGTGCAGCCGGAGCTTGGATCGCAGCACCGCGCGCGTGTCCACCGGGAGCGAGCGAACGATCCAGAGGCTCTTGCCCTCGAGCGAGACCGAGGCCGCCGTCATCATCGAAAGGCCGCCCGTAAAGCACAGCCCCAGCATGAGGATCCACGGCAAAAACTCGGCCAAGCCCTCCGCCTGCAGCAGCGGCGCGATGCGGCCGCGCTCGATGAGCAGCACGACGGCGCCGATCAGCAGAAAGATCGGCCCGAGCCCGCAGTTGAGGATATAGGCGGGGCTGGCCAGGAAGCGCCGCCACTCGCGCTGCAGCAGCGCCCGCTCGGGCGAGAGGGCGGCGGTGCGGCGCTCGACGTACTTTTTCTTCGCGCCGCCGCGGCGATCCGTGGTGGTTTTGATGAAGCTGCGCGAGAGCAGCGCGAGCATCGCGCCGAAAAGCAGCAGCACGACGGCCGCGATCAGCAGCAGCTGATCGAAGCGTGCCCCGGCAGCGCAGACGCCCAGCATGTACAGCGGCGCGACCGCGCCGAGGCTCCGGGCCGCGCCCGAGGGATCCTGCGCGAGGCGCTCGATGAGCGGGTTCATCTGCATGACGAGATACATGTATGCCACAAGGAAGACCAGCGACAACGCGACCGTCACAAGGGACTTCTGTCCCACGCGGGCGGTGATCCGGTGCATCAGATAGCCGAAGAGAGCCGACACCGTCAGCGACAGCAGCGGCAGCAGCAGCACGAACAGCACGAGACAGACCGCAAGCCCCGCGCCGCTAAAGCCCAGCGCGGTCTGCCGCGCGAGCAGCACCGGCACGCTCACCAGCAGCCCGAAGAACATCGTGATGACCCACAGCAGGAGCAGTCGGCTGAGCAGGATGTCGCGCGGCCGGATCGGCAGGCTCAGAAGCAGATCGTTGTCCTTGGCCTCATAGAGCTGCGCCTTGGCGGTGAAGACGCTGCCGACGAACATGAGCCCGAAGCACATGAGCGCGGCCATCGCGAAGTACAGCCAGTCGAGCCCGGCCTCGTGGAAGGGGCCGGCGAGCTGACCGAAATTCATGTAAAACAGGGAACCGAAGGTCCCGAAGGCGTAGATCAGCAGCGCGATAACGCCCAGCGTGCGGGCCTTGCCCGGCTTCCGCTTCGCGCGCGAGCCGCCCCGCGTCAGCTGGATGCCGAGTGCGCGCAGCTGAATGGAGAGCAGCGTCTTAAGCATGATCGTCCTCCAGTTCGAGGAACACGTCCTCCAGCGAGGCGTCGCCCTTGACCTCCTCCATCGTACCGCTCGTGATGAGGCGGCCCTCCTTGATGATGGCCACCTTGTCGCAAAGCTTCTCGGCGACCTCCAGCACGTGTGTCGAGAAGAAGATCGCGCCGCCGCCATCGCAGTGCTCGCGCATCATCTGCTTTAATAGGTGCGAGGCCTTCGGGTCGAGCCCGACGAAGGGCTCGTCCATGATGATGAGCTTCGGCTCGTGCAGCCAGCCCGAGATCATCGCGAGCTTCTGCTTCATACCGTGGGAGTAGGCCGAGATGGGCTGCGCCAGATCCTCGGTCAGCTCGAAGGCGTCGGCCAGACGGCGGATGCGGGAAGCGCGCGTGTCCTGATCGACGCCGAAGACGTCGGCAATAAAGTTGAGGTACTGGATGCCGGAGAGGAATTCATAGAGGTCGGGATTGTCCGGCAGATAGGCCAGCACGCGCTTGCAGGCGAGCGGCTCGCCGCGCACGCTGTGCCCGTCGACGAAGATCTCGCCCTCGTCGAAGGGGAGGATCCCCGCACAGGACTTGATCGTGGTGGTCTTGCCCGCGCCGTTGTGGCCGATGAAGCCGTAGATCTCGCCCGGCGCGATGTGAAGCGTCAGATCGTCGACGGCCTTCTTGCTGCCGTAGCTTTTCGTCAGATGTTCGATTTTCAGCATGGTCATGCCCTCTTTTCATGATGCAGATGTACTTTTCTTTTTCAGCAGGACAAACAGCGCCAGAAGCAGCATCGGCGCGCCGCCGATCACGCCGATCATCAGCGGGCCGACGGTGAGCCGGTCGGCATAGGCCGGATTGAGCAGGAGGATCGGCACCCCGGCGAAGGCGTTGACCGCCCCGTGGCCGAGCGCGGGGATCCAGATGCTGCCCGTTTTTTCATAGACAAGATCGAGCAGCGTCCCGCAGCCGACCGTGAACAGACAGAAGAGCAGCAGGCCCAGCACGGGCGCGCCCCAGTAGCCGAAGCCGTATTCATAGCCCGCCAGCAGCATCAGCGGCCAGTGCCAGACGCCCCAGATCACGCCGCCCAGGAGGCGGCCCTTCGCCGGGCCGAAGCGCTCCTTGAGCATCGGGTACAGGGCGCCGCGCCAGCCGATCTCCTCGCCGAGAGCGGGGATGGCGTTGAGGAAGGGCGCGTAGCTCAGCGCCTGCGCGAAGGCGACCGCCGTCAGCGTCGCCGGGCTCAGCCCCTGGGCCGTCAGCTGGGCGTAGAGCTCCTCCCCGTACTGCGCGGAGAGATAGGCGCCGCTCGTGTCGAGGCGCGCCGGGAAGAGCAGATAATACAGCGCCGCGCCCGCCGTGCCCAAAAGCGCCGGGCCGAGCCAGGCGGCGAAGAACCATTTCCCTTTTCCCCGCATGTTCAGGCCCCAGCCCATCTCCCGCAGCGGGAGCTTTGCCAGCAGCGCCGCCGCCAGCGGCGCGAGCATGCACAGCAGGGTCAGCCCCTGGAAGAGCGGGCGGCTGCCCTGGATGGCGAAATACGAGGCCAGCACCTGCAAGGGCCAGGCCAGGCCGAAGGCGCCGAGCAGATAGCGCAGCAGTGTTTTGTCTTTCATGTCGTCACCTCCGGAAGCTATGGATAAGCAGGAACAGGACGTCGCCGAGGACGAGCGCGAGCATCGCGGGGAGGAACCACACGCCCAGACCGCGGCAGAGCGCCGTGCAGACGATAAGATATGCGAATAACAAAGCCAGGATGAGCCGGAGCGCGGCCAGGCTGTCTCCCACGGCCTGATAGGCGCGCGGCGTCTGCCGGGGGACGTTCCAGCTCTGCGGAAAGAAGCTCAGCACCTCCATGGAAGCGAACACCACCCAGGAGAGCACGAGCGGCGTCAGCAGCGCGCCGGCTTTGTTGCCGTAATTCGTGGCGGCGCCGTCCCCGCCGAAATGGGCGGGCAGCTGCGCCGGAAACGCGCGCCAGCGGATCAGCACGAAGACCGTCACGCCGAGGAGCGCCAGCAGGGCCAGCGCGTCGGTGATCCAATACCAGAAGCGTCTTTTCATGCGCGGCACCTCACGGGATATCCAGCTCGATCGGCTCGTCGATCGTGTCGGAGACGTACTTTCCGTTTTTCTTTCGCTGCCTGACGCACTCGGTCAGCAGGTACTCGATCTGCCCGTTGAGCGAGCGGAAATCGTCCTCGGCCCAGGCGGCGAGCGCATCATAGAGCTTGGGGTTGAGGCGCAGCGGCACCTGTTTCTTTTCGGCCATGGCGCTTTAATACAGGCTGCCGGAGTTGACCACCGGCTGCGCGTCGCGGTTGCCGCAGAGCACGACCAGGAGGTTCGAGACCATGGCGGCCTTGCGCTCCTCGTCGAGCTGCACGGTATTGTTTTCGCTCAGGCGCTCGAGGGCCATCTCCACCATGCCCACGGCGCCGTCGACGATCATCTTGCGCGCGTCGATGATGGCGCTGGCCTGCTGGCGCTGCAGCATGACGGCCGCGATCTCCGGGGCGTAGGCGAGGTAGGTGATGCGGGCCTCGACGATCTCGATGCCGGCCTCGGCCACCTTGCGCTGGATCTCGTCGCGGATGCGCTGGGCCACGAGCTCGCTCGAGCCGCGCAGGCTTCCCTCGTCGGCGATGCCGTCGCCGGTGGTGTCGACGTTCGGCGCCACGTCGTAGGGATAGACGCGCACGATGTCACGCAGAGCACTGTCGCACTGCAGAGAGAGATATTCCTTGTAATTGTCCACGTTGAAGACGGCCTTGGCCGTGTCCACCACGCGCCAGATGACGGCGATGCCGATCTCGACGGGGTTGCCGAGGCAGTCGTTGATCTTCTGGCGGGAGTTCGAGAGGGTCATGGCCTTGAGCGAGATCTTCTTGCTCATCTGTTCGGCGTCCACCTGCACCTGGCCCTGGCCGCTGAGCAGCACGTTCAGCCCGCCGTTCTTGCCGCTGTCGACGTCGCCGCTCTGGTTGAGGCGCGTCTTGGCCGCGGGGTTGACCGCGGTGCAGAAGGGGTTGACGAAGTAGAAGCCCGCCTCCTTGAGCGTGCCGACGTATTTGCCGAAGAGCGTGAGCACCAGCGCCTCCTGCGGCTTGAGCACCTTCAGCCCGCAGAAGGGGATCCAGCCGATGAGCAGCCACAGGATGCCGGGCACGAGGGCCAGGACGCCGATTGCCTCCCCGTCGTCGAGCAGGACGCCGCCAAGCACGACGCAGCCGATGCCGCAGAGGTACAGCAGCGTGAACAGAAGCAGCATGCCCATGCCATTTTTCCGATTGTTCAGAACGATCTCTTTCATCGAGAACGCCTCCTTTTGAATTGATATCAATATGATATCACTATGGCACGGGCCCTGTCAAGCGTTTTCAGTTTTCAGAAAAGAGAACATAAATTGAACGCATAAACAGGGATGCCGTCGTAGGGGAGGGGCTTGTCCCCTCCCGGCGGTGCAAGCCATCATTTGCGTCAAATAGTTCGGCAAATTCGTAGATACCACGAATTCGCCGAACATTTTTATCTTCTTTTATGGCGTGCTGCCGGGCGGGGGCAAGCCGCCGCCCCTACGGTATAGACGTCAATTACCTCGCAGATCCTTCGTTTTCCTTCATTCCGAATTCCGAATTTGTCGCTAAATTCTTATGTATCGTTCTCCTGAAAACTGAAAACTGACTTCTGAAAACTAAATTACGCCTTTTCCAGCAAGCTCGCCTTTTTCCGCCTGGCCTGGGTGAGCTCGACCTCCTCGGTCAGGCCCCATTCGTTTTCAAGCAGATCGACGATCCGGCCCCAGGTCTCGGCGGCCCTGCGCTTGTCGCCCCGGATCTCATAGATGTCGGCGATGGCCTGCAGCTCGTCCTGGAAGCGCGGGCGGCGCGGCTCGAGCTCAAAGGAGCGCTCATAGAGGGCAATGGCCCTGTCGTAATCGCATTTGCCGGCGTAATACTGCGCCGCCTCGAAGAGATAGACGAAATCGTCCGGATACCGCTCGCCGAGCTCTTCCATGATGCGGTCAGCGGTCTGCGCGTCGAAGCGCGCGAGCGCGATGTGCGCGCGGTAGACGCCGACGTGGACGGGATTGACGCCCGGCAGGGCGGCATAGCGCTCCAGGAGCTCTTCAGCTTCGTCGGTCCGGTGATCGGCCAGCAGATTGTCGAAAAGATAGGCGTACGGCAGCTCATCGTCGGGCGCAGCCTTTACGATCTCGCGGTAGAACTCGACGGCGGCGCTGTGGTTGTGGATGTTCCAGTCCCAGGCCGCGTGTCCCGCCGCCTTCTGCAGCATCCACTGGCAGCCCTTCTCGGCCGGGGAGAGGCGCACGGCCTCCTCGGCGTAGCGTTTCGCGCGGCGGGCAAAGCTGTCCATCCGGTGCCAGTAGAGATAGGCCAGCAGCTCGGTGGCGCGCTTTTTGTTCTGCTCGTCATTGAGCTGGCTCTTCAGAAACTCCTCATACTCCATGAAGACGTCCTGCGGCAGATCCTCTTCGATGTCCATGCGGTTTTCGATGCGGTTGAAGCGCTGCTCGTTCGTCAGATCGAAGAGATCGTCGATGCTCACGCCGAAGACCTCCGCGAGCAGCGGCAGCGTGGTGATATCCGGCATGGCCGCCGCGTTTTCCCATTTGGAGACCGCCTGCGGGCCGATCCCCAGCTTGTCGGCCAGCTGCTCCTGGGTGAGATTTGCCTTGAAGCGCAGCTGCCGGATCTTTTTTCCGAGTTCCATGTGGGAACACCTCCTTTTTCTTTACGGCCTTATTATACGAAAGCTTTGCGAAGAGCGCAATAACGCAGCGTTCAAGTCGACTCGCCCGTTGGTGGAGCCCGATGTATATTTTCCCCGCGCCCGGGGGAAAATAGCACCAGTCCTACATAGAATGGTTTGGGCAAACCTCTTTTTCGGAGTGAGAGCAATGAACACCGTCAAACGCGGAGAGATCTATTACGCCGACCTCAGCCCGGTGGTCGGGAGCGAGCAGGGCGGGATGCGCCCGGTGCTGATCGTGCAGAACGACACCGGCAACCGTCACAGTCCCACGATCATCGCCGCCGCCATCACCAGCAAGACCGGCAAGGCCCGCCTGCCCACGCATATCGCGCTCAGCGGGCACAGCGCCGGTCTGAACCGGGACAGCATCATCCTGCTCGAGCAGATCCGCACGCTCGACAAGTCGCGGCTGCGCGAGCGCATGGGCCGCCTGGATGAGCGCACCATGAGCGCCGTCGACAACGCCCTGTCCGTCAGCTTCGGCCTGCAGAACGGCTGAGGCCAAAAATAATAAGCCCGCCGCCCCGTTCATACACTGAACGGGGCGCTTTTGCGCCCGGAAAAGGGGGGCGGGGATATGGTTTGGCCCGTATTTCTCGGCGGCGCGGAGGCCGGGACGCTCACGGAGACGCGGGAAGGGCTCTATCGCGTCTTCCGCGCCGACTGCGCGATGACGGAGGGGCTGCACCGGCTGTATCTGCACGGCGCTCACGGCAGCGCTGCGCTTGGCCTGCTGCGGCCCGAGGCGGGGCGGCTGCGTCTCTGCCGCCGCTTTACCCGGCTGGAGGAGGCGGCGCTGCCGCGGCCGATCCTCTCCGTCAGCGACCGCGAAGCGCCGGAGGCTGTTTCACCCGCGCCGGAAAACGGCGGCGAGGCCGCTCCCGTCTGGCGCGCGCTCGCGGACGGGAGCCTCCTGGGCATGCAGGGGGAGGAGCGTTTTCTGGCGCTGCCCGCCGCGCTGTCGCCCGGCGCGGCCGCAGCGGGGCGGCTGCGGCGCATCGGCGGGAAAGATTATCTTGTCTTCCGTCTCTGAGCGCGATATAATAATTCTATTCTATGAATACATTGCGCAGAAAGAGGCGATGGTATGCAGATGACCGATCTGATCGCGAAAAAACGCGACGGCGGTGCGCTGAGCACCGAGGAGATCCGCTTCATGATCCAAGGCTATACGGCCGGGGAGATCCCCGACTACCAGATGTCCGCCATGTGCATGGCGATCGTCTGGCGCGGCATGGACGACCGCGAGACGCTCGACCTCACGATGGCCATGGTCCACTCCGGCGAGACGCTCGACCTCAGCCCGATCCGCGGCATCAAGGCTGACAAGCACTCCACCGGCGGCGTCGGGGACAAGACGAGCCTCATCCTCTGCCCCATGGTGGCCGCCTGCGGCGTGAAGATCGCCAAGATGTCCGGCCGCGGCCTGGGCCACACCGGCGGCACGATCGACAAGCTTGAGAGCTTTCCGGGCTTCGTGACCGGGATCAGCGAGGAGCGCTTTTTTGAAAACGTCAACCGCGTCGGCATCGCGATCGCCGGGCAGACGGCCGATCTCGTCCCGGCGGACAAGAAGCTCTACGCGCTGCGCGACGTGACCGGCACCGTCCCGGCTATCCCGCTGATCGTCAGCTCCATCATGTCCAAGAAGCTCGCCTCCGGCGCGGACGTCATCGTCCTCGACGTCAAGTGCGGCAGCGGCGCCTTCATGAAGACGCCCGAGCAGGCTTCCGAGCTTGCCCGCGGACTGACGCGCGTGGGGAGGCTGGCCGGGAAGAAGTGCGCCGCGGTCATCACCGACATGGACGAGCCGCTCGGCTGCGCCGTCGGAAACGCGCTCGAGGTGAAGGAGGCCATCTCCGTCCTGCGCGGCGAGACGAAGGGCGAGCTTCTGGAGCTCTGTCTCACGCTCGGCGCCTGCATCCTCACGGAGGCGGGCCTGGCCGAGAGCGAGCAGGCCGCACGGGAGCAGCTGCAGCGCTCCATCGACGACGGCAGCGCCCTCAGAAAGCTTGCCGATCTCGTCGAGGCGCAGTACGGCGACAGCCGCGCCGTGTATGACGAGACGCTGCTGCCCGCCGCGCCCGTGACGCTCGAGGCGCTCAGCGAAGAGGCGGGCTACGTCCGGCGCATCGAGGCCGAGCAGGTCGGCCTTGTGAGCATGCACCTGGGCGGCGGGCGCGTCACGAAGGAGAGCGCGATCGATCTCGGCGTCGGCGTCGTGCTGCACAAGAAGGTCGGCGACCGCGTGGAGAAGGGCGAGAGCCTCGGTACGATCCACGCCTCCGACGAAAAAAAGGCCGCCGAGGCCGCCGAGCTGCTGCGCCGCTGCTACCGCTTTTCCGCAGAACCCGTGGAAAAGCCCGCGTTTATCAAGGGCGTTGTGCGCTGAGCTGCCCTTCGCCGCTTTTCTCATCTCGCCCGCCACAGTTTACAATTTCTTGATAACTTGGCCGATCAACGTGGTACAATACAATTACTTAAGAATTCTTTACGATCGGGAGCGGCTTATGCGCGAACGTCTGGCGAGATGGATGGCCGGTAGAAACGGCGTCGACCAACTGAATAACTTCCTGCTGGCGCTGGATGTGCTGCTGGCTGTGCTGGCGAGCCTGATCGGCGGAGCCCTCGGCCGCGTGCTGTACACTGTTGTGCTGGCGCTGCTGGTGCTGATCTATGTGCGGATGTTCTCGCGCAATCTGCTGCGGCGCAGTCAGGAAAACGGCAGGTATCTCCAGCTCAAGCACCGCTTTCTCGGACGCTTTCGCCTGCTGAAGGAGCGCTGGGTGCAGCGCCGGGACTACAAGTTCTTCACCTGCCCGGCCTGCCGCACGACGCTGCGCGTGCCCAAGGGGCGCGGCAAGATCCGCATCGTCTGCCGCAAATGCGGCAACTCCTTCACCGGAAAGAGCTGACATGTTCGGATATCTCAAGGCGCGCACGGAGCTGCTCGATGAAGAGCAGCTTCGTCGCTATCAGGCCGCTTACTGCGGGCTGTGCCGCAGCCTGAAGGAGCGCCACGGCCAGTTCAGCCGCCTGACGCTCACCTATGACATGACCTTTCTCGCCCTCCTGCTCGACTCGCTCTACGAGCCGGAGCGGCAGAGCGGCGAGGAGCCCTGCCTTGTGCATCCCTTTTCCCCGCGCGCCTGGCAGCGCAGCGAATACAGCGATTACGCCGCCGATATGACCGTGGCCCTGGCCTATCTCAAATGTCTGGACGACTGGGACGACGACTCCAATCCCGCCGCGCTGGCGGAGGCGGCCGCGCTGAAGAAGGCTTATCGCCGCGTACAGGCGCTCTATCCCCGGCAGTGCCGGGCGATGGAGGAGGGCGTGAAGGCCCTGCGGAAGCTGGAGCTCAAGCGGGACGAGTCGCCCGACGCCGCGGCGGAGTGCTTTGCCGCGCTGATGGGCGAGGTGTTTATCCTGCGGCAGGATCGCTGGAGCGGCACGCTCTATCGCTTCGGCGCGGCGCTGGGCCGCATGATCTATATTCTGGACGCCTGCATGGATCTCGACAGCGACACGCTCTATAACCGCTACAATCCCTTCCGCCGCTATTACGGACTGGACAACACGCGGCGCTTCCGCGACATCTTGCGTATGCTCCTTTCCGACTGTGCGCGGGAGCTGGACAGACTGCCCCTGGTGCAGGACGCGGGCATTTTACAGAACATCATCTGCGTCGGGCTCTGGACGGAGTTCGAAAAGAAATACGGCAGCGAGGATGAGGCCGCCCATGGTACAGGATCCGTATAAAGTGCTCGGCGTGTCGCCCGACGCGAGCGACGAGGAGATCAAAAAAGCATATCGGGAGCTGGCCAAGAAGTATCACCCGGACCGCAACCCCGGCGACGAGGAGGCCGCCCGGAAGATGAACGACGTGAACGCCGCCTACGACCAGATCAAAAACGGCACGGCGCAGCAGGGACCCTTCGCCCAGGGCGCGGCCTACCAGCAGTACGGCTACGGACAGGACGGGCCCTGGGGCTACGGGGGCTGGAACCCGTATGGCGGCTGGGATCCCTTCGGCGGCGCGCGGGCGCAGCAGCAGGAGCGCAGCGAGTACACCGCCGCCAAGAACTACATCCGCAACGGTATGTACCGCGAAGCGCTCAACGCGCTGGAGAACGTGCCGCTGCCGGAGCGCGACGGCAAGTGGTATTTCCTCTCGGCCGGGGCGAACATGTATCTGGGCAATCGCATTGCGGCGCTCGACGCAGCCAAGAAGGCCGTGGAGATCGAGCCGGACAACGAGGAATACCGGAGCCTCCTGCAGCAGCTGCAGGGCGGCGGCGATTTCTACGACGACTACACCGTGCGCTATCGCAGCGGTCTGTCGGCCGACCGGCTGCTGCTGAGCCTGTGCGCGGCCAACCTCTGCCTCGGCCCCCTCTGCGGCTGGCGTGTCTGCTGCTGCTGAAAAGCATAGAAAAACCCCATCATGAAAAACGCTGTTTTTCATGATGGGGTTTTAGTTTGTAGTTGTAAGTTTTTAGGTAAACGCTGATCAAATCGCCTGCGGCGCCTCCCGGAAAAATTGCGCCCTGATTTCGTCACTTTTCTTGAAATACACAAAGTATTCCTGCAAAAAAGTGCCATCATCAGAACACAAATTTTCTCGGGATCCGCTCTTGCCGATTTAATCATCGTTACCTTAGTTTTTAGAAAAGCGCGACAGATTTGAGTTTAGCGAAGAATTCGGAATGAAGGGAAACGAAGGCTTTATGCGGATATTGACGTTTCTCTTTAGACTAACTGAAAACAGAAAAGAACCGTCCATGAAAAAACTTCGGTTTTCCATGGACGGTCTTTATTATCAAAGATGGTTTCTCTCCCAGAGGACCCGCAGGCCCTTGAGCAGCAGCTCGTCATCGCAGACGATCTCGTGCCGGCAGTGGGAGGTGATGCTGGAGGCCAAGCCCCCGGTGGCGACCAGAACGCATTTTTCGCCGAGCTCTTCCTCCATGCGATCGATCATGCCGTCGAGCGTGGCGGCCGTGCCGAACACCGCGCCGGAGCGCATGCAGTCGACCGTGTTGGTGGAGATGCAGCGCGGGGGCGCCTCGATGGCGATCTCCGGCAGCAGGCTCGCGCCCGCGGAGAGCGCCGCGTAGCTCAGACGCACGCCCGGCAGGATCGCGCCGCCGCGGAAGCTGCCGCCGCGGTCGACCAGGGTGATGGTCGTGGCGGTGCCGAGGTCCATGACGATCGCGGGCGTGCCGTAAAAATGCATGGCGGCCACCGCGCCGACGACAAGATCGCCCGCCACGGTGCCCGGATCGTCCACCCGGAGGTTGAGCCCGGTCTTCATCCCGGGGCCGACCACCAGGCACTTGACGCCCGTCACGCGCTCGATGGCGCGGCGCAGAGGCTCGGTCACCGAAGGCACGACGCTCGAGAGCACCGCGCCCTCAAAGCCCGCCGCGTCCAGCTCATAGAAGGCGAAGAGCGATTTGAGCTGGATGGTGCACTCGGCCTCGGTGATGCCGGGGGCGGTGCGCACGCGCAGGGTGTGGTGGATTTCGTCGCCCTCCAGGCAGCCGAGCACGATGTTGGTGTTGCCGACGTCAACGGCGAGGATCATACTATCACGCTTTCTTTCCGATTTTCACCAGCCGCACGATCACGGGGCAGAGGATGATGTTGAACAGCAGCTCAAAGAGGAAGTTGCCGCCGACCAGGCCGAAGATCATGTATCTCCCCACGCTCTCGAAGCCCATGGCCGCGCCCCATTCCGACACGGTGGGCAGGAAGAAGAGCAGGCAACCCAGGAGAAAGACGCCGGTGTTCACCACCGGAGCGACAATGGCCGCGCACACAACGGCGGGCATCTCGTTCTTGCCCGGACGGGCGAAAATAAGGTACACGAGGCCCGCGCAGAAGCCGGCGAGGGCGCCCTTGACAAGCACCGTGAGGACCGTGCCGAGGGGATTGACCGCGAGGAAGGCCCCGGCGTCACCGCTGAGCAGCACGACCAGACCGAAAACAAAGCCGAGCCAGGCGCCGGCCGCGGCGCCGTAGAGCGCGGCGCCGACCACGATGGGGATCAGCACCAGCGAGATGGAGAAGGGGCCGAAGCGGATGAAGGAGCCCAGCAGCTGCAGCACGACGACGATCGCCGTCAGCAGGGCCAGACCCGTCAGCGTACGGGTGGGGATGTGTTTTTGTTCCATATTCAATTCCTTTCTGCTGTCGCCCCGCTCAAGGCAGGTGCGGCGCAGGTCAAGAATAGTACAAGCGCGGGCGTTTGTCAATTCAGTTTTCAGGGACGAAGGAGTTTTTAGTTTTAAGTTTTAAGTTTTTAGGAGAACGACAAATCCGAGAATTCGGAGTTCGGAATTCGGAATGAAGGAAAACGCAGGCTTTGCGAGGAAATTGACGTCCACGTCGTAGGGGCCGACGCCCTCGGCGGCCCGCGCGGTACGATCTAAATACGTGAACAAATCCCCGGCGAAAGCGTACTATTCCACGAATTCGCCGGGGATTTCCGTATGTTTTTGGCTTTTTCTGCCGGGCCGTCAGAGGACGCCGGCCCCTACGAAAAGAGGCTGCGCCCCCCGTAGGGACGAGCATTGCTCGTCCGCCGAGCCTGCACCGTGTCCGCGGGCGGCTGATAGCCGCCCCTACGGCATCATTTCAAACGCAGCGATAAACTGCCGTTTTGCTTTCTAAAAACTTAGTAAACGCTGATTAATAGTCTCTTCAGCAAGCAGATGGTGAAAAATTGGCTCAA
>CAMHMZ010000015.1 GCA_946186375.1 uncultured Clostridia bacterium
ACTCCCTGCCCGCCGTCTGCGGCCGCGTCTGCCCGCAGGAGAAGCAGTGCGAGTCGAAGTGCGTGCGCGGCATCAAGGGCGAGAGCGTCGGCATCGGCCGGCTCGAGCGCTTCGTGGCCGACTGGCACATGGCGCACGCGAAGAAGGCCGCGCCCGAGGCCCCTGCCTCCAACGGCCACCGCGTTGCGGTCATCGGCTCCGGCCCCGCGGGGCTGACCTGCGCGGGCGATCTGAGAAAGCTCGGCTATGACGTCACGATCTTCGAGGCCTTCCACAAGTCCGGCGGCGTGCTGGTCTACGGCATCCCGCAGTTTCGTCTGCCGAAGGAGATCGTCGCCGCCGAGATCGAGAACCTCACGAAGATGGGCGTCAAGATCGTCAACAACGCTATCATCGGCAAGTCCATCACGGTCGACGAGCTCTTCGAGGAGGGCTTCGAGGCCGTCTTCATCGGCTCCGGCGCGGGTCTGCCGCAGTTTCTGCACATCCCGGGCGAGAACCTCCTCGGCGTTTATTCCGCCAACGAGCTTCTGACCCGCACGAACCTCATGAAGGCCTATCGCGACGACTACGACACGCCTATCAAGCACTTTAAGCGCGTGGCGGTCGTCGGCGCGGGCAACGTCGCGATGGACGCGGCGCGCGTCTCGAAGCGCCTCGGCGCGGAGCACGTGTATATCGTCTACCGCCGCGGCCGCGACGAGCTGCCCGCCCGCAAGGAGGAGGTCGAGCACGCCGAGGCCGAGGGCATCGAGTTCAAGCTCCTCAACAATCCCTGCGCCATCCTGGGCGACGAGAGCGGGCATGTCACCGGCATCGAGTGCGTCAGGCAGGAGCTGGGCGAGCCGGACGAGAAGGGCCGCCGCAAGCCCGTCGCCGTCCCGGACAGCAACTGGGTGCTGGACGTTGACACCGTCGTCATCGCCATCGGCACGAGCCCCAACCCCCTCATCCGCAACACCACCGGCGGCCTGAGCTTCACCCGCAAGGGCGGCATCGAGGCCGACGAGGGCGGACGCACCTCGCGCGAGGGCGTGTTCGCCGGGGGCGACGCGGTCACGGGCGCGGCCACGGTCATCCTGGCCATGGGCGCGGGCAAGGCCGGCGCGAAGAGCATCGACGAGTATATCAAGGCAAAAAAATAAAGCGAATAAATACAAAGGAGCGGGGCCGCGGCCCCGCTCCTTTGACTACATACCCCGCTTTGTCATCCTGAGCGCAGCGAAGCGGAGGCGAAGGATCTAAAACGCTTGGCATTTGTATTGCCTTTTGTGTTTCACAGCACCGGGAGGACGGTGAAGAGCTCCTGCTGCAGCAGCAGCGCCGGGCGGAAGAGGCGGTCGACCGTCCACCAGCTCACGCCGGCCAGGCCGTATTCGCCCACAAGGCGCAGTCTTGCCAGCGCGCTGCGGACGTCCTCGTACCAGACGACGTTTCGCTGCCCGGCGCCGTCAGTGTAGGTGAACCACGGCGCGGCGGCGCGCTCGTCGTAGCGCAGCTCCGCCCCGACGGAGACGGCCAGATCCTGCGCGGCGATGTTGCCGATGACCTCGGCCCGGTCGCCCTGCTTCCAGGGCAGACGCCAGCGGTAGCCATAGTTGGAAAAGCCCATGAGGATGCTTCCCGCGGGGATCTTCGTCACGGCGTAATCCAGCACGCGGCGGATCCGGTCCACGGGCGAGACGGCCTGGGGCGCCGAATAGGTATAGCCCCATTCGTAGGTCATCAGCACCACGTAATCGGCCCAGCGGCCGTGCGCGGCGTAGTCGTGCGCCTCGTACAGAATGCCCGTCTGCGCGTCGCTCTCCCTGGGGGCGATCGCCGTTGTGAGGTAGCGCCCGCGCGCGTGCAGCAGCTCCGCCATGCGGCGCAGGAACTGATTGTAGCTCTCCCGGTCGAAGGGATAGACGTATTCGAGGTTGAGGTTGACGCCCGCGTAGGGCCCCGCCTCCAGCAGGGCGAGGAGCTCCTCCACGACCCGGTCCTGCACGGCCTCGTCCGTCAGCAGCGCGTGGGCCAGGTCGCTCGAGAAGCCGCCCTGCGCGCCGAGGTTCGTGAGCGTGAGCAGGGGCGCGGCGCCGCCCTCGCGGGCGTCCCGGGCGAGCGCACCGTCGTCGGGCGCGATGAGCGCGCCGCCCGGCTCAAAGCGACAGCAGAAGGGGCAGAGAAAGCTCAGGTGCGGCAGCGTCTCGCTCAGCACGGCCCGGGAAATGCCGGGGTAGGCGTAGGCGTTGACGAACATCTCCCCGCGCTCACGCTCCGGCCCGGGCACGAGCAGCGCCATGTTCGGCAGCAGCCGGTTCGGGTCGGAGAGCTGATTGGCCCAGGCGAGCTCCCGCACGCTGCTGCCGAAGCGGCGGGCGATGCCCCAGAGCGTGTCGCCGGGGCGGACGGTATACACTTGCATGACAGACCTCCTTGTCAATCGCAGCAGGATATGCTGCAGTATATGCCAAAGAAGGTTCCGTCTTGCCGGGATGCGGCGTCTGTGGTAAAATGTATTCATCTATACACAGGAAAGGAGCCAAACCCCATGATCGATCCCAAAACCAAGCGCGAGCAGGTGCCCGAGGAATTCACCTGGGACCTCTCCGATATTTTCCCCAGCGACGAGGCCTGGTACGCCGAATGCGAGGCGCTCAAGGAGATGCCCGCGCGCATCGCGGCCTTCCGCGGCATCCTCGGGCGCAGCGCCGAGGATCTGCTGGCCTTCTTCCGCCTGGAGGACGAGCTGGAGCTGCGCCTGTCGGCGCTCTTCAACTACGCCCAGCGCAAGGCCGACCAGGACCAGGGCAACGCCCGCTATCAGGACATGAGCGGCAAGGCCATGGGCGCCTACGTCGCCGCCTCCAGCGCCGGGGCCTTCTCGACGCCCGAGATCATGGCCATCGACGAGGACACGCTCAATCTCTTCTACGTCGCGCAGCCCGCGCTGGAGGAGTACCGCCGCAGCCTGTACCAGATCCGCCGCCGCGCCGCGCACGTCCTGTCCCCGGAGGAGGAGAAGCTCCTGGCCGCGGCGGGCGAGATGGCCCGCACGCCCGATCAGATCGGCAGCATCTTCCGCAACGCCGAGCTCAGCTTCCCCGACGTGACCGACGCGAAGGGCGAAAAGCACGCGCTGACCGGCGGCTCCTTCGTGCCGCTGCTCGAGAGCGACGACCGCGTGCTGCGCAAAAACGCCTTTGACGCCTACTACGGCCGCCTGGGAGAATTCAAAAACACCATCGCCGCCACGCTCGACGCGCAGTTCAGGCAGCTGCGCTTCTTCGCCGGAGCGCGCCGCTACGGCAGCACGCTCGAGGCCAGTCTTGACCGCACGGAGGTCCCCGTCGAGGTCTATACGAACCTCATCGAGGCCGTGCACAGCAATCTCGACAAGATGTACCGCTACGTCGCGCTGCGCAAAAAGCTCCTCGGCCTGGACGAGCTTCATATGTACGACGTCTATACGCCCATCGTCTCGGACGCGGCGCGGAAGATCGACTTCGAGGAGGCCAAGGCGACGGTGCTCGAGGCGCTGTCGGTGCTGGGCGAGGATTACACGGCGCTGCTGCGCGAGGGCTTCGCCAATCGCTGGATCGACGTCTATGAAAACGAGGGCAAGCGCGGCGGGGCCTATTCCGCGGGCGACCGGCCGCACCCCTATGTGCTTCTGAACCACAAGGACACGCTCGACAGCATGTTCACGCTCGCGCACGAGATGGGCCACGCCCTGCACACCTATCACAGCGTCAAGCACCAGCCCGTCAGCACCAGCGACTATGTGATCTTCGTGGCCGAGGTGGCCTCCACCTGCAACGAGGTGCTGCTCGTGCGCTACCTGCTGTCGAAGACCGAGGACAAGAAGGAGCGGGCCTATCTCATCAACCACTTCCTCGACTCCTTCAAGGGCTCGGTGTACCGCCAGACCATGTTTGCCGAGTTCGAGCTCATGATGGGCAGGATGTCCGAATCCGGCCAGACCCTGACGGCAGAGCTCCTGAGCGAGAAGTACCACGAGCTCAACAAGCTCTATTTCGGGCCGGACATGGTCTCGGACGAGGGCATTGCGCTCGAGTGGGCGCGCATCCCGCATTTCTTCTACAATTACTACGTCTTCCAGTACGCCACGGGCTTTTCCGCGGCGGTAGCCATCGCCGACCGCATCCTCACCGAGGGCGCGCCCGCTGTGGCCGACTACAAGCGCTTCCTCTCCGGCGGCAGCAGCACCGACCCCATCTCACTTTTGAAGATCGCGGGCGTGGACATGAGCTCTCCCGCCCCGGTCAACGCCGCGCTGCGCGTCTTCAACGAGCTGCTCGACGAGCTGGAAGAAGCCTGCTTCGACAAGTAAGCGCAAGAAAGCCGGGACTTTTCTGCAAAGGGAGGAACTCACCATGAAAAGCAATCTGAAGCGGATCCTGTCGCTGGTGTTTTGTCTGCTGCTGTGCCTGAGCCTGGTCCCAACGAGCCATGCGGAAGATACGGACAATGCGGGAGATCTCGCTATTGATTCCAAAAATTTTCCGTGCTCCTACTTCCGGCGCTATATCTCCACGAGCTTCGATGCCAACCAGGACAACGCACTGAGCAAATACGAGATCAGCAAGATCAAGGAGATCTCCGGCCTGGGTTTTGGCGGGAAGGTCACCAGCCTGAAGGGGATCGAGCACTTTTCGGAGCTGCAGGCGCTCTACTGCCAGGATCAGGAGATCAAAGAGATCAATATCAGTAAGAACAAGAAGCTCACCGTGCTCAACTGCGCGAACAATCCGGTGAAAAAGCTGAAGCTCAATACGGAGCTGACAGAGCTCACCATCAACGGCTGTAAAGAGTTCGGCACGCTGGATCCGAGCGTGTGTCCCAAACTGAAAGTCTTCCGCTGCAGCAATATCAATCTGGTTTATCTGGATCTGAGCGGCAACAAAGAGCTTACGGATCTCGACTGCTCGAACAATCAGCTGGGGACGCTGGATCTGAGCGGGAACAAGGCTTTAAAGAAGCTGAAAGTAAAGAACAACCCTCTGTCGGAGCTCTATGTCCATCCGGATGCCCCCTTGAAGAGCGTATCCAAGGGACAGGGCGTCCGCGTCATCCGCGGCAAACCTTCGCCCCTGTCCGCGCCATGCCCGAAAGTGACCCTCAATGAAGGCGGAAAGCCTCAGCTGCAGTGGGAAGCAGTCAGAGGGGCGGTAAAATACCAGATCTACTGCAGCACGACCCAAAAAACCGGCTCCTTCAAGCGGATCGCCACGGTGACGGGAACGCAGTTCACCCATAAGAAGGCCGAGGGGGGCACGATGTACTATTACAAGGTGCGCGCGATAGCAGCGGACGGCTCCAAGGGCGGCTTTGGGCCGTATATCTGTGAAAGAGCCAAAACTGCACCCGGCACACCGAAGCTGACGGGCTCGTACAGCAGCAAAGGCAAGCCCGCACTGAGCTGGCAGGCCGTGAAGGGCGCTGAAAAGGTTCAGATCTATCGCAGCACGACCGGGAAAGCGGGCAGCTTCAAGCTCCTGGGAACGACGACAGGCTTAAGCTACACCAACCGGAAGGCTGTGGCGGGCACAACCTACTATTATAAGGTGCGTGCGGTCAGCAAAGAAGGCGTGAAGGGAGACTGGAGCGCTGTGCTCAAACTGACAGCGAAGGTCGCGCCGGGCGCGCCGGATGTGACAGGCTCGCTCAACGCCAAGGGGAAGCCTGTGCTGCGCTGGGAGCCGGTAGAGGGCGCGGTAAAGTACGAGATCTATCGCAGCGTTTCGTACATGGACGGCGTCTATAAGCGTATCAGTACGGTTTCGGGCCTGACGTTCACCAATGTCAAGGCCGAAGCGGGAAAAACCTATTTCTACAAGGTGCGCGCTGTGAGCGAGGACGGGATCAAAGGCCCCTGGAGCGAGCTCATAGAGCTGAAAAGCCAATAAAGCAAAGCGCCGTGTTTTCCGACAGGGAAACACGGCGCCTTTTGACATCTTGAAGCAAATAGATAAACGGCAGTTTAGCGAGGAATTCGGAATACAGGGAAAACGAGGGATAGAACGAGGAAATTGACGTCCACGCCGTAGGGGCGGCTACCAGCCGCCCGCCAACTCTGTACCATGTCCGCGGGCGGCTGATAGCCGCCCCTACGACATCATTTCGAACTCAGCGATAAACTCAAATTTGTCGCGCTATCCTAAAAACTAAAAACTGAAAACTAAAAACTCTTTTCTGAAAACTGAAAACTGACTTCTGAAAACGGATCTCAGCCGCTGCTGCGCGCGGCCTTGTCGCGGCCGATGGGGCAGCCGGGGTTGGAGAGCAGGCAGTTGTGCTGGCAGCCGCCGCAGTGCTCGTCCCGGCGGCTGAGCAGGATGCGCTCCCAGGGCTTTATGGCGCCGAGCCCGCTGCGCTGGGCGGCAAAGCCCCGCAGCCGCGCGCGATCCATGAGGAGCGCGGCAAAGAGCGGATGCGTGACAAGGATGCAGTCGCGCTCTTCTTCGCCCAGCCGGTCGAGCAGCGTCTCGCAGCGCCCGACGGCCGCCTCGCGGCTCTCTGCCCGGCGCGCGGCGCGAAAAAGCCACAGCCAGCCCGGCAGCACGCCGCCGCCGAAGGCGCGCAGCGGCAGCTCGTCAAGCAGCGGCTCGACCTCTGCCTCGCCGTCCGGCACCAGAAGCGCCGCGGACTGAAGGGCGGCCGGATGCGGGCTCACGAGCAGCCGTCTCTCGCCCTGCTTCATGGGGTGCAGCCCCTCGGGTGTGTCAAAGCCCTCCAGAAGCTGTGCGGCCAGGCTTTCAAAGGCCGCCGCGTCGAGCCGCCCCTTCGGCAGCGCGCGCTGCCCGCTGATCAGGATCCAGAGCTTCACGGTCCGATCTCCTCCTTCGGTTTTCTCCTGCCCTCATTGTACGGGCAGCGGCGGACTTTGTCAAAGGGAAATGGAAAAGCGACAAACTTTCCTCTTGGCAGGCGGGGGCGGAGGCTGTATAATAGAGGCACCAGAGACAGATAAAGGAGGCTCGCCCCATGAACGAGACCTGGAAAGCCTATATCCCGCGGGACGATATCTATCTTTTCAACACCGGCAACGCCCGGCAGGCCTGGAAGAGCTTCGGCTGCCGCTACATCCCGGAGATCCAGATGTACCGCTTCCTCGTATGGGCGCCCAACGCCCGCAGCGTGAGCGTCGTCGGCGACTTTAACGCCTGGGCCTGGGACGCGGACTTCATGGAGCCGGTCGAGGGCGGAGCCTGGGTCGTCTTCATGGGCACGCCCTGGCACGGCGCCTGCTATAAATACTGCGTGGAGGGCGCCGATGGCCGCCGCATCCTCAAGTCCGATCCCTTTGCGGCCTGGAGCCAGCACGGCGCGCAGAACGCCTCGCTCGTCTATAACCGCCCGGCCGAGCCCTGGGGCGACGGGGACTATATGGCCTGGCGCGCCCGGCGCGATTTCCTGCGCAGTCCCATGAGCATCTACGAGGTGCATCTCGGCTCCTGGCAGAACCTCTCCGGCGGACAGCCGGCCTACCGCGAGCTCGGCGACAGGCTCGCCGATTACTGCACGGAGATGGGCTACACGCACGTCGAGCTCATGCCGGTGACCGAATACCCCTACGACGGCTCCTGGGGTTATCAGGTGACGGGCTACTACGCCCCCACCTCGCGCTACGGCGAGCCGGAGGATTTCCGCTGGATGGTGGACAGGCTCCACCGCGCCGGGATCGGCGTCATCATGGACTGGGTGCCCGCGCACTTCCCGAAGGACGAGCACGGCCTCGCCCTTTTCGACGGCACCCCGCAGTTCGAGTGCAAGGAGCGGCGCATGGCCGAGCATCCCGAGTGGGGCACGCTCATCTTCGACTATGCCTCCGACCAGGTGCAGAGCTTCCTCGTGTCCTCGGCCTGCAAGTTCTTTGAGGAGTTCCACATCGACGGCATCCGTGTCGACGCCGTGAGCTCCATGCTCTACCTCAACTACGGCCGCAAGGAAGGGGAGTATACCCCCAACAAGGACGGCGGCAACATCAATCTCGGCGCCGTCGACTTTCTGCGCAAGCTCAACCGCACAGTTCTCGTCAACTACCCCGGCGCGATCACCGTGGCGGAGGAGTCCACCGCCTACCCGCTCATCACCGCGCCTCCCGAGGTCGGCGGTCTCGGCTTCTGCTTCAAGTGGGACATGGGCTTCATGCACGACACGCTCGACTATATGAAGCTCGACCCCGTCTTCCGCAGCCACAACCACGATAAGCTGACCTTCTCGATGATGTACGCCTTCTCGGAAAACTACGTCCTGGCCTACTCGCATGACGAGGTCGTGCACGGCAAATGCTCGATGCTCAACAAGATGAGCGGCCTGTACGACCAGAAGTTTGCCTCGCTGCGCACGCTCTACGGCTATCAGTTTGCCCACCCCGGCAAGAAGCTGACCTTCATGGGCAGCGAATTCGGCCAGTTCATCGAATGGAACTGGAAGCAGGAGCTCGACTGGCTGCTGCTGGCCTATCCGCGCCATGAGCAGATGCGCCAGTACAGCAAAGAGCTCAACCACCTCTACAAGTCCACGCCCGCCCTCTACATGTGCGAGACCGGCTGGGACGGCTTCCGCTGGCTCAACGTGGACGACCGCGACCGCAGCTCCATCGCCTTCATGCGCCTCGCGCCGGACCAGCACAGCTATCTCGTCTGCGTATGCAACTTTACGCCCGTCCAGTACGACAATTTCGTGATCGGCCTGCCGGAAAAGGGCACGCTGCGCGAGGTCCTCAACAGCGACGAGGAGCGCTTCGGCGGCGGCGGCGTGCGCAATCCCCATGTCATCCACAGCGTCAAGGAGCCCTTCCTGGATCTCCCGTACTCGGCCAAGCTCACGCTGCCGGCCATGTCCGCGCTGTATTTTATCTTTAAAAAGGGCCGCTGATCCGCCGCTCCCCGGAAGAGCGGGCGAAGGCCCAACACAGGAGGAAACACTTCATGAAAAAGGAATTCCGCGATCTGCTGAAAGAAAAAGGCCGTCAGGAGCTGCCGTCGGTGCTGCTCGTCGCCGCCGAATGCGCGCCTCTGGCGAAGGCCGGGGGCCTGGCCGATGTTGTCGGCACGCTGCCGAAGGCGCTCGCAAAGCTCGGCATCGACGCGCGCGTCATGATGCCCTATCACCACAGCATCAAGGCCAGATACCACGACCGCGTTCAGCACATGCTGAGCTTTGCCAGCCACTATGACTGGCGCGAGGTCTACGTCGGCCTCGAGAAGCTCGAGCTCGACGGCGTGACCATTTATCTCATCGACAACGAGGAGTATTTCGGCGACGTCATGTACCGCGGCGGCCGCGCCGAGATCGAGCAGTACGCCTATTTCACCCGCGCCGTGCTCGACACGCTGCCTGTCCTGGACTTCCATCCCGAGATCCTGCACCTCAACGACTGGCAGACCGGCCTCATCCCGCTGCTGGCCCGCACGCAGTACCCCGGCGGCATGCAGGAGCGGCTCAAATTCCTCATGACCATCCACAACATCGCCTACCAGGGCAAGTGGAGCTTCGATCTGTTCCAGCAGCTGCTGGGCATCGACCGCCGCTTCTACACCCCGGAATTTCTGGAGCTCAACGGCTGCGCCGACTTCCTCAAGGCCGGCTGCGTCTTTGCCGACAGGCTCAACACCGTCTCTCCCAGCTATGCCGAGGAGATCAAGATGCCCTACTATGCCGAGGGGCTGGAGGGCATCCTCAACGCGCGCGCCGCGGAGCTGACCGGCATCGTCAACGGCATCGACACCGAGGTCTTCAATCCCAACGGCGACGCGCTGATCCCCGCGAAATACTCCAAGGGCCGTCTCAAGGGCAAGGCCGTCTGCAAGCAGGCGCTGCAGGAGCGGCTCGGCCTCGAGCAGAAGCCGGACGCGCCGCTCTTCGCGATGGTCACGCGCATGACCGAGCAGAAGGGCTTCGACCTCGTGGCCGCCGTGCTCGACGAGCTGATGGCCGAGAGCGACATGCAGTTCGTGCTGCTCGGCTCGGGCGATGCGCGCTTTGAAAACTTCATGCGCGGCGCGGAGGAGCGCTGGCGCGGCCGCCTTTGCTCCTACATAGGCTACAACGAGGAGCTGGCCCACCTCGTGTACGCCGGCAGCGATTTCTATGTGATGCCCTCCCGCTTCGAGCCCTGCGGCATCAGCCAGATGATCGCCATGCGCTATGGCTCCATCCCCATCGTGCGCGAGACCGGCGGTCTGCGCGACACCGTGCAGCCCTATAACCAGTTCACCGGCGAGGGCTGGGGCTTCAGCTTCGCCAACTACGACGCCCGCGAGCTGCGCGACAAGATCCGCGAGGCCCGTGCCTGCTATTACAATGACGAGATCATGAAAGGGCTCATCACCCGCGCCATGTCGGAGGACGTCGCCTTCGACCGCTCGGCTGAGGAGTATGCAAGACTCTATCTATGGATGCTTTGATGAGCGAAGCGATCGTCAAGCATGCTCCGGCTGGCGGCCCTTTTCCCGAAGGGGCCGCCAGCCGGGTGTGGTTTGGCGGGACCTATGAGGAACACTGGTCGGACGACTATACGCTCCTCGTCAGCTATCACGGCGGAGGCCGGGTGGACTGCGTCTGGCGCGGCGCCTGGCGGCCCGCCGGGGGCGACGCGGCGCTGTGCGAGACGCTGCTGCGCGAGGACTGCCCGGCTTTCACGCGCCGCTATTTCGAGGCGGCTGCCTCGGCCTGGTACGCCGCGAAGAGCTGTCTGCGGCGCGGGCTGAAGCTCGAGCGGCTGCACGAGTGCTTCCCGCGGGAGGCGGCCTCGCCGCTGACGGCGGCGGAGCTGCTGCGCTTGCTGATGGACGACTGCGGCATGAAGCTCGAGACCGCCCTGCCCCTGGTGCGCCGCTGCTGCGGCCGCGGGGATCTGGGCGAGGAGGAGCTTGCGGCGCTGCGCCCCCTCCAGCCGCGCACCGAGCAGGTGGCGCGTCTGCTGCGCGATTGCTCGGAGACGCTGCTGACCGTCGTGCACGATACACGCGAGGCCGCCTGCCGCCGCCCCTTCGGCGCGGTGCGCTGCGGGGAGAGCGTGTCGCTGGGCTTTCGTGTGCTCAGCGGGCAGGTCTATGAGGCTTCGCTTTTGCTGCGCGGGGAGAGCGTGCGCGAGGAAAAGCTCATGGCGCGCACGGCGGACGGCTTTCGCGCCGACTTTGCCGCGCCCGGGCGGGCCGAGGCCCTGCGCTATCTCTTCCGGCTCGAGACGCCGGAGGGCACCTGTTATCTCGTTCCGGACGACAGCGGTTTTTACGGCGAGCTTTGCGAAAAGGAGGCCGAGGGCTTTCGCCTGACGGTCTACGAGCGCTCCTTCACCACGCCCGCCTGGTACCGGCACGGCGTGCAGTATCAGATCTTCCCCGACCGCTTCGCCTTTTCCGACGACGGCACGGCCGAGCGCGGGATCGACTACCACCGCGCTCTCGGTCAGACGCCCGAGCTGCACGCGGACAGGAGCGAGCCGCCGCGCTGGCAGCCCCGGCCCTTTGAAAAGAGCTACAGTCCCGACGACTTTTACGGCGGGACACTGCGCGGCATCGAGGAGAAGCTCCCCTATCTGCAGTCGCTCGGTGTAACGACCCTCTATCTCAACCCCATCGTGGAGGCGCGCTCCAACCACCGCTACGACACCTCCGATTACAGCCGCGTCGATCCCATCCTCGGCACGAACGAGGATTTCGAGCGCCTCTGCGCGAGCGCCCGTTCGCGCGGGATGCGCATCGTGCTCGACGGCGTGTTTTCGCACACCGGGGCCGACAGCCGCTATTTCAACCGCTACGGCCGCTATCCGGAGCGCGGCGCCTGTCAGGGCCCGGACTCGCCCTATTACGGCTGGTATGAATTCAAGAGCTTCCCGAATGACTACCGCTGCTGGTGGGGCTTCTCGGATCTGCCCGAGGTCAACGAGAACGACCCGGCCTGGCAGGAGATGGTCGTCACAGGGGAAAAGAGCGTCGTGCGCGAGTGGCTGCGCCGCGGCGCCTCCGGCTGGCGGCTGGACGTGGCCGACGAGCTGCCCGACGAGGTGCTTGCCCTCATCCGCCGCGCCGCGCGCGAGGAGAAGGACGACGCGCTCGTGCTGGGCGAGGTGTGGGAGGATCCCGTCGTCAAGGAGAGCTACGGCGCCCTGCGGCGCTACGCCCTCGGCGGCGCTCTCGACAGCGTGATGAATTATCCCCTGCGCACGGCGCTGCTGGACTTCATCCACGGCCGCATCGACGCCTACGGCGTGCGCGACAGGCTTCTGAGCCAGCAGCTCAATTATCCGCAGCCAATGTATTATGCGCTCATGAACCTGCTCGGCTCTCACGACGTCGAGCGCATCCGCACGGCGCTCTCGACGCCCGTCGCACTCAAGACCCTCTCACGGCCCGAGCAGCTTGCCTTCCCCTTCCGCGAGGAGGACCTGGCCGCCTCGGCCGCGCGGGAAAAGCTCTGCGCGGCGGTGCAGTTTGCGCTGCCGGGCGTGCCGAGCATCTACTACGGCGACGAGCAGGGCCTGTTCGGCGCCTGCGACCCCTTCAACCGCGCGCCCTTCACGGAGGGCGACGGGGAGCTTACCGCCTGCTACGCCGCCCTGGCCGCGCGGCGCAACGGCTCCGACGCGCTGCGCTGCGGCGAGGCGGAGATCGCCGCCTGCTCGAGCGAGGTGCTGACGGTGCTGCGCTATGTGAAAGACGGGCGCGGCGCGCTCGGCGAGGAGGCGGCAAACGGCGCCTGGCTCCTGGCCGTCAACCGCAGCGACCAGCCGCAGCCCTTCGAGGCCGATCTGCACGCACTGGGCCTCGGCACCCTGCACGGCAGGCTCGAGCCGCTCGAGCCGCGCTGGATCGAGCTCAAATAATATAAATATACAGGCTGAACGGGCCGGGAGAAGCTCTCCCGGCCCGTTCAATCTATATCTGTTCATACTGATACCCGATAGAAAGTAGGCAAAGATTTGCGAGTCAGAATTGCGCCAGACAAGGCGGGCTCCGCAGAGCATAATGGAGATATATGGTCAAGGAGCTCAACGCAGTATGGCACAATTCTGGCCGCAAAGATTGTCTTGTTTTTATTGGGTATCAGTATCAGTTCAGAAAATCTCTCAGCTTCTTGGAGCGGCTGGGGTGGCGCAGCTTGCGCAGGGCCTTGGCCTCGATCTGGCGGATGCGCTCGCGCGTGACGTTGAACTCCTTGCCGACCTCCTCGAGCGTGCGGGTGCGGCCGTCGACGATGCCGAAGCGCAGCTCCAGCACCTTCTTCTCACGCGGGGCGAGCGTGTCCAGCACCTCCTCCAGCTGCTCGCGCAGCAGGGAGAAGCTGGCCGCCTCGGAGGGCTCGGACGCGTCCTCGTCGGGGATAAAGTCGCCCAGGTGGGAGTCCTCCTCCTCGCCGATAGGCGTCTCGAGCGAGACGGGCTCCTGTGCGATCTTCAGAATATCGCGCACCTTTTCGACGGGCATGCCCATCTCGGCGGCGATCTCCTCGGCGGAGGGGTCGTGGCCGAGCTCCTGCAGGAGCTGGCGCGAGACGCGGATGGTCTTGTTGATGGTCTCGACCATGTGCACGGGGATGCGGATCGTGCGGGCCTGGTCGGCGATGGCGCGGGTGATGGCCTGGCGGATCCACCAGGTGGCGTAGGTCGAGAACTTGTAGCCCTTTGTGTGGTCGAATTTCTCCACCGCCTTGATAAGGCCGAGGTTGCCCTCCTGGATGAGGTCGAGAAACAGCATGCCGCGGCCGACATAGCGCTTGGCGATGGACACGACGAGACGGAGGTTCGCCTCGGTCATGCGGTGCTTGGCCTCCTCGTCGCCGTCGGCCATGCGGATCGCCAGCGCGATCTCCTCCTCCGGCGTCAGCAGCGGCACCTTGCCGATCTCCTTGAGGTACATGCGCACCGGATCGTCGGTCGAGAGGGTGTCGGCCAGCTCGTCGGTGTTGTTGATCTCCTCCTCGGTGACCTCCTCCAGCTCGGCCAGATCCTCCACCTCGGGCAGCACATCGTCGATGGTGGGCAGCAGATCCGCCGTGGGCATGTCGATCTCGATATTGTTCTGCTCGAGGGTCTCGTAGAATTTGTCGATGGCCTCGCCGTCGAGGTTCAGCTCCTCGAGGATCTCGAGCTCCTTGGCGCTGAGCTTGCCGTTCTTCTTGCCCTTCTCCAGCAGCTCGTTGAGGCGCTCCTCCGCGGTCTTGGGCGGCTGCGCGGGCTCCTCGGCCTTTTTCTTGCTCTTCTTTTTGGGCTTGGCCGGCGCCTCCTCCGGCTGTTCCTGCAGCAGCGCGTCGGCCATCTGCTCGAGCTCTTCGGAACTGAGTTTCTTTTCTTCTTTCATGTCCTTACCCCTTATATCCCTTTTTTTGTCTCAGCTTTTCGGACAGCTGTCTCAAATCGTCCGCTCCGGCCTTCTGCTCGCGCCGTTCGCGGATCCTGTTTATGTAATCGGTCAGAGCCCGCTCGCCGTGGGCGAGCGTCTCGGGCTGCTGGAGGAGCTGCACCAGCAGGTTCATTTCGCCGCTGCTGAGGGAGCTTCCCAGCGTGGCCGCGGAGATCGCCTCGCCGCGTCGGGCCTTGTCCAGTACCGCCCGGTAGATATCCGCCAGCGCGGAGGAGGAAAAATCCTCCGGCGCGGGCAGCCCATCCGTCCGGCTCAGCTCCGGCTCGAGATACAAAAGCCGGATGAGACCCTGCTCGGCCGCGGCCGAGGCCGGATCGTCATAGCGCAGCGCCCTGTCCTCCGGCTGCATCTGCCGCTCTGGCTGCTCCTGCGCGCGCTTCTGCTCCTGCCGCGCCCGGCCGAGGAGCCGCTTTCGCCGCCGCTCGACCTCGTCCGTCACGGCCTCGGCCTTGACGGAGGCCAGCTCCGCCACGCGCATGGCGTAGACCTGCCGCTCCACCGCGCCGGGCAGCCGCGCCAGCAGCTCCGAGGCCTCCTTGAGGAAGGCCACCTTTTGCTCGTCCGAGCTGAGATCATACTTCTCCCTGACGGCGCGCAGGCGGTAGTCGACCTGATCCTCCGAGCCCTCCAGCAGCTTGCGGAAGGCGTCGGGCCCGCGGAGCTTGATGAATTCGTCCGGGTCCTTTGCGCCGGTGAGTGCGAGCACCTTGACCTTCAGATCCAGCTTTTCGAGGATGCCGATGGCGCGCTGCGCGGCCTTGACGCCGGCCCCGTCGTTGTCGTAGGCGATGATCACCTCGCCCGTATAGCGCGACAGGAGCCGCGCCTGCTCGGGCGTCAGCGAGGTGCCCAGCGAGGCCACGGCCGAGTCGAAGCCCGCCTGATGCAGGGAGACCACGTCTATATTGCCCTCTGAGAGGATGATATATCCGCTTTTTGATTTTTTAGCCAGATTGAGCGCGAAAAGGTTCTGACTTTTGTTAAAAACCAGCGTTTCCGGGCTGTTCATGTACTTGGGCTCGCCGTCGCCGAGGATGCGGCCGGAAAAGCCGATGACGTTGCCGCGCACGTCGATGACGGGAAACATCAGCCGCTTTCGGAAGGTGTCGTAAAAGCCGCTGGTCTTCCCGCGCCGCACGAGCCCCGCCTCGAAGAGCTCCTGGTCGGAAAAGCCCTTGTCGCGCATGGCGTTTCGCAGGCTCTCCCAGCTGTCGGGCGCGTAGCCGACGCCGAAGTTCTTCGCCGTGGCCGGGCCGATGCGCCGCTGCGCCATGTAGCGCCGCGCCTCCTCGCCGCCCGGAGTGGACAGCTGCGTGTAGAAAAAGCGCGCGGCCTCCTTGTTGAGCGCGAGCATCCGGCTGCGTTTTTGGCTCTCGCGGTCGTTGGCCTCCTCGGGCACCGTCATGTTCACGCGCCGCGCAAGGAACTCCACCGCGTCGCGGAAGCTGAGGTTCTCGATCTCCATGATGAAGTTGATGACGCCGCCGCCCTTGCCGCAGCCGAAGCAGTGATAGATCTGCTTGTCCGGCGAGACGGAGAAGGAGGGCGTCTTTTCGCTGTGGAAGGGGCAGAGCCCGAAGAGGTTCGAGCCGCTCTTCTTGCTCAGCCGTACATAGGAGGACACCACGTCCACAATGTCGTTGCGATCCACAAGCTCATTTAAAAAACTGTCCGGTATTGGAATGAGAATCACCTCCGGTGATTCAGTTTTCAGAAGTCAGTTTTCAGTTTTCAGAGGAAATGGTAAGGATCAACTTGGCCAGGATCTTTCCAACCTCTGCACACAGATCAAGGGCCAAAGTCGCTTCCTGCTGAGTATAATACGCTTGCCGTATGCCGATATAAACAAGGGTTTCTGTTTCAAAGACGGAGCCGTTTGCCATGGTAAGGAAATGCTTAAAGTCATTTTTGGTCCTTCGCCCATGGCCTTCCGCAATATTGGCCGGGACAGAAACAGCCGCTCTGCGCATTTGGTCTGCCAGAGCGTATTTTTCTTCGGAAGGCAGAAGCTTCGCCAGACGGTAGATTTCATCCACCAGATCCATAGCTTTCTGCCAGGCGACCAGGTCGCGATAGGATTTCCAGCCCAAGAAAATCCCTCCTGAAAACTGAATTCTGAAAACTGAAAACTATTTCACTGTCCAGGCAAAGGGGATGAACAGCTCTCCGTATTTTTCCATGGCGTAGCCGTCGGTCATGCCGGAGATATAGTCGCAGGCGGCCCGGTCGCGCCCCTCGTTTTCGATGACGGCGGCGTAATCGGCCGGCAGCGCCTCGGGGCGGGCGGTGTAGTAGTCGTACAGGCGGCTCAGGATCCCGTCCACCTTGCTCTCCTCGCCCTTGGCCTTGGGGTTGCGGTAGACGGCGGCGTACATGAAGGTGTGAAATTCGTCGTAGACTGTCTGCATCTCATCGGAAAAGCGCAGCGTGCCGTCCGTGCTGTTTCGGATCAGATCGGACACCATGGCGTTGATGCGCTCGCTGTTGCGCTCGCCGCAGAGGCGGCGGATGCTCTCCGGCACGGCCTCGGACGTGAGGATGCCCGCGCGGATCGCGTCGTCGAGATCGTGGTTGAGATAGGCGATGTGGTCGCACAGGCGCACGGTCACGGCCTCGGCCGTGTCGTCCGGCGCGCCCACCGTGTGGTGGAGGATGCCCATGCGCGTCTCGTAACAGAGGTTCAAGCCCCGGCCCTCGCGCTCCAGGACGTCCACCACGCGCAAGCTCTGCTCGTAGTGCTTGAAGCCGCCGGGGTGGATGCGGTCGAGCGCGCGCTCCCCCGCGTGCCCGAAGGGCGTATGCCCGAGGTCGTGCCCGAGCCCGATCGCCTCGGCCAGATCCTCGTTGAGCTTCAGCGCCCGCGCCACCGTGCGCGCCAGACGCGTGACCTCCAGCGTATGCGTCAGACGCGTGCGGTAATGGTCGCCCTCCGGCTGGAGGAAGACCTGCGTCTTGTGCTTGAGGCGGCGAAAGGCCTTGGAGTGCGTCACGCGGTCCACGTCCCGCTGAAAGCAGGTGCGGATGGGACAGGGCTCCTCCGCCGTCAGTCGGCCGAGGCTCTTCTCCGCCAGCACCCCGTGGGGGCCGACGATCAAATGCTCCAGCGCCTCGCGCTCTTCTCTCGGACAGCTCACAGACACCCCGCCTTTCATAAAAAAAGAGTCCCGGATCTTCTCTCCGAAACTCTTATACGACGAATTTTTGGTTTTCCCTTTAATTTTTTTGAAAAATTTTTTGCCGCTGTGTGACAGCCGAAGCGGCGGACATTAATATAGAACGGAAAATTCGAGTTTAGCGAGGAATTCGGAATGCGGAGTTCGGAATTCGGAATGAAGGGAAAAGGAAGGTTTTGCGCGGGAATTGTCGTCCATGTCGTAGGGGCCGACGCCCTCGGCGGCCCGCGCGGTACGATCTAAATACGTGAACAAATCCCCGGCGAAAGCGTACTATTCCACGAATTCGCCGGGGATTTCCGTATGTTTTTGGCTTTTTCTGCCGGGCCGTCAGAGGACGCCGGCCCCTACGAAAAGAGGCTGCGCCCCCCGTAGGGACGAGCATTGCTCGTCCGCCGAGCCTGCACCGTGTCCGCGGGCGGCTGATAGCCGCCCCTACGACATCATTTCAAACTCAGCGATAAACTTCCATTTCTTTTTTCTAAAAACTGAAAACTGACGTCAGCGGCCGGCGCGGAAGGCCTCGCCGAGCTTTCTTGCCCGGAGCTTCCCCGCGCTCAGATCGTGGATGCGCGCGGCGAAGGCCTCCGCCTGCTCGGCGGGAAGGAGCAGCCGCAGCGTCACCTCCGCGCCGTAGTCCTCGCCCTCTATGAGCCCGCCGAAGGCCGCCGTCTCCTGCCGCGCGCGCTCCAGAAAGGCGTAGGGGCAATCAAGCGCCACCTCCGCCCAGGCGCGCACCTCGGCGCGGCCCGCGTCCGTGAGCGCGTCCTTCGCGCTCTGGGTGTAGGCGCGCAGCAGCCCGCCCGTGCCCAGCAGCACCCCGCCGAAATAGCGCGTCACAACGCAGACGAGGTTCGTTACGCCCTCGCGGCGGAAGAGCTCGAGCATGGGGATGCCCGCCGTGCCCTGCGGCTCGCCGTCGTCGGAGTAGCGCTCCGGCCCGCCGCGCAGGAGATAGCACCAGCAGTTGTGCCGCGCGTCGTAGTATTCCTTTTTCATCTGCGCGATGAAGGCGCGGGCCTCCTCCTCGCTCTCCACCGGGCGCAGATGCCCCAGAAAGCGCGAGCGCTTTTCCACGAGCTCCGCCTCGCCCGGCCCGGCGGGGACGCAGTATTCATTCATCGTATTCCTCCCAATCGAGCGCGTAGTAGCGGCTTGTCCGCTCCTCGCCGATCGGCGCGTGCCAGGGCGCGGAAAAGCGGTAGGAGAAGCCGCATTTTTCGATCACGCGGCGAGACTTTTCGTTGCCCTCGGCGTGCGCGCACCAGAGCCGCTCCGCCCCGAAGGCAAAATACAGCCCCAGCAGCGCCCGCACCGCCTCCGGCGCGTAGCCCCGCCCCCAGAAAGGACGCGCGATCCAGTAGCCGATCTCGTATTCGCCGTTTTGCTCCGGCTGTGAGCCGGGAAAGGCGCCGACGCTGCCGATGGGCGTGTCGTCGCCCCGGCGCGTGACAGCCCAGGTGTCCGGCTTCATGAGGATCGTGCGCAGGACGTTCAGGCTGTCAGCCTCGTCCTTGTGCGGCGTCCAGCCCGCGGCGGGGCCGACCTGCGGGTCGCTGGCATATTGGTACAGCGCCGCGGCGTCGCTCTCGCGCCAGGGGCGCAGAACAAGGCGTTCGGTTTCCAGGACACTCATGCCGATCCTTCCTCTCTGTGTTTTCTTCTGAAAACTGAATTCTGAAAACTGAAAACTAACGCTCCCAGTCTTCCTTCTCCTCCACATAGCCCGGGATATAGGCCTTGACGCGGCCGAAAAGCTCCGGCGGCACGACGGCCTCCAGCTCCACGCCCGCGTCGGTATAGTCCAGGCGCAGCACGGCAGCCTCCCGGCTGAGCGTGTCCACAAGCCCCGCCGCGCTGTAGGGCAGCAGGAGCGTCACGCGGCGCTTGCCCTTATCGAGCATCTCGGAGAGCTTTTTCACCAGCACGTCCGCGCCCTCGCCGCTTTTGGCCGAGAGGCAGACCACGTCCTCCCCGTGCGGGAGGATGCCGAAATAGAGGTCGCACTTGTTGTATACGCGGATACAGGGCGTGGCCTCCGCGCCGAGCTGACGGATGAGGCCGTCGACCACGCGCGCCTGCTCCTCCCACTCGGGGTTCGAGAGGTCGATGACGTGCAGCAGCACGTCGGCAAAGCTCAGCTCCTCGAGCGTGGCCTTGAAGGCCTCCACCAGATGGTGCGGGAGCTTGCGGATGAAGCCGACCGTGTCCGACAGCAGCACCTCCTGCGTCTCGTCGATGCGCAGGCGGCGCGTGGTAGTGTCGAGCGTATCGAAAAGGCGGTCGTTGGCCGGAATGTCGGAGCCCGTGAGGCAGTTGAGGAGGGTGGACTTGCCGGCGTTCGTATAGCCGACGAGGGCGACCATGGGCATGGCGTTTTTCTCGCGGCGGCGGCGCTGCGTGCCCCGCACCTTGCGCACGGCGGCCAGCTCCTCCTCGAGCTTCTGGATCTTGCGGCGGATATGGCGGCGGTCGGTCTCGAGCTGGGTCTCGCCGGGGCCGCGCGTGCCGATGGGCGAGGAGCCGCCGGAGGCCGTCTGGCGCACGAGGTGCGTCCACATGCCCGTCAGCCGCGGCAGCAGATAGCGGTACTGCGCCAGCTCCACCTGCAGCTGGCCCTCGCGCGTGCGCGCCCGCTGGGCGAAAATGTCGAGGATGAGGCCGCTGCGGTCGAGCACCTTGACGCCGAGCTCCTCGCTCAGCACGCGCATCTGCGAGGGCGTGAGCTCGTTGTCGAAGACCGCGAGATCGCAGTCGTTTGCCTCGATGAGCTCCTTGAGCTCGCGCACCTTGCCGTCGCCGATGAAGCTGCGCGGATCTGGCGCGGCGCGGTTTTGCAGCAGGATCGCCACCGTGTCGCCCCCGGCCGTGTCCACCAGGGCGGCCAGCTCCTCGAGCGAGGACTCCGTGGAGCGCTCGTCCTCCTCCATGCTCGCCGCGGCCAGGCCCGCCAGCACGGCGCGTTCTCTTTTTTCTTCGATAGTCTGCATAGATCGGTTCCTTTGTGCGTTGTAATATCGCTATTATAGCCTAAACTTCCCCGCTTGCCAACTATAATTCCTCATTCCTCCCTCCTAACTCCTCATTCCGTCACCCCCAGCCGTGCTTGGGGCGCTTGCGGCGCTGCATGCTGTCCTTGATGTCGACCAGGATGATGTCGCCGCCGATGCGCACGATGCTCCCCCAGGGCAGGACGTAGTCGTCCTCCCGCCCGAGCAGGCCGAAGAGCTTGGAGCGCCCCGGCGTCACGAGCGAGCAGAGCCGCCCCTCCGCGTCGTCCAGCTCCGCATCGCAGACGTAGCCGAGACGAAAGCCCGTGTGGATGTCGATGACCTCCTTGTAGCGCAGATCCGAAAAATAGCTGATCATGACAAGATCCCCCTCTCCGCAACAGTATACGGGGAGGGGGAACCGATTTATGCCTTTTCCGCGCGGGTTTTCGGGATGGAGATCGTGAGGATGAGCTGCTCGTCCGTCTCCTCGCGGCTGAGATCGGCGTCGATGCCGCCCTGCTTCATGACGGCGATGTTGCGTGTGAGGCTGTTGAGAAAGACGCGCACGTCCTTGAGGATGAAGCTGCGCCGGGGCTCCTTCTTTTCCTCTTCCTGCGGCGGCTCGCGCTCCGGCTCGCTCGGCGTCTCCTCCGCGGCCGTCAGCAGCGCCTCGACACAGGCTTCCGTCGCCGCCACGGTCAGATCGTTTTCAAGGATGTACCCGAGCGCCTGCCGCTGCAGGCTCTCGTCCGGCAAGCGCAGCAGCGCGCGCCCGTGCCGCTCGCTCAGCCCGTTTTTCAGCAGCGCCTCCAGCACGTCCGGCGGCAGCCGCAGCAGCCGCAGCTTGTTGGCTACCGCCGACTGGGATTTGCCGATGCGCCGCGCCGCCTCCTCCTGGCTCATGCCGAAGGTCACGATGAGCTGGCGGATGCCGTTGGCCTCCTCCACAAAGTCCAGGTCGCGCCGCTGCAGGTTCTCCACCAGCGCGAGGAGGCTCGCGTCCTCCATGCTCACATCCACGAGGATGCAGGGCACCTCCCGCAGCCCCGCGATCCGCGCCGCGCGCAGCCGCCGCTCCCCGGCCACGAGCTCATAGCGCCCGGCGCGCAGGCGCACCGTCAGGGGGTTGAGCACGCCGTAGCTGCGGATGCTCTCGCTCAGCTCCTGCAGGGCCGTCTCGTCAAAATAGCGCCGCGGCTGGACGGGGCTCGGCGCGATGTCGTCCGGGCGCAGATAGAGGATCCCGCCCCGCCGGACGCCGGGGCGGCTTCGTAAAGCTTGCATAGCAGACCTCCTTATCTTGTGCTTTCGGTCAGACTATACCCCATATCTTGTGCAAAAGAGCGCGAAGGCGGACGGGAAATCAAAATCTCCCGCGCGAAAAAATCCCTCTTGTCAAACGTCTAATTCCTGTTATAATAGTAGGGAAATGAACCCGGGAAAGGAGGAGACCCATGGAGATCACGAAAGAGACCCTGATCGGAGAAATGCTGGAGCAGGATATGGGCATTGCCTATATTCTGATGCAGTGCGGCATGCACTGTGTCGGCTGCCCCTCCTCGATCGGCGAGTCGCTGGAGGAGGCCTGCGCCGTCCACGGCCTGGACCCCGACGCCGTCCTCGAGGCCATCAAGGAGTATCAGGCGAGCGTGCAGTAAACAAGAAAATAGCAAACAGGGGCTGTTCAAAGTGAACAGCCCCTGTTTTCGTATGCTGATACGGATACTATTATCTGATAGAAAGCAGACAATCTTTGCGGCTGGATTTACGTCATGCTTCGTTATCGTCCTTGGCAATCCAAAAAGGATTCCCTGCGGACGATGCCTCGCCTGACACAAATCCATCTCGCAAATCTTTGTCTACTTCTTATCAGATAATAGTATGAAATCTGATAAGAGAGTTCAGTATCATGATTTGTTTTTCGCGCTGGCGCGCTGGATGAGCTTGACAAGCTCAACGACGGGGATGACGCAGGCACCGAGGCCGATGGCGATGGCGTACTCGGTGAAGCCCACGCGGGTGAAGCCGAAGGCCGCGGCCAGGAAGGGGATCTCGCACACGACGGTGGTCGCGATCAGCGAGGCGACCGCCGCACCGATCAGGAACCAGTTGAACCCGCCGAGGGCAAAGATGCTGCTGCGCTGGGAGCGCATGTTGAAGCTGTGGAAGATCTCCGCCATGGACATGGTCAAAAAGGCCATGGTCATGCCGTCGGCGCTGTTGGCAAAGGCCCAGACGCCGCTCGTGAAGCGGCAGCCGACAAGGTAGGAGAAGAGGACGAGCAGCGTCACGAGGAGACCCTGGTAGACCACGTCGAAGCCCATGCCGCCGGCGAAGATGCCGGCCGTGGCCTCGCGGGGTTTGCGGTCCATGACGTCCGGCTCAGCCTTTTCCACGCCGAGGGCCAGCGCCGGGAAGCAGTCGGTGACAAGGTTGATCCAGAGAAGGTGCACGGGCTTGAGGATCGTAAAGCCCATGAGCGTGGCCGCGAAGATGCTGAGCACCTCGCTCATGTTCGAGCCGAGCAGGAACTGGATGGCCTTGCGGATGTTGTCGTAGATGCGGCGGCCTTCCTCGACGGCGCCGACGATGGTGGCGAAGTTGTCGTCGGCCAGCACCATGTCGGCCACGTTTTTGGTGACGTCCGTGCCGGTGATGCCCATGCCCACGCCAATGTCGGCGGACTTGATGCTCGGCGCGTCGTTCACGCCGTCGCCGGTCATGGCGGTGACGCAGCCGCCCTTGCGCCAGGCGTTGACGATCCTCGTCTTGTGCTCGGGCTGCACGCGGGCGTAAACGCTGATATTCTGGTATTCACGCTCGAAGGTCTCGTCGTCCATGGCGTCGAGCTGCGAGCCGGTGACGGCCTTCGCGCCCTCGGAGAGGATGCCGAGCTCCCTGGCGATGGCGACGGCGGTGTCCACGTGGTCGCCGGTGATCATGATGGGGCGGATGCCCGCGCGGCGGCACTGCACGATCGCGTCGCGCACCTCGGGGCGCACGGGGTCGATCATGCCGCAGAGACCGGTGAAGCAGAGCTCCTTCTCGAGGTCTTCCGGCTCATAGCTCTTCGGCTCGCCGTTCCAGCTGCGCTCCGCCACGGCCAGCACGCGCAACGCGCGGTCGGCCATGGCCTTGTTGGCGGCCATGATCTCGGCGCGGTAGGCCTCGGTCATGGGGACGGCCTCGCCGTTTTTGAGATAATGCGTGCAGCGGCCGATGACCACGTCGGGCGCGCCCTTGGTGTACTGCACGCAGCCCGCCTCGTTCAGATGGACGGTGGACATCATCTTGCGCCCGGAGTCGAAGGGCGCCTCGCCGCAGCGGAGGTTTTTCGCCTTGAGGCTGGGCTTGTCGAGGCCGAGCTTGTTGGCCCAGACGACGAGCGCCGCCTCGGTCGGTTCGCCGGTGACCGTTCCGTCCTCGTTCAGCTCCGCGTCGCAGCAGAGGGCCATGCCTGCCGCCGCGCGCTTCTCGTCCTCGCCGAAGTAATCGACGACGGTCATCTTGTTCTGGGTGAGGGTGCCGGTCTTGTCCGAGCAGATGATCTGCGCGCAGCCCAGAGTCTCCACGGCGGTGAGCCGCCGGATGATGGCGTTGCGTTTGGACATGTTGGTCACGCCGATCGACAGCACCACGGTGACGACCGCGACGAGGCCCTCCGGGATGGCGGCCACGGCCAGGGAGACGGCGATCATGAAGGAGTCGAGCACGAGCTCGAAGTTGAGGCTTCCGGCGCGCAGCAGCTGCACCGCGAAGACCAGCACGCAGATGCCCAGCACGAGCCAGGTCAGCACCTTGCTCAGCTGCCCGAGCTTGATCTGCAGCGGGGTCTGTCCGTCCTCGGCCTCGGCCAGGGCCCCGGCGATCTTGCCCATCTCGGTGTCCATGCCGGTGGCCGTGATGACGGCGGTGCCGCGCCCGTAGGCCACGGTGCTGCCCATGTAGACCATGTTCTTGCGGTCGCCCAGGGGCACGTCCTTGGCCCCGTCGGCGAGATTGATCAGCTCGATGAACTTGCTGACGGGGACGGACTCGCCCGTCAGCGCGGCCTCCTCAATCTTGAGGCTGGCGCTCTGCAGCAGACGGCCGTCGGCGGGCACGGCGTCGCCCGCCTCGAGCAGCACCACGTCGCCCACGACGAGCTCCTCGCTCTTGACGATGACGATCTTGCCGTCGCGCAGCACCTTGCTGGTGGCGGCGGACATCTCCTGCAGGGCCTCGATGGCCTTCTCGGCCTTGTTCTCCTGGTACACGCCCAGCACCGCGTTGACGATGACGACGGCCAGGATGATGATCACGTCGGCAAAGCTGTCGTTCTGCACGACGGCCAGCACGCCGCTGATGGCCGCGGCCACGAGCAGGATGATGATCATGGGGTCGGCCATCTGCTCGAAGAAGCGGCGGATGAGGCTCTTGCCCGGCGCGTCGGCCAGACGGTTGCGCCCGTTTGCCTCCAGACGGCGGGCGGCCTCCTCGGAGCTGAGGCCCTCGGCGCTGGTGGAAAGCTCGCTTAAGGCGGCTTCCTTTTCTTCACAGTAGAATTTCATATCCATCACTCCACAAAAAAACAAGACTTCTACAGCAGCGGCTGTAAAAGTCTTGCAAAATACTTTCGTATCCGGCGCGCCGAGCCTTACGGCCGCGATGACGACGCGCCAACGCGCATAAAGCGCGCAAGCTACTCCCTTTTAACGGAGGATATCGTATCATACGCCCCCTGCAAAGTCAAGGAAAAATCAGATGTTGAAGCGGAAATTGGTCACGTCTCCGTCCTGCATGACGTAATCCTTGCCCTCCAGACGGAAGAGGCCCTTTTCCTTGGCAGCCGCCATGCTGCCGCAGGCCTTGAGATCCTCAAAGGCGACGATCTCGGCGCGGATGAAGCCGCGCTCGATATCGGTGTGCACCTTGCCGGCGGCCTTCGGCGCCCTGGTGCCGCGCACAATGGTCCAGGCGTGTACGTCATCCTCGCCCGCGGTGAGGAAGGAGATATAGCCCAGAAGATCGTAGCTCGTGCGGATGAGCCGGTCCAGTCCGCGCTCGGTGATGCCCAGATCCTCCATGAACATCTGCGCCTCCTCGGCGTCGAGCTCGGCCAGATCCTCCTCAAACTTGGCCGCCACGGGCAGCACCGCCGCGCCGCTTTTGGCGGCGTAGTCCGTCAGCGCCTTGAAATGGACGTTTTCGGCGTAGTGGGCCATGCCCTCCTCGTCGAGGTTGGCCGCGTAGATGACGGGCTTGACGGTCAGCAGTCCGCCGTCAGCGAGGATGTCCTGATCCTCCTCGGTGAAGTCGAAGTCGCGCGCGGGCTTTTCGGCCTCGAGGTGGGCGATAAGCGCCTCGCACATCTCCGCCTCGCGCTTATACTTCTTGTCGCCGCCCTTGGCGTTTTTCTTCGCGCGCTCCAGACGGCGCTCCACGATCTCGAGATCGGCGAGGATGAGCTCCAGCTCGAAGCTCTCCGCGTCGCGCACGGCGTCGGCCTTTTCGAGGAAGACGTCGTCGTTGTCGAAGCAGCGCACGACCTCCACCAGCGCGTCCACCTGCCGGATGGCCTGAAAGACCTCATTGCCCTTGCCGCCGCCGGCGCTGACGCCCGCGACGTCCACAAAGTCGATCGTGGCGGGGGTGTATTTCTTCGGGTGGTAATACTCAGCCAGCCAGTCGAGCCGCTCGTCCGGCACCTTGGCCGTGCCCACATTGGGCTTGGCGGAAGCGTTGGAATAGCTGCTGGTCTCGGCCTTCTGGCCGGTGAGGGCGTTAAAAAGCGTTGTCTTGCCGACGTTCGGCAGACCCACGATCCCAAGTTTCATCTATCTGCATCTCCTTGAAGCGTCCAGTGTCGCCGCCGCGCCGCGCGCGTCCGGCAGACCGTATTATACCACGCTCCCGCGCGCTTCTCAATACTTTCCGCAGCGGGACTATTCAGTTTTCTGAAAGCGAAACGGGAGTTGAAAACAGTGAGGAATGAGGAGTGAGGAGTGAGGAATGAGGAGTGAGGAGTGAGGAATGAGGAGTGAGGAGTGAGGAGTGAGGAGTGAGGAATGAGGAATGAGGAGTGAAGAATAAAAGGAAACATTCCTTTCTCGCGCATTTGGCGGACGCCGCCAATTCCTGATTCCTCGCTCCTCATTCACTGACAAACTGCCTAAATACTAAGTAAACGACGATTCATTCGGCAAGATGCCAAAGGCGAATTGATCAGCGTTTACTTAAAAACTCTCTTCCTCAGCCGCGCAGCTCGAGGAAGCCGGGCAGGGGGCTGATGTCCACGGTGTCGTAATGACCGGGGAACTCCCCGTCCACGGTCCAGTCCATGTCGGCCGGCGACTCGGCCCGGAGCTCTCGCGCATGGAAAAACTCCAGCAGGGGAGAGGAATAGTCCTGCGTCAGAAGGCCGCGCACGAGCTCCTGCAGCTCCGGCAGGGTCTTCGGCTCGCGCACCAGCAGCACCTCGAACACGCCGTCGCAGGTGTCGACCTCCGCCTCGGGCAGCGTCAGCGTCCCGGCGATGGAGAGCGTATTGCACACGGCGCCGAAGAGATAGTCCCCCTCGTGCGTCACGCCGTCGGCCGTCAGACGCACGTGATAGGGCTTGACCTTCGGCAGATCCTTGATGCCGTCGAGGATATAGGCGGTGTGGCCCAGGAGGTTCTTGGCATTCTGGTCGGTGGTGTAGCTGAGCCAGGAGAAGGCGCCGAAGGCCGCGACGTAGGAAAAATAGTGCTGCCCGAAACGCCCGACGTCGTAGCGAACGCTGCGCCCGGAGACGATGGCGGCGGCCGCCTCCGCCACATCCGATGACAGACCGTGCGAGGCGGCAAAATCGTTGGTGCTGCCGCAGGGGATATAGCCCAGCGGCACGCGGTGTCCCGCGCGAGCCAAGCCCGTCAGCGTTTCGTTAAGCGTTCCGTCGCCCCCGGCGCAGCAGACGAGGGCATAGCGGCCGCCGAGCGCCTCGGCCAGCTCGGCTGCCTCGCCGCGCCGACCTGTCACGGCGACGGTGACGAGATAGCCGCCGTCCATCAGCGTTCGCACGAGCTCGGGCAGATAGCGCAGCACGCGCTTCTGGCCGGAGACGGGATTGACGATCAGCAGCGCGGGGGTCGAGGGGAGGGGAGAATGATCCATGAAAGCTCCTTTACCAATTCGAAATGTTGAAATGAGGAATGAGGAGTGAGGAATGGGGACGGGAGACGTCCTTTTTCCTGACTCCTCATTCTGTTATTATTTAAAAAATGCAATTTTTATAAAAATCTCTGCGCGAGGTGAAGGCAGAGGTAGGCCGTCGGGATGGAGAAGAGCAGGCTGTCGGCCCGGTCGAACATGCCGCCGTGGCCGGGGATGAGGTTGGAAAAATCCTTGACGCCAATCATCCGCTTGACGAGCGACTCGGCCAGATCGCCGATCTGCCCAAGCGAGGAGGAGACGAAGGCGGTCACGAGGCACACCCAGAGAGGATAGTCCCGGAAAATAAAGGACATGACAAAGCCGACGACGAGCGAGGAGAGCGCCCCGCAGACGCAGCCCTCCACGGTTTTATGGGGGGAGACGAGGGGCGCGATCTTGTGCTTGCCGAAGCGCATGCCGCCGAAGAGCGCGAAGCTGTCGCAAACCCAGGTGGCCGCCGCGGCCATCAGCAGCGTCTCCCGCCAGAGGGGCGTGACGCTGATGCGCATGAGCAGCACGAACAGAAAGCCCGGATAGGCCACGCCCGACACCGTGTAAAAAGCGCCCGGGCCGGAGACCTTTTTGTGCAGGATCCCGGAGAACATGGCCAGATAGATCGCCAGCGACAATCCGGCGATGCAGAACACGGCCTCGGCATGCAGCAGCGCCAGCACGGCCTGCAGGATGACGTGGGTATACATGACCCAGGCGCAGCAGTAGATCTCCAGCTTTTCCAGGTTGCGGCTCAGCTCATAGCTGCACAGCAGCCCCGCCACGGCGAAAAACAGGACGCGCGTGGGCTCGGAGAGCAGAATACAGCCGAAGGTGACAGCGAGCAGAACGATCGCGGAGGTGACGCGCTGCTTCAAAGCCAGCCCCCCTCTCTTTCTTTAAGGCTAAGTAAACGCTGATCAAATCGCCTACGGCGCCTCCCGGAAAATTTGCGCCCTGATTTCGCCACTTTTTCTTGAAATACACAAAGTATTCCTGCAAAAAAGTGCCATCATCAGAACACAAATTTTCTCGGGATCCGCTCTTGCCGATTTAATCATCGTTACCCTAATTTATTAGAAGATCTTCAAGATATTTTAAGAATAACACAATTCGGCCGGCAACTCAATAAGCAAATCTCCGCGCGTGTCGGAGAGGCGGCGCGCTTTCCCGCAAAAAAATCGCGGCACATCATATTGTGCCCGGAAAAAAACTGTGCTATGATAGCATCAGATAAATATAGGAGGGATCCCTTATGCTTTCCGAACAAAAACTCTGGATCGCGAGATCCGAGAAAAAGCTGTATCTTCTGCCGCGCATGGCTAACCGCCACGGCCTCATCGCCGGCGCGACCGGCACCGGCAAGACCGTCACCATGAAGGTCCTGGCCGAGGGCTTTTCCGATCTGGGCGTGCCGGTGTTCCTCGCCGACGTCAAGGGCGATCTGAGCGGCATGTGCCGTCCCGGCGCCGACACCGAGGATATGCGCGCGCGCATCGAGCGCTTCGGCCTCGAGGGCTTCTCCTACAAGGCCTATCCCACCCGCTTCTGGGACATCTTCGGCGAGACCGGCCACCCCGTGCGCGTCACGGTCAGCGAGATGGGCCCGACCCTGCTGGGCCGTCTGCTCGGGCTGACGGAGATCCAGACGGGCGTTCTGAACATCGTCTTCCGCGTGGCCGACGACAACGGCCTGCTGCTGCTGGATCTGAAGGACCTGCGCGCCATGCTCCAGTACGTGGGCGACAACCGCGGCGAGTACACCACGCTCTACGGCAACGTCTCCGCCGCCAGCGTCGGCGCCATCCAGCGCGCGCTCCTGGCCTTCGAGGCCGAGGGCGGCGAGCTCTTCTTCGGCGAGCCCGCGCTCGATATCCGCGACTGGATTCGCACGGACGCCGAGGGGCGCGGCTACATCAACATCCTCTCCAGCCGCCGCCTGATCCAGAGCCCGCTGGTCTACTCCACCTTCCTCCTCTGGATGCTGACCGAGCTCTATGAGAAGCTGCCCGAGGTCGGCGATCTCGACAAGCCCCGCATGGTCTTCTTCTTCGACGAGGCGCATCTCCTCTTCAAAGACGCCAACAAGGCCCTCGTCATGAAGCTCGAGCAGGTCATCAAGCTCATCCGCTCCAAGGGCGTGGGCGTGTATTTCATCAGCCAGAGCCCCTCGGACATCCCCGACGCTGTGCTGGCGCAGCTGTCCAACCGCGTACAGCACGCCCTGCGCGCTTACACCCCGGCCGAGATGAAGGCCGTGCGCGCCGCGGCCAAGGCCTTCCGCGTCAACGAGGCCTTCGACTCCGAAAGCGTGCTGATGGAGCTCGGCGTCGGCGAAGCGCTCGTGAGCTTCCTGGACGACTACGGCGTGCCCAGCATCGTTGAGAGGGCCAACATCCTGCCGCCGCAGAGCCTGATGGGCGCGGCCGAGGAGGGCGCCGTGAACGCGCTCATCGCCGCGGACGAATTCGAGCTCAAATACCGCCAGGGCGTCGACCGCGAGTCGGCGTATGAGATCCTGGTCAAGGCCAATGAAGAGCTCGAGCGGCTCAGACAGGAGGAGGCGGAGGCAGCCGCCGCGGCCAAGGCCGCGGAGAAGGAGGCCATCGCCGCTGAGAAGGCCGCGGCCAAGGAAGCAGCCGCCGCGCAGAAGGCCGCCGAGCGTGAGGCCATCGCCGCCGAGAAGGCCGCCGCCAAGGAGGCCGCCCGCGCCGAGAAGGAGGCCGAGCGTGAGGCCGCCAAGAAGAAAAAGATCTTCGAGCGCGCCGCCACGAACGCCGCCAGCAGTGTGGCCAGCTCCGTGACCACCAACGTGGTCAACGCCGTCACCGGCGGCAAGACCAGCTCCGCCGGCACCATCGCCAAGCGCGCCGCGTCCAACGCGCTGCGCAGCGTCATCCGCTCCGGCGCCACCAGCATCATCCGCGGCCTCTTCGGCAACTCCAAATAAACCCCATCCATACAAGAAGATCCCCCGGCACAGCGTGCCGGGGGATCGGTTTTTTTCGGCCGGGGCCTATTTCTTTTCGAGGTAGGTCCGCACCAGCTCCTGCATCAGCTCGTCCCGGTCGATGCGGGTGATGAGCGTGCGCGCGGAGTTGTAGTTGGTGATGTAGGTCGGGTCCTCCGACAGGATATAACCCACGATCTGATTGATGGGGTTATAGCCCTTGACCATCAGTGAGTTATACACGGAGGACAGGATCTCCCTCATCTCGGCCTTGCTGTCCAGCGCGGTAAATTTTCTTGTGGTTTCCTCCATGGGGTTCCCTCCTTCCGTTTGGATGACCTTATTATAACAGATTTTGCCGTCAAGTAAAGTCGAAAAAGCGAAGAAAACCCGAAAAAGCCTTTAAAAATCCGTAAAGATTTTCGCTCTCAGCGGATCACGGCGCCGAAACGCTCGGCGAGCGCAGCGAGGATCGCGCTCAGGGTCTCCTCCGCGTGCTCGTCTGTGAGGGTCTGATCCTCGGCGCGCATGGTCAGCGAGAAGGCGACGCTCTTCTTCCCGGCGGCGACGCGCTCCCCGGCGTAGACGTCGAACAGCGCCAGCTCCTCGAGGTATTTCCCGCCGCTCTCGCGGATGCACCGGGCCAGCTCGCCCACCGGCGTGCGCAGATCGCAGACGACGGCGATGTCGCGCGTGACGGCCGGGAAGCGCGGCAGCGGGCGGAAGACGGGCGTGCCGCCCTTGAGCGCCCAGAGCGCCTCGAAGCTCAGCTCCGCGCAGTAGAGCTCGGTGTCCACGCCGTAGTTCTTCGCCACCTGCGGATGGATCTGCCCCAGCACGCCCACGAGCTGCTTGCCCACGTACACGCGGGCGCAGCGGCCGGGGTGGTAGGAGGGGTTGCCGCTTTCAGCCTCGAATTCGGGGCGGCCGAGCGCCATGGCCGCGAAGATCTCCTCGACCCAGCCCTTGAGCCGGAAGAAGTCCAGCTTCGGCCCGAAGGCGCCGAGCGAGAGCACCTTCGGCTCCTCGGCGGTGCCGTCGGGCTTTTTGAGATAGATCTTGCCGATCTCATACAGCCAGGCCTCGCGGTTGCGGACGTTGTAGTTGCGGGTGAGGATCTCCAGCATGGAGGGCAGCACCGTCGTGCGCATGATGCTCGTGTCCTCGCCGAGGGGGTTGAGGATGCGCAGGCTGTCGCGGCGCGGATCGTCCTTGGCCCAGCCGATCTTGTCGTAGTAGGAGGGGCTGATGAAGGAATAGGTGATGATCTCGTCCAGACCCAGGCTGCGGCAGGTCTGCCCCAGCTCGCGCTCGAACTGCTGCAGCGGGCTGAAGCCGCCGGCGGTGCTCAGCGCGCCCGTGAAGCGGACGGGGATCTCGTTGTAGCCGTAGAAGCGGGCGACCTCCTCGGCGATGTCGGAGTAGTGCTCCACGTCGCCGCGCCAGGAGGGCACGCCGATGACGTCGCCGTCGAGGGTGAAGCCGAGCTTGAGAAGGATAGAGCGCATGGTCGGCTCGTCGATGTCGGTGCCGAGCAGGGCGTTGATCTTCTCCGGCTCGAGCTTGACGGTCTTCGGCTCGATGGGCTTCGGCAGCATGTCGATCACGCCGTCCATCACCTCGCCCGCGCCGAGGAGCTCCACCAGCTCGCAGGCGCGGTCCACGGCCTTCATCGTCCCGGCCACGTCCAGCCCCTTCTCGAAGCGGGAGGAGGCGTCGGTGCGCATGCCGAGGGCCGTGGCCGTGCGGCGCACGGAGGGGCCGTTGAAGTTGGCGCTTTCGAAGAGCACCATGGCCGTGTCGCCCACGATCTCGCTGTTCTCGCCGCCCATGACGCCGGCCACGGCGACGGGCTTTTCCTTGTCGCAGATGCACAGCATGCTCGGCGTGAGCTTACGCTCCGTGCCGTCGAGCGTGCGGATGCTCTCACCCTCGCGGGCCAGACGCACGTGGATCTCGCCCTCGCCCACGCAGGAGAAGTCGAAGGCGTGCATGGGCTGACCGTACTCAAGCATGACGTAGTTCGTGATATCGACGAGATTGTTGATCGGGCGCATGCCGGCGTTGCGCAGCCGCTCGCACATCCAGGCGGGGGAGGGAGCGATCTTCACGTTTTTTACCATGCGCGCGGTGTAGCGCGGGCAGAGCTCCGGCTCCTCGATCACGATCTTCGCCAGGTCGTTCACGTTGCCGCCCGCCGCGGCCTTCACCACGGGCTCGTGGAGCTTCAGCTCCCTGCCGAAGGTGGCGGCGGCCTCGCGCGCCAGACCGATCACGCACAGGCAGTCGGGCCGGTTCGGCGTGATCTCGAATTCGACCACGTGGTCGTCGCGCCCGAGCAGCACGGCCATGTCGTCGCCAGGGCGGCAGTCCTCGTGCAGGATAAAGATGCCGTCGGGGATGCAGTGGGGGAATTCCTTCTGCTCGGCGTGCAGGTCCGCGAGCGTGCAGATGCTGCCCTTCGCCGTGTCATAGGCGACAAGGTCGCCCTCATGGAGGTTCTGGCAGGCCGTTTCGCACACAGCCTCGGGCTCGAGCGCGACGCGCCAGCGGTTGACGCCGGCATTGGCCACGCCGGTGACGCGCGCGGCGATCACCTTGCCGAAAATGCGGTCTCCCGGAGCGATGGCCGGAGAGATCGAGGGCTTGAGCGGGTCGAGGGGCTTGTAGTCGCCCAGGATCGCCGCGGCCGTGATCTCCGCGTAAGGGAAGTCGTGCGTCGTCAGCTCCAGCTCCTTGAGCGAGCAGAACATGCCCTCGCTCGTCTCGCCGCGCAGCTTGCCCGCGGCGATGGTCTTGCCGCCGGGGAGCACCGCGCCGTCGAGCGCGGCGGGCACAAGGTCGCCCACGTGCACGTTCCAGGCGCCCGTGACGATCTGAACGGTTTTGTCGCCCGCGTCGGCCTGCGCGATCCACATGTGATCGGAGTCCGGGTGCTTTTTGAGCGCGGTGATCCGGCAGACCTTCACGCCCTGCATCTCGCGGCTCAGATCCTCCGTGACCTCCACCTTGGAGCCGGAGACGGTCATCGCCTCGTCAAAGGCTCTGTCGTCGACCTCGTCGAGCGGCAGATCCACAAATTCATTCAGCCATTTTCTGGATAGTTTCATTTTGTTCACCTTTCCTCTTTCGCGGGGCGATGAAGGCATCGCCCCCTACGGCTTTCCTGTAGGGGCCGATCCCCTGATCGGCCCGTCGGATCGTCAGAACTGCCTCAGGAAGCGTTCGTCGTTCTCGAAGATCAGCCGCAGGTCGGTGATCTTGTATTCGCCCATCGCGAGGCGCTCGAGGCCCATGCCGAAGGCCCAGCCGGAGTAGACCTCCGGGTCGATGCCGCAGCCGGCCAGCACCTTGGGGTGCACCATGCCGGCGCCCAGCACCTCGATCCAGCCCTCGCCCTTGCAGGTGGGGCAGCCCTTGCCGCCGCACTTGTGGCACTGGATGTCCAGCTCGCAGCTCGGCTCGGTGAAGGGGAAGTGGTGCGGACGGAAGCGCGTGACCGTGCCCTTGCCGTAGATCTTCTCCACGACAAGGTTCAGCGTGGCCTTGAGGTCGGCCATGGTGACGCCCTTGTCGATGACCATGCCCTCGATCTGGTGGAACATGGGGCTGTGCGTGGCGTCCACCTCGTCCTTGCGGTACACCCGGCCCGGCGCGATGATGCGGATGGGCAGGGGCCGCGTCTCCATGGCGTGGATCTGCATGGGCGAGGTCTGCGTGCGCAGCAGCACGCTGCTGTCCTGATTGAAATAGAAGGTATCCGTCCATTCGCGGGAGGGATGCCCCTCGTCGATGTTGAGCTTGGTGAAGTTGTAGTCGGCCAGCTCCACCTCCGGGCCGTCGACGATCTCGAAGCCCATGCCGATGAAGATGTCCTTGATCTGGTCGAGCACGTTGTACATCGGGTGCTTGTGGCCGAGCCGCCCCGTCTCGCCGGGCAGGGTCACGTCCACGGTCTCGAGCTCCAGCTTCTTTTCGAGCATCGCGGCGGTGAGCTCCTTGCGCCGGGCCTCGATGGCGGTCTCGATGTCGCCGCGCAGCTGGTTGGCCAGCTGCCCCATCGCGGGCCGCTCCTCGGCCGAGAGCTTGCCCATCTGGCGCAGGATCCCGGTCAGCTCGCCCTTTTTGCCCAGATACCGGACCCGGAGCTGCTCCAGATCCTCCACGTCGTTGGCCGCCAGCACGGCCTGGATCGAGGCGTCTCTCAGCCTCTGCATGAGTTCTTTCATTTGTCACCCATCCTTATGAATAAAAAAAGACTCCCGCCCCAGACTGGGACGAAAGCCGTCGCTTCCGCGGTACCACCCACGTTCGGCCCCGCAGGGCCGCTCTCTCGAGACGATAACGGATCTCACCCGCCGGGGATTGGCCGGCGCTCCCGGGCGAACCAAACGGGGCGGCCCATGGAGGCTTGCAGCCGACGACCTCCACTCTCTGCGGGCGCCTGGACCGTTATTTTCCCGATCACAGCGAAAAACACTTTATCACATTCTTCAGCCGAGCGCAAGGCTTTTTTAAGCTTTCACCGCCTCAGTCCTGCCGCGCGTAGTCGAGCACCTGCCGCACGCCGTCCAGGATGTCCTCGTAGCTCATGAAGAGCCGCGCCTCGAAGCGCTTTTCGCCCTCGACGAAAAAGCTCGGCACCGCGTAGTAGTCATACTGATCGGCCAGCTCCGGCTGCTGCGACTCCTCGATGCGCGTCAGCGGCACCTCGCGATAGCCGGGGTCTTCGGCGTACAGCGCCTCCAGCGCGCGCCGCGCCTTGTCGCAGTAGCCGCAGCTTTCCAGATAAAACATCGTGACCTCTTTCATGGGGACGCCTCCTCTGCGTTTTTCTCCACCATATCACACAAGAGCCGCTGAATGCAAGCCAGATTCCGGTTGACGGGGAGAAATCTTCTCTGATACAATAGAAGCGGACGGCAAAAGGCGTCAAAAGTATTGTCGGAGGTTGGATCATGTTCAGAAAGCTGAAAAAAATCAAACCGGGGAGACTGCTGACACATGCGGTCGTCACCCTGTCGTATCCGATTATACGAGCCCTGCGGTCTGAGACGCATCGTCTGCTCGTTTTTGCCGATACCATGACGATCATTGCCCTGCTGCTCCTCGTCGCCGGGATCCTCTATGCGCTTGCCCTCCACGGGGACTTCGACAGAAGTCGTTTCGTCCTTCAAAGGGGGCTGTCAAAGGGAGAGCAGCAGAGCTTTGAGGCTTTCATGAGCGACAGAAAAAAAGAAAGAGAGGGTGCCTTCAACTATCCTCTCTTTCTTGGCCTCGTCTATATCGCAGCTGCGATGATCCTGGCTTACGGAGTTTTGTAAAGCTCCGGCCGGGAAGGGGCGTGCAAGGTAGGGAGACGGCAGGTTTTGAGCGGGCCTTTTCCGCCCCTGCTTCATAAAAAATGCGGGAATACACACAAGTATTCCCGCATTTTTTATTGTCCCGTGGGAAGGGTACAAGGAGCTCATCGGAGCCGGTACAGGAGCCCGTGTTACTTAGCCTCCTGCTCCATGCTGCGAAGCTTCTCCTCATAGCCCTCGAATTCCGAGTCCGTGGCGAACACAAAGTGTCCGGGACGGATCTCCCGCAATTCGCGCTTCGCACCCGACTGATCCAGCTTGCTGGGATCGTAGTCTATGTGCTTTCTGGTCCTCTCCACGATCGGATCCGGCATGGGAACCGAGGAGAGCAGAGAGATGGTGTACGGGTGAAGCGGAACCTGAAACAGCGTCTCAGAGTCTGCGATCTCCACGATCTCGCCCAAATGAATGACCGCGATGCGATCCGCGATGAAGCGGACGACAGACAGGTCATGAGCGATGAACAGATACGTCAGGTTTTTTTCGGCCTTCAGCTTGTTCATCAGATTCAGCACCTGCGCGCGGATGGACACGTCCAGAGCGGAGATGGGCTCATCGGCCACGATGAACTTCGGGTTCATGATCATGGCGCGGGCGATGCCCACACGCTGACGCTGACCGCCGGAAAACTCGTGGGGATAGCGGGACTTGTGCTCGGGCAGCAGGCCGACGTCCTGCAGCGCCTTGTCAACCTTGGCGATGCGGTCGGCTTCACTTTCATACAGATGGAAGTTGTACAGGCCTTCGGATACGCAGTACTCGATGGTGGCGCGCTCGTTCAGAGAGGCAGCGGGATCCTGGAAGATCATCTGGATATTCCGGACCACGTTGCGGTCCTCCTCACGGGAGATGTTTCCAGAAATGCGCTTGCCCTCAAAAATGATCTCGCCCTCGCTGCAGGGGTTGATGCGCAAAATGGCACGGCCGAGCGTGGTCTTGCCGGAGCCGGACTCACCCACCAGGGCGAAGGTCTCTCCCTTATAGATGTCGAAATTTGCGTCTTTTACGGCGACGAACTTTTTTTTATGCCCGGTGTCGAAGGAAATGCTCACATGCCGGACGGAGAGAATGACCTCCCGTTCCGCGGTTTCATTCGACATGGAACGCACCTCCCTTGTCAGTCATCTTTTTGATCTTCTCATGCAGGTCCTGAATAACCTCCGGCTTTTCCAGCTTCGGCGCGCGGGGATCCAGCAGCCAGGTCTTGGCATAATGGGTGTCGCTCACCTTGAAGAAAGGAGGCTCCTGCACGAAATCGACCTTAAGGGCATGCTCATTGCGTGGCGCAAACGCGTCTCCCTTGATCTCATTGAACAGAGAAGGCGGCGTGCCCGTGATGTAAAACAGCTCCTCGCCCTTTATGCCGAGCTGAGGCAGAGAGGACAGCAGCGCCCAGGTATAGGGGTGGCGCGGATCGAAGAAGACCTCTTCGACCGTACCGTACTCAATGATCTGACCGCCGTACATGACGCCCACACGATTGGCGACATTGGCTACGACGCCAAGATCGTGGGTGATGTAGAGCGTGGTAAAGCCAAGCTCCTTCTGCAGATCCCGGATCAGCGTGATGATCTGCGCCTGGATGGTCACGTCCAGAGCGGTGGTAGGCTCGTCGCAGATCAGGATCTCCGGATGGCAGGCGAGGGCGATCGCGATGACGATCCGCTGGCGCATACCGCCGGAATACTGGAAGGGATATTCGTCAAAGCGGTCGGCCGCGTTGGCGATGCCCACGCGCTCCATCATTTCGATGGCCTGCTTTTTGGCTTCCGCCTTGGAGATGCCCTGGTGCTTCTCAATGACCTCGGTGATCTGAGAGCCGATGGTGCGGATAGGGTTGAGAGAGGTCATGGGGTCCTGGAAGATCGTAGAGATCTTCGCGCCGCGGATACCCTCCCAGTCCTTGTCGGTCTTCAGCTTGGTCAGGTCCTTGCCGTGAAACATGACGGAGCCCTTCGAGATCGTGCCGTTGGATTCCAGCATGCCGGTAAAGGTCTTGGTGAACACGGATTTGCCCGAGCCGCTCTCGCCCACGATGGCGAAGGTCTCGCCCTCGTAGAGATCAAGGGAGACGCCGCGGATCGCCGTGAGGTATTTGTCACGAACGCGGAATTTGACTTCCACATCCTTGGCGGAAATGATAACGTTCCTTGTTTCGTCCATAGTCCTGTTGTCCCCCTTTACATATGCGTGCGCGGGTCAGCGGCGTCTGCAAGCCTCTGGCCGACGATGTAGAGAGAAACGGAGAGGACGGCAAGCACGGTGACCGGAATCCAGAACAGATGCGGATATCCGTTCATATATGAGGTGTAGATCGAGATCATTCGTCCGAGGGAGGCTTTCGTAACGCCAAGGCCAAGCCCCATGTACGAGAGGAACACCTCATAGGAGATGAGGGACGGGATCATTCTGGCGACATAAGTCATGATGACCGAGATCAGATAGGGAAGGATGTTGTTCTTGATCATGGTCCAGGTGCTCGTGCCAAGACATTTGGACGCGAGGTTATATTCTCTGTCGCGAATGATCATGACCTGCGTGCGGATAAAGAACGCGACGAAGACCCATTCGGTTACGCACATGACAAAGATCAGGGTGCCCATGCCGGCGCCGAGAACGTAGGAGAGGATCATCGCCAGAAGCAGGAACGGGACGTTGGACACGATGTTGTAGACCTCGATCATCCACTTGTCCATCTTCTTGGAGAAGCCCCAGATAGCGCCTACCGTGACGCCGATGACCATCGTGATAAAGGTGCAGACGAAGCTGATGATGATCGAGTTTCTGGCGCCGGCCCAGACGACGTCGAACACCTCGTTGCCGACGTTGTCGGTGCCGAAGATATGCTCGGCGCTGGGCTTGAGGAAGCGCATCTCTGGGTCGTTGACATTCGGCGCGATCAGCGGATCGTATCCGGAGATCATCGGCTGGATCAGCGTGAACAGGATCAGAATCAGCAGCAAAATGGCGATAGCCACGGTAAACTTGTTCTTGATGAAGGTGCGCCATACGGACTTCCAGTAGGAATACTGCGGCGCGGCAATATGTTCGGATTCGTTCTTGTCAAAGGAAGCAAACTCGAAGAGATCGCTTTTGTTTTCCAAAATCTTCTCTTCCATTATGATCTCCCTGCCTTTTCTGTGAGCGAAATACGCGGATCAACTTTTGTCAGAATGATATCTCCGGCCAGCACGGACAGCACCGAGATGGTAGAGAAGAGGAAGGCCAGCGCCACGACCATCACGTTGTTATGCTGCTGGATCGCGTTCGGCAGCATCTTGCCCATACCACCAACGGCGTAAATGGATTCGGTGATGATCGCACCGGCAAGGCACGAAGCGAGAGAGGCCGGGATGCCCTGCGCGATGGGGATGCTCGCGTTTTTGAAAATGTGCCTGTTGAAGATTTCTCTCTGACTCAGGCCTTTCGCTTTCGCGAACTTGACATAGTCCTGGCTCATCTGGTCCACAACGTATCTTCTTGTCCAGAGCATGAGACCGGCAATGGACGGAAGCGCGAGCGAGATGGTCGGCAGCACCCAGGAGCGGATATCCGACGCGCCGTAGGTCGTGAACACGGACGGCAGGTCGAAGGCCGCTGTGGCCAGATACCGGAACAGGTAGATATATGCCAGAGAAGGCACGGCAATGATAAATATAATGTAGACCATGCCCAGCTTATCGGCAAACTTGTCTTTTTTCCGCGCCATGAGGATCCCGATGGGAAGCCCCAGACCGTAAGAAAGCAGCATGGCAAAGACGCCGATGATGAAAGACGTACCGATCATGGACGGCTGGTTCTTAGCCGTTTGGAACGTGGCATAATTGTCCGCAAATTTCTTCCGGTCCATACGGTCGAGGATGCTTTTGTAGGTAAGCGAACCAAAGATGATGCCGGACTCGCCTTCCTGGCCGGTGGCATAGGTCACGGGACGTTTGACTTCGGTGCCCTGGCTCTGGAACAGGACCGCCATAACGTCAAGGCCCTGATAGGTGGGATAGGAATCACCGAAGGTGAGCTTGATCACGTTCTGATGCAGCCACGGGAAGCGGCTGTCGGTATAAATCAAATACTTATGGGTCGTTCCGCTGCCGATGAGCGCGACGCCGCCCGATTCGGTCCTGCCGAAGGAGAGGCCGCGCTTCAGATCCGGATTGTTCTCATCATGCACGGACCACGGAGTGTCGATCTTGATGAGGTTCGAGAACCAGATCGCGACGTGCTTGATGATGGGAACGTCCTTATAAGCATAATAGCGCCCGCTTTTGGTATATTGTTCGACGGTATAGCCGTCCGCTTCATACAGCGCCTTGAATTGCTCCGCAGCCTCAGAGCCGGGCTGAAGGGCTTCAGCCATCTCCGGGGAGTCGACTTCATAAAGCGTCTGGAAGTAATCGGCGGATCGCACAAAGTTCAAATATCCGAGCTTGGCCCAGATATTGTACATATAGTCCGTCTTGTCGTCCGGCTTCGCGGCGAGCTTTCGGTATCCGTCGTCGCCGGAAAAGATGCTGTTGCGCGGAACAAGCGCATAGACCAGCGTAAAGACGATCAGCATGATGATCAGGACGGAGATGATCGATCTGACCAGTCTCCGAAGGATATAACCCTTATTCATCGGATCAGCTCCTATTGAGGAAAATGAGAGCTAGAGGAATGAGATCTTCTAGCTCTCATAGTCTTATTTCTTATCCGGGCTCATGTCCCGGAACACAGGATGCCCGGCGATCAGTTACCGGCGAGCCAGGCTTCCTTGGCGGCGTAGTACTCATCGGCCGTGATGGGCTGATCGTACACCACCATGTACTTGAAGTAAGGAACAACGTTGGTCGAAGCCTGACCGTAGAGACCGTAGCCGGCGGAGAAGGGCTTGACCTTGGAAACACCGAGGCCGGCGCCTCTGGTGGCAAAGGGCCTGAGGATGCCGTTGGCAAGCAGCTTGGCCTCAACCTGAGCAAAGAGATCGATTCTCTCGTCGCCGGTGGAAGCATTGGCCTTGTCCATGAGCTCCTTGAGATCCGCGAGGCCGATCGCCTTCAGAGCCTCAGTCTGAGACTCGGGGCGCTGGGTGTCCTCGGTAATCAGCGGGGTGATGCCGGAGTAGAGCATCATGTCGCCGTCAGAGGGATCGAAGCAGTGGATGTAGGTGTAAGGATCGCCGTAGTCCGGGCCCCAGCCAGCAGCAAAGGCCAGGTCGACGGAGTTGTCTTCGCCGCGCTCGTTGGTGTAGAACGCGTCGTTGACCTGCTCGTCGTTGTCGAGGAAGATGAGGTCGATCTTGACGTAATCGCCGATCGCGTCCTCAATGGACTTCTGCATGGCAAGAGCCATGTTCTTGGCCTGCTCGTCCGTTCCGTTCTCGACCATGTCGAGGTGCACGGGCCACTCAGCAACAGAGTCGCCGAGCTCTTCCTTGGCAAGCTCCATGAACTTGACTGCTCTTTCAGGATTGTACCAGGCGTCCTGGCCGTCGTTGAGATCGATGCCCGCAAAGGCCTCGTTCTCCTGCTCGATGTACTTGGTCACGAGGGAGCCGTAGGACTCACCGGTGCTCAGAGTGGCAAAGGTGTAAGGAGTCAGCGTGTTTCTGGCTCTGTCTTCAGCGATCTCGCCAAGAGCCACTTCGTAGTAAGCCTTCTCAGAGTAGGCGGCATAAACGCCGAGACGGAAGTTCTTGTTGAGGATAGCGGCGTGAGTGTCAGCCTTCTGCTGATCGGTCTCCTTGGCCGTGGTGCTCTTGTTGGCGTCGGTCCAGAGGGCGTAGGACTGTCTGTCCCAGTTGAAGGCGCCCCAGAAGGACGTGGAGGTGGTCATGCCCTTGAACTGATTGTCCGGGAACAGCTCGTTGGCCTTGGCAACCATCTCGGGCTGGCCGAGCTGGATGGCCGTGGTGGTAACTTCGCCATTGACGAACATGTTGAAGTTTTGCATGGGATCCTTACCGTCAGTGTAGGTGACGGTAACGTGCTGGACATGGACGTTGTCCTTGTCGTAGTAGTTGGGGTTGGCGTCGAACTTGACTTCCTGGCCGGGAACGACAGAGGAGAGGATGTAGCAGCCGTTGTACAGGATGGAAGCCGGGTCAACAGCGCCGAAGTTTTCGCCCTGGGATTCGAGGAATTCAGCGTTCAGAGGCCTGAGGACATTGTAGGTGGTCAGACCGTCGAAGTAGCCGCAGGGGCCGGTGAGGGTGTAGACCAGCTTGTTGCCGTCAGCCTTGATGCCGACGTCTTCCCAGGAGCCGGTGCCGTCAGCGTACTCGGCAAGGCCTTTGATCAGGTTCTTGACAAGGCCGAGGACGAGGCTCTTCGAGTCAGCGGCGTGCTTCAGGCCGGTGACGAAGTCTTCCGCAGTGACATAGTCATACTCTTCGCCGGAAGCGGTGGACCACACGGCGTCGTCGCGGATGGTGAAGGTCCATTCGGAAGCGTCTTCGTTGGGTTCCCATTCAATGGCCATGCCCGGAACGAGCATGCCGTGGTTGTCCTGAGTGAGAAGACCTTCGGTGAAGTTGGCGGTAAAGTCGCCGTTGGTGCTGTGGTTATCATAGAGATAATCCAGCGTGGTGATGTTGAAGGCGTAAAGCAGGCTGTAAGAGTCGACTTCGTTTCTCGTCGGCTCCTCAGCCGCCGGTGCCTCGGCGGGCTCTTCCGCGGGCGCCTCAGCGGGAGCTTCAGCAGGCGCTTCGGCAGGCGCGGGCTCCTCGGCCGCGGGCTGTTCAGCGGGGGCCTGAGCCTGGCTGCCGCAGGCGGCCAGAGCGAAGACCATCGCCAGAGCGAGCAGCAGAGCGAGCAGCTTCTTGGTGTTCTTCATCTTTTTTCCTCCTATAAAATATTTTGATAATATTTTATAGGAAGGCGGTTCGGGATTCGCTGTCCAGGCCAAAACAAAATGCGGGCCATCCGCTGATAAACAAAAAAGATTGGAAAGGAGAGTACGGAGATAACAGTTCTCCGGAATGCATCCCATGAACACTACGAGAACAGAGAGGAACAAGGTTCGGCCTGCCCTCAAAGGAGCAAGAGGCCGCACTGTTCCGCGATGCGCCAGACGGGCAATGCCGACTGACGCTGTATCGAGCCTCAGTTTTCATCAGGCGACAGAACTTTTTCTGCGTGAAAAGTCGACAGCGCTCTCGCCGGTAAGCCTCCAAAGCTATCGACGCGAGCTAAAAAAGGCGACGGAAGTCTTCGGCGATCTGCCGATACAGAAAATTACCACGTCCTCACTGAGAGAGTATTTTAATGATCTGCAGGCAAACGGCCTGAACCGGTATACCGGCAAGCCGCTTGCTTTTCGAACGATCCTGCAGCACTACACGGTTCTCCATTCTTTCTTTGCCAACGCATTTGAGAATGAAAGGCTGGACAGCAATCCGATGACCAGACTTAAACGGCCCAAACCAAGAAAAAACGAGATCATTTCCCCGGCTTGCGCATATTCACAGGAGCAGATCCGCCAGTTGATGAGCTTCTTGAACAATGAACCTCCGAAATGGCGTGCGATCGTGCTTTTCGCGATCGACAGTGGAGCGCGTGCCGGTGAGATCGTTGCGCTCAAATGGTCGGCAGTCGACCTTGCGACCGGTCGTGTGACGATCTGCCGCAGTCTGCAATATATCGGAGGTATGGGCGTCACGGTAAGCACTCCAAAAAGTCGGAAGAGCCGGGATATTTATCTCAACTCTCCGGCACTGCAGGTCATGCGCGACTGGCACAGGGAACAGTCTGCAGCGGGGGATCACAGTGAATATTGCTTCACTCGCGATGACGGAAGCCTCATGCCGCCGGTCTGTTTTACAATATACATGAGGAAACTTGGCGAGCGCTGCGGTATTCCGCACCTGCACCCGCATGCCCTGCGTCACACGATGGCAACGCTCAGCCTGGCCTACGGAGCAGACATCGCAAGCGTTTCAGAAAAGCTGGGGCATTCCAATGCGGCCATTACCCTCGCCGTGTACTGTCATGTGAATGAAAACGCGCAGCGGCGTGCCAATGAACGACTTGCTGCCGCGCTGTATGGAGAGAACAAGGAGGACGGGAACGAGGAGGAACAATCAAGAAAGACTTGATTTTTTGCGGACAGTGTAGGATAATCGGCAAAAAGAGACCTCGCCGCCCCGTCTCCGGCCGGGCGGGAAGAAGTGACCGAAAAAGCCGAAAACAAGAGAAAGATGTTCGGTCGATTTAAACAGTTGACACATGATGGGAATTGCTGTAGAATATGATGTGCATTCTTCATGCGGTTTAATAGAGTAAATACCAAAAGAACACATACGGATATCCGTCCGCGGCTCGCGGACACAGCGGTTTGATTTCGGGCCCTCCGCCCGTTTTCAAATATTATCAAAAAATCTTATAGGAGGAAAAAAGATGAAGAACACCAAGAAGCTGCTCGCTCTGCTGCTCGCTCTGGCGATGGTCTTCGCTCTGGCTGCCTGCGGTAACCAGACTCAGGCCCCCGCTGAACAGCCCGCGGCCGAGGAGCCCGCGCCCGCCGATGCTCCCGCTGAGGCGCCCGCGGAAGAGCCCGCGGAAGCCCCTGCTGAGGAGCCCGCGGCCGAGGAGCCGGCCGGCTATCAGCCCACCGGCGCTCAGCTCGTTGCCGGCAAGGAATACGGCGTGGATTATACCTCGCTGTATGAGCAGTTCGGCAAGGAAGCTTCCATCGCTGACGTTGAGGAAGACGCCTCCACCGGCCTTGCTTACCTGAACGTCAACGGCGAGAGCTACGAGCTCGGCCTGGACTTCCTGACCATGGCGATGGTTTACAACACCAATCCCGAAGGCACCTCCTTCGAGACCGAGGACGACGTTTACGCCGCCTGGTGGAAGTACTACATCACCCGCTGGAACTACCTGCTGCCTGAGATCCCCCTGTACTCCAACGAGTACTATGACGTCTACAACGCCAAGATCATCGGCGTCGACGAGCACCCCACCAACCCGTTCTGGGGCCCCGCGCGCGCTCTGATCGACTGGAGCAGCGAGAAGGACGACCACTCCTTCATCCTGGGCAACACCACCGACCTGTCCGGCAAGCTCCGTCTCTCCACCTTTGCCGCTTCTTCCCCCAGCGCTTCCGATAACGACGTCTCCTTCATGGTCAACGGCCTCGAGACCGTTGTCACCACCAAGGAGGGCGGCTACGTTGTCAACCCGACCGTCGTGAAGAACCTCGAGACCGTCGAGAACGAGGATGGCACCGCCACCTACACCATCGAGATCTATGACGACCTGGTCTTCTCCGATGGCTCCCCCATCACCGCGAAGAACTACCTCTACGGCACCATGGTTTGGTCCTCTCCCGTCGGCACTGAGGCTCAGGGCCGCGACGGCAAGAGCCTGTCCACCGTCGGCGTCAACGAGTTTGCTGCTTACGACGGCACCAACGAGGGCGAAGGCGTGAGCAAGGTCTTCTCCGGCCTGCGCCTGCTGGGCGACTACACCTTCTCCGTCACCGTCAGCGCTGACTACTATCCGTACTTCTACGCTCTGTCCTACGCTGCGTTCAGCCCCGACTACAAGGATCTGTGGCTCGGCGCCGATGCTGACATCGCCGACGACGGCGAGGGCGTGTACTTCACCGGCAACTTCTACGAGAAGGACGGCGACAGCTTCAAGCTCGCCAAGCACATCGCTGAGTCCGCTTACGACAACTCCACCGCCAACTACCCGTTCTCCGGCCCCTACGTGGTCGAGAGCTACGACGCCTCCGCCAAGGAAGCCACTCTGAAGATCAACCCGAACTTTAAGGGCAACTACGAAGGCACCAAGCCCCAGATCGAGACCATCATCTACAAGAAGATCATCTCCGAGACCCAGCTGAGCGACCTGCTGTCCGGCGGCGTTGACTGCCTGGCCGGCATCACCGGCGGCGACGAGACCAACGAGGCCATCAAGGCTGCTGACGACTCCAACGGCGGCTTTGTCTACACGCACTACAGCCGCGCCGGCTACGGCAAGCTCGGCTTCCGTGCTGACTTTGGCCCCGTGCAGTTCACCGAGGTCCGTCAGGCCATCGCTTACTGCATGGATCGCGCCACCTTCGCGAAGGACTTCACCGGCGGCTACGGCGGCGTTGTTGACGGCCCGTACTACACCGGTTCCTGGATGTACAAGGCTGCTGTTGAGCAGGGCATGCTCCTTGACGCGTACGACACCTCCGCCGACTCCGCCATCGCGGTGCTCGAGGCTGGCGGCTGGGTCTACAACGCCGAGGGCGGCGAGTACACCGAGGGCGTCCGCTACAAGAAGATCCCGGGTGAGTATGCCACCGAGAACGACAAGAACTTCCAGTCTGTCGACGGCGCTTACAAGACCGTGGAGATCGACGGCGACTACTACATGCCTCTGGTCCTCAACTGGTACGGCACGGTCGACAACACCTTCACGGTGCTGCTCGTGACCGGCTTCCAGGAGGCCGACAACATCAAGCAGGCGGGCTTCGCTGTGTACAACACCACCGGCGACTTCGCCCCGATGCTCGACGAGCTCTACCAGCAGCAGGTTTACGGCTACTACTCCGGCACCCCGATGTACACCTGCTTCAACTTCGCTACCGGCTTCAACTCCGCCGTGTACGACTTTGCCTACAACATGACTATCGACCCGTCCCTGTACGACGACTACAGCCAGTACTACTACAAGGATGCCGCCGATATCTACTGGCTTGCCTGAGTAAGCCACTGACCCTTGGAGCCTCGGCTCCGATTGTCGCAAACACAGGGTGGGCGCAAGCCCATCCTGTGTTTGTGGATTATACAAACCAAATCTTTCCACATCTGAAGCCCACATTTTGAGGGAAAAAGAGAGAGAGAACACAAAACAGGCGAATCGACCGCGCTCCGTTTAAGAGCTTGGCTCTGCGGAGGACGGCTGTCCGCTTCCCGGCGGACGGCGGGGCGGGAGCGCCGCCCCGAAAATCAAACGCCGCTCTGGCGGCAGACGGGAGAATGACTATGGGAAAATACGTCTTAAAGAGGATCGGATACATGCTCCTCGTGCTTGTGATCCTGTCCATCCTCATGTTTTTGATATATAACCTCATCCCCAACAACCGCGCCTACACCGACGCGCGCAACGACATGGTCACCATGAAGAACATGCTCAAGGGCAAGAGCGAGGCGGAGAAGGAAGCCTTCTTCCAGCAGCGCTATGAGGAGTATCAGCGCCTCTACGGCACGGACACCGACAACCAGGCTGTCCGCTACCTGCGCTGGATCGGTCTGGCGCCCAACTACTACGGCAAGTACGACGGCCTTCTGCAGGGCAACTTCGGCTACTCCTACGAGCTGAAGGACGAGGTGGTCAACGTCATCAAGGAGCCGATGAAGAACACCATCTTCATCAACATCTTTGCCACGATCCTCGCCCTCGGCATCACGATCCCCCTCGGCATCAAGCTCGCCGTGAAAAAGGGGAGCAGGCTTGACCAGACCGTGCAGGTGCTCACCCTGCTGGGCTACAGTCTGCCGGCTTTTTTGATCTGTATCGTGTTCATATGGATTTTCTGCTCCGTGCTGGGCTGGTTCCCGCCGAGCGGCATGAAGACCCCCGGCACGAACTACACGCCCGGCAGCTGGATCTGGTTCAAGGACCGCATGTATTACATGGCCCTGCCCCTCATCACCATGACCTTCTGCTCGCTGGGCGGCATGACCCGTTACGTCCGCGCCTCGATGATCGACGCGCTGGGCATGGACTGCATCCGCACCGCGCGCGCCAAGGGCGTCAACGAGAAGGTCGTCATCTATTCCCACGCCTGGCGAAACGCCCTGATCCCCATCGTCACGCTGGTCGTCGGCTGGTTCCTCGGCATCTTCGGCGGCTCGCTGATGTTCGAGCAGGTCTTCGGCATCAACGGCATGGGCAAGCTGATGATCCAGGCGCTGCGTACCGCGGACTCCGACGTCATCGTGCTGCTGCAGATGTTCTACGTGTTCGTGTCGCTGCTGGGCAACCTCATCATCGACCTTGTCTACGGTCTGGTCGATCCGCGTATCCGCGTCAGCGCATAAGGAGGTGCGAAGAATGAATAAGAAAAAAGGCTTCTTCGCCACCATCGGCGGCTGGTTCAAGCGCGCCTTCTTCGGCGGCAGCAACACCATGGCCAAGGAGATGGAGGAGGATCCCTCGAAGCACGTCGAGGAGATCGTCACTCCCTTCAAGCAGATCATGCGCGGCTTCTTCGAGCGCAAGATCGCCGTCGGCGCCATCATCGTCGTCATCCTCATGTTCCTGCTGGCCTTTATCGGCCCGCTGTGCATGCCCAAGTACTACCACTCCTACACCGAGATCACCCAGAAGAACGTGCCGCCAACGATGAGCATGATGCGCGTTCCCAACGAGCTGAAGAACGACATCAAGATGATCGACAGCTTCGGCAGCTTCACCGTCGGCCTCTCCAACGCCGGCAAGGTCTACGTCTGGGGCTCCACGAAGATCGGCACCACGGGCGTTGACCTGAAGGACATCCCCCAGGAGATCCGCGATGCGAAGATCGAATTCGTCGCCGCCGGCATCGACCACGCCGTCGCGATCGACGACCAGGGCAAGGTCCACTGCTGGGGCTACAGCAAGCTCGGCCAGTACGGCTATTTCGACCCCGCCCAGTATCCCAACATCCTCTCCGAGCCGGATGAGCTCCTCAACGGCACCATCGACGTCGCCAACATCAAGAAGGTCACCTGCGGCTATCAGTGCACGGCGATCCTCATGAACGACGGCAGCTACTACCTCTGGGGCAACAAGAACGTCTACCAGAACATCGAGAACTTCACGGCTCTGCGCCAGCTGGAAGACATCGACTTCTCTCTCAACTACATCGTCGGCATCACCGACGGCAACAGCATCTACACCGGCAAGCGCGGCCTCTACGACCAGTACCGCGCGAACATCGGCGAAAAGACCCTGCCTGCCCGCGAGTTCCTCAAGGGCCGCAAGATCATCGCCGTCTACACCACAAGCAACAACGTCTGCGGCGAGCTGGAGGACGGCAGTGTCTTCTTCACCGGCGACTTTGCCTCCAACAGCCTCCCGATGCCCGCGCTGCACGAGAACGAGCGCTTCGTCACCCTCTGCTCCGGTACCTACCACTACACGGGCCTGACCACCGAGGGACGCGTCCTCTCCTGGGGCGGCAACGTCCTTGACCAGTGCGAGACGCCCAAGGATCTCAGCGGCACCACCCGCATCTACGCCGGCGCCTTCCAGAGCTACGCGGTCAACGACAACAACGAGCTCGTCGGCAAGTGGGGCCTCAAGGGCTACCTCTTCGGCACCGACAGCTACGGTGCGAACATCTTCCAGCGCATCATTCAGGGCGGTAAGATGACCATGACCATCGGCGCGGTCGCCGTCATCATCTCCACGCTCATCGGCATCATCATCGGCTGTCTCTCCGGCTACTTCGGCGGTCAGGTCGACATCCTGCTGATGCGTGTGACCGAGATCGTCTCGGCCATTCCGTTCCTGCCCTTCGCGCTGATCCTGACCTCCGTCATGGCGCAGTCGGATATCAGCGAGAACAACAAGATCCTCATTCTGATGGTGATCCTGGGCGTGCTGACTTGGCCGGGCCTGGCCCGTATGGTCCGCGGCCAGGTGCTGGCGGCCCGAGAGAACGAATACGTCACCGCGGCCAAGGCCATGGGCGTGAAGGAGGGCGTGATCGCCTTCAAGCACATCCTGCCCAACATCATCTCCATCATCCTGGTCTCTCTGACGCTGGACTTCGCCGGCTGCATGCTGACCGAGTCCTCGCTGAGCTACCTCGGCTTCGGCGTCACCTACCCGCGTCCGACCTGGGGCAACATGCTCAACGGCGCCAACAACCTGACCATCATCAAGAACTTCTGGTGGCAGTGGGTGTTCACCTCGATCTTCCTGGCCATCACCTGTATCTGCATCAACATCGTCGGCGATACCCTGCGCGACGTCATGGACCCGAAGTCCGACCGCGATAAGTAAGGAGGGGAAGAGATGGCATTACTTGAAGTAAAAGATCTGCATACCTTCTTCCGCACCAAGAAGGGCATCGTCAAGGCCGTCAACGGTGTGAGCTACTCCGTGGACGCCGGGCGCACCCTCGGCGTCGTGGGCGAAAGCGGCTCCGGCAAGAGCGTCTCCGCCATGAGCATCCTGCAGCTGCTGGACGGCAATGGCTACATCGACAGCGGCGAGATCCTCTTTGACGGCAAGGACCTCACCAAGGCCACGGCCAACGAAATGTACGCCGTGCGCGGCAACGATATCTCCGTCATCTTCCAGGAGCCCATGACCTCCCTCAACCCGGTCTTCACCGTGGAGAAGCAGGTCAGCGAGCCCTTCATCATCCACCAGGGCATGAGCAAGAAGGAGGCGGCCGAGAAGGTCGTCGAGATGCTGGCCGACGTCAAGATCCCGAACCCGCAGATCGTCGCCAAGCAGTATCCGCACCAGCTCTCCGGCGGCATGCGCCAGCGCGTCATGATCGCCATGGCTCTGGCCTGCAAGCCGAAGCTGCTGATCGCGGACGAGCCCACCACGGCGCTGGACGTCACGATCCAGGCTCAGATCCTCAAGCTTATCAACGAGCTGAAGGCCGAGCACGGCACTTCCGTCATGTTCATCACCCACGACCTCGGCGTTATCCGCCAGATCGCGGACGACGTGGCCGTCATGTACTGCGGCCAGGTGGTCGAGATGGCCCCGGCGGAGACGATCTTCACCCAGTCGGAGTTCTCCCACCCCTACACCGAGGGCCTGATGATCTCCATCCCGCGCCTGACGACGCCCGCCAATGAGCGCCTCGACGCCATCCCCGGCGCCGTGCCGCACCCGCTGGCGCTGCCGAAGGGCTGCAAATTCGCCCCGCGCTGCAAGTACTGCACCGAGCGCTGCAAGGTGGAGGAGCCGGAGATGATCCAGGTCAGCCCCACGCAGCAGGTGCGCTGCTTCTACGCCAGAAAGGAGGAGCGTCATGCAAGGCTCGGAAAATAAGAAGGTCCTGCTGAAGATCTCCAACCTCAAGCAGTATTTCCCGGTGGGCCACGGCCTGTTCAACAAGGCCAACGACGGCATCTCCCTCGATATCTACGAAGGCGAGACCCTCGGCCTTGTCGGCGAGAGCGGCTGCGGCAAGTCCACCTTCGGGCGCACGGTCCTGCAGCTCTACCGCCAGACCGACGGCCGCACCATGTACTACGGCGCCTCCCTCGACGAGCTGGCGCCCCGCTATGTCAGCGATACCTATAACCATCTGGAGAAGTATATCAAGAAGCTCCACGGCCTGCAGGAAAAGCGCGACCAGCTGCAGAAGGAATACGACGCGGCGGACGAGCAGAAGCGCCTGCACCTGGCCAACAACCTCTCCAGCGCGAAGAAGGCGGCCAACGACGCCTATCTGAACATCGCCAACCTCGTCGGCGGCTTCATGTCCGTCAAGGAGCTCGGCCCCGTCATCAAGCTCTACAAGGAGCGCTACCAGGCCTGCCTGCAGCTGCACGACCACATCGAGAAGCGCCGCCCGGTCCGTCTCGACTATGACGAGGCGGAGTTCCAGCTGTCGAAGCTGACTGCTGAGGACAAAAATTACGCCTCCGTCCAGGAGAAGAAGGCCAAATTCGGCGCCAGACTTGCCGAATGGGACAAGACGCTTGAGAGCGACCGCGCGGCCATCCGCACCATTGACGAGCAGCTCGACGCCCTGCGCGCCCAGCATGCCGGGGACGAGGAGTTCCAGAAGCACGAAGCGCTGCGCGACGAGGGCATCGACCTGGCCCGCCTCAGCTATAACGAGGCCCGTCAGCTGCGCTGCCAGATGCAGTACATCTTCCAGGATCCCTACTCCTCCCTCAACCCCCGCATGACCATCGGCAACATCATCAGCGAGGGCCTGATCGCGCACAAGTACTTCAAGAAGAACGACGAGCGCATGCAGGCGGAGGTCATCAAGGTCATGGACGAGTGCGGCCTGGCCGACTATTTCGTCTACCGCTTCCCGCACCAGTTCTCCGGCGGCCAGCGCCAGCGTATCTGCATCGCGCGCTCCCTGGCCGTGCGGCCGAAGTTCGTCGTCTGCGACGAGGCCGTCTCCGCGCTGGACGTGTCGATCCAGAGCCAGATTTTGAACCTGCTGTCCGACCTCAAGGAGCAGCAGCACCTGACTTACCTCTTCATCACGCACGATCTGTCGGTCGTCAAGTACATCTCCGACCGCATCGGCGTCATGTACCTGGGCAACCTCGTGGAGCTGGCCGAGTCGGAGGAGATCTTCCGCAACCCGGTCCACCCCTACACCGAGGCCCTGCTCGACTCCATCCCCACGACGGAGGAGAAGAAGGATCTGATCGTGCTCGAGGGCGATATCCCGAGCCCGGTCAACCCGCCGAAGGGCTGCAAGTTCCACACGCGCTGCAAGTACTGCACCGAGATCTGCACCCACGTCGTCCCCGAGTGGGAGGAGGTCAGCCCCAACCACTTCGTGGCCTGCCACCACAAGCTGCAGCACTGAGTCATGGGTATCTTCAGCAAGTATGAGCGCGCGCGCAAGGCGCAGCAGCAGATCAACGCTTCGCAGGGGATCCGCCCCGTGAAGGAGGATCACGAGGAGAAGCTCGAAAAGAACGACTTCTTCGCCCTCTGGGCCTCCGCCATGCTGACGATCTTTCCCGCCGCGGCGGGCGCAGTGCTCCTGCTGGGCGCGATCGCCTGGCTTTTGATCCCGAAATAACAGAGAAAAAACCATCCCTGAAAAATGCAGTTTTTCAAGGATGGTTTTTTTAGTTTTCAGAAGTCAGTTTTCAGTTTTCAGAAGTCAGTTTTCAGTTTTCAGAAGTCAGTTTTCAG
>CAMHMZ010000016.1 GCA_946186375.1 uncultured Clostridia bacterium
AGCACAGCGGACTCTGACTCCGTATGTGAGGGTTCGAATCCTTCTCCCGCTGCCACGTCGTCGCGGACTGCATATCGTTCGCGACGACTTTTTTATGCCCTGCATCAAAAAGTCATCTCTCACTCATTCCGTCGCTCCTCCTTTCAAAACCAAAACGGGCGCGGTCGCTCCGCGCCTCGTCGACAACTTCGGCTCTCCGCTGCGCCGCGTTTCGGTTTTGTCAAGGACGGGCTGTTTTTGTTTATCAGAGGGTCGAACGGGATTCGAACCCTCACATGGTTACAATCGCGTCGCGCAGCGCCGAAGGCGCTGAGGGTTCGAATCCTTCTCCCGCTGCCAGCAAAAAAGCGTCTTTTGTCTATTGACAAAAGGCGCTTTTTTGAATGATGTGTTCCGCTGCGCGGAACGTGATGCGCTCTGCGAGCGTGATGTATGCTTCACAAGTGATGTGCGCTTCGCGCGTGAAAAGCGGAACACATCCCATCACTTTGCGGCAAAGCCGCAAAGCATCACTGGTTGCCAAGCAAACAGCATCACTTGCGCCAGCGGCGCAAGCATCACCGAATGATCCGCGTGCTGTCATCCCCTAAAAGCCCAGACGCTGCGCGCTGTCATCCTGAGCGAAGCGAAGGATCTTATAACCCTTCCCGCCGCACGGCGACGTGCCGTTTTGCTGCTGCAGGCAGAGCGCACGCAGCGAAAATGTCAGCATGAAATGCACAAAACGGCCTTTTTTCGGTAAAACCTGCAGGATCTTGTCTTCTGTGGGCGCCCGGGGGAGGAAGTTAGCTTCCGCATATCACTGGAGATGCGCACAAAAAAATGCGCATGCATTTAGTAATTGTGCATAATTTCACTTGACTGTTTTTGTCGAAAAGCTATAATACGGGGCAAGACAGGGGGACAAAAGAACGACCGAAAATCCAAGCGTCGGTCGACTGAACGTCTCACGCCGGGCACGAAGAGCGAAATCAAAACCGTGCTTTGGCGCTGTCAGGAAAGGAGCAAATACCCGGTATGAAAAACAGCAAAAAGAATTTTTCCCAGTCCATGCGCAGCTTCCTGCGTGACGGCTTCATGCTTTACGCGGCCGCCAACAATTGTTTCCCGATGAATGTCGATCTGATGGAGCTTTACCGTCAGTCGATCGACGAGGAGACGAACTGAGGAAAAATCGCAGCGGCGAAGGCTTCGAAGAGAGGCCGGCCCTGCGTCGGTCGACAAAAAAACAGGCAAGTCCGCGGCTGCTCCGGCGTCGGTTTTCCGATACGAACAGGAGCGCCCGGCGGACAGTGCCGATCATACATGAGGAAGATGATCTGCCCCCTTCGGCGCAGGTCATCTTTCTTTTTTGGCCGCAAAAGAGAGACGCGCGGCCTTCGCAGCGGATCCGTGCGCCGTGCCGCGCCGAAAGAGCCCCGGCGTCGTCTGCCTTCCGGCCCACCCGTGCGTACAGGCTGCCCGCATCAAAAAGCCATCCCGCGTTCTTCCCGCTTCCGCCGCCTGCCGCCCGTCAAACGGCTGTTTTGTTGTGTACAAACTCTTGCTTTGTGCGGCTTTTTGAGTAAAATAGAAATGGTATACGGGTTCCGCGCCGTATGACATGTTGAAATGTGTATTTTTCTCAGGGCATATTCTGTTGAAAAGTGCATGGCCGCCCTGAGCGCTTTTGTGAAAAACGAGGATTATCATGTAAAGAAGGCCTATGTTCTGTCCAACACCCGCGAGCTCACAACAAACGGCAAGATCACCTATATCCCGATCTATGATGTGATGTTCTTGGGGGCAGATATACAATAAGAAATGATAGTATTAGAGGGATAAAAATGAGTGTTGAACAATACCAGAAGACTGTAAACAGCCTCGACAAAGAAATAGCGGATTTGGAAAAGAAAAAAGCAGCCGCGGATAAAAAAGCAGCTGAGGAACAAGGTCGGGCTGCACGGGTTTCGATCAGTAAAACTGCATCTCCTGCAACAATCAGGAGTAAAATGAGCGAGATTCAGCGACACGAAGAAGCCGCAAGAAAAGCAGCTAATGAAAGTGCAGATTTGCAGAAGAAGATTGCCGATAAACGAACTAAGCGAAATGAAGCATACTTAAGACTTCAGCGTGAAGAGCAGAATGAACGAAAAAAAGAAAGCCGCGCACAAGAGAGAAGAATTAGCAATCTTCAGCAAGAATATGAAAAGAGAATTGCTGAACTCGAAAACGCCGCTATTCCAGTTAATACGATTCTAGAAAGCAACACGGATACATTGCCCGAATACGATGTGTTTATCTCTCATGCATGGGAAGATAAAGAATCATTTGTAGATGAGTTCGTTCAAGCGCTCCGAGATCGAGGAGTCAAGGTTTGGTATGACACCACGCAGATAAAATGGGGAGATTCAATGCGAAAGAGAATAGATGATGGCCTTCGCCAATCGAGATTTGGAGTCGCAATTCTATCGCCCAACTATATAGCTGATGGAAAGTACTGGACGAAAGCGGAATTGGATGGGCTTTTTCAACTGGAGAGTATTAATGGGAAGAAACTGCTTCCAATTTGGCATAATCTGACGAAAAAACAAGTAGCTGAGTTTAGCCCCATCATTGCCGGGAAACTTGCAATGTCAACTGCGATGTTTACGCCAGATGAAATAGCAGAGGAACTGAAAAATCTTCTTCCTGAAGCGAATTCGAATAGAGATGACAGCGATACGGATATAATCGAGGCATTGTTGAATTAAGAAATCGTTTTATGTGATATGCAGAGGAACTAGCGGAAAACGGAGGAATTACACCATGCCGACGCTTGAATGGATCGGAAAAGATAAAGTCATCAATCATCATCTGGATGTTCCGTACCGGGTGCTGGAGCGGAAGTACAGCTATGATGAGGCCGGACAGCATGACGAAGACAACGGCAGCGAGAACATGATCATCCACGGGGATAATCTGGACGCGCTGAAGTCCTTGCTGCCCCGTTACGAGGGCCGGGTCAAGTGCATCTATATCGATCCTCCGTACAACACCGGCAATGAGAAGTGGGTCTACAACGACAATGTGAACGATCCCCGCATCCTGAAATGGCTGGGGCAGGTGGTCGGTGCCGAGGGTGAGGATCTCTCCCGGCATGACAAGTGGCTGTGCATGATGTACCCGCGGCTGAAATTGCTGCAGCGGCTTCTCTCCGATGATGGCGTTATTTTCATTAGCATTGATGATGTCGAGTGCGCGAATCTGAAACTGATCTGCGATGAGGTCTTTGGTTCAAACTGCTTTGTATCTAATATTTCATGGCAACGTACATATTCCACGCGTAATGACTCCAAAGGAATTGTGAACGAGGTCGAGCATATCCTTTGTTACGGCAAGCAGCCCGCTTGGAATCCCAGCAAACTTGCGCGAACAGAAGAAATGGATGCATTATATCGTTCGCCTGATGGAGATGAGCGGCCGTGGGCTAGCGATAATCCCTTCGCTCCTGGCGCAGCTACACATCCAGGAATGGTTTATGCAATTCAACACCCAATAACTGGAGGTTTGCTGTATCCCCCCAACGGAAGATGCTGGACATATGGGCAAGATCAGATGCTCCGAATCATGCTTGAATGGTCTTTTTATGAACTCCGCCCCATTGACGATTACGAAAAACGTGTTTCAATTTGCGGTCAGTCGGAGACCGTGCCCAAAGAGATTAACGCGATAATGCTAGCAGGGCGCTGGGAAGATCTTTTCCCCAGAGCGGTTCAAAGATACCAAATCGGACATTGGCCTGCGCTGTATTTCACAAGTGGTGGAAAGGGCGGAATACGAAAGAAAACTTATTTAGACGATGTATCAGGTAAGCCCCCAACGAATTACTGGCCATATGATGACGCGGGTCATACAGATGAAGCTAAAAAGCTTTTAAAGGCGATTTTTGGAGGGCAATCACCATTTGACACGCCTAAGCCGCCTCGTCTGATCGAGCGTATTTTACAGATTGCTTCCGATCCCGACTCGGTCATTCTCGATTCCTTCGCCGGTTCCGGCACGACTGCCCATGCGGTTCTGAACATGAACAAGGCAGACGGCGGGCATCGCCGGTTCATTCTTGTGGAGATGATGGACTATGCCGACAGCATCACCGCGGAACGTGTCAAGCGCGTGATCGCCGGCTATGGTAGCGGACGGCAAGCCACGGAGGGAACAGGCGGCAGCTTCAGCTATTATGAGCTGGGCGAGCCCTTGATGATCGGGGATGTGCTCAACGAGAGCGTCGGCGTGGACAAGATCCGGGAGTATGTCTATTTCACAGACACCAAGAGCCGCCTGCCGGAGGCACACACGGACGAGCCCTATTATCTTGGCCTGCATGTAAACAACGCCTATTATTTTTACTACGAGCGGGAAGCTGTCACCACGCTGAACCGGGAGTTCCTGCATACGATCCAAACCAAGGCCGACGCCTATGTGATCTACGCCGATCTCTGCACGCTCAGCGAGGAAGAGCTGGAGAAGTATCATATCACGTTCAAGAAGATTCCCCGCGACATCACAAAGCTCTAAGGAGGCGGAATCATGGAACTGAAAACCTATCAGAAACAGGTCATGCGGGATCTCTCCGCCTATATGAGCTCCGTCAACAGAAACGCGAATCTCTATTCCGCATGGCGCTCCTATTGGTTTGACAAGGATGTTGCCGTGGGAGTGGGTGGCGTTCCTCGGTACAACAACGCCATCGACGGTGTGCCCCATATCTGCATGAAGGTGCCAACGGGCGGCGGCAAGACCTTTATGGCCTGCGCCTCGATCCGGCGGATCTTCGATGCCATGCCGATCAACAAACCGCAGGTGGTGGTCTGGCTCGTCCCCAGCGATTCCATCCTGACGCAGACGATCCGCACCCTGTCGGACGTGAACCATCCTTACCGTCAGCGGCTGGATCAGGACTTCGCCGGACGCGTGGGCGTCTACACAAAAGAAATGCTGCTCAACGGGCAGAACTTCTCGCCGGATACCGTGCGGGAGATGCTGACCGTCTGCATTATGAGCTACAGCTCGCTGCGCATCAACAGCCGCAACCGTGACGTCCGCAAGGTCTTCCAGGAAAACGGCAACCTGTTCCGCTTCGCTGAGTATTTTAAGGACGACGAGGCACTGCTGGCCGACACGCCGGACACGGCACTCATCCAGGTGCTGCGGCATTTGGAGCCGGTCGTCGTGGTGGATGAAAGCCACAACGCCGGATCGGATCTCAGCGTGGAGATGCTGAACAATCTGAATCCGTCCTTCGTACTGGATCTGACGGCTACCCCGAAAAGCAACAGCAACATCATATCCTATGTGGACGCCCGCGAGCTGAAAAAGGAACACATGGTCAAGCTGCCGGTGGTGGTCTACAACCGCACCACCCGGCAGAGTGTGATCCAGGACGCGATCCAGCTCCGCGGCAGCATTGAACAGGACGCCATTCTGGAGGAGGAGGCAGGCGGAGCCTATATTCGCCCCATCGTCCTGTTCCAGGCGCAGCCGCGTACCGGTGAAAGCAGCGATACATACGACAAGATCAAGGCCATGCTGGTGGGCATGGGGATCCCCAAGGAGCAGATTGCCGTCAAAACCGCCGACGTGGACGATCTGAAGAATCAGGACTTGATGAGCCGCGACTGCCCGATCCGCTATATCATCACGGTCAACGCGCTGAAAGAGGGCTGGGACTGCCCCTTTGCCTACATTCTGGCGTCTCTTGCAAACCGGACTTCTACCGTTGACGTGGAGCAGATTCTGGGCCGTATTCTTCGCCAGCCCTACGCCAGGGAGCATAAGTCCACTCTGCTGAATACATCTTATGTCTTGACAAACTCGGCAGATTTCCGGGACACCATCAACAAGATCGTCTCCGGCTTGAACAAGGCCGGTTTCAGTCGGAAGGACTACCGGATCGGCGAGGCCGCCGAACTGCCGCAGACGCCTGTCCCGCCTTCCGGCGTGCAGACGGTGTTGCCGCTTGATCCCGAACCGACCGCCGATGATTTCAGCGACGTCAATCCGGAAGAGGTAAAGGCAGTCCTGGCAGGCGAGGCCCCAGGCACTTCCAATATTGCCAACATGATCCGAGTAGTGAATGATGTCGTTGACAATTACACAGATGCTCTGAATAACGAAAATGATTTCGGATTCACGGGAGGTGAGCTGGGAGATATGCTGAAACAGAATGCCATGCAGCCGCAGTATGCGGCCGAGGCTTCGGCGCTCCGTGTGCCGCAGTTCTTCCTCCACTCTATCCCGGATCTGTTCGGCGAGGAGTATGAGCTGCTGTCGCCGGAGAACCTGTCCGAGGGCTTTTCGCTGGCCGGGCAGGACGCGAAAGTGTCCTTTGAGCTGGCAACCGGAGAGATGTACCGGGTCGATGTGGCCGAGACCGGCGAAGCAGTTCCCAAGTACCGCCGCGAGGATTCTGAGCTCAGCGAATATATCCGCGCGCGGCTGGCCAAGCTGCCGCCGGAGCAGAAGATCGAAAGATGCACCGGTATGATCTGCGATCAGATTAACCGCAACAATCGTTATGCCGCCTCGGAGATCAAGGACTATGTGCACTGGATTGTCGCCGGGATGACCGAGGACGAGCTGGCGGCCATGGAGACGGCGATCCCCACGTATGCGTTGAAGATTGCGGAAAAGATCAAGGGGCTGGAAGACGCCTATCGGGAACAGCAGTTCTTCCGCTGGCTGGATACCGGCAAGATCGTCTGTCGGGCAAACTATGCCCTGCCGCAGGTGATCACGCCGGCCGATATCATCGATTCTATTCCCAAATCTCTGTATGAAGCCGAGAAGGATGACATGAACAACGGTGAGCAGGATCTGATCGACGCCATCGTTCCTCTGGACAATGTGAAGTGGTGGCACCGGATCATAGAACGCAAAGGTTTTGTCCTGAACGGGTTCATTAACCATTATCCGGACTTTATGATCATGACCAAATCCGGCAAGCTTGTCCTGGTCGAGTACAAAGGCGATGACCGTGACAACAGCGACAGCGAGCGCAAGCTAAAGCTGGGGCGCAGCTGGGCGTCGCTGGCAACAGCAACCGGCATGACTTGCAAGTATTTCATGGTGTTCAAAAACCGGAACTTTGGGATTGACGGCGCGTATATTCTGGATGACTTCGTGAGCGTGATGAGGGAACTGTAAGCAGAAAGAGCCTGATTCAAGGAGCGAACTGTATTATGCAAGAGATGACACATCGCCATACAAAAGAACTCGATATTTTCTATCGCGAGCACCGAGAGGCATGTACAAACTGTAGAAAGAAATTCCACGACGGTATGTGTGCGCATGTGGGATATGTTCGCGGAAACAATCCTGCCGTGTTATGCGATGATTGCGCTGGAGAAATGATCGAGACAGTGGTACGGTATCATTGGACGGCACAGGAATATGAATCTCCAAATGGTAATAGCTCTCTATGGAGATATATCGATTTGGCAAAGTTTATACAGTTAATTGCAAGTAAAACCCTCTTTTTTGCTCCGGCAGATTCATTTGATGATCCATTTGAAGGAGCCAAAGGTATAGTATCCCGAAAAGGCAAATGGGATGATTTCTACATTGATTTTTTTCGAAAAGCTATTGCTACAGTTCCAGAAGTTGACGCAAAGAATCTGACAAAAGACGAAATCGAGGTTAATGCAAAACGATTATTATCAGAACTCAATATGAGTGGAGAATATGATCGCAAACACACATTTATTAGTTGTTGGCATGAAAATGAATTTGAATCTGAAGCGATGTGGAAACTGTATTCAGCAAACTACAGGAATGCCGTTGCAGTTAAAACTACAGCTGCGAATCTTTACGAGGCATTAGGGAAAGACCCACGGATCGATATAGGAAAAGTAAAATACATTGATTTCAATAAGCGCTTTTCCTCTATTAATGGAGCATATTGGTATAAGAGAAAATCATTTGAATATGAACGAGAAGTACGTGCTGTTATGAAAATCTACTCATCCGATTCAAATGCAAATTCTGTCCCAGTCGATATAGAGAAACTAATAAATCAAGTATATATTTCCCCATATGCTCCTTTGTGGTTCGAAGAGGTGGTAACATCTGTCATGCTTAGATACGATGTTAATAAGCCGGTTTTTCATTCTACTATGAACGACCAACCATTTTATTAATCTGTTTTGGACCTCTAATACTATTGTTTATTTGGAGAAAGACATATGGGAACAATGATATGCCTTGGCGTGGGGAAAATGGAGATCGATTGGGGGAAAAACAATTATATCAATGATCATTCCGCCTTATTCAAAACGGACGATATACATGACGTACCCTATTTTTATGCAGATGATGAAGCCGAGGATAATGATTTTCACGTAATAACAGAATATAAAGAGGGATTATCGCGCTCCCTATCTTCAATAAAGAAAAGGCTAGACTTACTTGGGTATACACTTCCAGCGGTGAAAAAAATGTATAATCAGCTTGTGAGAGAATCAGCACTACACAGCATCGATGTTTCGCTTTCTTTTAACTGTTTCTCAAGACTACTAAAAGAAATAGATGTTAATAAAATAAATACACCCGACTTTGCATACGAATTTGGCGAATATGGCTATGACTTGGGTGAGTTTGTTAGAAGATGCATTATTCCAGAGAAAGAAATCTATTCTCGCCTCTTGGATGCTGCAGAAGGAGATGCTAGAAGGGTTAGTTCAGATTTAGAATGTTTTTTTGAAAACATGGACCCGTACGTAGTGCTCCGATTGTTAGCTGAAAATCCAAGTAGCAATAACCTTGATGTGTTCTGGGCATACGCTGACTTGGTTGATGCTGGATGGTTTACGAAAGAAGAAATCGTCAAACAACTACCAGCTGAAAAGAGAATAATAGTTGTAACTGAAGGGTCTTCTGATTCGAAGATATTGAAAAAGGCAATTGATAAACTATATCCAGAGATCAGCGATTTTTTCTTATTTATTGACATGACTGAGAATTACCCTTTTACAGGCACTGGAAATCTTTACAACTTCTGCTGTGGGCTATCAAAGATAGGCGTTTTGAACAACACTATTATCATTTTCGATAATGATTGTGCAGGAACAGAAAAGTATGAGAAGTTAAAACAGGTACCCAAGCAATCAAATTTGTTGGTTATCAAGCTTCCTGATTGTGAAGAGTTTGAGAGATTTGATACTGTTGGTCCGCAGGGAGTTTCATCAGAAAACATAAATGGTAGTGCAGTTTCTATTGAGTGTTTCTTAGATTTTAATTCAGTCGATTTTCCACCCGCTATTCGGTGGACAAATTATTCATCTGTTTCAAATAAATATCAGGGTTCTCTTCAACGGAAAGAAGATTACACCAGGAAATTCATGAATACCAATATTCTGGAAGGCAGCTATGATGTATCAAAAATCAAGTATTTGATCGACTACATAATCGAGCAGTGGTGTAATCGTGAATAATATGACAACAAAAAGAAGCAGATAACCAGAGCGAAAAAGCGTAATTGGAGATACCGCTTATGAAATACTACATCACCGCCGATGTGCACGGCTTTTATACCGAATTTCATAAGGCGCTGGATGAGGCGGGGTATTTCAACGATCCCGGGCCGCACAAGCTCATCATTCTGGGGGATCTCTTCGACCGCGGGGAGGAAGCCGTGGAGATGCAGCGCTTTCTCCTCTCCCTTCTGGAGCAGGATGCCGTGATCCTCGTCCGCGGGAACCATGAGGATCTCTTCGAGGAGCTGGTCACGGTCGACGAAGGGCTCCCCGTCCGGCACCACAGGAGCAACGGGACCTACGGGACGGCCCTGCGGCTGACGGGCTTCGACCCGGCGCTCGCCCTCGTCCGCAATCTGGATTTCGCCGCCGCGGCGCAGGCTACGCCCTATTATCGACAGATCATCCCGGCCACGATCGACTGGTACGAGACCGCGCGCTATGTGTTCGTCCACGGCTGGATCCCCGGCCTCAAAGAGCCCGACGGCAGCTTCCGCTACCGCGCCGACTGGCGCGAGGCCACACCCGGGGAGTGGCGCCGCGCGCGGTGGTATAACGGCATGGACGCGGCGCAGACCTGCGCGGAGGAGAAGACGATCCTCTGCGGCCACTGGAACTGCTCCTACGGCCACGCGAAATATGAAAACAGGGGCTCCGAGTTCGGGCCGGACGCGGACTTCAGCCCCTACTACGGCCCCGGCGTGATCGCCCTCGACGCCTGCACCGCGCACAGCGGAAGGATCAATATTCTGACGCTGGAAGATGAATGACCGCAAGGCCCCAAAGCTCTTTTTTCGCAGAGCTTCGGGACCTTGCGCTTTTTTCGTCACGGGGATCGCAAAGTCCGGTTTATGGGACTGACGGCGTGATACGATAAAGGCGCAGAGCAAAAGAGCCGGGGCGCTCTTGCGCCGCGGGGGGAAACGGGCTATAATACGGACGGACAGCGGGCCGGTTTTCGGCCGCGCGGAGGGGAGGGGCAGCCATGTGCGGCAGATACCGCTTCAGCGAAGACAGCCATGACGCCAAAATGCTCGCGCTCATCCGCGTGATGGAGCGAAAATACCCCGGCCGCTACAAGACCGGCGAGATCTTCCCCGGCGACACGGCCCCGGCCATGCTCGCGCGGGAGGGGAAGATCCTGGCCGTGCCCGCGCGCTTCGGCTTTCCGGGCTTTCGGGACGGCAAGCTCCTGCTCAACGCCCGCGCCGAGACCGCGGCGGAGAAGCGGCTCTTTGCCGAAAGCCTCCGGGAGCGCCGCATCGTCCTCCCGGCCACGGGCTTTTACGAGTGGGACTCGGAGAAGACGAAGGTTCTGTTCACGGCCGAGGCGCTGCCGGTGCTGTATCTCTGCGGGCTCTGGACGCTCGCGGAGGGGCAGCTCTGCTTTGTGATCCTGACGCGCGGCGCGAACGACTCCATGCGCCCGACGCACGACCGCATGCCGGTCATCATCGGCGAAAAGGAGGTCCGGCCCTATCTGACGGACCCGGCCGCCGCGGCGGAGATCCTCGCCTCGGCCGCGCCGACGCTGACGCGGCAGGAGGCCTGAACGAGAGAGGAGACAAGAAAATGGACCTGCAGGAACAGCAGCTCGCGCAGCGCGCCTGGGAGAGCCTGAGCGCCGCGCAGAAAAAGCACGAGCTGTATCTCAAACAGAAGCGGACTCTGGATCTGTTTCTGGAGCACGGGGCGATCTCCCGGCTGCAGCACGACAAGAGCCTGCACGATCTGAGCGAGCGGATGGGCGAGGCCGGGTGACGGACGATGGAGCTGGTCACGATCCTTATTGCCATGCTCGCGGGCTTTCTGCTGATCGGGATCGTCTTTGCCGTCGCCCATCACGGCGAGGCGGACGATGAGGAGGACGCCGAGGACGAAGACGAGGTCCGCATAACGGTCTCGCAGGAGGTCCCCTCCGTCTTTGACATCTTCAGGGATGGGGACAAATAACACGAAACAAAAGAGGGAGGCGGCGCATGGAAGCGAAAAGACGCTATGTGGCCTTTGACGTGGAGACCCCCAATCACTACAACAACCGCATGAGCGCCATCGGGATCAGCGTCGTCGAGGACGGCCGCGTCACGGACAGCTTCTACTCCCTCGTCGACCCCGAGCAGCCCTTCGACTACTTCAATACCAAGCTGACCGGCATCAACGAGGAGACCGTCTTCGACGCGCCGAGCTTTCCGGAGCTCTGGCCGCGCATCGAGCCGCTCCTCTCTTCCGGGCTCCTCGTGGCGCACAACGCCAGCTTCGATATGGGCGTGCTGCGAAAATGCCTGGAGAGCTATGAGATCGAGTGGAAGCCCTATGCCCGCGCCGTCTGCACCGTGATCATGGGGCGCAGCCTCCTGCCCGGGATCAGCCATAAGCTCAACGATCTCTGCGAGCGCTTCGGTATCGAGCTGGATCACCACCGGGCCGACAGCGACAGCAGGGCCTGCGCGGAGATCCTGATCCGCTATATGGAAGGCGGCGCGAAGCCGGAGAAGTACATCCGCACCTATCACATGTTCTGAGGTGACCGCCATGCCCTTTCAGATCATCCGAAACGACATCACGAGCGTCGAGGCCGACGCCAAAAAGCGCGGGGAGTAAACAGAAGGCCCCGTCCGGAATACTCCGGACGGGGCCTTCTGCTGTTCGCCGAAGCTCAGAGCTTCAGCGCGTTTTCGCGGTCCCAGAGCCTGTCGTAGGCAAAGCCCGTGACCTTTTCGCAGACCGCGATCTCCTCGGGCGTGGCCATGCTGTCGTCCTCGCCCTTGCGGCGGGCGATCTCGCGGCGGATGATCTGGAATTCCTCGCGCCCCATGGGGAAGCGCGCCGTGAAGAAGAGGGTGATGACGCACAAAATGACCGGCGCGAAGATGTAGATATAGGCGATGCCGCTCTGCGTGGAGGCCGCCTGCCGCAGCCCCGCGCTGGCGAGGGTCTCGTCGTAGCCGACCATGGACAGCATCACGCCGATCAGGAAGGTGGACAGGCCCGCGCAGATCTTGCGGATGAAGGTAGCCATGCCGGAGCAGGTGCCGGGGCGGTTGATGGAGGTGATGAGCTCGTCGACGTCGGCCATGTCCGCGAGGATCGCGTAGATGGTGGTGGAGGAGCCGGCCATGCCGAGGCCGATGATGAAGGTCAGCGCGAGGATGGCGGGGAAGCTCGCACCCTCGTGGGCAAACAGGAGCATCACGAGCGTGGCCGCGATGCGCACGGGAAAGCCGATGAGGATCGGCATCTTCTTGTTGGTCTTCGCCATGATGGGGTTAAAGAGCAGCATGCCGATGAACTGCGAGATGAGGATGACGCCCATCAGAAGCGTGAACTGCCCGCCGCCGTAGGCGTTGAGCACGTCGGAGACGAAGTAGACCGCGAGGCCCGTGACAAAGTCGGTGGCCGCCTGGCCGAAGATGAAGATGGCGATAAAGAGCTTGAAGGAGTGGCTCTTGTAGGCGGTGAAGGACTGGACGAAGCTCTCTTTGAGGCTGATCTTCCGCACGGGCTTTTGCTTTTCCCAGGTGCCGTAGAAGGTCAGCAATATCGCGATGCAGAAGATCGCGCCGAAGATGAAGGCCACGATCAGATAGCGGCTGTAGTCGGTCTCCTCGGTGATGATGAGCGTGGCCAGCAGAGCCGAGATGATGTTGCCGAAGGCGGAGAAGGCCATGCGCACGCTCGTGAAGCGGCTGCGCTGCGTGTAGTCGTCCACCATGTCGGGCAGCAGCGCGTTGTAGGGCACCATGACGATCGTAAAGCCCGTGGAGAAGAGGACGTACATGAGGACGTAGAAGATGTACTTGAGTCCCATGTCCGCCTGGGGCAGGGGCACCCACATCAGGATGAAGGTGACGGCGGAGACGAAGCTGCCGATCAGCATGTAAAAGCGCTTCGGGCCGAAGCGGGACTGCGTGCGGTCGGTGATGTTGCCCATGACGGGGTCGGTCACCGCGTCCCAGATCTTGCCGATCAGCGGGATGGTCCCGGCCAGCGCGGGGGGCATGCCCAGGGCCTTCGTGAGGAAGACCGTGAAAAAGGTGCCGATGATGACAAAGGCGCCGCCGCCGTAGATATCCGCCGCACCGTAGGCACAGCGGGCGAGGAAGCTGTTTTCTCTGCTTTTCCGCATGGTCTGTTCTCCTCCTTTTTTGCTGGGCCGCTGTCTTTATGATACGCCGCGCGGCCGCGGCTGTCAAATGAAATCGGACACCGCGGAGCGCCCCGCCGTTTATTCAAACTGGCTGGCGTAGAGCCGGTAATAGAAGCCCTTTTGCGCCATCAGACTCTCGTGCGTGCCCTGCTCGACGACGTCGCCGTGGTCGAGCACGAGGATGCGGTCGGCATTCTGCACGGTGGACAGGCGGTGGGCGATCACAAAGCAGGTGCGGCCCTTCATGAGGCTGCGGATCGCCTTCTGCACCTGGCGCTCGGTCGCGGTGTCGACGTTGCTCGTCGCCTCGTCGAGGATGAGCATGCTGTTGTTGTAGAGCATGGCCCGCGCAATGGTCAGAAGCTGCTTCTGCCCCTTGGAGATGTTGCCGCCGTCCTCGCTGATGACGGTGTCGTAGCCCTGCGGCAGGCGCAGGATATAGTTGTGGATGCGCGCGGCCTTCGCCGCCGCCACGACCTCGCCGAGCGTGGCGTTTTCCTTGCCGTAGGCGATGTTGTCGAAGATCGTCCCGTGGAAGACCCAGGTGTCCTGCAGCACCATGGCGTAGCCGCGCCGGAGGCTCTCGAGCGTATAGGCGCGGCTGTCGCGCTCGTCTACGTACACGGCGCCCTTCTCCGCGTCGTAAAAGCGCATGAGGAGGTTGATGATCGTCGTCTTGCCCGCGCCGGTCGGCCCGACGATGGCGACGGTCTGGCCGGGCTTTGCCTCGAGGTCGAGCCCGTGCAGGATCGTCTTGCCCGGTACGTAGCCGAAGGAGACGCCCCGCGCCTCCACGTGGCCCCGGCAGTCCGTGAGCTCCGCAGCGTCCGGCGCGTCGGCGCACTCCTCCGGCTCGTCCAGGAGCTGGAAGATGCGCTCGGCCGCGGCCAGGGCCGAGAAGAGCTCGTTGATGATGTTGGAGATCTCGTTGATGGGGCCGGAGAACTTGCGGCTGTACAGCACGAAGCTCGAGATCTGCTCCAGCCCGACCGCGCCCAGCAGGTACAGCGCCGCGCCGCCCATGCCGATGGCGGCCAGACCGAAGTTGTTGATCATGCCGATCGTCGGCCCCGTCACGACGCCCCGGCTGTCGGCGTCGCGGTAGGCCTCGGCGGCCTTGCGGTTGATGGCGCGAAACTGCTCGCAGGAGACGTCCTCGTGCGCGTAGGCCAGGATGGTCTTCTGCCCGGTGAATATCTCCTCGGCAAAGCCGTTCATCTCGCCGTAGGCCGCGCTCCGCTTGGCGTAGAGCGGGCGGGTCTTCTTGCCGATGTGGCGGGTGAAGAGGATGGAGGCGGGGATCGTGAAGGCCATGCACACGACGAGCGGGGGCGAGATGAGACACATCATCACAAAGCTGCCCACGACCGTGACGACGCTCGTGAGGATATGGATGACGTCGGTGGACAGGCAGGTGCTGACCACGTCGATGTCGTAGGACACGCGGCTGATGATGTCGCCGGCCTGGTGGCGGTCAAAGTAGCTCACGGGCAGGCGCATGAGCTTGTCGAAGACGTCGCGGCGCATGTTCTGCGCCACCTTCCGCCCCACGCGCGTCATGCCGAAGTTGACAAGGAAGGTCAGGATATTGCTGCCCACGTAGCAGCCGAGCATCAACAGCGCGTAGTGCCGCACGAGGGCGAGGTCGACGTGTCCCGCGCCGGCCTCCGTCGCGCCGATCGCGCGCCCGGCAAAGCGCGGACCCATGAGGTTGCCGAGGTTCGAGGCAAAGGCGCAGAAAAGCAGCAGCAAAACGAGATAGCGATAGGTCATCAGATAGCGCACGATGCGCCGCAGCGCGCCGCGCGCGTCCTTCGGGCGGCTCACCGGCCGCCCGCGGTCTCCCCGTCCGGGCATGTCCGAGCCCCCCCTTCTACGCCAGCTCGCCCATCTGGAGCTGATAGATCTCCCGATAGGCGGCGCAATTTTTCAAAAGCTCCTCGTGGCTGCCATAGCCGATGCAGCGGCCGTTATCGAGCACGAGGATACTGTCCATGCCCATCACGCTGCTCACGCGCTGCGCGATCATGATGAGCGTGGCGTCCGGGTGCCGCGCGAGGATGGCCCGGCGCATCTGCGCGTCGGTCCGGTAATCGAGCGCGCTCGAGCTGTCGTCGAGCACAAGGATCTCCGGGTCCGCGCCGAGCGCGCGGGCGACGAGCAGGCGCTGCTTCTGCCCGCCGGAGAGGTTGGCGCCCTTGATGGCGGCCTCGTAGTCGAGCCCCTCGTCCAGCGCGTCCACGAACTCCGCGGCCATCGCGTCCTCCACGGCGGCGCGGACCGCCTCCGCGCTTAAACCGCGGCCGAAGTCGATATTTTCGCGCAGCGTGTCGTGAAAGACCATGTCGTTCTGGAAGACCGCGCCGAATTTCCGGCGCAGCGTGTCCTTGTCGTAGCTGCGCACGTCGCGCCCGTCGACGAACACCGCGCCCTCCTGCGCGTCGTAAAAGCGCATGAGGAGGTTGATGATCGTCGTCTTGCCGCAGCCGGTCGGGCCGATGATGCCGAGGCTCTCGCCTTTTTTGAGGCTGAAGCTGATGCCGTCGAGGGCCTTTTCGCGCTCCTCCCCGGCAAAACCCGCGCTCGTGCCGTCGCCCTCGCCGTAGCGAAAGCCCACGTTTTCAAAGCGGATGAAGCCCTCGCCCTGCGGCTGCGCGGCCTCGGAAGCGGGGAGGACGGTCTGGTCGGTCTCGGCGCGCAGCACCGCGTCGATGCGGTCGGCGCTGGCCCCGGCGCGGCTGAGCGTCATGAAGATGCGGTTGAGGCCCATGACGCCCATGGCGATCATGTTGAAATAAGTCAGAAAGGCGAGGATCACGCCGGGCTTCAGAAGCCCCGCGTCCACGCGCCGCGCGCCGACGAGCACCACGAGCGTGAGGCCGATGTTGAGACAAAGCTGCATGAAGGGCCCGGGGATCGCCATCACGGTGGAGGCCGCGATATCCTGCCGGGACATGGCGCGGTTGGCCTCCTCGAAGCGGGCGCGCTCGTGCGGCTCCTTGCAGAGGGCCTTGACCACCCGGATGCCCGTGATGCTCTCGCGCATGATGCGCACCACGGCGTCGAGCCGCTGCTGCACGCGCGCGAACATCGGGATGCCGCGCGAGGACACCAGCAGGATGACCCCGATCAGAAAGGGCAGCATCACGATGAGGATCATAGCCAGATGCCGCTCCATGATCAGCGTGACCAGCACGCCGCCGAGCAGCATGATCGGCGCGCGCACGAAAAGCGTCTGGAACTGCTGCACGGCCGACTGCACGTTGTAGCTGTCGCTGGTCATGCGGGAGATGAGGCTCGGCAGGGTGTAGGCGTCGAACTGGCTGCCCGAGAGCTCCACGGTCTTGCGGAAGAGCTGCTGCCGCACGTCGAAGCTGATGCGGTGGGCGTTGTCGACGGCGCGGCGGTTGGCGTGGGCGTTGAACTGGCGGCAGAGGAAGGCCGCCGCGAACATCAGCGCGCCCCAGCCGAGCACCGCGGGCAGATCGCCCAGCGGCACCACGTCGTCGATGATATGTTCAAAGATATAGGGCAGCGTCAGCTCGAACATCGTTCCGACGAGCTTGATGAGGATCGCGGCGGCCACCGCCCTCCGGTACCGCCAGATCTGTTGTGCCAGCAGCTTCATGCTCTCTCTCCGTGCTTCCGTTGGTTCATTACTTGTTATTATAGTCTCGACCGGCGCGCCGCGTCAAAAGGTTTTTTGAGATTTGATCGCGCCCCCGACAGCGCCGCTGCCTCGTAGGGGCGAGCATCGCTCGTCCGCGGACATGGCACAAGATAAGCGGACGAGCAATGCTCGTCCCTACGCAGCGCAGAACGTCCTCTTGCGGAGGCGACAGGGTGCAGCGACCCACAAAAAAGACCGGCAGGCCGAAGCCTGCCGGTCGGAAAGCGGACAGTTTTTATTTCCACTTGAAGGTGACGAGCCCATAGATATACAGCGCCGCGACGCAGACGGGGACGAAATACTGGAAGATGGGCCGCATCCAGGCCTTCACCTTGAGCCCCTTGCCGGCGTTTGCCTCGGCAAGGAAGGCGTCCCAGCCCCAGCCGATCTTGTAGCAGCAGAAGATCGAGAAGATGAACGCGCCGAGCGGCAGCAGGTTCGTGCTCACGATGAAGTCCCAGAAGTCCAGCCAGGCGCTGCCGTCGGCAAAGGGCTGGAAGTGGAAGAGGCTGTAGCCCAGCGCGGTGGTCAGGCCCAGCAGGAACACGCCCGCGCCGCAGACGAGGCAGCCCTTCGGGCGGCTCAGCCCCGTGAGCTCGCGCACGCAGGCGAGGATGTTCTCGAACACCGCCAGCTCCGTCGAGAAGGCGGCGAAGACCATGAACAGGAAGAAGAGCGTGCCCCAGACGCGCCCGCCGGCCATGCTGTTGAAGACCGTGGCCATCGTGTCGAAGAGGAGGGAGGGCCCGGCGCTGACCTCGATGCCGTAGGTCGAGCAGGCCGGGAAGATGATGAAGCCCGCCATCAGTGCCACGAAGGTGTCCAGCACGATCACGTGCACCGACTCGCCCATCAGCGTGCGCTCCTTGCCGATGTAGCTGCCGAAGATGGCCATGGAGCCGATGCCGATGGAGAGCGTGAAGAAGGCCTGGTTCATGGCCGCGACGACGACCTTGCCGTTGATCTTGGAAAAGTCCGGCACCAGATAGAAGGCCAGGCCCTCCTTGGCGCCCTTCAGCGTCGCGCTGTGGTAGGCCAGCACCAGCATCAGCAGCAGAAGCCCCACCATCAGATACTTTGTCACCCGCTCGAGCCCGCCCTGCAGGTCGAAGCACAAGACGCCGAAGCCCAGCACCACCGCGACGAGCAGATACGCCACGTTGACGCCGGGATTGGTGATCATCGAGAAGAAGGTCAGCTCCGCGCTCTGCCCGAGCAGGAACTGGACGAAGTAGTACATCATCCAGCCGGTGACGACCGTGTAGAAGGCCATCAGCGCGATGTTGCCCAAGAGCGCGAAATAGCCGTGCAGGTGCCATTTCTGCCCGGACTTTTCAAGCTTGTGGTACATTCTGACGGGGCTGGCCTGCGAGGCGCGGCCGATCGCAAACTCCATGATCATGGAGGGCAGACCCAACAGCACGAGGCAGAGGATATACACCAGCACAAAGCCGCCCCCGCCGAACTGCCCGGTCATCCACGGGAATTTCCACACGTTGCCGCAGCCGATGGCGCAGCCCGCGCTGAGCATGATAAAGCCCAGCCGACTGCCGAGCCGTTCTCTGTTTTCGTTCATATCGCGCCTCCCGGAAAGAATATTTATTCAATTATACATCAGAAAGACCCGGCTGAAAAGAGGAAATATGAATATTTTTCCCGCGGCGCGTGAGCGACAAAGTTTTCCGCGTTTTTCCTTGCAAGCGCGTGTACGCTCTGGTACAATAAAACTGCGGAGCCCTTTCCGATGAAAAGGAGGTCGTCTTATGGCATATCCTCTTTTGCTCTTATGCGGCGCGGCGCTGCTTGCTGCATATATCCGGGAGAAGATCCGGGCCTACTCGGTCCGGGCGCTGCTGCTCAAGTCCCTCGTCTCGGCGCTCTTCGTCGCCGTCGGCGTGTACGGGAGCTGGCTTTCGGCCTCACGGGGGAGCGCGAGCCCGCTCGGCCCCTGCGTGGTGCTGGGGCTCGTGTGCGGCCTGCTGGGCGATATCTGGCTGGATCTCAAATACGTGTTTCCGGAGAAGGACGAGCCCTTCACCTACGCGGGCTTCTGCGTCTTCGGCCTGGGGCATCTGCTCTTCATCGCGGGTATGCTGTTGAGCTTCTTCCCCGCGGGACAGCCCCTGCTGCTGCTCGCGCCGATCCTGCTGGCGCTGGCACTGAGCCTCGGCAACGCGCTGCTGGAAAAGCCAATGAAGCTCAGCTACGGGAAATTCAAGCCCGTCGTGATCGCCTACGGCGCCGTCCTCTTTGCCATGGTGCTGCTCGCCGGCACTCTCGCGCTCAGCCGCGGCTGGCGGGAGACGCCGCTGAACCTCCTGTTCATCGGAGGCGTGTCCTTCGCCGTCTCCGATCTGATCCTCAGCGGCACCTATTTCGGCGTCGGCAAGGAGCGCCCGGTCGACCTGGTGCTCAATTACCTCAGCTATTACACCGGGCAGTTTCTGATCGCCTCCGCGGCGGTGTTTTTGACATAAACAAAGCAGCAGGCGGGTCGTCTTTGACGGCCCGCCTGCTTTTTAATCACTCGACGAGGACGAGGAGGACGCCGCGGCGGCGTTCTCGCGGTCGCGGATCATGTGCTGCAGCGTGACGAGGATCGCCACGACGGTCGCCTCATGCTCCGGCCGGTAGAGGTCGATGCAGTACTTGTCATGCAGCGACAGCAGCTTCTGCGCGATGACGGCGATGATTTCGCCGTTCTGATCGTAGAGCTCGAAATTCAGCCCGAGGATGTTCCCCTGCAGCTGCCAGCCCAGACCCTCGAGGTTCGTGACGTCCCGCACGAGGTGAAAGAGCTCATTCGACACCTCGAAGCTCGGCCCGCCGTCCATCGTGATGAAATGCCGCTCGTGCAGGGTGAAGAGCTTCTTTTCCATGTGAGCAACGTGGCGGCCATCGGCGTCATAGATCTCGGTCTTGTCGTGCAGGGAGGGAAACTTCGTCTCCGCGCGGTACACGACGCGCTCCTCGGCGTCTGTGATCTCGATCCTGTGGTGCAGCGTCATGACTTTGGTGCTCGTGAAGAGAGAGCGCCGCGGCTCTCCGAAGCGCGCGACATTGTTGACGTTGGCGGCCTCGCCGGCCTCGCGGAAGCGGTGAACGTTTGAAAACACACCCATGGTTCTGTTCTCCTTTTCTATCTTTTTTCAGATGTCTCCGTCAGAGAAAACGCCGGAAGAAATCGCACTCGTCCCTGTTGCATTGCTGCGCGTCGGCCGAGCGCATGTTGCAGTGGAACACGTGGCCCAGCACGTGGTCCTTGTCGCCGTAATAGTGGTATTCCGCCTCGACGCCGAGCGACTGCAGCTTGTCGGCGAGGGGCCTGGCCTGCGCGGCGAGAAAGTCCCCCTCGGCCGTCATCACGAAGCTCGGCGGGAAGGCCCCGGTCACCTGGCGCAGCACGGAGTTGAGCTCGCGCTCCTCCCGCGTCCCCTTTTCGGGGAGATAGTCGGCCATCAGCCGGGCCGTGTGGTCCCTTTTGCCGCTGTCGACGATCTCATAGACGCCGCAGTTGAGCGCGACCGCCGTCGGCGCGAAGCCCTCCGGCGCACGGAAGGCAAAGCGTTCGGCGTAGGCCGGGTTCGTGCACAGGCAGCTGTACAGCCCCAGCAGCTGCGCCCCGGCGCTGTCGCCCACGGCGAAGACCTTCTCCGTGTCGAAGCCGAAGCGCGCCGCGTTCTGCAGCAGCCAATGGAAGACGGCGTTCGTGTCCTCCAGCTGCGCGGGAAACTTGAATTTCGGCGCGAGGCGGTAGGTAAAGTTGACGACGGCGAAGCCCTGCTCGGCCAGACTCATGCAGTAATACTGATACCGCTCCTTGTCCCCGTAGACCCAGCCGCCGCCGTGCACGCTCACGATGACCGGGAGCTTGCCCCCCAGCGCCTTCGGGCGGTAGACGTCGAGCCGGTTCCATTTGGCGTCCTCGCCGTAGCGCAGATCGTCAAAGCGCGCGATCCCCTCCGGCGTGACGAGCCCGGCGTCGCGCTTGTCGTCCCCGCGCTTGAACATGGTGCGCAGCATGAAGCTTGTCAGTGACATTTCGTTTCCTCCTGTTCCGTTTTTACCAGCCGATCATATTTTCCTGCACCGCGCCCTGGCGGCGGAGCAGGTCGTACAGCTCCTCCGGCTTTTCACGGCAGCCGCCCTGCAGCCACTGGCGCACCACGGCCGTGAGCCCCATGAGGAAGAAAAGACCGTGGTAGGTCATCTCCGCCTCCGTCTGCACGCCGAAGTCCTCCGGCGAGACCTGCGCGCCGCCGAGGCGGTCGCGGATCAGGTCCCAGGCCAGCTGCAGCACGCCCGCGTTTTTGCTCTCCGAGAGATAGTAGAGGTAAAACTCCCGGTGCTCCCGGATGAAGCGGAAGATCTCCGTAAAGCAGTCCCGCGCGGAGGCGTGCTCGTCGAGCTTGCGGAAAAAGGTCTCCGTCAGCTGTCGGGACATGCTCTTTTCCACCTTCTCCACGAGGTCGTACACGTCCTGATAGTGTGCATAGAAGGTGGAGCGGTGCACCTGCGCCTGCTCGCAGATCTCGCGCACCGTGATCCGGCCGAGCGGGCGCCGCTCCTCGGTCATCATCCGGTAGACCGCGCGGATGATCCGCTCGTCCGTCTCGCGGTTGAGACGGTTGTTTTTGGTGTTCATAAAAGGGGGCTCCTTGCATTATCCAGACACTTATCCGGATATTATCGGTTGAACGATCTTCTTGCTCATAGTATACTATAGTCACATTAAGAAAACAAGTGTCTGCTTAATCTCGGAGGCATTGGCATGAAGAACGAAAAACTGATGCAGGAGGGCAGCGTCGGCGCGCTTCTCGTGAAGATGAGCCTGCCCGTGATCCTCATCATGATGGTCACGGTCCTCTATAACCTCGCCGACGTCTTCTTCATCGGCCGCTGCGGCGACCGCTTCCAGCTCGCGGCCATCTCGCTGGCCGGGCCGGTCTTTTCGGCCATCTCCGCCTTCAACACGCTCATCGGCTTCGGCGGCTGCACGGCCTGCTCGATCGCGCTGGGCGAGGGGCGGGAAGATCTCGTGCGCAAATACAGCGCCTTCGTGCTCTACGCCGCGCTCGGCATCGGGCTGTTGCTGGGCGCTGCGATCCTCGGCGGGATGGATGTGCTGCTCTCGCTTCTGGGCAGCGGCGAGGAGACCGCCCGCTACACCGCCGAATACCTGCGCATCCTCGCGCTGGGCGCGCCCTTCCTCGTGATGAGCGGGGCGCTGGGCAACACCGTGCGCGCCGACGGCGACGTGAAAAGCGCGATGCTCGCCTCGCTGACGGGGACGCTGCTCAACATCGCGCTCGATCCGTTGTTCATCGCCCTCTTCCGCTGGGGCTGCGCGGGCGCGGCGCTGGCGACGGTGCTCGGCAACGTCGTGAGCCTGCTGCTTCTGCTGCTCGCCGTCCGGAAGAAACCGGCCTTCTCCCTCTCGTGGAAGGATCTCAGCCTGCACAGGGACATCTCGCTGCGCGTGCTGAGCCTGGGCTTGCCGATGGCGGCCAGCACGCTGCTGATGAGCTTTTCCTCGGCCGTCTCCAACCGGCTTACGGTCACCTACGGCAGCGTCGCCGTCGCCGCGCGCAGCGTCGCGGGGAAGAGCGCCATGCTGATCCCGATGATCGTGATGGGCCTGTGCATGGGCGTGCAGCCGGCCATCTCCTACGTCTACGGCCGGCGGGATCTCGCGCGGCTACGGAAGATCGTCCTCGGCGTCGGCGCGGTGTGCGTGGGCGTCGCGGCGCTGATGTCCGCCGCCTTCTTCCTCTTTCGCGAGCAGTTCGTCGCCGCCTTCAGCGCCGACGCGGAGATCGTCTCCCTGGGCAAGACCATGATGCTCGGCACGCTCCTGGCCGTCCCGGTGGAGGGCGTGTATCACATGTGCTCTACCTATCTGCAGGCCACCGGCAAGGTGAGCTACGCCACGCTGACCTCCCTCATGCAGAAGGGGCTGGTGTTTCTGCCGGTGCTGCTCGTGATGGAGCGGGTCTTCGGCCTCTTCGGCATCGTCTTCTCCAACGCCGTCACGACGCTCCTCTCCACGCTGATCGCCCTGCTCCTCTGCCGCAGCTGGAGCAAGCAAATCAGTTTTCAGTAGTCAGTTTTCAGGTTTCAGTAGAACGGGAAACAAGAGTTTGGAAACAAGGAGGAATGAGGCGTTAGGAGTGAGGAATGAAAGGAAACGAAGGTTATAGCGCGGAAACTGACGTCCGCGCCGTAGGGGCCGATCCCTTGATCGGCCCGCGCGGTGCGATCTGAATCATGAACAAATCCCCGGCGAATTCGTACTGATCTGCGAATTCGCCGGGGATTATTGTATAATTTTTGACTTTTCCCGCCGGACTGTCGAGGATGCCAGCCTCCGCAGGATGAGGCACTAAACCCCGTTTACCCTTCTGAAAACCGAAAACTCAGTCCACCCGGTCGCCGTTGCCGTAGACCTCGCAGAAGCGCGCGGAAAAGGAGGGCTCCTGGGCGTGGGCGTAGAGATGCGACACGTCGCCGACGGCGGCGGCGCGGAAGGAGGCGACGCCGGGGCGGCGCTCCTCGGTGTAGACGGTCGTCACGGAGCTCGGCGCCATGGCCAGCCCGTGCCAGAGCACCATGGGCGATACGTTCATGAGCCGGCTCAGCAGCACGCAGCTGACGCCGAAATGGCAGAAAAAGGCCAGGGTCTCGCTCCCGGCGCGCTCCACGCGATAACACAGCCCGTCCCGCACGTAGCCGTGCGCGGCGAGCAGCTTTTCAAATTCCCCGATCACCTTGTCATAGGCGCTTTTCAAGTCCGCCTCGGCGAAGACCGGGTGCTCGTGCCAGTGCTCGCGGGAGAGGAGCATCGGCTCCTTGGCCCAGTCCTGCGGCAGCCAGTCCCAGGGGACCTCGCTGCGCTTTCCGCCCAGATCGGGGCGGAGGACGCCGACAGAAAATTCCCGCAGCCAGTCGCACTCCTCGGCCGTCCGCCCGGCCTTCTCCAGCGTCGGCCGCGCCGTCTCCCGCGCCCGGCCCATCGTGGAGACGTAGTATTCCGCGACGTCCATCGGCGCGATGCGCTCGGCCAGCAGCGCCGCCTCCCGGCGCCCCGTCGGCGTCAGGCTGTCGAGTTCGTAATCCGGGTCGCCGTGGCGAATAAAAAGCAGTCTCATGGGTGATCATCCTTTGCGTTTTGATCTCATGGGCAGTATAGCACAAAGGAGAGAAGCCCGCCACCCGCAAACCGCGCCGCCGCGGTATTTTTCGCGCGCTTTCTTGCAAAAACAGGAAGGAAAGGCTATACTGATAGAAAAAAACGGCAGGAGGACTACCTATGAAAACCGTGGTCATTACCGGCAGCACGCGCGGACTCGGCTGGGAGATGGCGCAGCTGTTCCGTAAAAACGACTGGAACGTGGTGCTCAACGGCGTCAACCCCGAGCGGCTGGAGACGGCGATCGAAAAGCTGCGGAGCCAGGCGGGCCGGGGACAGGTGGAGGGCCTGGCCGGCAGCGTCGCCTCCGCGTCGGACGTGCAGGCGCTGATCGACCACGCCGTGCACGCCTTCGGCGCCATCGACATCTGGATCAACAACGCGGGCGTCAACCAGCCCATGCGCGCCATCTGGGAGCTCAGCGAGGCGGAGATCGACGCGGTCTTGAGCATCGACCTGCGCGGCGCGATCACCGGCAGCCGTCTGGCCGTGCTGCAGATGGAAAAGCAGCCGGAGGGCGGCTTCATCTACAATCTCGAGGGCTACGGCAGCAACGACGCCATGATGCTGGGGCTGAACCTCTACGGCACCAGCAAGCGCGCGGTGACGCATTTCACGCAGGCCCTCGCGAAGGAGCTGGAGGAGCGGGGGAGCCGGGTGAAGGCCGGGCGGCTCTCGCCGGGCATCATGATCACGGACTTCCCCGTCAAGGCCCTCGGCGGCAAGGAGAGCATCGACCTGCCCGAGAAGACGAAGAAGGTCTACAACATCCTCGGCGACTATCCCGACGTCGTGGCGGCGCATCTCGTCAAGGAGATGCTGGTCAACACGAAAAACAACGCCCACATCGAATGGCTGACCACCGGCAAAGCCGCCTGGCGCTTCCTGACCGCCGCCTTCAACAAGCGAGATTTCTTCTCCGGGAGCTGAGCGGGCGCGAAAGGCGAAAAGGGAAACAAAAAAGGACTGCGTCGAAAGACGCAGTCCTTTTTTGCGGGGACGATCCGCCCCGCGCGGGGCGAGACGCGCTGCCGACCGCCAGCCAGTTGACGTCGCCCATATTTCAATCCACTCGCCCCGCGCGGGGCGAGACAGCCGTCCTGCAGGACTTCCTCCTGCTCGGCCGTATTTCAATCCACTCGCCCCGCGCAGGGCGAGACCAGCTCATGCAGCTCAAGCAGTGGGCCGACGAGACATTTCAATCCACTCGCCCCGCGCGGGGCGAGACTCGTCGAGCCGGTGCCCGGCGAGAGCGACAGCGTATTTCAATCCACTCGCCCCGCGCGGGACGAGACGATAGGCCAGCACAGCCGCCTCGGTTGCGTTGCCATTTCAATCCACTCGCCCCGCGTGGGGCGAGACAATATCATGGCGGCCAAACCAGTCCACGGGTCATCATTTCAATCCACTCGCCCCGCGTGGGGCGAGACTCAGGCAGCCAGGTCTGCACAGGGGCCACGCCTGCATTTCAATCCACTCGCCCCGCGTGGGGCGAGACGGCGCCCTGGCGCAGCATGTGAAAGCCCAGCGTATTTCAATCCACTCGCCCCGCGTGGGGCGAGACCGGAGATATAAAACCAGCCCGTATCAGCCTTGCAATTTCAATCCACTCGCCCCGCGCGGGGCGAGACGTCACGGCGTCGGCCAGAATGGAGATAGTCGTCCTCCGAGTAGCTCACTCCCGGTACTCCACAGTTACACCGGCAGGGATAGCAGATTCATCCACTGTAATCGCATAATCGGAGTAGGCACGGGCAGGACTGCTCTCATCCAAACGGTGGGCATGCACGGCATCAAAGAGCTTATGGGCCGGAGCGCTGCCAAGCTCGGAATCATGCTTGAAGATGATGAGCTTGCGCACGGCCATCTTGCCCCTGGCTGCGGCATGGTCATTCTCGAACATGTTCAGGATCGCCTGCCACAGAAGCTCCAGATCCTCCTCGGAGAAGCCGGTGACCTTGCGGGCGAGGTTGGCGGAGATATAGCCCTCGGCGCGGTAGAGGCCGTAGGGGACGATATATTTGCGTCCCATTTCGGTCTTCTTATCCTCTGCGTCACTTTCTTTCGTGATCGCTACACGAGTAATGGTAAGCTCCTGTGGGATGATCGGGTCTATGCTGCGCGCAAAGGAGAGCTGTACCGGACCGCGAACCTGCCCATAGTTCATAGCGCCCTTGGTCAATGTTGTGATCACTGCGCCGAAGGTGCGAATGTCAAAGAATTGCTTGCAGAGATAATCTTTGATTTGTACATCAATATCAGGGTTTTTCTTCTTTAGCTCTTTTCCTGTTTTCTTTGCCTGTTCAGACGAACCGCTCTGAATCTCGCGAAGCTGTGCCCCAACACCCAGGGCATCACCGGCGCTGGCATCGCTGCGGTTGAGGGGGACGCCATCCTTGATGTAGATGCCGAAGCCTGGCTCGTCTTCCTTGACCGTCTCCACATAATTGCGGATCTTGCGCTTGAGGCAGACGTCGGTCACGATACCGCAGCCGGTCTCCGGGTCGACACGCGGCATGTTGCCGGCGTCCGGGTCGCCGTTGGGATTGCCGTTTTCCACATCAAAGAGAACCACAAATTCGTATCTGTTCTTGATCGCTTCGGACATGTTTATTCTTCCTCCTTATCTGTCGCTGCTTTCTTTTCAAAACGTTTTTGCGTCTGGTGGTAATAGCCGAGAATGAACGCGCCCTGCTCCTGCAGGCTCTGGTGGGCCGGGAAATCCGTGCCGAGCCGGTCGAGCAGGTCTCCGAGCTGCCGGGACCAAAAGACCGTCTTGCCCGGATCCATCTTTTTCAGATGGCTGTTTGACAGCTTGAGAAGGATCGGGAAGACTGCCGCGGGCGTTGCACAGGCGGAATTAAAGAAGCGATCCTTGATCGTGGCGTTGATGCCGGGATTCGCCGCCTGCTGGATGCCCTCCAGCACGGCGAACAGCCGTCCGAGGACATAGGGGGAATAGGAGCTTTCTGTATTTAGGGACACCTGAGCCACCTCCATGATAGATTCCCTGTCGGGAAGATTTTCTGTATTGCGGATAAGATATGCTTTAATGATACCCGCCTTGCCGCAGCTAATCTCCTGTTCCGCCCGGATACGGAGCATGGTCTGGTTCATCAGCGTCTCCGGATACCGGCCGCCGCCGAGCATGCTCTTCATCACATCACCGGCCAGCTGCGGAAGCGGCTGAGGTGCGGGTTTAATAAGTGTTCCATCAGCTTTTTTATACCTCGTTGTCTCCCTGAGTAAAGCCCACAAAGGAATCATGTCAGCCCTGCCACCATCAGACACGACTTCTATATTGTGATAGTGCTGCTTCAAATTCTGAACAATCTCACCGAAACTACACTGGTAAAAGAATCGCACGGATAAGCGGGCGGCGTTTGGTGAAAGGCCAAGAATATAGAAATCGTTTTCCGGTGTCAGCGGGAGGCCGTTATAATTATAGGGTTTCCCGGCAGCAACAGAAGTCATCAAGGCATTCAGATCCGTGTTGCTCAGCTCACTGCTGCCTCCGTCGAGCAGGGCGGTGAACACATCCTGATATTGACTCTCCGCACTCATAGTCCAGTAGACAACGGTGGTGTTGCCGATCACCTTCACATGGTCCCAGTCTGACAGTAAGTGATTCAGTGCGCTGGTATAGGCAAACGCCGCATATTTGCTGACCGGAGCGTTATAGCCTTGTTTTTTTCCATAAGAGTCATATGCAAAGCTGTCTTTGTCAAAGCTGACAAGCGTCCATCCATTTGGCGAGTTTCCTAAAGGCCCTTTCACACTATTATGTATTCGAGCAATACTAGTCTGCTTTCCAGTAACCATACAGGTTCCGATTATTTCTTCTTCACTCTTTTCATCTACTGTCTCCGCAATGACAGGGATTGTTTGTGCGAATTCTCCTGTTGTAGAAATGAAGACGCAATTTTCATTTCCTTGTAGAAGTTCGCGCTTGTCACTTACAGTTTTTAGAGAAAGAAAGTCCTCCGGCGTGTATCTGTATGCAAAAGCAATAATTGCTTTTGCCATGCTGTTTTCAACAGTTGCCAGCTTCTGTATATGCAGATTTCTAAAATTCTCGAAAGCTTTTCTTGATTTCTCAGTTATCTTGCCATCTTCAATTCCGAAGACATATTTCGTGTTGTCGCAAAGATAATATGCAGGCGCACCTTTCCCTGATCTCTTCATTTGTGCAGGCAGTTCCATCTCTCGCGGCAGCATTTTCTTCCCATCCTGACTGGGGCTGCGAAGTGGCAGCACATCGATTAGATGCCCGTCTTCGTCGATCTCCAGCGCCCAGGAGACTTTTACTTTTGCCCATCCGGGTCGCGCAATTTTTCCCTGTGAGGCCAGTTCTTCATAGTAATCCACCAAAGCTTGAAGGATCATCGGAACACCTCACAATCCCGCACGTCCAGCACGCCGTTGCGCAGCACCGCCCGGAAAAACTGCGGCCGGATATTCTCATGATCGGAATAGTCCATGTCGTAGAGCATGAAGCCGAGTTCCCGCTCCGAGCCCGGGTAGGCGGTCATTATCTCACCGCCCGACCATGCCCGGAAATGGGCCGGGAATTCCCGCGTTCCGAAGCAAGGCTGATAATAGCACTGACCTTTTTCCAGACGTCGGCGCATGATGTCGCAGAACTTTCCGGGATTGTCCCCCGGCGTCGCCTTGTCGGTCATGTCGAAGTGCGCCTCGATCACATAGCGCACATCCCGCAGCACCATCGCCGCTCGCTGCTGGATATAATCCTGCGTACAGAGATACAGCTCCGCATCGCCGCCCGACATGGCTTTGCGAGCTTTAGGCGCAGACACAGTAGCAGATACTTCATTGCGCCTAATGTTGGTAAAGCGGATGGGATTAAGGACATAGATCCTGTCGATCACCCAGCGCATCCCAGGATGCCAGTAGATCGCTTCCAGCAGACCGCGTGCAGCCGATGGCGTCATCACATCGTAGCTGACTCGTTCTACCTTTAGTTCAGGGCGTGTAAACAGCGCGTAGTCGCCCCAAACTTCTACCATTACAGACAAACAGCTCACTTCCTTTCTCATATAAACAGCGCCTGGCTTTGTTCAGATATTGTAAACGGCAGACCGGTTGTCTGCGAATAGAGTTCCGGGTCCAACAGTATCCCGGCGTTTGTGCTCACCGGCTCCAGCACCCCGTTCTCACACAGTTCCGAGAAATACTGACGAAATACCGTTACCCCGTACGGGCCGAGCCTTCGCAGCAGGTCACGACTTGGGCCGCTGCGGCGGAGCTCTTGTATCAAGTCTTTGCCGGCCCCAACTGGAATATAAATCATATAGTCCGCCCCGTCTATGAGTTTGAACGCCTCTGCAACTGACTGAAAGCGCAATTTTCTTACGTGCTCCAGAATCTCTTTTTCATCCAACTGCCTGTCATCCTTGAGCGTATAAAGCAGGAATTGGAAATACGCATGGATCGCTTCAAGGGAATCTGCCTCTTGATAATTTTTGAGGATCCGCGCCGCCGCGCTGATGTTCTGCTCCAGCATTCGCGGCGCTTTGGCGCTTGTGCGGAAAATGTGCACCCTGCTTTCCTCTGTCGGCCGTTTCCCCTCGCGATTGCATCGCCCGCCAGCCTGGATAATGGAATCCAATCCCGAAAGCGCCCGGTATACTTCCGGAAAATCCACGTCCACGCCTGCCTCGATCAAACTGGTAGAGATTACGCGGCAAGGTTTTCCCTCCTTCAATCGTGTACGAATGATTTGCAGTTGCTGTCTCCGATCATAAGGAGTCATCATGGTAGACAGATGGAAAGACCCTTCATCGGACTCCAATCCATGGTAGAGTTCTTGAGCCTGCCGTCTGCTGTTTACTACACACAGCACCTGACGACGTTCCCGGAGCCGTTCAATCAACTCTTCGTCTGTCAGGTCTCCGTCGTCAGTATAGCACACCCTACGAAACGCCTGATACATCTTCTCTGGTTCCGGGCATAATTCCCGAACCGAGGCCTTTGGAGAAAACTCGAGCAGCAACCTTTCGACTGCGGGCTGCGTCGCGGTGCACAGGACTGCGGAGCATCCGTAATCCTTTACCAGCTGGCAGATCGCAGCAAGGCAGGGACGAAGGAACGGAATCGGCAGCATTTGCGCCTCATCGAACACAAGGACACTCTGTGCAATGTTGTGCAGCTTACGGTTTTTCCCGGGTTTATTGGAAAAGACAGACTCGAAAAACTGCACAGCAGTAGTCAGAATGATCGGGGCCTCCCAGTTTTCTGTTGAGAACACGCGCCTGTCTTCCGAATCCTCCCGAGATGAAAACTCTGCGCCCGAGTAATGCGCTGTGATATTCTCCTTCCCGAAGATGCCTTCAAAGACACTCTGTGTTTGCTCCAGTATGGAGCAATACGGGATCACATAGATGACCCTGCGCTTTTGATGCTTGACCGCATGGTTGAGCGCGAACGCCATAGAGGACACGGTCTTTCCTCCGCCAGTCGGAACCGTCATGCTGAACAGTCCCGGAAGATCATCAGCATGCTGGATCGCAGATTTTAGGATGCTGCAGCGGCGAAGGTTTATTTCGTTCTTCGCGTCCCACCAAGGAGCGATATGTGTGTTCAGCTTTTCCAGAAGCCTATCCATGCCGACCGTTTTCAATGAAAGTGGTTTGGCTGTAAAATATGCTTCAGTATCCAGCCAATCCGCATCGGTCAGCGCAGAAAACAACATTTTAGTATAGAAGTAGTTGCCTAAATCCTGCCTGCGTTCTCCGCCGGGTTCGATTGCATCAGGCAATTCCTTGCGCCAGGCACTGCAGTCTTCCAGGCCACCCGTTCGAGCATTGTTTATTCGCCCCATGAAAGTATCGTCCAGATCGTTTTTCGTCCCCAAATCTGAAAGGCCTGCATGATGACCTGCAATGCACAAGGCAACAGGGTAGTTTTGTTTTTCGAAAAGCAATAGAGCACCGGCAGAGGAATGGTCAACACGCACCTGTTCTCCTGCTAGTCTTCGCTGAAAGGCGAGGCTATATTTTCCAATGTCATGATAAAGCCCGCAAAGCCGCCCATCTTTTCCTGCACCGAAAGCGGCACAAAACGACTCGCTAAGACGAGCCACATTTTCGAGATGCTCTCTCAAGGGCTGTCCCTCCGGTCGAGCCTCGGTTGGGCTGTGCGCCAGATACTGTGTGATAGAAGCTCGCCTCCGTTCAAAACAGATTATCAGTTCTTATTAATATATCGCTGCGCGAGGGAAACTCCATTTCGCCATTTGGGATCTGGTCTACTAAAAGAATACCAGGGGGGCTGTCCAATAAACAGGACTTGTAATGATATGGCGTTCTCGTTCGAAGGCATGCCAAGACTGGCAATGAAAGAACAAGCCGCTGCACGCGGGTGTTCATGCTGACAAAACCAGTGAAGAAGCTCCCGCTTCCTACCATTTTCTCCGTCCGCCGAGGCGGCAGATCGCTTCGGCGGTCTGCTCGAGCTGCCTGCTCTCGGGGTAGCGGAGGTAGCTTACATCCAGGTCGTGGATGCGCACACGGTCGAGATTGTCGGCATCCTTGAGCGCCTTGCACACGCGGCGGCAGAGCGCCATCTTCGCTGCGGGCACGCCGTATTCCTCCGCGAAGGCGTCGAGCATCCGGTCCTTTGTGGAATGCGTCGCGACGGCCGCCTGGACGATGCGCAGCTCCTCCGCGTCGAGCCCCAGACCCCGCAGCCCGGCCAGCTTGTCGGCCGAGCGCCTGCCGTGACGGTCGTCCCTGGAGTCGTCGACGCGCCCGATATCGTGATAGCTGCAGGCGATCAGCAGAAGCTCCGTATCCCGCGGCGCGAAGCCCTGCTGTTGTGCGATGATCGCGCCCAGCAGCATGACGCGCTCGATATGGTCGCTCCCATGGTAGTCGCTGGCGTAAAGCTGTCCTGTCTGCAGCTTCGCATAGGCCTCCAGCAGCAGCGCATAACAGGGGCTCTGTTTCAGCTCGGCCACGGCTGTAACGCCGTCGAAGGCCCCGTCCTTCAGCTTTTCCGCGATACGCAAACGCATGTCCGCATCATCCCTTCACCTTTTTTCTCCATTATACAAAGCCCGCCTCCGCGCCGTCAAGCGCCTCCGCCGGGCGGCCTCCCGCAAAGAACAGAGCAAGGCCCCGAAGCTCGGCACAAAGGAGCTCCGGGGCCTGTTATTTGCCGTTGAGGATCGCGGCGCGGAGGCTGCCTCATAAGCCGTCAGCCCTGCCGCCGCAGGCTCTTGATCGCGATTTTTCCCGCGCGGCGCACACCGCCCAGCACGACCTTCTTCACCGTGTCGTCCGCGCTGCAGTAATCGACAAATTCGGGGTGACTGCGCACCAGATGGATGGCGTCAAAGAAGCAGCGGGTCGTGCAGATGCCGCAGCCGATGCAGCGGTTGGGATCGACATAGCTCGCGCCGCAGGAGAGACAGTCGTGAGTCTTTTTCTTTTCCGGCGGCAGCGCCACGTCGTCCCGACGGAAGGCGCGGAAGCTGCGCGGGTCTCGTGCGAGCGTCAGACTGTGCCCGGCGTGGAGCGTTCGATGAATGCTCTTCGCCGCCTCGTGCCCTTCCTCGATCTGCGCGGCCGCGTCCTTCTTCTTGATGGGAAAGAGCTCCGGATAGACCGCGGCATAAGCGCCTTTTTCGGGCGCCCCCTCCGCGAAGCGCACGCCAAGCTTTTCCATGATCGTCCGCTCCGCCGGGCTGACGGCCTCCGGCGTGCCGAACACCGTCACGGGATAGCCCATCTGCGCGAGAAAGAAGGCGCAGCTGAGCTGGGCATAGCCTGCGCCGACGACAGCCACGGGCAGATCGTAGTCCCTGTCCTCACCCTTCATGCGCGCCTTGTGCGGGACGAGCGCGTCCGAAAGCTGCTGCTCCATCTCCGCCAGACGTGTCATCGTGGCGCTGATCTCCATGGGCGTATCGACGCTGCCGCGCATGCAGACCTTCTCGCAGCGGTGGTCGCAGGCGTGCTCGCAGAGAGAGGGGAAGGGGTTATCCTGCCGCAGCAGCTTCAGCGCGTCCAGGAAGCGCTCCTCCTTGACAAGCTGCAGCACGCCCTGGATGGAGACGTGGGCCGGGCAGGCGCACTTGCAGGGCGCCGTGCCGCCCGGGTAACAGTTGATCCGGTTGCGGTCCCGGTAATCCGGGTGCCAGTTTTTCTGGCTCCAGCCCTTCGTCTCGCCCGCGAGCGGTTCACTTTCGTAGACGACCGGGCCGCTTTTCGTGTCCAGCTTCCGGCCCAGCCGCACCGCGCCCGCGGGGCAGACCTCTTCGCATTTGCCGCAGGCGACGCAGCGGCTTTTCTCTACCACGGCCCGGTAGGCGGAGGCGGAGCCATTCGGATTGTTGAACAGCTGCGAGCAGCGCAGCGCAAAGCAGTTGCCCACCGAGCAGTTGCAGATGGCGAAGATATCCTCGCCGCCGTCGCCGTTCGTGACCTGGTGCATAAAGCCGTTTTCTTCGGAGCGCTTGAGCAGGGCGATCACCTCGTCGTAGCTCGCCCGCTCGGCCTTCCCGGTCTCGACCAGATAATCGGCGTAATCACCCACCTGGATGCAGCCCTTGTCCGGCAGCTCCCCGCAGCCCTCGCCGCGCAGGATCATGCTTGTGCGGCAGACGCAGTCGCTGATGGACAGCTGATCCCGGTATTTCTCCAGCCAGTAGGAGAGCTGCTCGATCGAGAGCGGGCGGCTGTCCTTCGGGATCGCCCGCTCGACGGGGATCGCGTGAAAGCCGAGGCCAGCGCCGCCGGGCGGCACCATATGGGAGATCAGCTTCAGCGGCTCCTCGGCCATCTGATAGAAAAACTCCGCGATCTCCGGATGCTTTTCCAGCAGGGGCTTGTTCAGCACCAGGTTTTCCGCGCTGCCCACGACGAAGATCGGCACCACATACTGCTTGTGCCGGTCGCTGTTGTGGCGGTTATATTCCACGAGCCCGATCTCCGCCAGCTCGTCCAGAAGCCGCTGGATCCGCGCCTCTTCCCAGCCGGTCTTTTTCGCCAGCTCCGCGGCCGTGGTCGGCCTGCGCCGCCCCATTTTGAGCATCAGCTCCGCCATCTCATCGGTCAGCAGGGCGTCCAGCATTTTGTACTCCCAGCGGGTCTCGTCCATCCGAACGAGCCCGAGCCTTGCGTCCATGCAGTCTGTCAGCATCTTTGCAAGCTTCACGATCAGCGGCCGCACTCCGATCACCCCTGTCTACAGTTTGGCCGGCGATATCCGGCCCCGTGATGCTTTCCTTTGATTATACGATAGAACGCCGGTGACGTCAAAGCTTTTTCCTTTTCCTTGAAAAACGCAGAAATGACGCGGCGAAGCGCTGTATCTGCGCCTGTTCCGTACACGGAAGCTGCCGCATATTCTGCAAATAACACGCGCGAAGGTTGTTTTTCACAGTGAAGTTGCCTTCGCTCTGGAAGCCGGGGTGGACGTGCAAACCGTACAGGAGCTGCTCGGCCATGCCACACCGGAATTCACAATGCGGGTCTACGGATATGTCAATGAATACATGCGCAAGGTGGCGGCCGACAAGCTTCAGGACGCCATCGGAACTCTGAATCAGATCGCCCAGGGAGAAATGGAGGAAACGCCCAAAGAGGGAACGGAGGAAACGCCCGAAGAGGCTAAGATCATCCCGTTTGGCGCATAACACGGCAGGGGCTGCGTGGAAACGCGAAGCCCCTGTTCTGCACGCATCGAATAACGCTTCCTCTTGTATGGAAGGATGATTTGTTATAGAATATGTTTGGAAAAAGGGAAGCAATTGCTTTGAAAGTTTTCAAAGAGGGGCTGCTATATGCTTACGGTAAATGAGCACCTGCAAAAGAATATCGCAGCCATCCTCCAAACCGTGCAAACGATAGAAAGCTTTCTCCGTTTGCATGATACGCTTAGCCAGGATCAGGCTCTGCAGCTGTCTTTTTCCTGCGCGGAGATGGCCCTGCTGTCCATGGCGGCTGCCGACGAGATCGAGACGGCCGAGCCTTCGACTGAGAAGCTGGTTCGGAAGGAAGCCGCTTCCGCACTGAGGCAGATCACCATCCATTTACTGAACGTTCAGGAATGGGAACATATCGAGAACATAAAAGCATATTTTAGCACCATTTCAAAGCATTGCGCTTTTCTGCGGAAGATCATCAAGCTTCCGGAGATTCGGGAAGAAGCCCAGCCTGAGGCAGACGATCTGGCGCTGATCCCGCTGAGCGATCAGATCAAGGACGAGACGGTAGAGACCCCGGTCTCTCAACAAGACGGCGAGGACCGGGAAGCCGGACTGAAAGCCGAGATCCGGGCGCTCAGAGAGACGCTGGCGACCCTCGTTCTGGAAAGAGACGATCTTCTGCACGTCGTTTGCAAGGAGATCGAGGCCGATTACATGAGAGAGTTGGGCTCCGTCGAGGCCGAGCTCTACCAAGCGAAATGCGAGCTGCGGGTCCTCCTGCGAAAAATGGAGAGGATGCAGGCCTCCGTCAATCGCCGGGAACAGGTGGAAACGCGGAAAATCGATGAAGACCTGAAAGCACAGTATGAAGAATATCAACGGGTCTACAAAGAATTCATCCGCCGCGGCATGGAAGCTGCGAACCCCCGGAAACGTAGCAGGAAGGCGGAGAGCAAAGAAGCTGAAGCGGGAGCTCCCCAGGAGGGAACAGACGCAAAAACAGACAGTCAGAATCAAGCGGAAGGCTCCGAAGAAAAACGGCTGAAAAGAGTCTATCGAAGCATTATCAAAGCCATGCATCCCGATCTGCATCCGGATCAGAGTGAGGCCACAAAGGAGCTGTTCAAAAGGGCGATCTCAGCGTATAAAGACGGCGATCTGAAAACGCTTGCGGAGATAGCCGGCGCGATAGCTGCGCTGCCCGAGGAGGCAGCCGGCGATCAAGAGGAAGTCCTCTCGCGGGAAAAAACGCGCATCCTCATCCGGATCCGAAACCTCAAAGCGGAGATCCATATGATCAAAACGCAATTTCCCTATACAAAAAAAGAGATCCTGGAGGATCCCGTGCGATTGGCGCAAGAGAAAGAAAAGCTGAACGCCAGCCTGCTCAGAGCGAAGCAGAAGGCAGCCATTTATAAAAAGCGTATTGCGGAGATGGAAACAAAGTATGGAAAACCTGATGATACCGCCGAATGAACAGGAGCTTGTCACGGCCCTGCATAACATGGGAGAGGACATAGAGATCCCCATGCCCTTCGAGCGTGACATCTTTCTGTTCGGAACAGAAATTGCAGGAACACAGTATGCCAAGAACATAGAGAAGCTATACGACTTCTTGAACGAAGGGGATCTGGTCGCTCTCGTTCGGGAGCCGGATAATCCCCATGATGAGTATGCGATCCGCATCGAGACGGCCGACAGCACGCTGATCGGCTATTATCCCTCCGAAGCCTTTCAGACGATAAAGGATAAGGAACTTGGGTACATTCCGAGGATCAACAATAAAATCATCGCACGCCTGATGGACGCGGGAAAGATCATCTATGGAGTGATCCGACACAAAGAAATAGTCGGGGATCAGCGTAAGATCGTCGTAAAGGTTTATCTGAAGGAGATTTGAACCGCCGCGGGCGAAAAAACAGGTTTTGCGGGGCGGTTTTCCCGGTTCCCTCCAAAAGTCGGGAAACAGGAGGGAAACGGGGCATCGGCAAAAACAGGGGCAACTTTTACACCGCAAACAGGAGCCAAAACCGCAGAAAACAAAAAAGGACTGCATCTTTCGATGCAGTCCCTGTGTCTAATCCGCACACTAAAGATGTCGCAATCTTAAAGCTTCGGGAAGGAAGATATTGTGAAAGAACCCTACGCCCAGGAGGGGTGTCTTTCACGTACAATAACCCCGCCGCGCGGATAAGTTTGCAAAGCAAACTTGCCACCGTGACAAAAACCGACATGTCGAAACATGTCGGTTTTTGTCATGCCTTGTGGTACCAGAAAAGATGTCGCACAGTTTTCTTGAAAGAACTGTGTTTATCAAAAGCCAGTATTCTCAACGGTTTCGGACGTTTTGTACTACTTTATCTTATTCATTTGCTTGATTTACAATATGGGACCGAAAAAGATGCCATGTTCATTGAAGCAAATGTCATAAAGAATCTATGAGATCCTTAAGCGTGTCAAAACCATAAGAATGTACTTTTGCCATCATTATGGGGGAATAGCACGATTCATAACCCATTTTTTCAATGGAAAGCACAAAAGACTGTAAACCTTTCACATGCGAAACCTTGTCTGCATCCCTATCCTCTACACATCTTAACGCTTCCCAGTAAAGATCATTTTTTACAGAGCGTCCCACTGTTAGTCGACGGCTTCCATTGTCTTGCTTGGTAATATTCACTCCAGTCACTCGAACATGATTAGAAATGTTCATGTTATATGACCTTGTCTTTTTTATGTTAAGCTGCAAACCATAGCGTGACAGTAATGCTGTAGCTATTTCGACAATACTATCCTCATACGCTTGCATCTTTTCAATGGAATCACTTTTAAAAGAAATGGTTAAATCATCGGCATATCGTGTGTAGATTACATTAGGCAGCCCGAGCTTTTTTAGCTTTCCATAGAATATTCCGTCAAACTCTTTCATGTATATGTTAGACAACAATGGTGAAGTAACAAATCCCAATGGCAACCCGCGACTGCTGATGCTGCACATCTCAACTATATCGCTGCATTCTTTTCTACTAATCTGGCCTTCCTGTTTTAAATTTAGTTCGTAAAACAGTTTTTCAGACAATTGTTTATGACAGATATGCGGGAAAAAATCCTTTATATCCATCATTATAAAATAATCATTATATAAATGGGCAGCAGCATTGTGGTAAATGGAACGATTTTTTGCATAACCTTTTGTAAAAATAGACGGAGTGAACCTTTCGCTAATGAATTTGTTGATTGCTTCATGTTTACGTCGAAGGTCGCAATCGTCTGACCGATATGTTGCCAGTTTTCTGGTTTTATTCTTCGTTTTAATATATCGGATCACCACATCAGGATGTTGTGTAGTCATAATGCTAACCTTCCAAATTCTGTACTGTTGGATTCACATATCAAATCTGCGTATTGATTTAAGCTTTGATCAAAAGAAGTGCTGAATCTGACCTTACGTACAGATGGATTGCCTCTGCTTTTTTGCTCCAGGCCAATAAAACCTGCAGCCTGCAACATGTATAAATAATATCCACTTGCCTGTTTCACATCACATGAAGAATTTTTTAGGGATAATTTAACAACGAAAGACCCATACTCTTTTCCTTCAATGTCGCAAATGGTATTTTTTACAAGCACTTGATACTGTTCATACAAGTATGAAACATGTTCACGAATCTTTTTATCTTTTCGTAATTCTTTTCGAACCTCTTCCACAAAAAGCAGGGAGAGCAATTGACCCTTTAATACGTCACTGTGAATATCCACAAATATTGTTTTTTCTTTTTCATCAATGCGGTAATCGACGATTTCGGGTGATTTATGTGCTTTACCGTATTTTTCCCTTGTAAACCGTGTATGTTTTGAAGCATCTTTCATCGATGGAAATAAAAACAAATCTATTTGTTTGCCTAGAATATGGCCGATTTCATTGTTATGAAAAAAAGTATAATAGTCACTTTTGTTTTCCGAAGACCTATGAACTTCTATTTCCGGATAGTATCTTATAAGATTCACTTTCATTTCCGGAGCATATTTGCTTAAAAAAGACAGTTTAATGAACCCCCCTGTTTTATCTTCTTCAATGGAGAATGGATCTGGGACAAGAAGACAAACCTTCCGCGACGTTTCTGTATTTGAAGCGAACATACCAATCTCAGCAGCGGTTGATATGGATTCATGAATGATAACAATTCGAGTCGCAAATAATGATGCCAATTCTTCAACTTGAGCTAATCCCTTTAAATAGATATCATCATACGCCAAATATTTTTTGTTACTGTTTGCAAATACGAAATGCTCTTCTAAAATTATTGCCCTAGCTTCAGGAAACTTGTTTTCAATATATCTTTTTAGTACAATTCTCTTATCGCTTGTACTTTTAGGGGAATACTTGCTCCCACATAAGAAAATAATGGGAAAAGGATCCGCAATTAAACAATTATTTCTATAAACAAGCATTGCTACACCCACAATTCTATATAGGTATAAAAAAAGAACTCCACTTGAATTTGGTACAATTCTTTGAACAGGCAGAAAGCGAGAGCGGGTTCTCGGCTTGAGCGAAGTTCGCGAGAGACGAGGTTCTGATCTCGTTTTCTGGCTGCTTTCACAGCATGGCTGGAAGCCATCCAAATTCAACAGATTGTAGTTACATCAACCTTAGAAGCTAAGGCGGCAACTGCCTTACTGGAGTTCTTGATATTTATTTTATCACATGTATAAGGAAATATCAAATTTTTCTAGGCATTTCAAGTCATCAAATACTTGGTTCGCTTTATTTATTCTCTCTGGATTCTCAATTGAAACTGGATATCCAATTTGTTTAAGGAAGCTTTTGCTTCTTTCTGTATGATTGTGGTAATAGTCAATCAGCGAGATATATTTGTACAGTGTTTTTTTGCTAAAACCCTTTGTCTTACTTATTTCCTCCCAACAGCGATCTTTGCCGAAGATTAGATTAAGTAGGCCAGTAAAATAACCATAATCAATTTCCGAATCCGATTGCCAATAAAAACTCTTATCTCCAGGATATATTTCTATGCCTTTACAATCATAAAGTTTACCATCCAATGCTATCTGAAAAGGAGCACCCTTTTCTAAGTAAAGCATAATAAACTGTGATAGAAACCAATCAATATCATCTTTTCCCATTGCCAAGATAATATTTATGATTTGTATGTCAGATAGATATACTTTTTGCTTTCCTAAAAGCAAAAAGAGTTTCGCTTTCTCTCGTTTTCTAACTTCAAATAAGAAAGAGTATGTTCCCTTTCGTACCTCAACAGGAATATGACAGCTAAAATCTTTGTTGTTGTCAGGAACATTATATTCTTGCCGACGTTTACTGTAGATAGCATCAATCGCTTGCAAAAACTCCATATCTGTCCCCTCGAGCTTTTATAACAATATATTTTTATAATATTACCACACTAAATCTCTTACGGCAAGTTTTTAGTAAAAAATGCAGTCATCCTTTTTGGAGAAAAAGCGCGCTTGCTCGCGGGCGCAGATTCTTGGTCATTCCTGGCATTTGTAAAAACATGTCCAAATAAAAAAGCAGCCAACGGATCGGTCGGCAATCCGTTGGCTGCTTGACTATTATTCTGAAATTTAAATAACGAAAAAATTTTGCTGTTCGGTATTCGCAGCTTCTCCGCTCTCCAGCATGATTTCTTATACCCGCTCAACAGGTGCTGTTTTTCCTGTCCAAGTAACCGCTGCATATCTGCCCGTCACCCAAGATAAGCCGCGTATCCCACATAACAGCCTTCCTCCGGCATCACAAGAACACCGCCGCTGCGGCCGCGCCTCTTAACAAGCAGGCACTTCCATACTTTCCCTCTGGCACAGCGCTCCGCATTCTCCTCAATAAACTGCCGGTCAGCTATCATATCCGTTGTGAAGTTTTCAAAATCAATGGCACCCAGCTGAATGACCTTTGCTATCTCAAAAGCTCGCTCTTGTTCGATCGGATGGGGTCTGACCAAATCCTCAACGACCCTCGGTTTTTCTACGAAATATGCGTATCCTGTCTGCTGCACCATAAGCCCTCTCTTTCTGATCTGAAGCGAAAAGTCCTGTTATCATACCTGACTTTTTGAAACGCGACCGCTATCACTAAAAAGTTATATTTTTATTATATTCTTATATTATTTCTTCCTTTTCCTTGAAAATTCCGAACTTTTCTGCCGATATTATGATACCACACATATCGTAAATTTGCTCGTTATTTTTCTGTGAACGCATTCTTTTGTTTATTCAGACGAAGCGCCTTCTCTTCGCGTTTTTTGACGGCGAAGAGAAGGCGTTTTTTACGATAGACGAAAAAAACTGCGATAAATCAAAAAAACTATTGTTATTATGGTTTCCTTGATATATACTGATACTGATAATTTATCCGATTTTGAATTCTTCTGGCGGAGGGAAACATGAAGCTCACAAAAAGTGAATTGGAGATCATGAATGTGCTGTGGAAAGCGGATCGTCCGCTCTCGCGCGGCGACATTCTCACGCTGTCCACCGAGAAAACCTGGAAGGATAATTCTATTCACATCCTCCTCAACGGAATGCTCAAGAAGGAAGCAATCAAAGAGGCCGGCTTTGCCCGCAGCGGGAAGGTTTGGGGCCGTCTGTATGCGCCGAATGTTTCCATTGATGAGTATTACAATGAAAACCTGTTCTCCCAGACAAGCAAGAAGGAATTCCCGCTCCTGTTCTCAGCTATGGTGAACCGGGACGACATCACGCCGGAGCTGATTGACGAGCTGGAGGAAATCCTTCAAAAACGCAGGAAAGAATTGAGTTGATGCCAAAATGGGTGTAACGGTATACTCCGTTATTGTCTCTGTCGTTATTTACAATCTTTCCCTGATCGCAGTTTTTCTTCTGCGCCGCAGCGGCGCAATCCGGGCGAAATACACATCGGCTCTTCTTCTCTTTCTGACACTTCTAGGCGCTATCCGTCTTTTTACGCCGATCGATCTGGACGATGCTTTTGTGATTCGTTCCTACAAGGTTCTTCCTGCCATTGAAGATGCGCTGACAGCTCCTTTGCCGGGCGGACTCAGCCTTGGTAAGATCATTTTGCTGATATGGGCTGCGGGAACGCTCGTATTCATTCTGCGGGATCTGCACAGGCAATGGCGTTATAGTGTGGCGGACAGGCTTCTTCCCTTGACGGAGAACGAGCAGATCTCCCGCATTGCCGCGGAGTTTGGAAATGGCTTCACGCTGAAGATTTCCCCGGAGATCGATCTTCCGTATGTGACCGGCTTCTTCAAGTCCGTGATCTACGTGCCGGATATTGCTTTGAGTGATGAGCAATGGCGGAATATCTTCCGGCATGAGACGCAGCACATCCGTTCCCATGACGAGTGGAAGAAGCTGTTCTTTCGGGCGATCCGGGCGCTGTTCTGGTGGAATCCGCTGGCGCATTTGTCGGAAGAGGATATCCATCTGCTCATTGAGCTTCAGTGTGATGATCGTGTGGCCGGGAACGGGAATCTGGATGAGCAGGAGGACTACCTGCGCACCATGATGGAACTGATGAAGCGTCAGGTAGACGGCGGGAAGGTTCTGGTCACTGCCAGCCGGATGATCGGCAAGCAGGACGAGATGAAGATACGCTTTGAGGCGCTTCTTGCCCCAAAGACGAAGCGCGGCCAGTGGATGCGTTCGGTCATGCCGGTGGTGATGGTCGCGGCTTTTCTGGCCTCGTATTTCGTGATCGTGCAGCCTATAAGATTTCCGACCGAGGAGGACTTCTCTACCCTGCAAACGGGACACACCACCTATGATATCACAGCAGATTTTGACGATCGTGGTGACGACTTTATTCTTTATTCGGATGGCGAGTATCATCTTTATTTAAACGGTGAATTTGTTTTTTGCCTTGACGAGGCAATGCTTTCAGACCCTGAATTTGAAGATTTAATAATTTTAGGAGGATAGTAATATGAAAAAATTGGTTAGCTTTATCCTTGTCCTTGTGCTTTGCTTCAGCTTCTCTGCCACTGCCCTGGCTGAGGTTATTGAAACGCCGGAGGCAGAAGAAATTACGGTCTCGGCGATTGTTCCTGGAGACGAGCCCAATGCGGAGGAGACCAAGTGGTATTACCGCGTTTTGGATGACTACTATGTACAGCGGCGGCTGTGGTCTTTGACCTATGGCTACTGGAAGACCGACTGGCAGACCATCGGGCATCTTTAATCTTTAACACATAGACATAGTAAGAGGGGGGCGCGTTGCGCCTCCCTCTTGCTGTACATATCCGGTAGTATAGATCTGTCAAATGAAGCATATAATTCTGCTGAGCTGCCGTCAGCGTGGCCAGATGACATGCCAATTCATTATTCCAGTAGTTGAGTCGTTATCTCTGGAATAAAAACGACTTAGTTGGGGCAGGACCAACACGGCAGCGCTTTTTACATTGACGCGGCCAAATACACCTTTCTCATTCCCTTTCCGAAGATTTTATCAATCAGCTTCTGCTTCTGATTGAATGACAGATTTTTGTTGCAGAACAAATGCTTACGGGCAATCAATTGTACCATCAATTGAATGTTTGGGTCTGAATTGCCTTTGCTGAATACGGCCTCCCCTTTTGCATAATCATGATAAGGAGAAAGAATAAAGAAATTTGTATAGCGTATGATAAATGCTGGGTTTAGCGAAAAGAGCCCGCTGTTATTATGAACCAGTGAATCAATCAGGCGATTTACATTATTAATATCTTCATCATTGAAGGCGTTTTTTTGTACACAAATATTACGTACGAGTTCACTTCTCTTCTCGGAGAAAAATGGTTTTATATGTAATTCGCAAAAACTGTTTTGGGAATAAACGGTCTCTTTAATATCATCAACAGAAGATGCGTTTGGATTTGTGCTTTATCATAGTCTTAAGAAAATAAGACTAAACAAGCATTACGGCTCATCGTTATCATGGGCTCCGCGTAATAGATAGTGAAGCCCATATCCGCCTCGACTTCCGCCTGACTGATCTCCTCCGACTCGGCGAAGCGAATCATCGCGCTTGCCGCCTCCTCATCGGTCAGGGAGCAGAAATCCTCATACGCCTCTCCGCAAACGAAAAAGGGGCCGGCCATGATAATGTTCCCGATGTGCCGATTGCCGGTCATGCCGCGGAGCTTTGCTTCCTCGTTGCCGACAACCACCAGCCCATCCTCCAAATATACGGGTTCGATATACCCGTCCACAGCCTTTTGCATGTGTTCCAGGTCGTGCAGGATCTCCGCCTCGTAGGCAGGGTGGTTCGGTTCTACGTAGACCACACGCATTAGATTGTCCGGCCTGTGCGTCCGGCTCTCGTCGAAGGCAATCTTCTCAAAGCCTACACTGTCACAGAAAAAGGCGCCCGATTCCACGGCAGGGATCTTCAGTCCCGCCATGTCGTGCGCCTCAAAGCTGATATTCTGTTCCCGCAGACTCTCAATCTCAAGATTGTATTCCACGAGATCGATAAAGTGGCGGGTAAAGCTCCCGCCCAGCGGTGAGCTGCCCTTTATTTCTCCGACGAGATATGGGATGCCCTCCGGCTCGATCACCACCACGTCGGACACCGACATGGATCTCCCGCGATGCAGGGGATGCCACTCGGAATTGAACTGAATGAACAGCTCCTCCAGGCTCTTGGGATCAAGCTCGGCGTTGAACACCTCCTTGTACAGCGAGGGATCGACGACATTCTTGCCAGTGAGCTTTTCCAGATCCTCCAGAGACCGAAAGGCTGCATGACCCTGATCTCTGTCCAGATCGATCTGATAGATTTTTACTCTCGTTTGGGTTTTCCTCCTCTCTGGATTCGTTCCATTTCCTTTCTCATGCACCGTTCCCGCCGGCAGACGAAGCCGTGGCCGGGGAAGGGGCATCCGACACACTCCGGCTTCTCGGTACACACCGGCTTCTCCGGAGGCTCCCTCGCGCTGCCCGAATCCTCGTGACGCATGAGTTGACGATAGTTCTCTCGTGCAGGGCGATCCCTGCTGTTTGCTTCTTTTTCCATGTACATCTCCTTTTCTGCGGAAAATAAAAAAAGCGCTGTCCTGTAGTCTCGTGAAAACACGGAACCGCAGAACGGCGCTTTTTTTTCAAATATATGGTTAACGATGGCAAATTCAAAGTTCGAGTCTTGTAAACACCTTAAAACGATACTTTGGCATCCTTGGAACGATATGCGTTTTTTCACCCTTTAAAAAGCCCGGAAATGCTTGATGCCACTGGCTTTTCGGCCAGTGGCATCTTTAGCGTATGGAATACATGGTGGACGATACAAGACTCGAATTCCGCCAATTCAATTCATTGGAACTTTTTCTGTGATAAAACATATCAAATCATACAAAAACCAGTGATAATCCGTACTTGTCAGTTCGTATGGTTTTACTGATTTCGGCGTGTAAAGGGTCAGAAAAGTGGTCAAAAAGATCTTTGCTTTTTTATTACAGACAGCGCAGGGAATCGACGCGCCACTCTCATGAATCAGGTGCCTGGAAGCCATTTATACCTGCGGCTTTCCAGGCGCCTTTTTGCGTAGAAAGATAATTAAAGATCTTTCAGTCTTAGAGCAGAAGGAGGGGGGGAGATGTAAGCGGGGCTGAAGTCCAAATCAGGATTTCAGACCCGTGTTTTTTCTTAACTCGTGTCGATAGGGCAACACATGAACACTTATTCTTTGCTTGAGTTTGAAAAGTTATTATGTTTTGACCGCAAACTATTGAAATGTCAATAAAAATCGGTTATACTGACTTTGAAATGTTTTCATGGGAGAGATTTGCCATGCTGAAACGAAAGATTTCTGACGTAATCGAACAGCACCTGAAGTCTAACTCGGAGCGTATTCTGCTCGTTGACGGCGCTCGTCAGGTCGGAAAAACCTACATTATTCGTTATGTAGGGAAGAAGCTGTTCGCCAATTTTATTGAGATCAACATGCTGGAGGACTCCGTTGGCAACAAGCTCTTTGCCAACGCCACCACCGTGGATGATTTTTATCTCCGGATCAGTGTGATCGCCGGAGATAAAATGAAGGAGAAAGAGAACACGCTGATCTTCCTTGACGAGATCCAGGCCTATCCTCACCTTCTTACCATGCTGAAATTCCTTCGGGACGATAATCGCTTTACTTACATCGCCAGCGGCTCGCTTCTTGGTGTAACGCTCGCGCAGACGACTTCGATCCCCATGGGCAGCATTCGCAAAATTCGCATGTTCCCGCTGGACTTTGAAGAGTTCCTCTATGCCAACGGCATGAATGAATTTGCGGTCAATGTGCTGCGGAAGAAGTTTGAGGTCCGTGAATCGCTGGACGAAGCCATGCATGAAAAAATGATGGAATTCTTCAAGCGGTATCTGTTGGTCGGTGGGCTTCCCGCCGCTGTCAATGCGTTCCTGAATACGAAAAACATTCAGGCGGTGCGGGAGATCCAGCGAGAAATTCATGACTATTACGCCGCTGATGCTTCCAAGTATGATGCCAAGCGCAAGCTGAAGATCCGGCGCATTTACGATCAGATCCCTTCCAATCTGGAGAACAAAAAGAAGCGCGTGGTGGCACAGCGGATCGAGGGTATCCGTGGCAAGACCTTTGCCGATTATGAGGACGAATTTGAATATCTCATCAGTGCGGGCATTGCACTGAACGTGCAGGCAATCTCCACGCCGGTGTTCCCTCTGATCGAGTCCTCCGGCAAGAATCTCTTGAAGCTCTATTTGAATGACGTCGGTATTTTGACCTCCATCCTGTATGGCAGCAATATCCGCGCGATCCTGGATGACGAACGGAGCATCAACCTGGGCTCGGTTTACGAGTGCGTCGTTGCCAGCGAGCTCATCGCCCACGGCTATACTCTGTTTTATTACGACAACCGCAGCAAGGGCGAGGTGGATTATCTGATCGACGATTATGATAGTCTGTCCGCTGTTCCCATCGAGGTCAAGTCTGGGAAGGACTACACTGTCCACAGCGCCCTGAATGCCTTCGTGAAGAACGAGGACTATCACGTAAAAAAGGCCTTTGTCCTCTCCAATACCCGCGAGATCACGACGAATGGGAAGATTACCTATCTGCCGATCTATGATGTGATGTTTTTGGGGGCGGATGCATTATCAGATAAGATATAGGAATTTAACAGAAAAAAGGAAAGGGCAGAGACTAATGAAAGCAAAAGATATAGCACTTTACATTGCAATTGGTTTAGGTGGATTGGCAATCATTTCGATATTCGTGCCAATCAATCAAGGTGTATTAGTTGGCCTTTCACTCTCGACATTATTGTTTACGATTGCCCAGGCACTTGAATCCCAACTTGCTTACTTAGATGAGGATATGCAGGCAGCGATGGAAGTTGCTAACAAGGCTGGAATGCTAAATATCGGCGAGAAAAACATGCTATTATTTAAAACCTATTTAAAGTATGATACTTCAGATAGGAAAAAAGAGCACCTGCGAAAAACTATTACTGCGCTAAATAGTATAGCCTTTGTAATTATGTTTGCAGGGTTTGTTGTTCCGCTTAATATCGGTGCAAGAATCAGTTCGGCAATTACAGTTACATCTACGGGATTACTGTTTCTAAGCCTTTGGTTTGTTGAAAAACAGAGAAGGCGGAAAGAGCAGTGGAACGAGGTGCTTATGCTGAGCCTAATGATGCAACAACCGAATGATCAAAGCAATGAAACTGCAGATGAAACAATATCATGGTAGTAATAGGACGGTATATGAGGACTTGCTTATTCATTAATGCTAAGACCTAAGAGACGTGATAGTTCTATTCTACTGAAACTCGAAATGCTCGTTGACATGACGGAGGAAAAAGAAAAAGCCGACGCTTGAATGGATCGGAAAAGATAAAGTCATCAATCATCATCTGGATGTTCCGTACCGGGTGCTGGAGCGGAAGTACAGCTATGATGAGGCCGGGCAGCATGACGAGGATAACGGCAGCGAGAACATGATCATCCACGGGGATAACCTCGACGCGCTGAAATCTCTGCTACCCCGCTATAAAGGCTGGGGCAAGTGTATCTATATCGATATAGATACACCGAGATTGATGCAGTTTAATTTTTCTCACTGCTCTTTTGCCGCTTGAGTGGTTAGTTGATGTTTGAGGGGTAAGTTGTGGAGTTGGGCATCGGCTCAGCTGCTTTTATAGGAGGTGTTTGTGCATGTCTGGAGGAACAAAGCAGCAATTCAAGCAGTTTAGTATTACCTGCGCAGAAGATGCTTGTCTTGCATTGGGAAACTAATATCCGGAGTGAGTGTCAATCTTGATAAATATATGGAGTATGCGTCTGAGGCAGAATCATTATTAGAAAGCATTCAAGAAGACTTTGTTCCCGCTAAAGAATATGACGGTGTTAATGATAAGCTCCTTTATAGGCAACGTGAGATCCTTAAATTTACAGCAGATCATCAAAGCAGTTCTTTTTCATACATAGATCTACGCAAAATACTGGAGAAAAACAAGTATATCTCATCGCCGCTTTCAGAAGAAGTTATTGCATGTACAAAGAAAGCAGCACAGCGTAAGTAGCAACATATACATGTCTTTTATTTAGTTAAATGAGGTTCAAAAGAATTTGTTCGGCAAGAAAGAGAGAGCTAAATGACAATTACATTTTTGGTGGGAAACGGATTTGATATTGCTGCTGGATTAAATACATCTTATAGCGGGTTTTATGAATGGTATAGAAAACAGCCGCCAAGAACCGATGATAAGCACGGTGCCATTAAGGCCTTTAAAGAAGAAATCGACAATTATATGGACATTAAAGATCCGGAGGAAAGGAAAAAATCTCACTGGGCGGATTTTGAAGTCGGTTTGGGAAAATATACGGCTAAATTCACCATGGATACGGCAGACGACTTCATCGAACTCTACGAAGATGCCCACGAAGGGATTGTTACATATTTAGAGAATGAGCGCAGCAAATTTGAGGCGCCTATTTCAGATCCTAAAGTGTTAGACGCTTTTCGCGAGGGCATTCAAAACTTTTATGGAGAGCTTAATCCTACAGAAATAGGCACATTTTCTCAGCTTTTCCAAAATGACCGTGGAAACAATACCGCTATACAATTTGTTTCTTTTAACTATACGGATAGCTTAGATGTATGTGTTAAGGAAGTATCCAAGCAATCGCTTTCCACTTGGCAATACAATGGATCGGCACATGCCATGTCTGTGACCCCCTCTGTCATCCATGCCCATGGAATGATAAATCATTATCCAATTCTTGGCGTGTTCGACGAATCTCAAATTGAGAACAAAGATCTACTTGCGCATCCAGGCTTTGCGGAAGTTATGATAAAGTCTCAAGGCATCCGCGCCATGGGTGAATACTGGTACAGTGAAACAGAAAAGTCTATTAATAACAGCAAAGTTGTATGCGTTTGGGGAATGTCTCTCGGTGAAACGGATGCATATTGGTGGAAGAAGATTATAACATGGCTTAAAGAGGTCGCTGATCGGCATCTGGTTGTTTTCTGGCACACTAAAAATCCGCCAAATCAGATATCTATTTTTCGCTCTATTCGGGGCAAGCGGGACGTCGTAAACCTGTTAGCTTCCTTTTCAAATCTTTCTGAGGATGAGATAAATACCATAAAGAATCGTATTCACGTTGTTTTCAATACAGAGCGTGTTTTGCGGATTTCCTTTTCCAAGGTAGCACCGAAAGCGCTCCCTGACTCGGGGACGCTTGCCGCTATGAAAGAAATAGTGGATGAAATGATGACTGAAGGTCAATTGACCACGGTATAACAACCGGGGGCTCAAGTAAAGTATTCCTTTTTCTTAGTTTTAGCAACGCCTTCACAGTCAGAAGCCACACCACCCCCGATGGCGCGTAGCTTGCCGTGATGCAGAACGGTAAGGGGCCTTTTGCTTATGTTTATCTGGAGAACTCCTTTGCTACGCTGCATATCTCGCAGATCGCTGGTATGAGCGACATGGATTGATATGGTTGCTTTCAGCATCATCTGGCAAAAACAATGCAATAGTACTCGACCACAAGTCCGCCGTTCCCAACCTGAACGGCGGACTCTGATTATTTACGCCTATATGCTATAATGAAAAAAACATTTTTGCATCCGTGTCACTTTGCTCAAAAAATGGATTTATATGAGTGAGGGCCATTAAACAAAGGAGACGAGGTATGAACGACAGAGAAATCGTAAACTTATACTGGCAGCGCTCGGAGCAGGCCATCACGGAAACTGAGCAAAAGTACGGGCGCTATTGCCATATCATCGCATATAACATTCTGGAAAACAGCGAGGATTCCGAGGAGTGTGTCAACGACACCTGGATGAGTGCCTGGAACGCCATGCCGGACAAGCGCCCGGAACGGCTCGGTCCCTTCCTTGCCCGGATCACACGCAACTTCGCCCTGACCAAGATCGTCCGCCGCACGGCGAAGAAGCGCGGCGGCGGTGAGGCAGAGCTTGCGCTGGAGGAGCTGGACGAGTGCCTTTCCTCCGGTTACGATCTGGAAAAAGAGATCGAAGATCGGGAGCTCAGCCGCGCCCTTGACGCATTTATCGGCAATCTCCCGGAAAAAGAACAGCTTGTCTTTGTCAGTCGGTACTGGTTCGTGGCGACGGAACGTGAAATCGCGGAAAAGCTGGGCATGAGCCGCAGCGGCGTCGCTGCCATGCTGAAACGGACAAGAAGCAAGCTGAAAACCTATCTGATGATGGAGGGCTTATGTACAAGTCGGAACGAATGATGAAAGCCATCGGAGATATTTCCGATGATAAAATCGAAAAGGCCAGCCGTGCGCTGGGCTATCAGAGGACGGAGCGCCGGACGGCCCGCCCGTCCCTGCGGTTGGGGCGGGTGCTGAGCATTGCCGCGGTGGTTGCTCTGATCCTTGCGCTGGGCGTCACGGCCTATGCGATTTATACGCATTGGTCGCGCGGCATGGCACAACAGCTCCCCGCCACAGACGCGGAAAAAGAAATGGCCGAACAAAGCGGCCTATCCGACACGGCTCAGACAATCACCGCCACAGCCAACGGTGTGACGATTTCCGTGGAGCAAACGATCATTGACAGAGACACCGCCCATATCGCCCTTCGGATCGAAGGCTTCACGCTCCCGGAGGGACAGGTTCCCGACATCGGCGGCTGGTCGCTGAGCTTCGACGGAGAACATGCGCCAAACATGACCGG
>CAMHMZ010000017.1 GCA_946186375.1 uncultured Clostridia bacterium
AAGTGACGAAATCAGGGCGCAAATTTTCCGGGAGGCGCCGCAGGCGATTTGATCGGCGTTTACTTAGTTTTCAGTTTTCAGAATTCAGTTTTCAGAACGGCAAAGGGAAGTTTAGCGACGAATTCGGAATGCGGAATTCGGAATAAAGGGAAATGAAGGCCTTGCGAGGAAATTGACGTCCGCGTCGTAGGGGCGGCTATCAGCCGCCCGCCGAGCCTGTACGATGTCCGCGGGCGGCTGATAGCCGCCCCTACGGCATCATTATAAACGCAGCGACAAACTCTAATATATCGCTATCTGAAAACTGAAAAATGACTCCTGAAAACTAAAAAGGCTCTTGAAAAAACGAAGTTTTTTCAAGAGCCTTTTTCAAAGGATCAGAATTTTCCGCTGCGGCCGGAGGAACCGCCGCCGGAGTGGAAGCTGCTGCCGCCGCCTCCGCCGCCGCGAGAGCCCGAATCACTGTCGATGCGGGTACGGGTCACAGTGCGGTGGGTGAAACGATCCTCCCTTACGCGAAGATCCATACTGCGGGGCACGAGGTACTCCTCCGCCGTGGTCTTCTCCCTGGCAGTGCGCATCTGAGCGCGGAATACGCCCACGGTGATGCCCGCGATCAGCAGCGGGAGGAGTACCACGATGGCGAGCTTCATGCCCGCAGGCATGCCGCGGCTGGCGTAGGGGTTGTTGTATTCGTGGTAGTCCAACCCGTCTGGACCTGTGATGATGTCGGCCCCGGCGCTGAGATCCTCACCGTTTTCCAGCTTCGTCAGCTGGCTGTCGCAGGCGTCCAGATAGTCGGAAAAGGCGCCGTACCAGTCGTCCTGACGCAGATCGTCCAGAAACGCGTCCTCTATGATCCAGCTGCTCTCGAAATCACAGATCTGGTTTCCCAGGGTGCCGAAGCCCTCCAGATCATAGTCACGATCCGCCATGCTCACCAGCAGGATCGCGCACTCGTCGCTGCCGTTCCAGCCCAGGTCGTAGAAGTCCTGGATGCCCTGTACGCAGGAGACGATGTTGCCGCTGAATTCCTTGTAGTTCTTCAGGATGATCACGTAGAGGCTGAACTGATGCAGCTCCGAGAGCTCCTTGGCGCGCTGCTCCAGGCTCCCCCGCTGGCTGTCTCGCAGCAGGCCTGCCTGATCCAGCACATAAGGGAAGCTTGTCGGTATGACTTCCTCTGTCGGAGCAGGCTCCGCCTCCTGGGCGAAGGCCGCGGCGGGGAGCAGCAGGGCCAGCAGCAGGAGCAGCAGAAAGCAGACAAAACGTTTTTTCATGCCGCACCCCCTACATCAGCCCGAAGAGCACGCCCGCCAGCACGGCCGCCAGGGGGGCGGCGATGCCGAACAGCCAGCCCAGGACGCGTCCGGCTGAAACCGGCAGATCGCCCACCAGCTTGCCGGTCTGCCCGTTCATGGCGAACAGAAAGCTCTTCCCGTTCCAGCGGGTGGACAGCATCCACACCGGCAGCAGCGCATAATGCGCCTTATAGCGGGGCATGTAGATCTGCGAGCTCACGGAGCGGCAGCCGGAGTAGCCGCTGACTGTGGCGGCAAATTCCGCGGCAGCGGTGTTGCTGGCCCGCTGCACAGCGCGATAAGAGGCGTCTTCGGCGGACACGTCGTAGATATCCGCCAGAAAGCCCGGCAGATAGGCCGTGGAGAAGGGCTTGATCTCGTTATAGTGAAAGGGCTCGATCGCGTCCATGAGAGCGTCGGGCATCTTGGTCGAGCCGTCGGCGGGGATACGCTCAAAGTCCACGGTGCCGGCCCGGCGCACCTCGAAGTGGTCGGTCTCGGTGATGCGGTAGTTGCCGGAGATGTGGCTGCTGGAGCGCGTCGCATCATAGAGGATATCCGCCGTGACGCGCCCGTCGTAGAGCCAGAAGGGCACGTAGACGCCCTTGATCTCCTCGATGTGGTTTTTATCCGAGAAGGCCCTGGGCAGCAGGTGCTTGCCCTTGTAGTACTGCTGCAGGGCGCGGACGGCGGCAGCCTTGTCAAGCTTGAAGGGCAGCACGTAGTCCGGCTTCAGCAGACCGTGAAACTGCGCGGGCACGACGGTGGGGTTGCCGCAGTAGGGGCAGCTCGTCGCAGCCGTCGTCTCCTCGCACAGAAGCTCCGCGCCGCAGCTCGGGCAGTTGTAGGCGCGCAGGCCTTCCGTCCAGTCCTCTTCCGCGGCCTGGGCCGGAGCGCTTTGCGCCGCGACGCCGGCGGCCTCAGCCTGGTCCAGCTTCTCCTGATACAGCGCCTCGATCTCCTGCACGGGGAAGAAGCTGCCGCAGTAGTCGCATTTGAGCTGCCCGGAGGCGCCGTCAAAATGCAGGGGCCCTGTACAGGCGGGGCATTGATAGTTGGTGATCTGAGTGGCCACAGACTCCCTCCTTTCGGGAAAACATGGGGAAACAGGGCGGCGAAAGCCGCCCTGTCAGATTTGCTTGATCGCTCAGACGAGATCGCCGTCGTCGAAGGGGTCGCCGCACTCGGGGCAGAACTTCGGCGGGTGCGTCGGATCCTCGGGCTCCCAGCCGCACTTGTCGCACTTGTACTGCGGTACGCCCGCGGGCTTCTTCGTGCCGCACTCGGAGCAGAATTTGCCCTTGTTCACGGCCCCGCAGGTCGGGCAGGTCCAGCCGCCGGCGACGGGCTTTTTCGCGCCGCACTCGGGGCAGAACTTGCCGCTGACCTTCGCGCCGCAAGTCGGGCAGGTCCAGAGCTCGGCGGCGGGGGCGGCGGGCGCCAGCTGCCCCATCTGATAGAGGTTCTGGGCGTTGACGCCGCCGGCCTGACCGGCCATGTTCATGCCCATGAAGGCCATCGCAGGCCCGGCGTTTTCGTTGGCGGCGGCCGACTGCATGGCCGCGGCCTGCGCGCCGACGAGGTGCGCGGCGGCCATGGTGGGATCGCGGAAGGCGGCGTTGCGCTGCAGCTCCTTGATCATGGCCTCGTCCTCTTCGCTGGCCTTCACGCTGGAGACACCGACGGAGACGATCTCGATGCCGCGCAGGTCGCGCCACTTGGCCGAGAGCACCTCATTGAGGGCGTCGGCCAGCTCCATGGTGTGGCCGGGGAGGGAGGAATAGCGGATGCCCATGTCGGAGATGCGGGCGAAGGCCGGCTGCAGCGCGGTCAGCAGCTCGCTCTTGAGCTGGCCGTCGATCTGGCTGCGAGTATAGGCATGGCTGACGTTGCCGCAGAGATTGGTGTAGAAGAGGATGGGGTTGGAGATATGATAGCTGTATTCGCCGAAGCAGCGGATGGCGATATCGATGTCCAGACCGATGTTCTTGTCCACCACGCGGAAGGGGACCGGGGAGGGCGTGCCGTACTTGTTGCCGGTCAGCTCCTTGGTGTTGAAGTAATACACGCGCTGGTCATTGGCGGCGAGCCCGCCGAAGGTGAAGCGCTTGCCGATGTTTTTGAACACGGCCGCCACGCTCTCGCCGAGGTTGCCGGTGAAGAGGCTCGGCTCGGTGCTGCTGTTGTAGGTGTATTCGCCGGGCTCGGCGCAGAGATCGACGACCTTGCCCTGCTCGACGATCATCATGCACTGGCCGTCGGCCACGGCGATGAGAGAGCCGTCGGAAATGATGTTGTCGGAGCCGCTGTTGTTGGAGGAGCGGCCGCTCGTACGCTTCTGCCCCTTGACGGCCAGGACGTCCGCGGGCAGCGCCTCACAGTAAAAGTATTCTTTCCATTGATCGGCCAGAACGCCTCCGGCGGCGCCCAGCGCAGCTTTAATGAGACCCATGTGTCGTTCTCCTTTCAAAGATCCTTCGTTTTGGGGTATAGCTCTACTGATACCAGTATAGCAAATGCCTTGCCCAATGTAAAGGATTGATTTACCCGCGGGGCTGTGGTAGAGTAAGGACAAAAAGCGGCGCGGCCGCTGAAACGGAGGATAAGGAAATGGCGGAACTTCTGAAGGGAGCCCCGGTCGCGTCGGCGATCGCGGAGGATCTGACCGCGCGCATCGCGCGCTTGAACGAGAAAGGCGTGCAGCCGAAGCTCACGGTCATCCGGCTCGGCGAGCGGGGCGGAGACCTGTTTTACGAGCGCAGCATCCAGCGCTTCTGCGGCAAGGTCGGCGCGCTTTGCGAGAGCATCGTGCTGCCGGAGGAGAGCACGCAGGAGGAGCTGCTTGACGTGATCGCGCGCGTCAATGAAGCGCCCGAGATCCACGGCTGTCTGCTGCTGCGCCCCGTACCGAAGCACATGGACGCCGCCGCCGTCTGCGAGGCGCTGCGCCCGGAGAAGGATCTCGACGGGATGGGCACGCGCGCGCTCGGCGCGCTCTTTGCCGGACAGAAGGGCGGCTTCGCCCCCTGCACGGCCAGCGCCTGTCTGGAGCTGCTGGAGCATTACAAGGTGCCGCTGGAGGGCGCTCGCGTCACGGTGCTGGGCCGCAGCCTCGTGATCGGCCGCCCGGTCAGCCAGCTGCTGCTGCAAAAGAACGCGACCGTTACGGTCTGCCACAGCCGCAGCCGCGACCTGCCCGCGCTCTGCCGCGAGGCGGACGTGCTGATCGCCGCCATCGGCAAGCCCGGCTTTGTCAAGGCCGAGTGGCTGCACGAGGGGCAGACAGTGCTCGACGTCGGCGCGAGCATGGTCGACGGCGTCATGTGCGGCGACGTGGAGAGCGCCGCTCAGGAGCGCGTGGCAGCGGTCACGCCGGTGCCGGGCGGCGTCGGCGCGGTGACGACAGCCACGCTCATCAAGCACCTCGTTGAGGCGGCCGAGCGGGCCTGAGGAAAAGCGCAAGAAAAAAGCTGTGGGGAACGAAGCTTCGTTCCCCACAGCTTTTTCTGTGCCTGTCAAGCCACGACCTTGCCCAGCACGCGCAGCGGCAGCTCCGGCGAGACGAGGATATCGTCATAAGCCGGGTTGAGCGAGTGGAGCGCCATGCGGTCCTCCACGGCGATGAGCTCCTTGAGATAGGCGCTGCCGTCGTAGAGGAAGATGCCGATCTCGCCGGTCATGAGGCTGCGCTGCTGGCGCACCCAGACCGTCTGCCCGTCGTGGAAGCGGGGCTCCATGCTGTCGCCCGCGACGCGCACACCGAAATGCGCGCCCTCCGGCACCTCGGCGCCGACCTCGATCATCTCATAGTCCTCGCCGTCTAAAAACTGTCCCGTCCCGGCGGAGACCGCCAGAGAATACAGCGGCAGTGTGCGCGGCGGCGCCTCCTCCCGCGCGGGGGCGTAGCGGCGGCTGTCGCGCAGCAGCTGCACGTAGTCGAGCGCGAGACGGCGGCCGCGGCCGTTGAGCCCGGCAAAGATCCCTTCCGCGCCGTAGGAAAAAGCGCCGCGCACGTCCTCGATCTCCAAAATCTCACACAGCGCGAGAAACTGCCGCGCGTTCGGCAGCGTCGCGCCCTTTTCCCACTTGGAAACGGCCTGGTTCGTCACGGCCAGCCCCCGCAGACTGAGCGCCTCGGCCAGCTCTCCCTGGCTCAGCCCGAGCTCGCGCCGCCTCGCGGAGAGGACCTCTCCGATCGCGTTGAGCATAACGCCACCTCCTGATCGATGTATTTGCCCTTATTATATCCCAATATGACAAGAAAAGCAAGAACAATCGCTTAAAAAGAGAAAAACAGCGAGCCACCCAGAGCAAAGGGCAGCCCGCTGTTTCGGTCTTATTCGTAGATTCCGCCGCCGATGAATTCGCGCACCAGCGAGTCCGGGGCCACAAGGCTCTCATCGATGTGGCCAAACATCTGCAGCGCGGGCAGGACGGCGCGCAGCTCGTCGAAGCGCTCGATCCCCTCCGGGACGGACTTGAAGAGCTCGGTCGCGGTCGTGTTGAAGACGGCGAGCTCATAGGGCAGGGAGGTGTCGAACTGGAAATCCGCCTTGTCCTTGAAGGGGGAGATGTGCAGCTTCTCACCGCGGCGGACGTTGGCCCACATGCTCATCGTCTCGGCCGGGGAGGAGCCGCGGAAATTATAGTCGCGCACCGTGCGGCGCACGAGGCGGAACCAGGTCCGCTTGAAGACTGTCCGTCCGCCGAACTCCACGTCGCTGCTGGCGGAGATATAGAGCTTGAAGGCCTCGGGGTGGCGCAGGGTGATCATGTCGTTGAGCGCGTGGATGCCCTCGAAGACGACCATCTCGTCCTTTTTGAGCTTGATGGACTTCGACGGCTCCTGGATGCGCATACGGCGCGAAAACTCATACTTCGGCACGAAGATCCGCTTTCCCTGCGAGAGAAGGGTGAAATGCTCGTTTAAAAGCTCCATGTCGAGGCAGAGGGGCGACTCGAGGTCATAATCACCCTCGGGCGTGCGCGGGCAGGTCGCCGGATCGACGGTGCGGAAATAGTCGTCCATGGCGACGTAGTGGCTCCGGATGCCCCGGCGCTCAAGCGCCTCGGCCACCTTCATGGCGGTGGTCGTCTTGCCGGAGCCCGAGGGACCGGACAGAAGGACGATGGGGCTGCGCGCGCGGTTGTCGGCGATCTTCTCCGCGGCCTGCTCCACGAGTGCGGCGTAGTGGGCGTCGCTCTCCTCCACGAAGCCCTTGGGGTCGCTGACGGTGCGGAAATTGATGTCTTTCAGCTGATAGGCCATGGCGTTTGCTCCTTCCATGCTTGATAAAACTCCCGGATCTGCCTCTTGGCCTGACAGGTCCGGCCGATGTTTTCCGTGTATTCGAGCGGGTACTTGGGCGCCATCAGCCGGGTGTTCCGGCCGCCGTCGAGCCGCACGAGCTTGCTCGAGCCGCCCGCGCCCATGGCGAGGATGCTGCACAGCTCCTCCATGATGCAGATGTTGTAGAGATTCTCCGTGCCGGGCTTTGCCCAGCCGACGTTTTCAAAGCCGCCGGACATGAACTTCTGCCGGTAGAGATAGTAGGGCGCATAGCCCGCCGCGCGCAGGCGCTGCCCGGCAAGCTCCAGCATCCGCCCGACCTCCGCGGCCCCCGGCAGGGGCGTGCCCTCCAGCGTCAGGCGCGAGCCCTTTTTGAGACTCAGCGTATGCACGGTGATGTTCTCCGGCGCGAGAGCGAGCACCCGGTCGAGCGTCTCGGAAAAGCCCTCGAAGGAGTCGCCGGGTAGCCCCGCGATGAGATCCATGTTCACGGCAAAGCCGCCGACGGCGCGCACGGTCGAGAGGGCGGAGACAATGTCTTCGGCACTGTGGCGGCGGCCGATGGCCTCGAGCACCTCGTCGCGCATGGTCTGGGGATTGACGCTCACGCGGTCGACCCCGTGGCGGCGCAGCACCTCAAGCTTTTCAACCGTGATGGTGTCGGGCCGGCCGGCCTCCACGGTATACTCCCGCAGGGCCGAGAGGTCGAAGCACCGCTCCAGCTCCGTGCAGAGCCGTTCGAGCTGCGGAGCACTCAGCGTTGTGGGCGTACCGCCGCCCATGTAGAGCGACACCACGCGCAGCCCGAGAAAGCGAACCTCCTCGGCCACGGCGGCGATCTCCCGCATCAGCGCGTCGAGAAAAGGCTCGATGAGGGCCATGCTCTTCTCCACGGACTGACTGACGAAGCTGCAGTAGGCGCAGCGCGTCGGGCAGAAGGGGATGCCGACATAGAGGCAGACGTCCCGCTCGGACAGCGAGTCGGCCGCGCGCAGGGTCTCCCGCGCGGTGTCGAGGCAGAGCGCGGCGCGCGCGGGGCTGACGTCGTATTCCTCCGTAAAGCGCCGCAGCGCCTTTTTCTCGTCCGGCTCCCCGCGCAGAATGGAGCAGAGGAGCTTGCCCGGCCGCACGCCCGTCAGCGCGCCCCAGGCGGGCTTTTCATGCCCGGCATGCAGCGCGGCGCGGTAGAGCGCGTTCTTGACGAGCCGCTGGCAGATCCGATCCTCGGTCAGTTCATCTGTCAGACGCGCGGCGGGAGCCCAGGCCGAGCCGCGCGAGCTGTGCCCGTCCCGGACAAGCAGACAGGAGGCCGTCACGCGTCCGCCGCTTCTTGTCAGATGCAGCTCGACGCGCTCGCCCTCCGGCTTGCCCTCCGGGTATTCCGGGCGCTCGTCGGGATAGAGCGTCAGCAGCATCTGCTCGACGGCATAGCGGTAATCGTGTCCCAATAAATACAGCCTCATGTCCTTCACCTCCCGAGGCGGCGTCAAGTAATAACATATTATATCAGAAAAAAAGCGCCTGCACAACCGTTCTGTGTGCAAACGCCCGAAACAAAAAAACGGGAGGGGAAAAGCGTATGTCCCCCTCCCGATTTCTGCAGCTTATTCGCCCTTGCCCTCGTTCTCGGTGGCGTCGACGATGTCCTCAAAATTGCCGATCTCCACCTCAATGTCGCCGCGGGCGGCGTCGTGCTCGGCCTTCATGGCGCCGAGCTCCGCCTCCTTCTCGCGCAGCGAGGCGATGAGCGCCTCGGCCTGGGAAAAGAGCCCCGCGTACAGCGGCCCCGGTGCCGCGCGGTTTTCCTCAAAGCAGAGCTTGCCGATCTCGGCGTAGACCTTTTTCAGTTCCTCGCTGTCACGGTTGGTCGAGACCGTGAGCTTGGCCACGCGGGCGACGGCCTTGACGCGGTCGGCGCCCTGCTCGTACACCGAGCGCACTGTGTCCGATTCCGCGACGCCGCGGACCTTGTCGCCGAGGCTGCGCAAGGCGTCGGACTCCGCGACCTCCTTCACCTTGCCGCCGATGCTGTTGAGCGTGTCGAAAAGGATGTCTTTATAGCTGCTCATGACTGTTCTCCTTCCGGTTTATCTGTGGTTTCTGTTTTTCCGCGGTTGACAAAGAGCGCCTCGGGCGGGTGCGCCCGGCGCGATTGGGCGATCAGGATGCAGAGCGACACGGCCGCGAGCACGAGGCTCAGCGCCTGCGACACGCGGATGCCGGTCGAGCCGATGTACAAACTGTCGGTGCGAAGCCCCTCGATCCAGGCGCGGCCGAGGCCGTACCACAGAAAGTACAGCAGCGCCGCCTGCCCGTCGTATTTTCTCCCGCCGCGCTTCGTCCAGATGTGCAAAAACACGAAGGCGGCGAGGTTCCAGAGGCTTTCGTAGAGGAAGGTGGGGTGGACGTAGATCGTGTTCCCGCTCGGGCTTGTCAGCCCCATGCGGCAGAAGATCTCGGTCTCGGCGCCGAAGGCCTCGCGGTTCATGAAATTGCCCCAGCGGCCGAGGATCTGCCCGATCAGCAGCCCCAGCACCGCCAGATCCAGCATCGCGGGCAGCGGGATCTTTTTCTTCCGACACACGAAAAAGGCCGTCAGCACGCCCGCGATCACGCCCCCGTAGATCGCGAGCCCCCCGTCGCGCAGCGCGAGGATCTCGCCGGGATGGGCGAGGTAATAGTCGAGCCGGAACAGGACGTAATAGCCGCGCGCACCGACGATGCTCAGCGGGATGAGCCAGAGCATCAGATCGTAAAAATCGTCGCTTTTGAGGCCAAAGCGCGGCGTCGCGTGCGCACAGTAGAGGATCGCCAGCAGAAAGCCGAGGGCGATCAGCACACCGTAGAAATAGATCCGAAACCCGAAAACAGTGAACGAGGCGGGGGGGTTGAGCGTGAGATGCAGGAAGGGAAAGCTGATCGTTGAATCGCGCTGGATGGTCTCCATCAAAAATACCGGCATCGTCTCACTCCTTTTTTGCCTGCATCACGGCCATGGCCAGCCGCTCCGGCGCAAGGGTCTCCAGAAGGAAGGCCTCGCATTCGGCTTTCGTGATCCCGGCGAGCAGCGCGGGCGCCTCAAAGGCGCAGTAGCCGCGAAAGAGCCCGGATACCTCCGCGAGACACACGCTCTCGAAGTCCTCCAGCCCGCGCAGCCGCGAGCCGTAGGAAGCGCGGCGCGCCCGCTCGAAGCGCTCAGAGTCAAGCCCCTCGCGGCACACGGCCTCGATCTGCTCCTGCAGCGCCCGGAGCACCGCCTGCGCGTCGCGGCTCTCGCCGCCGATGATCACCGTGCCGGTACCGGCCGTGAAGGAGGCCTCATAGCTGTAATCCCGGTTCAAAAGCCCCTCGGCATAGAGCCGCGTGTAGAAGGGGGAGGAGGCGCCGAAGAGGACGCGCAGCGCAAGCTGGCTGACAAGCCGCTGCCGCAGCAGCGCCTCGCCGCCCTTCTCGGGGCGGAATTTCGCCCCGATCAGAAACTGCGGCGCGCTCACGGGCATCTCGAGCAGACGGAAGGTCTCGATCGGCAGAAGGCTCTCCTCCTCGCCGAAGTCGGCCTCGGGCGCCTCGCCCGAGAGAGCGCCGAGCTCCTCCTGTGCGATCGCGAACACGCGTTCGGGATCGATGGGGCCCTCCACGCAAAGGGCCATGTTGCCGGGCGCGTAAAAGGCGCGGTGGCAGGCGTAGAGCGTCTCGGGCGTGATGGCCTGGATGCTCTCCACCGTCCCGGCCACCTGGTCGCGCACGGGGTGATGCGCATAGAGCATGCGCAAAAAGTCGTAGTAATGGCGGGTGCCGGGCTCGTCCTCGCCCATGAGGATCTCCTGGGTGATGATCCCGCGCTCCTTCTGCACGGTCTCCTCCGTAAAATAGGGAATGGAGACGAAGTGCAGCAGCAGACGCAGGTTTTCCTCGAATTTCCCGGTGCAGAGGAAGAAATAAGCCGTCATGCCCGCAGAGGTGAAGGCGTTGGGGTCGGCGCCGTTGGCGCTGAGGAGCTCCATGGCGTTGTCGCCGCCGGGCAGGTCGAACATCTTATGCTCAAGGTAGTGGGCCACGCCCGCGGGCGTGTCGTGCGTCTCGCCGGCGAGGGTGAAGCGCCGGTGCGCCCCGCCGTAATCTGTGGCGAACACCGCGTAGCCGGAGGCAAAGTCCGGCTTGGGCACGACGGCCAGACGCAGCCCGTTGGGGAGCACAGCTTCATAAAGCGTCTCGCCCAGGGCGTCAAAGCGCCGCATCGTCATCGGCATCGTCCTCGTCCTCCTCTCCGCTGAGATAATAGATCATATCGCATTCCACGTTCTTCGCCACGGCAATGAGCTCTTCCTTGCCGACCTCCTCGCAGAGAGCGGCCAGCTCCATCGGTCCGTAGTCGAGCCCGTCTATCGTCTGCGAGAGCGTGAAGCCCTCCAGCTCGCCCTGGCTGTCCGTCAGCGAGCGCAGATCGGAGGCCACGGCCGCGCGGGCCGCCTGCAGCTCCTCGTCGCTGATCTCGCCCCGCCGCAGCGCGTCGAGCTGGGCGAGGATCTCGTCACGCGCCTCCTCAAAGCGCCCCGGCTCGATCCCGGCGTTGACGAGCAGCAGCCCCTTGTGCCAGTCGAGCAGGGAGCTCGCGTAATAGCAAAGCTGCAGCTTTTCACGCACGTTCATAAAGAGCTTGGACGTCGTGCCGCCGCCGTAGAGACAGTTGAACACGGTCAGCACGGCGGGGTCGGGCTCCTCCATGCTCTCGCCCAGGCGAAAGCCCATCACAAGCTTGCCCTGCGCGACGTCCATGTGTTCTTCCGCAAAGCGCGGCTGCGCCTCGATGGCGTTGAGGCGCACGTCCGTGCCGATGTCGTAGTCCACTTCGCCCCGCGGCAGCGTCGCGAGCGCCTCGCGCAGCGCCGCGACGAGCGTGGGTTCCTCCGCCCGGCCGCAGTAGAAGATCTCGATGGGGCTCGTCTGCAGCAGCGCGCGGTAGTGCTTGGTGAGCTTGGTGTAATAGATGGCCGCGGCGCTCTCCTCGCTGCCGTAGCGGCTGACGGAGAAATCCTCAAAGCAGCACATCTCCTCCAGACAGCGGCTGAGCGCGTAGCCGATCTTGTCGTTTACGCGGGCGCGGATGCGCTCGACGAGCTTTTCGCGCTCGCTCTCCACGTAAGCCTGACGCAGCAGCCCTCCCCGCGTGGCGGGTGAGAGCAGCAGCTCGCCAAGCAGCTCGCAGGCCGCCGGCAGCACGCGCGTGCCCGCGGGCAAAAAGTCGTCCTCGGGGATGCTGGCATAGAAGCCGAGACACTGGATCTCGCCGATGCGGCGCACAACGGGCTCGATCACGGCGCCGTAGAGCTCGTCCATCCGCGACGAGAGCGCCTCCATGTCCTCATAGCGTGTGGTGCCGCGCCGCAGGACAAAGGGGATGAGCGCGTTGAGCGAGGCCGTCTCCCGCTTGAGCTGCGTGAGCAGACTCAGGCTGAGACAGGCGGTCTTGAACTTGTCGGACTGCAGATAGCTGAGCCAGACGCCCGGCAGGATCTCGCTTCGTTTGACTTGCATGGGATCCCTCCTTACGAGAACTTTCCCGAAATACTTTCTGTTTTGAAAGTATAGCACTTTTTTCCCGGCTTGAACAGCCCAAGCCGGGAAATTGTGCGCAAAGTTTTCCACATCACGGGGCGGGAAGGAGCGGCTTGCCGTCGAGACGCACGCGGCTTTCGGGCGGCAGCGCGGGGCTTGGAGAGACCTCGAGGTTTCCGCCTCGCCGATGAAGGCCCAGATATTCCTGCGTCAGCACGCGGAAGGCCCAGCCGGCCGAGCCCGTGTACCAGGTCCAGCCCGCTTCCCCCTCATGGTCCGGCGCGGCTGACACATCCGCGGCGAGAACATAGGGTTCGCCCCCGTAGCGCGCGGGGTCCTTTTCCTCGGGCAGCAGCAGCTCCATGAGCGCCAGAGCCTCCTTCTCGCGGCCAAGGCGGAAGCAGGCCAGGGCCAGCCAGACGGCGCCGTGCGTATACTGCCCGCCGTTTTCGCGCCAGCCCTCCCCGTAGCTGACGAGGTAGCCCGGACTGCGCTCGTCGGCGCGGTAGGGCGGATCAAAGAGCCGGACAAGGCCGTGTTCCCGGTCGACGAGACGGGACAGCGCCTTGTCGAGCGCGGAGGCGGCGTGGGCGGGATCGGCAAAGGGAGAGAGGGCGGCAAAGCTCTGCGCAAGGGAGTCGAGCCGCTCCTCCCCGCCGAGCACCGTGCCGTCCGGCCAGTAGCCGCGCGCATACCAGCCCTCGGGCAAGAAGCTCTGCTCCGCCGCCTCGCCCACCGTGCGGGAGAGCGCCCGGAAGCGCTCGGCGCCGGGCCGGTCGAGCGCCTCGAGCAGCGCCGCGAAGCGCAGCGCGCAGGAGGAGAAGAACCAGCCCAGCCACACGCTCTCGCCCCCGGCCTCGTCCATGCCGTCGTTCCAGTCGCCCGCGAGCATCCGCGGCAGGCCGTGCGGGCCGAAGCCGCGGGAGACACAGCGCTCGAGCGCGGCGCGCGCGTGGTCGAGGACGGAGGCGGCGGCCTCGCTCGGCTGCGCGGTCTCATAGCGGTCGCGCTCGTCCCCGGCGAGCGGGGGAGATGTGATATAGGGAAGCTCCTTCAGGCAGAAGTCCCGGTCGCCGGTGGCCTCGAAATACTCGCACAGCGCCCAGCTCAGCCAGATGAGATCGTCCGAGCAGCGCGAGCGCAGCCCGCGGTCGCCCGAAGGGCACTCATGCCACCAGTGCATCACGTCGCCCTCCACGTACTGATGGCGGCAGCAGCGCTCGATCTGCGCCTTCGCAAAAGACGGATCGAGCAGCAGGAGGTTGACCGCGTCCTGCAGCTGATCGCGAAAGCCGTAGGCGCCCCCGCGCTGGTAGAGGCTGCCGCGCGCGTACAGGCGGCAGGCGACGGTCTGGTAAACGCCCCAGCCGCAGAGAAAATGGTCGATCGCGCTGTGCCCGGTAAAGACCTCGAGACGGTCGGTGAGCGCCGTCCAGCGCCGCACGGCGGCGCCGAGCTCGGAGAGCGCGGTGTTCACCCGGCAGAGCCTTTGAAGCTCCTCCGCTCCGCAGCAGCCGCAGCAGAGCACGGTCAGATGCTGCGCCGTCAGACGAAACAGAAAGCCCGCCGGGACAAAATCATGCTGCAGCAGCGCCTCGCAGGAGACGCCCGCCCGGAAGACGAGCTCCGGGAGGGCGCTCTCCGGGTTTTCCGCGCGCAGCGTATCGCCCTCGCGGGCGCAGCGGACGGCGCTTCCGTCCGTCGAGGAGAGCTGCAGCGCCATGCGCCAGCCGAGGCGCAGCCCCTCGGCTCCTTCGATGAGCAGCACGCGCACGTTCAGGTCCCGCGCGATATAGGCGCTCGTCTTCACACGGCGCCCGCCCTCGAGCTTCTTTTCCCACACCGCGAGCCCCGGCGCATAGCTCACGCGGCAGAAGCGGCCGTCATTGGCGGCAAAGAGACTCACGCGCCCACTCCCGGTCTCGGCCCAGAGCGCCTCCGCACCCGCCGTGTCCTCCGGCAGAGCGGGCGGCGCATCGAGCGGCAGCTCCCGCGCGTTTTCAAGCCAGAGGTTGCCGCTGCCGCAGTCTGTGGCCAGATACGAGAGGGAGCCGTTGGTGAGCACCTGCTGCCAGGGGCGCGAGGGAAGGGCGTCCCCGGCCTCAAATTCAAAGGCGCGGCCGACGAAGCGATATCGCAGGGCCTGCCCGACGCGGCGCGGCGCGCCGGGCGGCGGAGCGGGCAGAGCGGGACGCCGTTTGCTCTCCCGCCCCGGCATCCAGGCCGAGCGGCTTTCCAGCACCGCCGCTGCCTCGCGCGGGGCAAAATGCACCCCGCCCCGGACGCCCAGCAGCGCCTCGAGACCGTGCCGGGAGAGGAGCCTTGTCACGCGCTGCCGCAGGGGCTGACGATAATCGGCCAGCTCGTCCGTCAGATAGACCAGATCGCTCTCCAGCCCGAGCGCCTTGAGCAGCAGCCAGCCGGACAAAAGCTTCTCGCTCTCCACAGCCTCGCCCTCGCAGCAGAGGATCGGCAGCTCCCCGGAGATCCCCCAGCGCCAGAGCTCGCGCCGGGGCGCAGCCTCCACCAGGCGCGGCGCATGCAGCGCGGGCAGCAGCGCCATGGCCCGGCCGATCTCCCCGGCGCTCAGGCCCAGAAGCGTCGCAGCGGCGGAGAGCATACTGCCGCGCTCGCCTTCGCCGCTGCGAAGGAGCCGCCGCACCCCGGCAAGGGCCTCCTCGGCCTCCGCCGCAGCGCAGAGGGCAAAGCGCACCTGGCTCGTTTCGCCCGCCGTGAGGCGCAGGCTCAGCCGCGCCGTCACGAAGGGGCGCGAGAGATAGCCGAGGGCGCCGTTTCGGTCAGCGCTCCAGCGTACGCGCCTGTCACAGCCGAATGCAAGAAAGAGCTCCTGCATCTTTCCGCGCGGAAGCCTCCGGAGAAGCAGCAGATCGCCGCGCTCCTCGGCGTGCAGACCCAGCCGCCAGAAGGCCGGATGACTTTGATAGTCCTCCTCACGCGCGAGGACGGGCTGAAGCGAGAAGATGAGCTCGGCGCGCGTGTCCTGCGGGCTTACGAGACGCACGCTGCGCGTCTCGCCCGAGTCGCCTGCGCCCGCAGCGAGCGTCACGCGTGCCTCAAGCGAGTCGTCCCCGGAGGCGTAGTGTGCCGCGTCCTCGCCGAGCTCCCAGAAGGAGCAGCGCGCGGGCAGCAGCGCCCGGCCGTTGAGAAAGAGTCCCGGACTCTCCCGGTAGATCAGCACCTCGCCCAGGCTGGCGCGGCTCTCGCCCCGCGAGCTCAGATAGAGCGACCAGGCGCCGTTGGAGAGGAGCGCCGCGCCCCGGTCGTCTTCGCCTCCGCGGAGAGACCAGCGAGCGGCCTCGGGCCGCTGCGGCTTTTCCCGGGAAACGTCGCGCCGGGTGACAACAGCGCTCTCCTCCGGAAGCTCCTCCTGCAGCAGCAGCTCATAGGCCGCCATGGCGGGCTCTCTCATGAAGCGCCGCCGGATGCTGCCGTCACAGAGAGCGTTGGCCGCGGCCAGGAGGCTCATGCCGGCGTGGTGCGCCATCACGCATTTCACGCGCTCGCCCGTGCCGCTCCGGCAGCGGCCGGGCGTGAGATCCAGGGCCTCATAGAAGCCAAAGCTGCCGAGCATGCCGCTTTGCTCGAAGCGCCGGAGGTCGCGCACGGCCTCAGAAGCGTTCACGCTCAGCGCCAGAAAGGCCGCATAGGGCGCGAAGACGCGCTCCTCTCCCTGCTCCCGCCGCAGCGCGAGCGCCGGGCAGCCGTGGGCCTTGTAGCGGTAATTGAGGCGGCTGTCGAGCGAAAAATAAGCGCTCTCCGAGACGCCCCAGGGCTTTCCCGGCTCCGCCATGCGGCGCTGGGCATAGAGACAGAAGCGGCTGCTCTCGTCCAGGAGACTCCCCGGCTGGGGCGGCAGAAAGAGCTCGGGCATCAGATATTCAAACATCGTCCCGCTCCAGCTCGCCAGGCCCCGGCAGCCCTGAAACTGCAGCTGCGCGCGGCTCAGCCGCCGCCAGTGACGCAAGGGCACGTCTCCTCGCGCAATCGCGAGATAGCTTGTCAGCCGCTCCTCGCTCGCAAGCAGATCGTACCAGCCGCCGATCCCGCGGCCCTTTGCGGCGCCAAAGGAGATATAGAAGAGCCCCCGCGTCCGGTCGTAGAGCGGCGCAAAGTCCATGGCGGCGCAGAGCGCGTCGAAGCGCGCGGCAAGGGCCGCGTCCCCCTGCTCTGCGGCAAAACGAGAGGCGACCGTGAGCCCGGCGCAGAGATTGCCGCTGTCCACGGTGGAGACGCTCGCCGGGTGCAGCGGCAAAAGCGTGCGGGTATCGTACCAGTTGTAAAAGTGTCCCCGGCAGCGCGGCAGGCGCTCGAGCGTGCCGCACAGCCGCGTGAGATAGCCGAGCGCTTCTTCGGCGGAGATGAGCTCCAGATCGAAGGCCGCCGCAGCCGAGGCCGCCGCGAGGCCCGCGTTCGTCGGGGAGACGCGGTGCGCCGGGCCGACGGGCGGCTCCAGCTGCACGTTGTCGGGCGGGAGAAAGTGCTCGCGCTCGGTGGAAAACTCCGCAAAATAGCGCCAGGTCTCGGCCGCACGCTCTCGCAGATAATCGGCGTCGGCGCGGCTGAGGCGGTTTTCACGCTGCGCCGGGAGGCTGAGCGCCCAGGCTGCCAGCGGTGCGAGCAGCCACAGAAGGCCTGCGGCCTTCCCGACAACAAGCGGCGCAAACAGCAGACAGACAAGTCCCGTCAGCAGCGCGCTCCACAGAGCGCGCAGCCAGACAAAAGCGCCGCGATCGCCCCGCTCGCTCTGCGCGGCTGTCTCCCATTCGAGGAGCTTTTTTCCGCTCACGGCCATCCGCCAGAGCGCCGTCCCTGCTGCCGAGAGGGACACCCAGGCCTCCCAGGGCAGCAGCCACAGCCGCACGAGGCTTCTCAGCAGCGCGCCGCCCACGCCGCCCAGAAGCAGCGTGAAGCGCCGCGGCGGCAGCGAGCCCGGTCTTGCCCGCAGCCGGTGAAAAAGACCGGGCAGCAGGGGCGAGCAGAGCGTCAGAAGCGCGAAGAGCGCCGCAGCGGCAAAGGCGCGGCCCGGCAGCAGGAGAAAGGCCAGCAGCGAGGCGAGCAGCGCGATCGGCAGCAGGCTCCGGCGCAGCGAGTCGAAAAGCCGCCAGCGCTCGATCGCGGGCAGGCCGCGCCCGCGCCGGAAGAGCCAGGGCGCGTTTTGCCAGTCGCCGCGGATCCAGCGGTGCTGCCGCTTGTAACAGGAAAGGGGCGAGGCCGGAAAGGCGTCGGCAAATTCCGCGTCCCCCAGCAGCGCCCCGCGCAAGAAAGCGCCTTCGAGAGCATCGTGCGACAGCACGCGCCCGGCGGGGAAGTCCCCGGTGCAGCACAGCAGCGCCCGCGCGTCGAGGATGCCCTTGCCCGCGAAGCCGCCGCTGTCAAAGGCGTTCATATAGGCCTCTCCGCACAGAGAACCATAAGGGTCGCTCCCGCCGGGTCCGGCGTAGAGCCGCGCGAAGTCCGTTTCCGACGCCGAGCGGAGCGACGCGCGCAGGCGCGGCTGGATGACGGCGTGGCCGCGCGTGACAAGGCCGCGCTTTTCGTCGAGCTGCGGGGTGTTGAGCGGGTGCAGCATGGCGGCGATGAGCGCCGTGAGCGAGCCGGGATAGGGCAGTGTGTCGCTGTCAAGCGTGAGGATATACCGCGCGCCCACGAGAGCGTCCCGCTCGCCCTCCACCGAGAGCTTCGAGGGCTCGTCGCACAAAAGCTTTGCCAGCTCCAGCAGCGCCCCGCGCTTGCGCTCCGGGGCGCTCCAGCGCTCGCCGTCGAAAGCGCGCGCACGGGTGAAGAGATAAAAGCCGCCGCCGTAACGCCGGTTGAGCTTTCGGATCGCCGTGCGCGCGCCCTGCAGCAGCGCCTCGTCCCGCTCCGTCTCCGCCGCGTCGGCCGCGGGGAGATCGGCCAGCAGAGCGTAGCTCAGCGCCGCTCCCGCGCTCCGGTGCGCCAGGCGCAGCTGCTCGAGCTTTTCACACCACCGGGCGCCGCTCTCTTCCTCCGTCAGCAGCACGGACAAAACACACACCGTACGCCCGGCCGCCGGCACGCCTTTTTCCAGATCCATGCGCGGCAGCCTGCGCGGCGGGAAGAAGCGCAGCAGCAGCGCGTCGAGCAGCGTTTTTATAAGCTCCGAGACCGGCAGCGCCAGCAGGAGCCCCGCCGCCGCGGAGCGCAGCAGAAAACCGCCGAGCAGGCTGAGCGAGAGCGTCAACAGAACATTGGCCGCGATATAGAGCCCAACGCCGGGGCGCTCGTCCCGCGGAAAGAGCAGAAAGCCCAGGTGCACGCCCTGCTCGTCGGCCTGTCGAACCAGACGCCGGGCGCAGAGATGCTCCTCGATGCCGCTGCGGCGGGCGAGCTTCTCCAGACGCTCCAGATACGATCGCCGCGTCTCGCGGTCCATGGCGGCGTAGACGCCCGCGCGCTCCGCGGCGAGCACCGCGCCGGTCCTGTCCGCCTCATCCAGCAGCGTCTCCATGTCCAGAGAGCCCAGCAGGCGCAGCGTCGTAAAGAGCGCTTCAAAGGCCTCGGCGTGCGCAGTCGTGTCGGCAGCGTAAGGGAGAGAGCGGCAGACCTCCGCCAGAAGGGCGAGCGCCGCGGCGCGCAGAGCGGCCGGAAAGAGCCGCAGCTCCTTCTGCCGCAGTACGGTCACGCTTTGAAAGCCCTCCAGATAGACCCGGCAGCGCTCAGCACTCAGCGAGCCGTGCCCGGCGTTGAGCAGGGAGCGGGCGAGCGCGAGGATCAGCGGCTCTTGGTTAACATAACGCAGCTCCCGCTCGCCGCGCAGCGCTGCGAGCGCCGCGCGCCCCTCCCGCGCGGCGAGATATCCGTTATCCAGCAGCCATTCGCAGGCCGCCGGCGGCGAGGGAAGAGCTCCGTAGCGGCGCTCCACGGCCTCGCGGCACTGCTTCACCGCCGCGAGATCCCGCCGCAGCGCGCTCACTGTCCGGCCGGCCGGACCCTCGCGCTCGACGCGCAGCAGCTTCGCGGCCGCCGCGGCGAAGGCCGACAGCTTTTCGTCCTCGATATAAGGAGCGGAATAAAGTGCTTCCATGGTCTCCTCCTGATGTACAGAGTCTCTGTCAGTTTTCCCCGCCGCTGGCAGAACTATGCAGCCGTATGAGCGCCGAACATCGGTCTGGACAAATCAAACATACTTCCCTATAATATAAGAAAAAAGAAATGCCGCGGACCGGACCCGCGGCGTCAACAGGGGGGAAGAAGCCATGAAAACCGGCCTGAAACGCGCCTTGTGTCTATGCCTGGCGCTGCTGCTGAGTCTGACGCTGCTGCCTGCGGCCTTTGCCGAGCAAAAAGGTGAGGCGAGCCTTGCGATCAATGCGCTCCATTTTCCGGACGAGGGCCTGCGCGGCTGTGTGGCGCGGCGCTGCGACGCCAACGGAGACGGCCTGCTGAGCCGCTTGGAGCTGGGCAATATCACGAGCCTTGACTGCTCTGCCAGCGGCGTCCGCTCGCTGGAGGGGATCGAGCTGCTGACCTCGCTCAAGAAGCTCAACTGCAGCGATAACCCCCTCGGCACGCTCTCGCTCAACGGCGACAGCGAGCTGCAGAGCCTCGACTGCTCCAACAGCGGCCTGACCTCCCTTGATCTGAGCGGCTGCACCGCGCTCGAGGAGCTCAACTGCTCATCAAACGAGCTGAGGAGCCTGGATCTGAGCGACTGCGGCGCGCTCAAGACGCTCTACTGTCACTTCAACGAGCTCAGCTCGCTCTCTCTCACGAAGAACAGGCAGCTGCGCACGCTCTGCTGCGACCTCAATCCCATTGCCTCTCTGTCCCTCAAAAACAACCCGAAGCTGCAGGAGCTCTCCTGCGCCAACACAAGGGTCAAAACGCTGAGCCTGAGCAAAAACACGGCGCTGAAGATCCTCACCTGCTACTCGGCGCTTTTGACAGAGCTCTCCCTTGAGAACAACCCGAAGCTGCAGGAGCTCAACTGCTGGTCGAACTCTCTGACGGAGCTGGATCTCACGAAGAACACCGCGCTCAAGGAGCTCTGGTGCGATAATAACAGGCTGACGAAGCTCCTGGTGAAAAGCCCGGCGCTGAAAAAGCTCCATTGTTCCGACAATCGCCTCAGCGCGCTGGATCTCACGCAGAGCGACAAGCTCAACGAGCTCGACTGCAGCGGCAACCAGCTCAAAAAGCTCCGTGTGCACGCCGACGCGCCGCTGAAGAGGCTGAAGACCGACAAGGGCGTCGAAACTGTCCGGATCAGCCGGCCGCCCATCGCGCCGCAGCTGACGGGCAGCCTGAACGCGCAGGGCAAGCCCGTGCTGAGCTGGGGACGGGTCTCCGGCGCGGCGAGCTATCAGATCTACCGCTCGGCCACCGGCAAGGCGGGCAGCTTCAAGCGCATTGCCACCGTGACGGACACGAGCTACACGGCCGCCAAGGCCGGGCTCGGCGTGACCTGGGTTTATAAGGTGCGGGGCGTGACGGCGACGGACGTCAAGGGCAAGTTCAGCGCCGCCGTGAAGCTCAGCGCCGCGATCCCCGCGCCGAAGCTGAGGGGAGATCTGAACGGCGACGGCAAACCGGTGCTCAGCTGGAAGGCCGTCCCGGGTGCGGAAAAGTATGAGCTGTACCGTTCGGCCACCGGCAAGGCGGGCAGCTTCAAGCGCCTCGCCACTGTGACAGGCACGGACTATACGAGTAAAAAGGCCGAGCCCGGCTCGACCTGGTACTATAAGCTGCGCGGCGTGTCGGGCGAGGTCAAGGGCGCCTTCAGCGAGATCGTGGAGCTCACGGCGGAGCTCCCGGCGCCGACGCTGAGCGGCAGCCTGAACGCGAAGGGCAAACCGACGCTGCGCTGGGACGCGGTCCCCGGCGCCGAAAGCTATCAGATCTATCGCTCCGCGACGGGCGAAGCCGGCAGCTTTGGCCGCGTCGCCACCGTGACAGACACGAGCTACACCGACACGAAGGCCGGGGCCGGAGAAAAATGGACCTACAAGGTCCGCGCACTGACCGCCCTCGGCGACCAGGGGCCCTTCAGCGCCCTGGTCCGGCTCACGGCGAAATGACGGAAAGGACGGAGAATATGACGGATTATACGCTCTTGTGCGAGCAGCTGCGCTCGCTCGCGGAGGAGGAGCGGCACTGGCTGCCGCTTCTGAGTAACGCCTCGGCGCTTTTATATGAGGCGCTGGAGGAAGTCAACTGGGCGGGCTTTTATCTGATGCGCGGCGGCGCGCTGCTGCTCGGCCCCTTCCAGGGCAAGACCGCCTGCATCCATATCCCGCTCGGCCGCGGCGTCTGCGGCACGGCCGCGCAGGCGGATGAGGCCCAGCTCGTGCCGGACGTGCACGCCTTCCCGGGCCATATCGCCTGCGACAGCGCCTCCGCCTCCGAGATCGTCGTCCCGCTGCATACTGGCGGGCGCGTCGTCGGCGTCCTCGACATCGACAGCCCGCGCCCGGCGCGCTTTACCGAGGAGGATCGGGCGGGGCTCGAGCGCTTCGCGCGGCTCCTGGAGGAGCTTGCGGAATGGAGGGAAGTATGAGGATGAAAGCCGGCTTCTATATCGCGCTGGCGGTCGTAGCGCTGCTGTTCGCGGCGCTGCTGGTGCTCTCGGGCAATACGATCTGGGGCTGGCTGCTCGCGCTCTCGCTCCTGGCGGCCTTCGTCTGGCTCTACGGAAAGGTCTCGAACAGAGGGCTGCGCTTTGCCTGCTGGCTGCTTCTTTTCCTCCTTCTGGGGCTGACTCTGAAGCTCACGGAGGCGCCGGTGCGCCCCATCCCGGCCGTCTCCGGCAAAAACCCCGTCGTGACGGACGTCGTGCGCGTGGCGCAGGGCGAGCTGACGGGCGTCTACAACGAGGACAAGAGCGTGGCCGTCTATGCGGGCATCCCCTATGCCAGGCCCCCGGTGGGCGAGCTTCGCTGGGTCGAGCCGCAGGAGCCTGAGGCCTGGGAGGGCGTGCGCGCCTGCGACACCTTCGCGCCCATGTCCATGCAGAAGCGAAACGCCCCCATCGTCGACTCGATCGCGACGATCGTGGCCTATCACAATTTCCGCTACGACCCGCTGCACAGCTCCCGCGAGCCCATGAGCGAGGATTCGCTCTATCTGAATATCTGGAAGGGGACGGACGCACCGGAGAAGGCGCCGGTCATCTTCTTTATCCACGGCGGATCGCTGATGACCGGGCAGAGCAGCTACGGCGAATATAACGGCGAGTCGCTTGCCAAGCAGGGCGTCATCTTCGTCAACTTCGCCTACCGGCTCAACATCTTCGGCTACTACGCCTCGGAGGAGCTGGCCGCGGCCTCACCCAACGGCACCACCGGCAACTACGGCCTTCTCGACCAGATCGCGGCGCTGCGCTGGGTGCACGAGAATATCGCGGCCTTCGGAGGCGACCCGGACAACATCACCATCGCGGGCGAGTCGGCGGGCGCCTCGAGCGTGAACGCCCTGTGCGTCTCGCCTCTGGCCAAAGGACTCTTCCGCCGCGCCATCGCCGAGAGCAGCGGCATCACCGCCGTCCGCCCCTATCACAGCTTTCGCGACTATGAGGAGGCACTGCACATGGGGCGGGAGGTGCTGACCGAGCAGGGGGCCGCGGACGTCGAGGCGCTGCGCGCCGTACCCGCGGAGAAGCTTGTGAACACCGGCTATTCCTATAACTCCATGACCGTGGACGGCTATGCCATCACCGAGCAGCCCTATTTGACCTATGAGAAGGGCGAGAACAACGAGGAGGCGCTTTTAAACGGCTTCAACGGCCACGAAGCCGATCTTTTCAACTTCTTCCTGCGCGTCAGCGCCGCAAGCTACGCCGACGAGCTCGAGGGCCTTTTCGGCGACCACACCGGCGAGGTGACGGCCCTCTACCCGGCCGAGACCGATCGGCAGGCCAGGGAAAACATCAACACGATCCTCAGCGCAGCCTGGTTCAGCTACAGCCACTATAACTGGTCGCGCCTGCTCGCGGCGCAGGGCAAGCCTGTTTATGAATACTATTTCACCAAGACAAACGGCGGCCTCTCCGACAACCACGCCGGGGAGATGCCCTACGCCTACGGCAATCTCCGCACCCAGCCCTATAACTATGAGCCGGACGACTGGACGCTCTCCGGAATCATGCAGCGCTACTGGGTGAACTTCGCCCGCACGGGCGACCCCAACGGCGAGGGCCTGTCCCGCTGGCCGGACTTTTCCGAGGACGAGACGAAGGTGCTGAATTTCGATAGCGAGATAAAGCTCGTGGAGGACCCCTTCCTCCCGCTCTACGCGATCATCGACGCGCGCCAGGCGGAGCTTAAATAGTTTTCAGTTTTTAGTTTTCAGTTTTTAGTTTTTCAGTTTTCAGTCAAAAGGCGGCTGCCGGATGGCAGCCGCCTTTTTACATAAATAATTTAACGATAAACATTAAAAATTTATTGACAAGAGATAAATTCTGCGCTATGCTGAGGCCAACAGGGAAAAGGAGGAAGGAACATGGAAATGACGAACGAGAAAGCGACCGAGACCCTGCTTCACAGCTGCAGGGTCATCTATAAGCTCCTGCGCGTTTTGTTCCACATAGTGTGGGTCGTGTCGCTCGTCGGCCTCGTGCTGATCGCGCTGGACGCTCTCACGCCCCTAAGCGGGCTTGTGACGAACAACGATCTGAAGCTCGGGCCGCTGGAAATGCACCTGCGGGAGGCCTACATCCCGCCGCTGAGCAGCCTCTATCTGCCGCTGGCCATCCGCATCCTCTGCGGCGGTCTGATCGGCTGTATGATCCTGCAGCGGCTCAAGAAGGTCTTCAAGCCCATGTCCGAGGGCGCGGCCTTCGGCGGCTCGGTCAGCCGCGAGATCAAGGCCCTGGCCTGGACGGTGCTGGCCGGAGGCTTCGCGAGCGATTTCATCCGCACCTTCATCGGCTGGACGACGCTCTCGGCCTACGATCTGTCAAAGCTCCTGTCGGAGGAGATGGTGAGCTCCTGGACGATCAGCTTTGATTCCCGCCTGGGCTACGTCCTTGTCTTCGCGCTGCTGTGGCTGCTCAGCTACGTCTTTCGCTACGGCGAGACGCTGCAGCAGCTCTCCGACGAGACGCTGTGAGGTGCCGCGATGCCGATCGTTCTGCGTCTTGACCGCGTGATGGCCGACCGGAAGATGAGCCTCAAGACCCTGTCGGAGAAGGTGGGCGTGGCCAACGTCAATCTCTCCAAGCTCAAGACCGGCAAGGTCAGTGCCATCCGCTTTTCCACGCTCGAGGCCATCTGCGAAGCCTTGGACTGCCAGCCCGGGGATATTTTGGAATACAGGAAGGATTAGGTTTCAGTTTTCAGAATTCAGTTTTCAGAAAAGATAAACGGCAGTTTGAAAACAATGAGAAATAAGGAGTTAGAAGTGAGGAATGAAAGAAACAAAAGATCTGCGCGGAAATTGACGTCTGCATCGTAGGGGCCGACGCCCCGGCGGCCCGCGCGGTACAATCAAAATAACAAACAAATCCCCGGCGAATTCGTACTATTCTACGCATTCGCCGGGGATCTGTTCATCTTTGTTCATCCGTGCCGCACGGGGCGATGAGGGCATCGCCCCCTACGGCGTGAAGGTGCATTTATCGCGTTTTATCTTTCGTTATTGTCATTCGGAATTCTATCACTCCGAATTCCGAATCTGTCGCTAAACTCTAATTTGTCGTTCTCCTAAAAACTAAAAACCAAAAACTAAAAACTCAAACGCGTTTCCACTTCGCGCCGTGGGGGATATCGGTCACTTCGATCCCGGCGGCCTTCAGCTCGTCGCGGATGCGGTCGGCCTCGGCGAAGTTTTTGGCCTTCTTGGCTTCCTGCCGGGCGAGGATCTGCGCCTCGACGGCGGGATCGGCCTCGCCGGACTCGGAGATGACGGTGAATTCCCCGGCGGTGACGGCCTGCTTTTTTAGCTCCTCGCGCTTTTTGTCGGCCTTGGCGATGAGGTCGAGGCTCAGCACGCTGTCGAAGTCCGCGATGGCGTAGAGCTTCGTGGCGTCGTTCGTTTTGGCCTTGAGCACGTCGTAGAGCGCCGTGACGGCCAGAGAGGAGTTGAGGTCGTTGTCGAGAGCGGCGCAGAACTTCGCCTTGAGCGCCTCATAGGCCTCCTGCTCCACCTCGCCGTCCCCGGGCTTGAGCGCGGCGACGCGGGCGATGAGCTTCTGATAGGCCTGCTGGGCGTTGTCGAGGTTTTCCCAGGTGAAGACCAGGCTCTTGCGGTAGTGGCTCTGCAGGCAGAACAAGCGGTAGGCGCGCGGATCGTAGCCCTTCTCCTCCAGCAGCGACACCGTCAGAAATTCGCCCTTGGACTTGGACATCTTGCCGTCCGAGGTGTTCAGGTGGAGGACATGCATCCAGTAATTGCACCATTTGTGGCCGAGATAGCTCTCCGACTGGGCAATTTCGTTGGTGTGGTGGGGGAAGGCGTTGTCAATGCCGCCGCAGTGGATATCCAGATCCTCGCCCAGATGCTTCATGGAGATGCCGGAGCACTCAATGTGCCAGCCGGGGTAGCCCACGCCCCAGGGAGAGTCCCATTTCAGGGCCTGATCCTCGAACTTGGACTTGGTAAACCACAGCACGAAGTCGTTCTTGTTGCGCTTGTTGGTGTCCTCCTCCACGCCCTCGCGCACGCCGACGTCGAGATCCTCGGCGTTGAAGTCGTTGAAGACGTAGTAGCGCTCGAGCTTCGAGGAGTCGAAGTAGACGTTGCCGCCGGCAAAGTAGGCGTAACCCGTGTCCATGAGCTTGGAGATGATCTTGATATATTCGTCGATGCAGTTGGTGGCGGGCTCGACGACGTCCGGCGTGCGGATGCCGAGCTTGGCGCAGTCGGCAAAGAAGGCGTCGGTGTAGAACTTCGCGATCTCCATGACGCTCTTGTGCTCACGCCGCGCGCCCTTGAGCATCTTGTCCTCGCCCTCGTCGGCGTCGGAGGAGAGATGCCCCACGTCAGTGATGTTCATGACGCGCTTGAGATTATAGCCGCTGTAGCGCAGATAGCGGTCGAGGATATCCTCCATGATGTAGGAGCGGAGGTTGCCGATGTGCGCGAAGTGATAGACCGTCGGCCCGCAGGTGTACATCTTGACGATGTCGGGGTGGTTGGGGACGAAGAGCTCCTTCTTGCGCGAGGCGGAATTGTACAGATACATAAGCGACTCCTTACTCGGCGTGGCGGAACACGTCGATATTTTTTACGAAATACTCCACGCCGGAATACACGGTCGTGATCAGGATGACGGCAGTGGAGACGAGCGCGACATAGTCGGGGGCGGAGTCCCCGAGCTGCGGCGCGGGAAACAGCAGCATCAGACACAGACACAGCATCGTCGCGGCGGTCTTGATCTTGCCGGACCAGGCGGCGGCGATGACGCGCCCCTGCTCCACGGCGACGAGCCGCATGCCGGACACGGCAAACTCGCGCAGCAGCACGACGGCCAGCGCCCAGCCGGGCATACGTCCGGCCTCGACAAAATAGCACATGGCCGCCATGACCAGCACCTTGTCGGCCAGGGGATCCATGAACTTGCCGAAATCCGTGATCTGGTTGTAGTGCCGGGCCACGTAGCCGTCGACCATGTCGGACAGGGAGGCCAGGATGAACACGGCCAGCGCCCATTTCAGCTGCCCCAGATAGGCCAGCACCAGAAACACCGGGATCAGCACCACGCGGAAAATGGTGATCTTGTTGGCGGTCGTCATGCCTCTACCTCCTCGCCGTATAAAAGGCCGTCCTCCGCGCCCGTGATGCGCACGGGCACGAGCGTGCCTTCTTCAGCCTCGCCCTCGAAATACACGAGCCCGTCGATATCGGGGGAGTCGGCGTAGCTGCGGCCCGTCATGAGGCCGCTCTCCTCGTCCCGCCCCTCGACCAGAACGCGCAGCGTTTGTCCGACGAAGCCCTGCAGGAAGGCGTCCATGATCGGCGCCTGCAGCTCCAGAATGAGCGCGGCGCGGCGCTGGGCGGTCTCCTCGTCGGGCCGCTCCATGGCAGCGGCCGGGGTGCCCTCCTCGGGGGAGAAGGGGAAAACGCCCACGCGCTCGATGCGCGCCTGCTTCAGAAATTCGCACAGCTCCTCAAACTCTTCCTCACCCTCGCCGGGCAGGCCGGCGATGAGGCTCGTGCGCAGGACAAGCCCGGGGATACGCGCGCGCAGCGTTTGGAACAGGGCGCGGATCTCTTCGCCCGTGCCCTTGCGGTTCATGCGTTTGAGGATGGCGTCGTTGATGTGCTGGATGGGGATATCGAGATATTTGACGATCTTGTTGTTATGCGCGATCTCGTCGATCAGCTCCTCGTCGAACTGATCGGGGTAGAGATAGTGCAGGCGGATCCATTCGATCCCCTCGATCTGCGCCAGCTCCCGGCACAGCCGCGCGAGGCTGCGCTTTCCATAGAGATCCGTGCCGTAGCGCGTGATGTCCTGGGCGATGACGATGAGCTCCTTCACGCCGTGAGAAGCCAGGTCGCGCGCCTCCTCGAGGATGTTTTCGATCGCGCGCGAGCGGTAGCGCCCGCGGATGTAGGGGATGGCGCAGAAGGCGCAGAAATTGTTGCAGCCCTCTGCGATGCGCAGATAGGCCCAGCCCGGGCCGGTGGACACGACGCGCGGGATCTCGTCGACCGGGGCGCTGTTGTCGGCAAAGCGCGAGAGCGTGCCGCCGGCCGTCACGGCGTCGGCCGCCTCGACGATATCGCCGAAGCTCCCCACGCCGAGCACGGCGTCGATCTCCGGCAGCTCCTGCAGGATCGTTCCCTGATAGCGCTCGGACAGGCAGCCCGTCACGATGAGCCCCCCAAGCCTTCCGGCCTTTTTCAGCTCGGCAAGCTCCAGGATGGCGTCGATGGCCTCGGCCTTGGCCGCGTCGATAAAGCCGCAGGTGTTCACAATGGCAAGATCCGCGCCCTCGGCCTCCGGCACGAGGACGTAGCCTGCCTCGCTGAGGAGATAGAGCATCTGCTCGCTGTTGACTAAATTCTTGGCACAGCCAAGAGAGACCATGGCAAATGTCTTTTCCATGTTGTTTCTATTCTTCCTCCGTCTCCACGGAATAGCGCCGCAGCGCGGCGCGGATCTCCTCCCAGGAAAAGCCCCGGCGAAACAGCGCGGCGCTCACGCGGCGCACCTGATCCCTGTCCTCCGGGTCACGCAGACGCGAGGAGATGAATTTATCCAGCTTCTCCTGCCCGTCGGGCCGCTGCTCGAGCGCCTCGTCCCAGAGCTCGCGCTCCACGCCGCGGCGGCGCAGCTCCGTGCGGATGCGCCCGGCCCCGTAGCCTTTGGCCGTGTAGTGCCGGGCCACGGCGGCGGCGTAGTCCTTGTCGTCGAGAAGGCGGTTTTCCACGAGCCACTGCACGGCGGCCTCGGCGTCCTGCTCGCTCTCGCCCTTCTGCCGGAGCTTTGCGGCCAGCTCCTTACCGGACAGGGGCCGCTGCCCCAAAAGCTGCAGCGCCCGGGCCTTGGCCAGGGCCAGCGAGGACGCGGCCTTCAGCGCGCGCAGCTCCTCTTCCGTGAGCTCCCGCCCGGCGTAGAGCCGCAGATCGGCCGCCGCCGCGGGCGTGGAGCGGATCTCCTCGCCGTCGGAGAGGCAGACCGTCAGCCTGTCCGGCGCGGTCTGCCGCAGCGCGGTCACGGTCATGGGCGATCAGCCCTCTTCAAAGTCCGCGGCGGTCACGTCCACGGCCGGAGCGCTGCTCACGCGGCCGGAGATCTGCGCGGCGCGCTTGGCCTGCGGGCTCATGAGCTCGGTGGAGCGGGCGCGGATCTGCTGCTCGATGTCGTCGCAGACGGCGGGGTTGGCCGTGAGGTATTCCTTCACGGCGTCCTTGCCCTGGATGCGGTTGCCGTTGACGGTGAACCAGGCACCGCCCTTCTCGATGATCTCGAGACGCACGGCCAGATCGATGATCTCGCTGACGCGGGAGATGCCCTCGCCGTACATGATGTCGAACTCCGCCTCGCGGAAGGGGGGAGCTACCTTGTTCTTGACGACCTTGGCGCGCGTGCGGTTGCCGATCATCTCGCCGCCGACCTTCAGCGTCTCGATGCGGCGCACGTCGATGCGCACGGAGGCGTAGTACTTGAGCGCGAGGCCGCCCGGCGTCGTCTCGGGGTTGCCGTACATGACGCCGATCTTCTGCCTCAGCTGGTTGATGAAGATGACGGTGCAGTTGTTCTTGCTGATGGCGCCCGCGAGGCGGCGCATGGCCTGACTCATGAGGCGGGCCAGCATGCCGACCACGGTGTCGCCGATCTCGCCGTCGAGCTCGGCGCGGGGGATGAGGGCGGCCACGGAGTCGACCACCAGCACGTCGATCGCGCCGGAGCGGACCAGAGACTCCGCAATGTCCAGCGCCTGCTCACCGGTGTCGGGCTGAGAGATGAGCAGACTGTCGATGTCGACGCCCAGAGCGCGGGCATAGGCCGGCTCGAGCGCGTGCTCCACGTCGATGTAGGCCGCGGTGCCGCCGCCCTTCTGCGCGGAGGCGACCACGTGCAGCGCCAGCGTCGTCTTGCCGGAGGCCTCGGGCCCGTAGATCTCGACGATGCGGCCGCGCGGCACGCCGCCGATGCCCAGCGCCAGGTCCAGGGACAGAGAGCCCGTGGACAGCGCCTCGACGTTCACGGCGATATCGTCGCCCAGACGCATGATGGTGCCCTTGCCGTAGTCCTTCTCGATCTTGGCGATGGCGGTCTCGAGAGCCTTCTTTTTATCGCTGTCAGCCGGAGCGACGACCGCGGGGATCTTTTTCTTTTCAGCCATGGGGAAGCCTCCTTGTTCTTCGAAGCATCCGTCGGAGCGGATGAATAGTTTACATAAAGAAGTTAACGTATATTAAATAACATAATATGGATTACATAAATAAGATTACATAATGCCAAACACGACCCGCTGCACGCCGCCGGTATCCACCCGGGTGTCGGCGGAGCGGAAGCCCGCGGAGAGCAGCATCTCCTTGACGGGTTCGGCCTGGCCCTCTCCGACCTCGAAGAGCAGATAGCCGCCCTCGGGGAGGAGGGATTTCCAGTATTTGATGATGGACTTATAGAATTTCAGTCCGTTCTTCCCGCCGTCGAGCGCCCAAATCGGCTCGTAGTCCCGTACGGAGCTGTCGAGCGTGAGGATCTCTGCGGAGGGGATATAGGGGGGATTGGAGAGGATCATATCGAAGCGGCCGATGCTCATGGGGGGCGAGGCGGTCGCGTCGGCCTGCACGGTGATGGCGCGCGAGCTGAGGCGGTTCATGGAGATGTTCTGGCGGCAGACCTCCAGTGCGGTCGCGCTGATATCGACGGCGACGAGGCGCGTGGCGGGCAGCTCGTGCCCGACGGCGCAGGTGATGCAGCCGCTGCCGCAGCACAGATCGAGGATGCGCGCGTCCATCTTGCGCCCGGTGAGCAGCTCCTTGGCCGTGTCGACCAGGAGCTCCGTGTCCATCCGGGGGATCAGCACGTCGGGCGTGACCTTCATGGGCAGGCCGTAGAACTCCCAGGCACCGGTGATATAGGCCACGGGCTCTCCGGCGACGCGGCGGGCCGTGAACTCCTCCACGCGCTTTTCAACGTAGGGCGTCGTGTAAAAGCTCAGGTCGCGCAGCAGCTCTGTCGTGGTCTTGCCGGCAGCGCAGGCGACGAGCACCCGGGCCTCCAGCTCGTAGGCCTCCACGCCGTGGGCGCGCAGGGCGTTGCGCGCGGTGAAATACAGTTCGTTATAGGTCTTCACTGGCCAGTCTCCTTTATATGTCTTGGATGCTGGGTTTACCAGGCGTCGCTGCCCTTCTCCTCGGGGATGACGAGCTCCATGGCGCGGATCGCGCATTCGATCATGCCGTCGTCGGGCTCGGCCGTGGTGATGTGCTGCAGCCATTTGCCGGGCGCGGACAGGGCGGCCGACAGCCAGTTGTCGTGCCCGCCGCACCAGCGGTTGATCTCGTAGCTGATGCCGACGACCACAGGCAGGAGCAGCAGGTGGGCGCCCATGCGGGCAAAGCTGTTGTCCAGGCGGACGACGGAGTTGACGAGGATGCTCACCACGACGACCACGAGCAGAAAGCTCGTGCCGCAGCGCGGGTGGAAGCGGGACTCGCCCCGGACGTTTTCGACTGTGAGGGGCTTGCCGTGCTCGTAGCAGAAGATGGTCTTGTGCTCGGCCCCGTGATAGCGGAAGAGGCGCTTGACGTCGCCGACGCAGGTGACGAGCTTCATATAGCCGAGCAAAATCGCCACGCGCACCAGACCCTCGGAGAGGTTGCGGACGAGATAGTTCGTTTTGAGCGCCGGGATAAAGCCGACGATGAGGGCGGGCAGGAAGATGAACAGGAATACGGCCAGTGCAATGCCCAGCACGACGGCCGTGCCGATGATGAGCTTTTTGGCCTTTTCCTCGGAAAAGTGGGCCGTGATCCAGCGGTCGATCGGATCGGGCTCGCCCTGCTCCTCGAGCGGCACGAGATCGGCCGAATAGGTGAGGGCCTGCATGCCCTTGACCATGGAGTCGAGGAAGATGGCGCAGCCGCGCACGAAGGGCCAGCCGAGCAGGGGATAGCGGTCCTTGACGAGCTTCAGCTCCTCGGTCTTTTCCACAAGGCCGTCGGCCGTGCGGCAGACGATGGCCTGCTTCTTCGGCCCGCGCATGAGGATCCCCTCGATGAGCGCCTGCCCGCCGATGCTCGTGCGGAAGGCGCAGGAAGTGTTTTTATCTGCCATTGATGTCTCCGTTCTGCTGAGGCAGGAGGATGGTGACGAGCGTGCCGCCGCCCTCCGCGTTTTCGATGGTGAGGCGGCCGTTGTGCCGCGTGACGATCTCGTCGCACACGGAAAGGCCGATGCCGGTGCCGCGGTTTTTCGAGCTGCCCTTGTAGAATTTTTCCTTCACGTGCGGCAGCTCGTTCTCCGGGATGCCGCGGCCGTAGTCCCGGATGCGGATGCAGACGCCCTCGGCCTCGCTGCGCAGCGAAACGCTCACGCGTCCACCCTCGCCGCCGTGCTTGACGGCGTTGTCCAGAAGGTTCAGAAAAACCTGCTTGAGCCGCTCAGGGTCGCCCGGGATGAGCGGGATCTCGGTGGGAGGCTGGCTGTAATCGAGCTCGATGCCGGCCTGCTTGATAAGCTCTCCGTATGTAAACAGGGCGTCCTCCAGCTCAGCGGCGATGTCGATGAGCTCGACGCGCAAATTGAAGCGCCCGTCCTGGATGCGGGCAAATTCCAGCATCTCCGACACCATGCCGGTCAGACGCTCGGCCTCCTTGGAGATGATCTGGATGCCGCGCAGCGAGTCGCCCTGCACAGCGGGATCGAAGGCGATGGTCTCGGCCCAGCCCTCGATGGCCGTCAGCGGCGTGCGCAGCTCATGCGAGACCTGGGAGATGAAGTCGGTGCGCGTCTTCTCCGCGATGGCGACCTTCTCGCTCATGAGGTTGAGCTCCTCGCTGAGCTGGCCGATCTCGTCGTCCGGGCCGGGCTCGATGCGCGTGCCGTAGCTGCCCTCGGCGATGCGCCGGGCCACGCGGGTGAGCGCGTCGATGGGGTCGGTGACGAAGTGCCAGAACCAGAGGTTGACGGCGATGATATAGATGCAGGCGACCGTGATCATCACGGCGGCGGCGACGACGCGCCCGCGCGTGACGAACCAGACGCCCGCCAGCAGCACGCCCAGCGCGAGCAGACTCGTCGCCAGCAGCTGCGTCTTGAGCTGTTTGAACATCCGGGGTACCTTCCTTGCAAGAAAGAGTCGGTCAAAAGCGTCTCCGTGCCGCAGGCGCGGCGAAGGCGGGGATCAGTAGCCCCACTTATAGCCGTAGCCCCACACGGTGGTGAGGAATTCCGGCTCGGTCGGATCGCTCTCGATCTTGATGCGCAGACGCCGGATGTTGACGTCCACGGTCTTCAGCTCTCCCGTGAAGTCCGCACCCCAGACGGCGGAGAGGATATCCTCGCGGCTCATGGCCTTGCCGGGGTTTTCCATGAAGAGCTTCATCAGCAGATATTCGATCTGCGTCAGCTTCAGGCGCTGCCCGTCCTTTTCGAGGGTGCGGTTGCGCGTGTTGAGCACAAAGGGCCCGCTCGTGATCTCGCTGGCGGCCTTCTCGTCGTCGTCCACGCCCAGGCGGCGGATCAGCGCGTCCACGCGGGCGGTGAGCTCCGCGGGGGAGAAGGGCTTGGTCACATAGTCGTCCGCGCCGTTCATGAGGCCGGTCACCTTGTCGATCTCCTGGCTCTTGGCCGTGAGCATGATGATGCCCATCTTCGAGCCCGTCGCGCGGATGCGGCGGCAGACCTCGAAGCCGTCGATATCCGGCAGCATCACGTCCAGCAGGGCCAGGCAGATGTCCGGGTTGACCTTGATCTTCTCAAGGGCCTGCATGCCGGTCTCGGCCTCGATGGGCTCGAAGCCGCTGCGGCGCAGGTTGATCACCACAAAGCCGCGGATATTGGCCTCGTCCTCCAGCACCAGAATTTTCTTCATATAGGATCGATCTCCTTTCGGATGAGTAAACGACTGCTAAAACAAAAACCTGTCAGGTTTCCGTATGAGCGCATAACAAGCGCATCATAAATAAGTATAACACGGATTTTACAGTTTTGGTAGTCAAAGTTGCAAAAAAGTTTTTTCTTCGGCGACAATGATGACAGAGATAAAACATTATGTAAACAATTGCGATTATGGAACGGACGTTTCAGTTGATTATCCGGGAACAAAATGATAAAATACCGTTTATGATGGATAACAGATTTTCGACCGTCGGGATCCTCGCCCATGTGGACGCGGGCAAGACCACGCTGTCCGAGGCGATGCTCTACTGCACGGGACAACTGAAAAGGCTCGGCCGCGTCGATCACCGCGACAGCTTTCTCGACACGCATGCGCTCGAGCGCAGCCGCGGCATCACGATTTTCGCCAAGCAGGCGGAGCTCGCGCTGACGCACACGCGCGTCACGCTGCTGGACACGCCCGGCCACGCGGACTTTGCCGCGGAGGCGGAGCGGGTGCTGCCCGTGCTGGACTGCGCGGTGCTCGTCGTCAGCGGCACGGACGGGCCGCAGGCGCACACGGAGACGCTCTGGGCACTGCTGCGGCGCTATCGCGTGCCCTGCTTTTTGTTCGTGAGCAAGATGGATCTGCCCGGCCCCGGGCGCGAGGCGCTCATGACTCAGCTGCACCGCGCGCTCGGCGAGGAATGCGTCGACTTCACGCAGCCCGCGGAGGCGCTGCAGGAGCAGCTGGCTCTCTGCGGCGAGAGCGCCATGGAGCGCTATCTCGAGGCCGGTCGGCTGCCGGACGGGGAGATCGCGTCGCTCATACGGGAGCGTGCCGTATTCCCGGTCTTCTTCGGCTCGGGATTGCGCGTCGAGGGCGTTACAGAGCTGCTTGACGCGCTCGACCGCTTCGCGCCGGTGACGGAGCCGGGGCCGGACTTTGCCGCGCGCGTCTACAAGATCGCGCGCGACGCGCAGGGAAACCGCCTGAGCTTTGTCAAGGTCACGGGCGGGGAGGTGCGCGTGCGGCAGCCCCTTCGCTATCGGGACGCCGCCGGGGAGGAGCGCGAGGAGAAGCTCACGCAGCTGCGCCTCTATTCCGGCGCGCGCTACGAGACGGCGGAGGTGGTCTGCGCAGGGCAGTGCTGCGCGCTGCTCGGCCTGAGCGGGACCTTCCCGGGGCAGGGCCTCGGGGCGGAAAGCACGGCGGCTGCGCCGCTGCTGGAGCCGGTACTCGGCTACAGGCTGCTCCCGGAGGCGGGACAGGATGCGGCGCTGCTGCTGCCGAAGCTTTTACAGCTGCAGGAGGAGGAGCCGCAGCTGCATGTCGTGTGGAACGCGCGCGCGCACGAGATCGGCGTGCAGCTTATGGGCCGGGTGCAGACGGAGATCCTCAAGAGCCTCATCCGCGAGCGCTTCGATACGGAGGTGAGCTTCTCTTCCGGCCGCGTCCTCTATCGCGAGACCATCCGGAGCGCCGTGGAGGGCGTAGGGCATTTCGAGCCCCTGCGCCATTACGCCGAGGTGCATCTCATCCTCGAGCCGCTGCCCGCCGGGCACGGCCTCGTCGTCTGCTCGAGCTGCGCCGAGGACGAGCTCGACCGCAACTGGCAGCGCCTCATCCTCAGCCATCTGGCCGAGCGGCGGCACCCGGGCGTGCTGACGGGCGCGCCCATCACGGATATGAAGATCACGCTCGCCGCCGGGCGGGCCCACCTCAAGCACACCGAGGGCGGCGACTTCCGGCAGGCGACCTACCGCGCGCTGCGCCAGGGGCTCATGCGCGCCGAGTGCGTGCTGCTCGAGCCCTGGTACGCCTTCACGCTCGAGCTGCCGCCGGAGCTCATCGGCCGCGCCATCACGGACGTGCGCGCGATGGGCGGGGAGTTCGGCTCGCCGGAGGACGCCGGGGAGCGGCTGCGTCTGCGCGGCAGCGCGCCCGCCGCGGCGCTCGGGAGCTATCAGGAGGAGCTGGCGGCCTACAGCCGCGGCCGCGGGCGACTCAGCCTGCGCCCCGGCCCCTACCGCCCCTGCCGCGAGCAGGAAAAGCTCGTGCGCGAGAGCGGCTATGACCCCGAGGCCGACCTCGACAATCCCCCGGACTCGGTCTTCTGCGCCCACGGCGCGGGCTTTACGGTGAAGTGGAACGAGGTGGAGCGCTACATGCATCTGCCCGCCTGCCTCAAAAAGCCGGAGGACAGGCCGCGCCCGGCCCCGGCGCCGCGCTCGCTGGATATCGACGAGCGGGAGCTCGAGGCCATCATGGAGCGGGAATTCGGCCCGATCCGCCGCGCGCAGTACAGCGCCCCGGTGCGAAACGAGGCTCCGGCCGCGCCCGCAGCGGCAGAGCGGCGGAGCACGGTCATCGTCGACGGCTACAACGTCATCTTCGCCTGGGACGAGCTGAAGGAGCTTGCACGCGAGCGGCTGGATCTGGCGCGGGAGAAGCTGATGGACACGCTCTCGAGCTACGCGGCCTTCACGCACGCTCAGCTTGTGCTCGTCTTCGACGGCTTCCGCACCCCCGGCAATCCCGGCTCGCGCGGGGACTATCACAGCATCCACGTGGTCTACACCGGCGACGGCGAGACCGCCGACGCCTATATCGAAAAGCTTGCCAACGACATCGGCCGCAACGAGCGCGTGCGCGTCGTGACGAGCGACAACCTGATCCGTCTGTCCGCGCTGCGTTCGGGCGTGCTGCGCACGTCCTCCGCCGAATTCGGCGTCGAGGTCGCCGGCGTGAGGGACGAGATCCGCGAGCTGCTGCGCCGCACAAACGACGGCGCGCACAGGACGAAGCTGAAAGATGGAAGAGCATGAACTGATCCGAAGGGCGGAGGATCTGGCCGCCCAGTGCGAGCGGAAAAACCGCCTGACCGCCACGGCCTTTCTGACCCCGGCGGAGCGCAGAGTGCTGGAGCAGCACTTTGCCCGCGCAGCCCTGAAGCCCGTCTTTTCCGGCGGACACCCCGACTGCGAGCGCACGCTCGCCCTCTTTCTCCCCGACTACCTGGACGAAGAGTCGCCGGAGCTTTCCGACGAGCTGCGCGCCATCCGGCTGACGGCCTATTTCGGCACGCCCGGCCACCGGGATTACATGGGGGCGCTGCTGGGCATGGGCATCGCGCGCGACCGCCTCGGCGACATCTGGGTCGACGGGGAGGGGGCCACGGTCTTCTGCCTGCCCGGTGTGGAAAAGCACCTCTTGTCGATCGACAAGGTCGGCCGCGTCAGCGTGACGGCGGAGCCGCTGCCGCTCGATCAGGTGCGCGCGCCGGAGAGAAAGACGAAGCCCGTGAGCTTTTCGGTGATGAGCCCGCGGCTCGACGCCGTCGCGGCAGGGATGTTTCATCTCTCCCGCTCGGAGGCGGCGCGCCGGATCGCCCTCGGTATGGTCATTGTAAACGATCTGGTGTCCGATAAACAGGACTTGCAGCTGCGCGAGGGCGACGTTTTGTCGCTGCGCGGGGCGGGGAAGGGACGCATCGTCGCCTTCGGCGGCAATTCCCGCAAGGGCCGTCTCTTCGTCAACGCGGAGATCTATCTTTAGTTTTCAGAATTCAGTTTTCAGTTTTCAGAATGTCACGACTTCACCGGTAGAAAAGGAGTAATGAGCCATGAATGTCAAAGACCGCTTTATCCGCTATGTCAAGGTGCACACCGCGAGCGCCGAGGATCTCACGCGCACGCCGACGACCGAGCGTCAGTTTGATCTGACGAAGCTTCTGTGCGAGGAGATGCGCGCCATGGGCATGCAGGACGTATACGGCGACGAGCACGCCTATGCCTACGGCTTTCTGCCGGCCACGCCCGGCTGCGAGGACAGGCCCTGCATCGGCTTTATCGCCCATCTCGACACCATCCCCGACTTCAGCGGCGAAAACGTGCAGCCGCAGATCATTGAAAACTACGACGGGGGCGAGGTCGTCCTCGGCACGAGCGGGCGCGTCCTGCGGCCCGAGCAGTTTCCGCACCTGCCCTCTCTGAAGGGCCAGACCCTCATCACCACCGACGGCACCACGGTGCTCGGCGCGGATGACAAGGCGGGCGTGGCCGCCATCATGGCTGCCTGCGAGACGCTTATCGGGGAAAAGCGCCCGCACGGGCGTATCGCCGTGTGCTTCACGCCCGACGAGGAGGTCGGCCACGGCGCGGCGCTTCTGGATCTCGAGCGCTTCGGCGCGGCCTTCGCCTACACGGTCGACGGCGGGGAGCTCAACTGCATCAACTACGAGACCTTCAACGCCGCCTCCGCCAAGTGGGAGGTGCGCGGCTTCAACATCCATCCGGGCTCGGCCAAGGACAAGATGATCAACGCCAGCCTCGTCGCCATGGAGATCGACTCCCTCCTGCCCGCTGCGGAGCGCCCGGAGCACACCGAGGGTTACGAGGGCTTCTTCCATCTGACGGAGATGAGCGGAAACGTCGAGAAGGCAGAGCTGAGCTACATTGTGCGCGACCACGACGCCGGGGGCTTCGAGGCGCGAAAGCGCACGCTGCGCCAGATCGAGAAGTTCATCAACGAGAAGTACGGCGCGGGCACGGCGACGCTCACGCTGCGCGACCAGTACCGCAACATGGCCGAGAAGGTGCTCGAAAACCGGCGCGTGATCGAGCTCGCCGAGCGGGCGATCCGCCGTCTCGGGCTCGAGCCCGTGGCCGAGCCCATCCGCGGCGGCACGGACGGCGCACAGCTTTCGTACCGCGGCCTGCCCTGCCCGAACCTCGGCACCGGCGGCTATGCCTGCCACGGCCCCTTTGAGCACGCCACCGTCGAGGGCATTGAGGGCGCGGCGCAGATCGTGCTAAACATCATCGACGAGAACCTCCGTTGAGTATGCTGCCCGAAGCCGCCCTGGACTTTCCCCTCTGCGGGAAGCCCCTGACCTGCCGCGAGCTCAGCGGCGGGAAGATAAACCTCAGCCTTCTCCTCACAACCGACCGCGGCGCACGCTACGTCCTGCAGCGTGTCAACCGCGCGGTCTTCCCCGATATCGGCCCCGTCATGCGAAACGCCGCGCGTCTGCAAGGCTGGCTCGAGCGTCACGGGCAGCCACTGCCCGCGTCGATCCGTTATCTCCCGGCGCAAAGCGGCGCCCTCTGGGTCGAGGACGAAGAGGGCTTTGCCTGGCGCTGCTACCCCCATGTGGAGGGCGTCTGCCGGACAAGGCCGGAGAGCGGGGAGGAGATCTGTGAGGCGGGACTTGCCTTCGGGCGTTTCCTGCAGGCCTTTGCCGACTTTCCCATACAGGAGCTGGAGGAGACGATCCCGCGCTTTCACGACACGCCCGACCGTTTCCGCCTCCTGCGCGAGGCGGTGAAGGCCGACCCGCTGGGACGTCTGTCTGACGCAAAAGACGCGCTGGATACGGCGCTGCGCTTCGAGGAGGCGGCCTCTGTGCTGCAGGGAAAGCGCGAGCGCGGGGAGCTGCCGCTGCGCGTGACGCACAACGACACGAAGTTTTCCAACATCCTCTTCGACGCTGCGACCGGCCGCGCACGCTGCGTGCTCGATCTCGACACCGTTATGCCCGGCCTTTCGGCCTGTGACTTCGGGGATGCGGCGCGCTCCTGCGCCTGTGTTGAGGCGGAGGACGGCTCCGCGAGCCTATCGCTCGAGCACTTCACGCGTCTGGCCGCGGGCTTTTTCTCCGGCTGCCCGGCACTGACGGAGCCGGAGCGTGAGGCCCTGCCCCTCGGCGCGCTGACGGTCACGGTCGAGCTCGGCGTCCGCTATCTCACCGACTACCTGCTCGGCGATCCCTGTTTCCGCACGGCGGACCCGGCGCAGAACCTCCGCCGCGCCAGGCGGCGCCTCGCCCTCGCCGGAGACATGCTGCGCAAGGCAGAGCCAATGGCGGAGCTCGTCCGGAACACGGCAAATAAGTTTACATAATATAAACAGCCGCACGGTCGTGGAAAGCCACGAACCGTGCGGCTGTTTGTTACTCGAGCACGAAGGCCTCTTGGTAGTCCCAGCCCTTCACGTCGTATTCTGTGCGCATGAAAAAGTTGAAATAGGGATGGTGGAAGCGGAAGTTCGTCTTCTCCATCTCCGGGTCGAAGACATAGGTCGTGCCGTCGATCTCGGCCTCCACCCAGGCGTGCGGGCTGAAATCGTTGCCGATCGTGCCGCAGCAGACCTTTGCCTCGAGGCCGCGGGCGCGCAGCAGCTGGCACATCAGGGCCGAGTGCGTGTAGCAGTTGCCGCCCTCTTCCTCCATCATTTTGCGCGTCTCGGCCAGCAGGATATCGGGCGCGGCCTCCTCATAGAGCTCACCCTTGCGGTAGCGGAAGGTGTCTCTTACGTAGATATACAGGGCCAGCAGCTGATCGCGCTGGGGCTTCGACTCGTCCACCTTGTCGTCGATGATCTTCTTGAGCCAGGCGTCGACCTCGGTGTCGCCCGTCGTAAAGCCGGGGATCGGCATCCAGAGCTCCTCCGGGTCGATCCAGCGCTCGCCCTCATCGGTCAGCTCCGCCTCGTGGGGGATCGCCGCCTCCAGCAGCGCCAGCGCGTCCTCCCGGTTTTCGGGCAGATCCGCCATGCCCGCGAGATCCTCTTCCAGGATCGCGGGATCGGCGCTGCGCTCGAGCACGCGGTTCATGAGCTTCGCCGTCTGCAGGCGGCTCAAAAGCTCCTGCGGCAAGACCTCCATGGCCTCGGTGACTTCGATCCATCCGCGCTCGGCGGCCAGACAGAAGGCGTCATAGCCCTCGTCCTCCGCGCTCAGATCGGCAAAGGAAAAGTCCTCCGCCGCCTCGGGGAAGAAGGGACGCAGCATGCTCAGCAGAGCGCCCCGGCTCAGAGGCTCGGTCGGGTAAAAGCTCTCACCCTCCAGCGCGCCGAGAGCGCGCAGCGCCGCACAGGCGGTATAACAGGCGTCCTCCTCGCTGAGGTCGCTGAAGTTTGCTTCCTTCGCCTCCGGCCGCGCCTCCTCCGGCAGCAGCGCATAGAGCATCAGCGCCGCGTCCGCGCGCGTCATCAGATCGTCCGGCCGGAGCAGGCCGTCTTCTCCCGCGGGCAGATAGGCCGTGTGAGACGTGCCGCCCAGAGCGACACGGTATACCGCCTCAAAGCGCAGGCCGTCCGACGGCTCGGAAATGACGGTGCCCGCGGCTAAAAGAACGCCGTCCTCTCCGCGCCAGCCGAAAAAGCGCTGCCCGGCAAGCTCCTCTCCCATGGGCAGCTCCAGCTCCTCGCCGACGGGAACAGACAGAGCCTCCTCACGCTCACCGGTGACAAAGAGCACCGTGACAGGCGTCGGCGTGGGCTCCGGCGTCGGGGTCGGCGTCGGTTCCGGGGTGGGCTGCGCGGGCGTCGCTACAGGGACAGGCGCCGAGGCAGCGCGCGTGGAGGAGGGCATCTCGCTGCGGTCGTAGAACAGGTAAACACAGCAGCCCAGCAGCAGCAGGATCAGCAGAGCGCCGAGAACATGGCCGAAGCGCCGACCCGCGCCGCCGCGCTGCCGTTTAGCGGCCATAATAGATCTCCTCGACAGTCTCCGTGTCGCCCTCACGGTAGGTGTACACGGTGAAGCCCTCATAGACGAGCTCGCCGTCCTCGCCGGGGCCGAGGCAGCTCGGCGCATAGTCGGTGGACTTCGGCTCGCCGATGATGGCGATCAGCTCCTCGAGGGGGCGGCCCTCCATGGTCTTCGCCAGCTCCTCCAGATCATAGGAAGGGGCTTCGGACGTCTCAATCTCAGCGGGCGCCGCGTCTTGCGCGGGGGTCTCCGCCTCGACCGGGGCGGTCGTCTCGATGGGAGCGGACTGCTGCGTGCAGGCGCAGAGACCGAGGGCAAAAAGAAATACAAAAAGAAAAGCGGCAGCTTTCTGCATGGCTTTCATGATAAGCCTCCTGATGCGAATAGTGATCGGGGAGCTGAAGCTCAACTCCCAAGCATATTATAATATAGGAAGCCGCGTCGAATGTCAAGTAAGCGCGATACACGCCGAACTGGAAAGAGTTTTTAGTTTTAAGTTTTTAGTTTTTAGGAGAACGACAAATTCCAGTTTATCGACGAAGTCGGAATGCGGAGTTCGGAATGAAGGGAAACGAAGGATAGAGCGAGGAAATTGGCGTCCCCGTCGTAGGGGCCGACGCCCTCGGCGGCCCGCGCGGTACAATCAGAATAATAAACAAATCCCCGGCGAAAACGTACTGATCTACGAGTTCGCCGGGGATTTTGTCTGTTTTCAGATTGTTTTGCCGGGCTGCCGAGGGCGGCAGCCCCTACGAAAGAATTTCAAACTCAGCGATAAATTTCCTTTTCTCTCTGAAAACGGAAAACGAAACGCATGTAAACTCTTGACAGCGGGGGAGAAAGGTGTATAATGATGCTTGAACATATGAACGATTGTTCAAATGATAGGAGGAAGACAGCATGAAGAAGACCTACAAGATCGACGTGGACTGCGCCAACTGCGCCAACAAGATGGAGCAGGCGGCCAAGGCGACGGAGGGCGTGAAGGACGCCGTCGTCAATTTCATGACGCTCAAGATGTCGGTGGAGTTTGAAGAGAGCGCACAGCCCGCGGCCGTCATGCAGCAGGTCCTGAAAAACTGCAAGAAGGTCGAGGACGACTGCGAGATCTTCCTTTGAGAAATAGCCCGGCCTCCGCGCAATATAGTTCGCGGGGGCCGCTGCGCTTTACTGACGGAGTAAGCCAATGAACAGAAAACAGAAGAAAGTCCTGCGCCGCATCCTCATCGCCACAGTGCTGCTCATCGCCGTCAAGCTGCTGTTCGCGCTCGGCGTGCTGCCGGAAAAAAGGCTGTTGGCGCTGGGACTGTACCTTGTGCCGTATCTCGTGATCGGCTATGACATCCTCATCAAGGCCGCCAAGGGCGTTCGCAACCGGCAGCCCTTTGACGAAAACTTCCTCATGGCGGTGGCCACAGTCGGCGCGATGGCGCTGGGCGAATATCTCGAGGGCGCGGCCGTCATGCTCTTTTATCAGATCGGCGAGCTCTTCCAGAGCTGCGCGGTGGGGAAGAGCCGCCGCAGCATCAGCCAGCTCATGGACATCCGCCCGGACACGGCCAAGGTCCCGGACGAAAACGGCGAGCTTCAGCAGGTCGATCCGGACGAGGTGGCCGTCGGCACGGTGATCTGGGTGCAGCCGGGGGAGAAGATCCCCATCGACGGCGTGGTCACCGAGGGCAGCAGCACGCTCGACACCGCCGCGCTCACGGGCGAGAGCGTCCCGCGCGACGCCGCCGAGGGCGACGAGGTGATCAGCGGCTGCGTCAATCTCACGGGGCTTCTGAAGATCCGCACCACGCGCGAATTCGGCGAGTCCACCGCCTCGAAGATCCTGGAGCTTGTGGAGAACGCGAGCTCCCGCAAATCCCGGCAGGAGGACTTTATCTCCCGCTTCGCGCGCATCTATACCCCGGTCGTCTGCTGCGGCGCGCTCGTGCTGGCGCTTCTGCCGCCGCTCGTGCGGCTCGTGCTGGGCCTCGCGCCCGCCTGGGGCGACTGGGTCTACCGCGCGCTGACCTTCCTCGTTATCAGCTGCCCCTGCGCGCTGGTGATCTCCATCCCGCTGAGCTTCTTCGCCGGCATCGGCGGAGCCAGCAGCGCGGGCGTGCTCGTCAAGGGCTCGAACTATCTCGAGGCGCTCTCGCGCGTCAAAACCGTCGCCTTTGACAAGACCGGCACGGTGACGCAGGGCGTGTTCGAGGTCGCGGGCGTGCACCACAGCACGCTCGAGGACAAGGAGCTTCTGGAGCTGGCAGCGCTCTCCGAGAGCTATTCCAGCCATCCCATCAGCCGCAGCCTGCAGCGCGCCTGGGGCGGCGAGCTCGACAAGAGCCGGGTGAGCGAGGTCCGGGAGCAGCCGGGCCGCGGCGTCTGCGCCTGTGTGGACGGGCGGGAACTGCTCGTCGGCAACGACAAGCTCATGGCCGAGTACGGCGTGGGATATACGCCCTGCCGCAGCGCGGGCACGGTGGTCCATGTGGCGATCGACGGCGCCTATGCCGGGCATATCCTGATCACGGATCTCCTCAAGCCCACAGCGAAGGCGGCCGTGGAGGGCCTTAAGGCCGCGGGCGTGCAGCGGCTCGTCATGCTCACCGGCGACGCCCCGTCCGCCGCGCGGGAGACCGCGGAAGCGCTCGGCGTCGAGGAGCATTACAGCTCGCTCCTCCCGGCCGACAAGGTCGCCAGGGTCGAGGAGCTGCTGCGGCAGACGAAAGGGGAGGACAAGCTCGCCTTCGTCGGCGACGGCATCAACGACGCGCCGGTCCTGTCCCGCGCGGACGTCGGGATCGCCATGGGCGCGCTCGGCTCGGACGCGGCTATTGAGGCGGCCGACGTGGTGCTGATGGACGACGATCCGCTCAAGATCGTCAAGGCGATCCGCATCGCGCGCAAGTGCATCCGCATCGTGTACGAAAATATTATCTTCGCCATCGGCGTCAAGGTCCTGTGTCTCGTGCTCGGCGCGCTGGGCGTGGCGAACATGTGGGCCGCGATCTTCGCGGACGTGGGCGTGATGGTGCTGGCGGTGCTCAACGCGATCCGCGCGCTGAACGTCAAAAAGCTTTGAACGGGAGGGAAGAACAGCATGGAAAAAGCGGAATGCTGCGAAAGCCAGGAGTTGCATGAGGAGCTTTTGAAGCTCGTCAGCGACACGCTGCCGGAGGAGGAGCACCTGCTGGATCTGGCGGAGCTCTTCAAGGTCTTTGGGGACTCCACGCGCATCCGGATCCTCTTCGTCCTCTTTGAGGCGGAGGTCTGCGTCTGCGATCTGGCCGCAGCCCTCAACATGACACAGTCGGCCATCTCGCACCAGCTCGGCATCCTCAAGCGCAACAAGCTCGTCAAGAGCCGCCGCGAGGGCAAGAGCGTCTTTTATTCCCTCGCCGACGAGCATGTGCGCACCATCATCGGCCAGGGCATGGAGCACATCCTCGAGTAAATAAGAAACAATAGAAGCCGCAGCAACGGACATGCTCCGTTGCTGCGGCTTTTTGCTGCTTCGATGCGGCGGGGGAACCTTTTTTCAGCCCGCGCGTCTAATCAATAATAGCTTTTTGATCGTTGCTGCCAAAGAGCGTCCCGACGGGCTCCGCCGTGCAGGCGAAGACGGCCTCCTTCTTCATCTGCTCGCAGCAGCGCGCGGCGGCCCCGGCGTCGGAAAAGACCCCGAACACGGCCGAGCCCGTCCCCGTCATCACAGCGCCGAGGGCGCCGCCGTCGAGGAGCTGACCCTTGAGCTGGCGGATGCTCCGCATGCGCCGGTCGTCCACGTCCTCAAAGACATTGTACATCCTCCGGCAGAGCACCGGCAGATCCCCGGCCTCCAGCGCGGCCAGAAGCCCCGCCGTGTCCGGATGCACGCGCGGCGGCGTGCGGTCGAGCGCGCGGAAAAGCTCCGGCGTGGAGATGGAAAAATGCGGCTTGACGATCACAAAATGGCAGGGCGGCATCGGGGGAAGCACCTGCAGCTGTTCGCCGCGCCCGGTGGCGAGGGCTGTGCCGCCCGCCAGACAGAAGGCCACATCCGAGCCGATCCCGGCGGCAAGCTCCGTCAGCGCCTCACGGCCGAGCGGCGTGTCGGAGGCCGCATCCAGCGCGCGCAGCACCGCCGCGGCGTCGGCTGAGCCCCCGCCCATCCCGGAGCCGACGGGGATGTGTTTGCGCAGCGCGAGCTCCCAGCCCTCGTCCGCGCGACCCGCGGCCTCCAGATAGCGCTTTGCCGCGCGCACGGCGAGGTTCCTGTCGTCGTTGGGCACATAGCGCAGGTTGCTGCGCGAGCGGACGCCCTCGCCGCCGGGCGTGAGCGTCAGCTCGTCGCAGAGCGACACGCTCTGCATCACCATCAGCATCTCGTGATAGCCGTCGGGCCGCTTTTCGCCCACGTCCAGAGAGATATTCAGCTTGGCATAAGCCTGCTCCTTCAGCTTCATGCCTTCGCCTCGCTTCCGAACCGGTACACGCGCAGCTCATAGGGGCGCGCGGTAAAGCCGTTGGCGATCACGAAGTTGTGCTCGTAATTGCCCAGCACCTGCGTCCACTCCTCCAGCCAGATGTCCTTCGGCGCCTCAAAGCGCTTGAGCTCGGCAGAGAAGGAGCAGACCACCAGCAGCCGCTCGCCGCCGAGCCGCCGCTCATAGACGTAGAAGTCGCGGCTCTCGGGGAAGTACTCGCGGTAGTCGCCGTAGAGCGCGACGGCGTTGTCCTTCCGGAACTTCAGCAGCTTCCGGTAGAAATTCAGAAGCGAGTCGGGATCGTTCTCCTGCGCGGCGACGTTGATCTCATGATAGTTTTCGTTGACGGCAAACCAGGGCGTGCCGGTCGTAAAGCCCGCGTTCTCCTCGGCACTCCACTGCACGGGCGTGCGGGCGTTGTCGCGCGCCGAGGCCTGCACCAGCGCCAGCACGCTCTTCTTCGGCAGCAGGCGCGAGGCGATGGCGGCGTTATTTTTCGTGGCGACGTCGGGATAGTCCTCCACGCGCGGCAGGCGGTGGTTCACCATGCCGATCTCCTGCCCCTGATAGATGAAGGGCGTGCCGCGCTGCAGCAGGTACATCGCGGCGAGCATTTTGCCGCTCTCCACGCGGTATTTCTCACTGCCGTAGCGGCTGATGATGCGCGGGTGGTCATGGTTTTCTATGTACAGGGCGGGCCAGGCCTTGCCTTCGAGCTTCGTCTGCCAGGCGCTGAAGGCGCGCTTCATCTTGCGCAGCGAGAAGGGCAGCCGCACGAAGTCGGTCATGAAGCAGTCGGCCTCCATGGGCTCGAAGGCGATCATCTCATCGAGCACCTGCTTCGGCCCCTCGGTGATGTAGCGCAGGGCGATGTCGGGCGTCGTGAGCGGGCTCTCGCCCACGGTGAAGCAGTCGTAATGACTCAGGACGTCCCGCTTGAACTCGGCCAGATAGTCGTGCACGGGCGGGAGGTTGGAGAAGTGCTTGCGGCCGTTGGCCACGGGCAGCCAGGGATAGGAGTCGGGCAGCCCCGGCGTCTTGGCCACGAAGGTGATCACGTCCTCGCGGAAGCCGTCCACGCCCATGTCCAGCCAGAAGCGCATGATGCCCTTGACCTCCTCGCGCACGCGGGGATTGCCCATGTTGAGATCCGGCTGCTTTTTGGCGAAGAGGTGCAGATAGTATTCGTCCAGTCCCTCGTCGTATTCCCAGGCGCCGCCCTCGAACATGCTCGTCCAGTTGTTGGGAGGTCTGCGCCTGCCGTTTTTCATGCGGCCGGGGCGCCAGATGTAATAGTCGTGATAGGGATCATCGCGGCTCCGGCGGCTGGCCTGAAACCAGGGGTGCTCGTCAGAAGTGTGGTTTACCACGAGATCCATGAAAACGCGCATCCCGCGCTCGTGCGCTCCGTCGAGCACCTGCTTGAACACGTCCAGATCGCCGTAGTCCGGGTGGATGTTCCGATAGTCGGAGATGTCGTAGCCGAAGTCGGCGTTGGGGGAGGGGTAGATCGGAGAGAACCAGATCGCGTCCACGCCGATGCTCTTGATATAGTCGAGCTTCGACAGCACGCCCCACAGATCGCCGATCCCGTCGCCGTTGCCGTCGCAGAAGCTGCGGATCCAGATCTGATAGACGGCCATCTCCTTGTACCACTGTGCCATAAAGGATCGCTCCTTTCCGTCCCGGCCGGAGCCTCCGCCCCGGCCCTGAATAGCTTATCTTCCATTTTATCACAGGCTCCGCCCCTTGGCAATGCAAAAGCGAAGAATTCGGGAGAACCGGACAGTTCGGTTGCGGTTGACCTTTTGAGGGGAAAGAGGTATAATACAGCAGCTTTGTGCCAAAATGAAATAATCTGCCGTTTGCCGCGGCGCTTCGCCGCGGGAGAAAGGATAGACCGATATGAAGAAAACCATGCTGTCCCTGCTGCTGGCGCTGCTGCTGGGACTCGGTCTGCCGGGCGTCACAGCCTGGGCGGACAGTGCACAGCTTGTCAATCTTGGCAGCGCCGAGGCCGGCGCCACGGTCGACCGTCTGCTCGGCACCACCGAGCCGGGCGAGGCCGGCGTCAGCGAGGGCGAGCTGCCGGACGGCTGCCGGATCGACAGTGAGATGCGCGCCGACGGCGCCTATCATTATCTGCGCGGCACGCCCACCGTGGCGGACAGTTACGAGTTTACCTTGCGCGTGGCCTCGACCGGCGAGGACGGGGAGGAGAGCGTCGCAGAGCTCATCTGCTCTCTGAACGTGACGCCCGCCGAGCCTGCACTCGAGATCTCCGACGACGTCGAATGCGCCGTGGGCGAGACTGTCACGCTGAAGCTCAGCGCCTCCGTCTCCGACGCGGGCGAGCTGAGCTACCAGTGGTATGTCAGCGACAGCCGCAGCGACAGAAACGGCGCGCTTCTGAGCGGGGAGACGTCGGCAGAGCTGCGCGTCAGGCCCGCCGCGGCCGGGACGAAATACTACAGCTGCGCGGTGGAGAACGTCAACAACGGCCGCACCGTCTCCGTCTGGAGCGACGCTGCTGCCGTGACCGCAACGGCACCGCAGGCGGTGGGGCTCAGCATCAGCCGCCTGCCCGATCGCATTGAATTTGAGCAGGGCGACACCATCGACACCGCCGGGCTCGAGCTGAAGCTCCTGTATTCCGACGGCAGCTCCGCCGTGATCCGCGAGGGCTTTTCCGTCCTGCCCGGGCACCTGGACACGGTGGGGGTGCAGAGCGTCCTTGTCACCTATGACGGTCTCAGCTGCAGCTATTCCGTCCAGGTGAGCGAGAAGCCCGAGGAGCTTCTGGAGCTGCAGGTCGTCAATCTCCCCGCCAGGCTCGACTATGTCGTCGGCGACCGGCTCGACGCTGCGGGGCTTACCCTGCGCGTGGAGACGAGCAAGGGCTCCTACGACGTGGCCACGGGCTTCACCTGCGAGCCCGAGCGTCTGGAGACCGAAGGTCGTCAGACCGTCACCGTCAGGTATGCCGAGCTCACGACGAGCTTCACGGTCAACGTGAAAAGCGCGGAGGAGCAGGTGGAGACCGTCTCGATCGCCCGCCGCCCGACCCGGCTGAGCTACACGGTGGGGGACTACTTCGACCCCCTGGGGCTTACGCTGAACGTGCAGACCAACCGCGGCATCAAGGAGGTCTCGGACGGCTTTACCTGGGTGCCGCAGCAGTTCACGGCAGTCGGCCGCCAGAATGTGATCCTCACCTACGAGGGCAAGAGCACCTCGCTGGAGATCATCGTGGACGCGCCTGCGCCGACGCCGTCCGCGGAGGAGACGAGCGCGCCGACACAGCCGCAGCCGACGCCGGAGGAGACGGCCCCGACGCCGCGCCCGGACACGCGTGTCCAGCGCAGGAGCGGACACACTGCAATCATCGTGATCGTCGTGGCCGCGCTCGTGGGCCTCGCGTCGCTGCTGGCCTATGTGTACCTGACGAAGAAGGAGCGCGTCCTCGCCTGGCTCAGGCAGCTCAAGGAGCGCTTCGGCCGGAAGTAAAGGAACAAAGGCTTTCCCGGAGCAGGGACTTCCCGCTCCGGGAGAGAAAAAAGTTGGTAAAAAGCAGTTGACACGCCCCCGCGATTATGGTATTATCTCTAAGCTGAACAGCCCACGCGGGTGTAGTTCAATGGTAGAACACCAGCCTTCCAAGCTGGATACGTGGGTTCGATTCCCATCACCCGCTCCAATCGCCCGCTCCGTCCTCTCCATTCTGTCGCTGTCGCTTATATGCGCCAATAGCTCAGCAGGATAGAGCAACTGCCTTCTAAGCAGTAGGTCG
>CAMHMZ010000018.1 GCA_946186375.1 uncultured Clostridia bacterium
TATTTAGATCGTACCGCGCGGGCCGCCGAGGGCGTCGGCCCCTACGACATGGACGTCATTTTTCGCGATTTATCCCCCGTTCCCTTTCATTCCTCGCTCCTAACTCCTCATTCCTCATTGTTTTCAAACTCCAATTTATCACTCTCTAAAAACTGAAAACTGGCTTCTGAAAACTTTTCCGGCCGCAAAACCGCCGCGTCAAACTTTTAACGGGATTGTTAAGAACTTATCTTGGAAAATAGCGGGTTTTCCGGCCTTTTGCGGTAGACAATTTATGACCGTTTGTGCTAAACTGATACCTGTCAAATATTGCGAGGTGAAGTGTATGACCCATACGTTTAAGGGCGGCGTGCACCCCAATTACATGAAGGCACCGGAGATCCCGATGACCGTCATGACGCCGCCGCCTCAAGTCGTCATCCCCCTGATCCAGCATATCGGCGCGCCGAACCAGCCGCTTGTGAAGAAGGGCGACTATGTCACCATGGGGCAGAAGGTCGGGGCCAATCCCGCGCCCGTCTCCGCTCCGGTACACAGCTCCGTCTCCGGCACGGTCGTCGCGGTCGAGCCGCGTCCCCATCCGCTGGGCGACATGATCATGTCCGTCGTCATCGAGAACGACTACAAGGACACCCCCTGCACCGATCTGCCTCCGCTGACCGAGGAGCAGCTCAAGGACTCCGACGCGATCCTCGAGCGCATCCGCGAGGCGGGCGTCGTCGGCATGGGCGGCGCCATGTTCCCGACGGCCTTCAAGATCCGCGGCGGCATCGGCAAGGTCGACAAGCTCGTCATCAACGGCGCCGAGTGCGAGCCCTACCTCAACGGCGACCATCTGACCATGCTCAACTACCCCGAGCAGCTTCTCAAGGGCATCGAGCTCGTGCGTATCGCCAGCTGTGTCGACAAGGCCTATTACGGCATCGAGAAGAACAAGCAGGACGCCATCGACCTCTTGAATTCTCTCCACCCGGAAAAGTACGGCATCGAGATCGTCCCCGAGGAGGTCAAGTACCCCCAGGGCGCCGAGAAGATGCAGGTCAAGGCCGTCACCGGGCGCGAGGTCAAGCCCGGCGGCATCCCCTCCGGCGTGGGCGCCAACGTCGTCTCCACCCGTACCTGCTATGCCATCTACCAGGCCTGCTATGAGGGCAAGCCCGTCATCGAGCGTATCGTCACGGTGGCCGGCAGCGCCCTGGCCGCGCCCGTGAACGTGCTCACGCGCGTCGGCACCCCCTTCAGCTACATCGCCGAGCAGTGCGGCGGCTTTGTGAAGACCCCGCGCAAGATCGTCCTCGGCGGCCCGATGATGGGTATCTGCGCCACGAGCTTCGACGCGCCCAACATCAAGGGCACCTCGGGCGTCCTGTTCTTTACCGAGGAAGAGGACCGTCACGTGGACGAACCCACCTGCATCCGCTGCGGCAAATGCATCACCGTCTGCCCCATGAACCTCGAGCCCGTCTTCATGTACATGTACTACAGCAAGGGCGACTTCGAGAACATGGAAAAATACCACATCACCGACTGCTTCGAGTGCGGCAGCTGCGCGTTCAACTGCCCCGCCCGCATGCCTCTGACTCACGCCTTCAAGACCGCCAAGCTCATGTTCCAGGCGAAGGCCATGAAGGAAAAGGCGAAGGCCGAGGCCGAAGCGGCTGCAAAGGAGGCGAAGAAGTAAGATGGCTGCCAATCAGGAAACCAAAGAACGCATCGTTCTTGACGTTGCGTATCAGCCCCAGGTCCGCACCATCCGCGACACCCGGCGCCTCATGCAGGACGTGCTCATCGCGCTGCTGCCCGCCCTTTGCGTGGCCGTCTGGCAGTTCGGCGCAAAGGTGCTCGTCACGGTCGCTGCGTCTGTCAGCTCCGCCGTCTTCTTCGAGTGGGCCTATCGCAAGCTCCTCAAAAAGTCCAACACCATCGGCGACCTCTCGGCCTGCCTGACGGGCCTGCTGCTCGCGCTCACGCTGCCCCCCACGGCGCCCTGGTGGCTGCCGGTCGTGGGCACGCTCTTCGCCATCGTCGTGGTCAAGCAGCTCTACGGCGGCATCGGCAAGAACTTCCTCAACCCGGCGCTGGCCGGCCGCGCGTTCCTGCTGGCCTCCTACGCGCTCATCATGGGCAACTTCTCCGTCCCCACCGGCCTCAAGGGCGCGGTGGACGGCGTGACCATGGCGACGCCCCTGTCTTACCTCTACGGCGAGAACCCGCTGCCCGCCTACTTCACCCCGCAGGCGCTCTTTATCGGCACCGTGCCCGGCGCCATCGGCGAGATCAGCGCGGCGGCCATCCTGCTGGGGCTCGTGTATCTGCTCGTGCGCAAGGTCATCTCCTGGCGCATCTCCGTGTCCTTCGTCGGCACGGCGGCGCTGCTGACCCTGATCTTCGGCCGCGGCGGCGATCACGTGAACTTCATGCTCTATAACGTCCTCTCCGGCGGCCTCCTGTTCGGCGCCGTCTTCATGGCGACGGACTACGCCACCAGCCCCGTCACCCTCAACGGCCAGCTCCTCTACGGTGCGGGCTGCGGCGCGCTGACGGTGCTCATCCGCTACTTCGGCGGCTTCCCCGAGGGCGTGACCTACGCCATCCTCATCATGAACCTCTGCACCTGGGCCATCGATAAGGGCTTCCACCGCCACCAGTTCGGCGTGACGAAGGAAGACATCGCGGCGGCCAAGGCGGCCAAAAAGGCGGCAAAGGAGGCGGCGAAATGAAAAAGATTTTGAAGCTCACCTTCATCCTCTTCCTGATCTGCGCCGTGACCGCCGGCATTCTCGGCGGCGTCAACGAGCTGACCTACCGCCGCATCGACGAGCAGAACCGCATCAAGACGGTCAAGGCCTACAGCTCCGTGCTCCCGGCTGACGCCTATGACGAGATCGATTTCGCCGCCGCGGGCGTGCCCGAGACCATCAACAAGGTCACCATCGACAAGATCTCCAAGGCCGCCAACGGCAGCGGCTATGTTGTGGAGAGCACCTTCTCCGGCGCGCAGGGCAGCATCACGATGGCCTGCGGCGTCGACAACAATCTCCGCTGCACCGGCATCTCGATCATCAAGCACTCCGAGACCTCCGGTCTCGGCGCCAACGCCGCGAGCTCCTCTGAGGTGGGCGTGAACTTCCGCGCTCAGTTCGTCGGGCAGGATGGCGGGATCGCCCTGAAGAAATCCGGCGGCGAGATCGACGCGCTCTCCGGCGCGACGATCACCTCCACCGCCGTCACCAAGGCCGTTGCGGTCGCCATCGAGGCCGTCGGCATGCTGGGTTAAGGAGGGCAGGCAATGAATATCAAGAAACAATTCAAAGAGGGCCTGATCACCAACAACCCCGTTCTGGTGCAGCTCATCGGCATGTGCGCCACCATGGCCATCACCACCACGCTCTTCAACGGCGTCGGCATGGGCCTGTCGGTGCTCATCATCCTCACCTGCTGCAACGTGGTGGTCTCCGCCCTGCGCAAGATCATCCCGAACGAGATCCGCCTGGCGATCTTCGTCGTCATCATCGCGGGCTTCGTCACCATCGTCGATCTCCTGCTGCAGGCCTTCATCCCCGCGCTCAGCGAGGCGCTGGGCGTGTTCATCCCGCTGATCGTTGTCAACTGCATCATCATCGGCCGCGCGGAGGCCTTCTGCCAGAAGAACACCGTCGGCGCGAGCTTCTTTGACGGCATCTTCCAGGGCCTGGGCTACACCTGCGTGCTGATCATCATGTGCGTCGTGCGCGAGCTGCTCGGCAGCGGGCGCTTCGGCGGCGGTCTGATCGACATCGCCAACGGATTCCGCTTCACGCTCGACGGCACCGGCGGAGGCATCCAGATCTTCCCGGCCGACTACGGCGCCTCCATTCTGAACCTGCCCTTCGGCGGCTTCCTGACGCTCGGCACGCTGATCGCCGTCATGCAGTATGCGCTGAAGAAAGCGGCAAAGAAAAAGGAGCTGGCCGAAAAAGCAGCGGCTGAGGCCGCGGAAAAGGAGGTCGAGGACTAATGCTTACCAACATTCTTTCCATCGCCCTCGGCGCGATCCTGATCAACAACTTCATCTTCTCGCAGTTTCTGGGCTGCTGCCCCTTCTTGGGCTGCTCCAGCAAGGTGGACACCGCCACCGGCATGGGTCTGGCCGTCGTGTTCGTCATGGGGCTGGCCTCGGCCATCTGCTGGGTCGTCGATACCTATATCCTCGTCCCGCTGGGCCTGGACTTCCTCGAGACCCTGGCCTTCATCCTGGTCATCGCCGCGCTCGTGCAGTTCGTGGAGATGTTCCTCAAGAAGATGGTCCCCTCGCTCTACACGGCTCTCGGCATCTACCTGCCCCTTATCACCACCAACTGCGCGGTGCTGGGCGTGGTGCTGCTGAACGTGCAGAACCACTACAACTTCATCGAGTCCGTGGTCTACGGCATCACGGGCGGCCTCGGCTTCATGCTGGCCATCGTGCTCTTCGCCTCCGTGCGTGAACGCATCCAGTTCGCCGACTATCCCGAGTGCTTCGAGGGCTTCCCGATCTGCCTCGTGTCCGCCGGGCTGCTGGCGCTGGCCTTCATGGGCTTCAGCGGCATGCAGATCTTCGGTTAAGGAGGGTGCGCCATGACAACGATTTTGTATTCCATCCTCGTTCTGGGCGCGCTCGGCGCGATCTTCGGCGCGGTGCTCGCATATGCATCCAAGGTTTTCCACGTCGAGGTCGATCCCCGGCAGGAGGCTGTGCGCGAAGCGCTGGCCGGCGCCAACTGCGGCGGCTGCGGCTATCCCGGCTGTGACGGCTACGCCGCCGCGGTCGCGGCAGGGGAGGCCCCCTGCAACAAGTGCGTGGCCGGCGGCGCCGCTACGGCGGCAAAGGTCGCCGAGATCATGGGCGTGGCCAACGACGCGGCCGAGAAGATGGTGGCCTTCGTGCCCTGCTCCGGCGCACACGATATCGCCGAGCCCCGCTTCAACTACTCCGGCCCTGTCGACTGCCGCGCGGCCATGCTCTTCGGCGGCAAGAGCAGCAAGCTCTGCACCTTCGCCTGCATCGGCCTCGGCAACTGCGAGCGCGCCTGCCAGTTTGACGCCATGCACGTCGAAAACGGCGTGGCGAAGGTCGACCGCTCCAAGTGCGTCGGCTGCGGCGCCTGTGTGGACGCCTGCCCCAAGAGCATCGTCAAGCTCATCCCCGAGAGCCAGAAGATCATGCCCGCCTGCCGCAACCAGGACAAGGGCGCGCAGGTCATGAAGATCTGCAAGGTCGGCTGCATCGGGTGCATGAAGTGCCAGCGCGAATGCCCGGCGGACGCCATCGTCGTCACGAACAACGTCGCCACGGTCGACGTCAGCAAGTGCGTGCAGTGCGGCCACTGTGCCGACGTCTGCCCGCGCCACATCATCGAGTACTTCGGCAAGTAAGCCAAACAGGAAAAGCCCCTCTCCGCGGAGAGGGGCTTTTTGTCTGCTTGACAAATACCCCCTGGGGGTATAATATAAACGAAGAATGAAGAGTGAAGAGTGAAGAGTGAAGAATGAAGAACGGAAAGGATGTGACGGGATGGGTGACTGCTGCTGCGCGGAACGCACCAAGGAACGCGGCGAGGAGGAGCTGCGCAGCCTCACGAACCGCCTAAACCGCATCGAAGGGCAGATCCGCGGCATCCGCGGCATGCTCGAAAAGAGCGCCTACTGCCCGGATATCCTCGCGCAGGTGGCGGCGGCCAACGCAGCGCTCAACGCCTTCAGCCGCGAGCTGCTGGCAAACCACATCCGCACCTGCGTGGTGCAGGATATCCATGAGGGGCGGGAGGAGACCGTGGACGAGCTCCTCGCCACGCTCCAGAAGCTCATGAAATGAGCGGCAAGGAAAAGAAGGAAAGGATAATTCTGATCGATGACGCAATATGACGTTACGGGCATGAGCTGCGCGGCCTGCTCGGCGCGGGTGGAGAAAGCGGTCTCCGCCGTGCCGGGCGTGACGAGCTGCGCGGTGAGCCTTTTGACCAACTCTATGGGCGTAGAGGGCACGGCGGATGCCGCCGCCGTCATCGCCGCCGTGGAGGACGCGGGCTACGGCGCCGCGGTAAAGGGCGCGGAGACGAGGCGCAGCGCGGCTGCGGACGAGGACGCCCTCAAGGACCGGGAGACACCGGTCTTAAAGCGGCGGCTGATCGCCTCCGTGGGCTTTCTGCTGCTTTTGATGTACGTTTCCATGGGCCACAGCATGTGGGGCTGGCCGCTGCCGACCTTCTTCACGGATAACCATGTCGCCATGGGACTGGTGCAGCTCCTGCTGGCCGTGACCGTCATGGTCATCAACCAGAAGTTCTTTATCAGCGGCTTCAAGGGCCTGCTGCACCGCGCGCCCAACATGGACACGCTTGTCGCCATGGGCTCGGCCGCGGCCTTCGTCTACAGCGTCTATGCGCTCTTTGCCATGACGGCGGCGCAGCTTCACGGCGGCAGCGAAGCCGCCATGCCCTGGATGCACGAATTCTATTTCGAGTCCGCGGCCATGATCCTCACGCTCATCACCGTCGGCAAGATGCTCGAGGCGCGCTCCAAGGGCAAGACGACCGACGCGCTCAAGGGCCTCATGCGCCTTGCGCCGAAGACGGCCGTCGTCGTGCGCGGCGGCACGGAGCAGACCGTGCCCGTCGAGCAGGTGAAAAAGGGTGATATCTTCCTCGTGCGGCCGGGCGAGAATATCCCGGTCGACGGCGTGATCCTCGAGGGCAGCAGCGCCGTGGACGAGTCAGCGCTGACAGGGGAGAGCATCCCCGTGGACAAGACGGTCGGAGACGGCGTCTCCGCCGCCACGGTCAACCAGGCGGGCTTCATCCGCTGTGAAGCCACGCGCGTCGGCGAGGACACCACCCTCAGCCAGATCATCCGCATGGTCAGCGACGCGGCGGCCACCAAAGCGCCGATCGCCAAGGTCGCGGACAAGGTCAGCGGCATCTTCGTGCCGACGGTGATTGCTATCGCCCTCGTCACGACGCTCGTCTGGCTGCTGCTCGGCCGCAGCGTGGGCTTTGCGCTCGCGCGCGGCATCTCGGTGCTCGTGATCAGCTGCCCCTGCGCCCTCGGCCTGGCGACCCCCGTGGCCATCATGGTCGGCAGCGGCAAGGGCGCGCGCCAGGGCATCCTCTTCAAGACCGCGGCCTCGCTGGAATGCGCCGGGCGGATCGAGATCGTCGCCCTGGACAAGACCGGCACCGTCACGGAGGGAAAGCCCCGCGTCACGGAGCTCCTGCCCGCCGCGGGCAGCGACGAGGAGAGCCTCCTGCGCCTGGCCGCCGCGCTCGAGAGCCGCAGCGAGCATCCGCTCGCGCGCGCGGTGCTGGCCCTTGCCGAGGAGCGCCGGATCGAGCCCTCACAGGTCGCGGACTTTCAGGCCCTGCCCGGAAACGGGCTGACCGCGCAGCTCGGCGGACGCCGGGTCTGCGGCGGCAGCATCCGCTATATCCGCACGGTCGCCTCTTTGCCCGCCGAGGCGGAGAAGCAGGCCGAGGCTCTGGCCGCGCAGGGGAAAACACCCCTCTGCTTTGCCGAGGACGGCGTCTATCGCGGCCTCATCGCCGTGGCGGACACCATCAAGCCCGAGAGCCGCGAGGCCGTGCGGGAGCTCCGCAATATGGGCATAAAAGTCATTATGTTAACCGGTGACAACGAGCGCACCGCAAAGGCCATCGGCGCAGAGGCTGGGGTGGACGAGGTGATCGCGGGCGTCCTGCCGGACGGGAAGGAGAGCGTCATCCGAAGGCTGTCCGAGCTCGGCAAGGTCGCTATGGTGGGCGACGGCATCAACGACGCCCCGGCGCTGACGCGCGCCGATCTCGGCATCGCCATCGGCGCGGGTGCGGATATCGCGCTCGACGCGGCAGACGTCGTGCTGATGAACAGCCGCCTCAGCGACGTACCCGCTGCGATCCGGCTCGGCCGCGCGACGCTGCGGAACATCCACGAGAACCTCTTCTGGGCCTTTTTCTATAACGCCATCTGCATCCCCGTGGCGGCCGGCTGCTTCGTCTGGGCCGGGCTCACGCTCAACCCCATGCTGGGTGCGGCGGCCATGAGCCTGTCGAGCTTCTGCGTCGTCACGAACGCCCTGCGTCTGAATTTGCTGGATATCCATGACCCCAAGCACGATAGACCCCACCGCGCCGCCGGGCCGCTCGATCTGAGCGCCCTGCGGGAAGAAAACGAAAAGGAGACGAAAAGCATGCAGAAAACCCTGAAGATCGAGGGCATGATGTGCCCGCACTGTGAAGCGCGCGTCAAGAAGGCGCTGGAGGCGCTCGAGGGCGTCGAGAGCGCCGTGGCCAGCCACGAGGCCGGGACCGCGGTCGTAACGCTTTCGAAGGATGTCGCGAACGAGGCGCTGAAGGCCGCCGTCGAGGCCCAGGACTACCAGGTCCTCGGCGTCGAGTAAATCCCGCAGAAGAGAAGAACCGGGGCGGTAAATGGTTTACATAACTATTTACTGCCCCGGTTTTTCCATGCTCTGCCGCAAGGGAGAGCGCGGTGCGCAAATAATGCCGCGGAAGCCTGTTTCTTAAGAAGAAACAGGCTTGTCCGGTTGTATAAAATATGATATAATAAACGGCCGAAAACGCAGATACTAATTCATGATGAAATCGATGCTGCCACCGCGCGAGACGCGGGGCAGAGAGGAGAATAACGTGACTGAGAGAAGAAAAGGCGCGAAGACCGCACCGCCGGAGCGCGCAAGAAAAGAAACGATAACGCCGCTCAGAAGGCTGCTGCGCTTTGTTCTGATTTTGCTGGAGACTGTCGCGCTGCTCGCGGTGGGCGTGCTCTGCGCGCTGCTCGTCGCGACAAAAGGTCCGTCTGAAGCAGTGAGAGAGCGCACCGTCATGACGCTGCGTGAGACGAGTGCGCTCAAATTCGTGCCAGGTCTCGTCCTGAGCCAGGAAGAGATCGCGGAGATCGATAATAATCGCGCCGACAAGGACATGGAGATCGAGGAGATGGACACTTCCCTCGTCACCATCACAAAGCCGGTCGAGGCGGATCCGTCCGAGGAGCCTGTGGGCGACGCCTGGGGCCTTGTGGACGAGGACGGCGACGGCATCGTCATCGACCCCGTGCGCGGCGAGGGCTACAACGGCTATATGATGGTCGTCTATGATCCCTCCCGCGTCATCATGGGCTGTGTGCCCTCCTCCTTCGAGCGGGAGGGCTATAACGTGGCGGAGATGGTGGAGCACTTTGACGCCGTGGCCGGCATCAACGCGGGCGGCTTTATGGATCCGGGCGGCATGGGCAACGGCGCCACGCCGGACTCCATGGTCGTCTACGAGGGCCAGATCTATTACGCGCAGTTCGGCCTGGGGCAGTACGGCTGCTTTGTGGGCATCGACAGCGACTATAAGCTGCGCGTCGGCAAGTTCTCCCGCGCCGACGTGGAGGAGGCCAAGATCCAGTACGGCGTTTGCTTCGGCCCGGCGCTCGTGGTCAACGGGCAGCCGGCCGATCCCAGCGGCTTTGCCAGCGGTCTGAACCCCCGCACCGCCATCGGCCAGCGCAGCGACGGCGCAATGCTGATGCTCGTCATCGACGGCCGCCAGGCGACAAGCCTCGGCGCTTCCTTCCAGGACGTGGTGGACGTCATGATGTCCTACGGCGCGGTGAACGCTTGCAATCTCGACGGCGGCTCCTCCTCGCTCCTCTGGTTTGGCGGAGATTATGTAAACAACAAAGCGCACATCGTCGGGGTGCGTGATATCCCGACGAGCTTTGTCGTGCTGAAGGAAGGGGTGCGTGAGGATGGCTAAACGGAAGAGAAGAAGCTCCTCGGCGCGCTTTGCGATGGGGATGCTGCTGTATGCGGCCGTCTTTATGCTGCTGATCGTGATCGGCATGCGCGTCCTGTGGGACGTCGCGGCCGAATATGAGGTCACGCGCGACAAGTACGCCATCGAAGAATATCTTTCCTCGATGGACGAAGACCACATCGACGCCCTGGCCGAAAGCTTTATGAACTCGCTCGACACCGCGATCCAGAACCCCGAGGAGAGCCGCAGCGCGGTGGCCAGGGTGATGCAGGGTGAGCTTCGCTATGTCCGCCAGCCGGGCGAAAGCAGCACGGAGCGGGCTGTCTTCAAGATCTACGGCTCCGGCCGTGAGCTCGGCAAGGTCGTCTTTACCAAGGCGGAGGAAAAGCGCTTCGGCATGTCCCGCTGGCAATTTGCGGAGGAGAGCTATGATTTTTCCTGGCTCTGCGGCTCCGATTCGATCACCGTGCCGGTCGACTGGCGGGTGTCGATCGGCGGCAATGAGCTCGACGACAGCTATGTGACGGAGAACACCATCCCCTACGAGTATCTGAAGGATTTTTACGGCAAGGGTCTGCCGGAGCTCTATCAGAAGACTGTTGAGATCGACAACTATGTCGGCTCGGCACCCTTTGAGATCGTCGACAGCTTTGGCCGCCCGGTCTCCCGGGAGGAGCTGAGCGAGGAACGCTTCCTCGACAACTGCACCGACGCCGAGAAGGCGGCGGACGAGGCCTTTATCCAGGCCTTCCTGCCCTACTATGTGGAGTGCCTGGCCAACACGCGGCGCGACGCGACGGGCAACTACAACAATATTTCCCGTTATCTGGTGTCGGGCTCGGATCTCGACGTCCGCCTGCGCGGCGCGATCGCGGGCCAGTACTGGGCCCACAGCCAGGGAGAGCAGATCCTCTCCATCACGCTGGATCGCCATGTGCATCTCGGGGATGACATCTTCCTCGTGGAGTTCAGCTATGAGCTCGAAAGCAAGAGCGGCAACACCGGCGGAACGACGAAGAGCGACAACCACGCGCAGATCATCCTGCGCCTGACAGACGGAACACTGCGGGCCCAGGCGATCTACAGCCTGTAAGAGGCGGAGGAACACAAGATGCAAGAGAAAAAAAGCTGTCGGGAGGCGCTGGCGATCGTCCTGCCCTCCCTTGACCCGGACTACAAGTTCAAGGCTGTTGTGGACGGTCTGGTGGAGGACGGGTTTCAGCATATCGTGATCGTGGACGACGGCAGCAGCCAGGCCAACCGCCACTGGTTCGACGAGGCGGAGCGCTATGAGGTCTGCACCGTGCTGCGCCACCCGGTCAATCTCGGCAAGGGCCGCGCCCTCAAGGACGCCTTTCAGTATATTTACACGCAGCTTCCGGAGCTGGAGGGCGCCGTCACCATCGACGGCGACGGCCAGCACCTGCTGCAGGACATCGTCTCCTGCGGCGAGAAAATGCTCGAGCTGGGGGACAAGGTCGTCCTCGGCTGCCGGGATTTTGACCAGCCCGGTGTGCCGCCGCGCTCCGTTGCGGGCAACAAGAGCACCTCGCGCCTCTTCCGGCTCTTCTTCGGCATCCGCCTCTCCGACACGCAGACCGGTCTGCGGGCGATCCCGCGCGCGCTGCTCAAGCCCTTTGCGGAGCTGGAGGGGGAGCGCTTCGAGTATGAGACGAACATGCTGCTGCAGATGAAGCGTCTCGGCTGTGATTTCGTCGAGCAGCCGATCGCCACGGTCTACGACCCGGAGGACTACAGCTCGCACTACAACGCCGTCAAGGACTCCATGAAGATCCTAAAGGTCATGCTCAAATTCAAGCTCGGCAGGTGAGCCGATGAAGAAATACGCAAAGCTCATCAAGTATGCGCTCAGCTCTGTGGCCTCCTGGGCCATCGACAATGGACTGTTTCTCCTGTCGAAGACCCTCCTGGGCGCCTGGGCCGGGGCCTATGCCGATCTCCTGTGCACCGCGATCGCCAGGGCCGTCTCCTCGTTCTTTAACTTCAACGTCAACAACCGTCTGGTTTTTGAGCACAAGGGCGGCTACGGCAGGGCCATGCTGCGCTACTATCTGCTGGCCGTGCCGGTCATGCTCTGCTCGGCCGGCGGCGTCACCCTGATCGACCGCTATCTGGGCGTCACCTCGCCCCTCGTTTCCACCGCCGTCAAGATCTGCGTGGATACGGTGCTGTACATCCTCAACTATGTGATCCAGAAAAAATGGGTCTTCGCCAACAAGGGCGAATAAAATAATCTCCCGCTGTTCAGGCGGGAGATTTTTCATAGATCGATGACGAGGGTCTGCAGGCCCTGACGGCGGGCATAGAGGAGCGTGCTCATGGTGCCGCCGGGCTGTCCGTCGTATACGGCCAGCAGCAGGGAGGAGCGGTCGACCATATAGCGGTTTCGCCGCTGCATGCAGCCGGGCGTATAGACATGCTGCACGAAGCGGACGGTGTCGCACGCGGCGAGCAGATGCTCATAGCGCCGCTGCAGCGGAACGGTCCAGGCGTTGGCCTGACCGTCGCAGGGGACGGCGGCCTCCAGCGTGACGTCCGGCAGCCTCGAGCGCAGCGCCAGTACCGCTTCGGCGAAATACAGGTCGCAGCCCGCGGCCATGCCGCAGAGAAAGTGCCGGTATCCGGCCTCGTAAATGCCCTCGAGCCGGGCTGTGAGCTCCTCTTTCAGCTTGATGCAGCGCGCATCGCTCTCGTCCGTGCCCCAGGGCAGCTTGTTGGGCCGGTGCCCGGTAAAGCAGCAGGTGACGCTTCGTCTGTCCAAGGCACAGCCCCCCTTCCGTCCTGTCTGCATGCGTCTATTTTGATACTAAACTCTAATAGAAATCAGACAATCTTTGTGGGCAGGATTTGTGCCAAGCTTCGTTGGCGGCCTTGACCATATATGTCCATTATGCTCTGCGGCCGCCGCCTCGCCTGACACAAATCTGCCTCACAAATCTTTGTCCTCTTCTTATTAGGTAAACGCTGATCAAATCGCCTGCGGCGCCTCCCGGAAAATTTGCGCCCTGATTTCGTCACTTTTTCTTGAAATACACAAAGTATTCCTGCAAAAAAGTGCCATCATCAGAACACAAATTTTCTCGGGATCCGCTCTTGCCGATTTAATCATCGTTTACTTAGAGCTTAGTATAAACGCAAAATACCCTCTTGTCAAAGGGAACCTGCCGTGCTATAGTAAAGACGTAAATTCTTCAGGGCAGGGTGCGATTCCCGACCGGCGGTATAGTCCGCGAGCCTTCAGGGGCATGAACCGGTGTGATTCCGGTACCGACAGTACAGTCTGGATGGAAGAGGAATTCTTTTTCATGCCTTTATGCCCGGAGAAGCTTGCTTCTTCGGGTGTTTTTTCGGCCCTGAGCAAGGAGGAACCCCCATGAAAAACCAAAAGCTGTCCCCGCGCTATCTCGCTGTCTGCGCCATGTTCGTCGCGCTCTCCTTCGTCGCGGTGCTCATCAGCAAGATCATCCCCAACGTCGCTGGTTTTCTGAGCTATGAGCCGAAGGACGCCGTCATCGTCATCGCCGGCTTCATCTTCGGGCCGCTGACCTGCGTGTTCGTGTCGGTGCTCACCTCGCTCATCGAGATGCTCACCATCAGCACAACAGGCCCCTACGGCTTTCTGATGAACGTCGTCTCCACCTGCGCCTTCACGGTGCCCGCCGCGCTCATCTATCGCCGCTATCACACCCAGAAGGGCGCGATCGGCGGGCTGGCGCTGGGCATCGCGGTGCTGGCTGCGACGATGGTCGCCTGGAACTATATCGTCACGCCCTTCTATATGGGCGTGGATCGCTCGGTCGTCGCCGGGATGCTCGCAAGCGTTTTCCTGCCCTTCAACCTCGTCAAGGGCGGCTTGAACGCGGCGCTGACGCTGCTGCTCTATAAGCCTGTCGTGACGGCGCTGCGCAAGGCGAAGCTCGTCGAGGACGGCAGCGGCAAAAAGGGGCGCTTCAGCCTGGGCTTTACGCTCTTCGCGCTGGCGGTGCTGACGACCTTCGTGCTGCTGCTGCTTGTCATGCTCGGCGTCCTCTGAGACGAAACAGGCTTGTCAAATGCCCCGCGGCGGTGCTATAATACCAGTAACAACTCCACATAAGGGGGAGAGACTATGATCATTACCATCGGACGGCAGCATGGCAGCAGCGGGCACGATATCGCCCGGCGCCTGTCTGAGGAGCTCGGCATCCCGTGCTATGACAAGGAGATCGTCGACGAGGCGGCGGAGAATTCGCCCTTCAGCAAGGAGATCTTCCAGTCCTATGACGAGCGCCGTGTAGCGGCCTACATCATGCCCGCGCCGCACTACGCGGGGATGCACCAGGGCTTCCAGCTCAATATGGAGATCGCCAACGCCCAGTTCGACGCCGTGCGCTCTCTGGCGGACAAGGGCGACGGGATCTTCGTCGGCCGCTGCGCGGACTATATCCTCAGGAACCGCGGGGATCTGCTGCGTGTCTTCATCTGGGGCGACCTGCCCGGCCGGATCCGCACGATCATGGCGCGCAAGGATCTGCAGGAGGACGCGGCCAGAAAGCTCATCAAAGAGGTGGACAAGGATCGCTCCAGCTATTACCGCTACTACACCGATCAGATCTGGGGCGAGACCGAAAATTACGACCTCTGCGTCGACAGCGGCCGCCTCGGTATCGACGGGACGGCGCGCGTCATCCGCACCGCGGCCGAGGAGCTTTGCCGCAAATAACAGAAGGATCAAACAAGAAAATCGGAGCCTGCTTCAAGAGACAGGCTCCGATTTTTTGCTTGCTCAAAAAGGACGCTCTTCGACGCCGGCAGCTGCGAGCAGCGCTGCGATCAAAAGCATCACAATTCTTTTCTTCAAAAGTACCTCTTTCTCAATTAAAGCCCGCGGCGTTTTTGGTAAACAGCTTCTCGACCCGCTCGCGCAGCGCGGCGTTTTCCGGCGCGCGCAGCTCGGGGTCGGCGGCGAGGAGACGGGTGGCCTCCTCCTGCGCCTGCTGCAGAACATTGACGTCCGCGCCCAGATCGGCCACGTGCATCTCGGGCAGGCCGTGCTGGCGTGAACCGAAGAAGTCGCCCGGCCCGCGCAGCCGCAGATCCTCCTCGGAGATGCGGAAGCCGTCGTTCGTCTGGTGCATGATGTCAAGCCGCGAGCGCGCCTCGGGACTGTCGTTGTCGGACACAAGGATGCACCAGCTTTTGAACTGTCCGCGGCCGACACGCCCTCGCAGCTGGTGCAGCTGGCTCAGACCGAAGCGCTCGGCGTTCTCCACGACCATGAGCGCCGCGTTCGGCACGTCGACGCCCACCTCGATCACGGTCGTCGCGACAAGGATATCCGTCTCGCCCGCGGCGAAGGCGGCCATGACGGCGTCCTTGTCCTTCGGCTTCATCTTGCCGTGCACGCAGGCCACACGCAGCTCCGGAAAGGTCTGCTGCAGCTCGCGCGTGTGCTCCTCGGCGGATTTGAGCGGCTTTGGCAGCTCCTCGTTCTCCTCCACCATGGGGCAGACCACGAAGACCTGGCGGCCCTCCCCGACGAGCTTGCGGATAAAGCCGTTGAGACGTGCGCGATAGCTCTCGTCCACGGCAAAGGTGTCCACCTTCTGCCGCCCGGGCGGCATTTCGTCGATGATCGACACGTCCAGATCGCCGTAGAGGATCAGCGCCAGCGTCCGCGGGATGGGCGTGGCGGACATGACGAGCACATGGGGCCGCTGCCCCTTGCCGATCAGCGCGGAGCGCTGCTCCACGCCGAAGCGGTGCTGCTCGTCCGTGACGACGAGGCCCAGGTCGGAATAGCTCACGTCCTCGCTGAAGAGGGCGTGCGTTCCGACGACGAGATCGAGCTCGTGCGCGGCAAGCTGCGCTTTGACAAGGCGCTTCTCCTTCGCCGTCATGGAGCCCGTCAGCTTCCCGACGCGCAGCGAGAAGGGCGCGAGCATGGAAGAGAGCGTGCTGAAATGCTGCTCGGCCAAAATCTCCGTCGGCGCCATGAAAGCGCTCAGATAGCCCGCGCGGGCCATGGCCCAGATGAGCGCGGCGGCCACCAGCGTCTTGCCGCTGCCGACGTCGCCCTGGACAAGGCGGCTCATGGCCCGGCCGCTGCCCATGTCGTCGAGCGCCTGCGAGACAGCCCTTCGCTGGGCGCCGGTGGGCGGGAAGGGGAGCGAGCCCCAGAAGTCCTCCATCTCCGGCCGCGCGATCACAAGGCCGTTGTCGTTGACGCGCTTGCGGCGCATATCGCCCAGGGCGCAGGAGAGAACGAAGAGCTCCTCGAAGATGAGCCGCCGCCGCGCCAGCTCCAGCGCGCCGAAGTCGGCGGGGAAGTGGATGTTCTCGTAGGCGTAGCGCGCCTGGACGAGCTGCATGCGCTCGCGCACGCTCTCCGGCAGCGCCTCGGGCAGCTTTTCGACGCAGGCGTCGAGTCCCTGCCGCACGGCTTGCAGCATCGTGCGCTGGTTGAGCCCCGCAGCCAGGCGGTAGATCGGCACGATGCGTCCGGTCACACCGCGCTCCGCGCCTTCCTTCTCGTAGACGGGGTTGACCATGCTGCGGCGGCTGCCGCTGAGCTCCATCTTGCCGTAAAAGCAGACACTGTCCCCGCGGGAGAGATTATCCTTTACATAATTTTGATTAAAATAGGTTATGTCAACCGAACCGCTCTCGTCGACGGCGCGGAACTTCACAAGCTCCATGCCGCGGCGTACGCGTACGAGACGGGGCGTGTCTGCCACGAGTGCGCGGATGCACACGCTCTCGCCGTCGAGCGCGAGCGCGATCGGCTTATAGCTGCTGCGGTCCTCGTATTTCCGGGGGAAAAAGGAAACAAGGTCATAGAGAGAAAAGACGCCGAGCTTGTTGAGCGCCTGCGCCTTTTTCTCTCCTATGCCCTTGATATAGCGAACGTCGGTATTCAGATCTGCCATGGTCACTCCGTATAGCTCACGGTGTAGTAGGAATTGGTGAGCGTGAAATCCTCAATGAGGCCGCTGGTGCAGACGATGCGGTTATCGGTGGTGATGAGGATCATCTGGAAGCCGCCGTAGGTGCGCCAGTAGTTGATGGCCGCCGTCTCGCCCAGAACGAACATCGCCGTCGACAGGCAGTCAGCCAGGGTGCCGTCCTCGCAGAGGATGGTCACGGAGGAGAGCGTGTTGTTGACGGGATAGCCTGTGTTGGGGCGGAGGATATGGTGATAAAACTGCCCGAAGGCGTCGGTGAAATTGCGCTGATAGGGGCCGCTCGTGACGATGGCCGTCTCGCCCACGTCCACGGTGCCGATGCTGCTGGAGGTGTTGTTGGGGTCGGTGATGGCGACGCGCCAAAGCTTGCCGTCGGGCTTGACGCCGAGGGTCTGCACGTTGCCGCCGAGAGAGATGATCCCGCTCGTGACGCCGGCGTTGCGCATGGCGTCAATGGCATAGGCCGCGGTACAGCCCTTGGCGACGGCGGCAAAGCTCAGCATGCCGTAGGCGGGCAGATCGAGCGTGTGGCTGCCGTTGGGGAAGGTGTGGAGGTTTACCTGATCGAAGCAGCGCAGCTTCACGCAGTCATAGATCTCCTGCTCGGTCGGGACATAATATTTCTGATCGACGAAGCCCCAGCGGCGGATGAGCGGATAGATCGACAGATCCAGGGCGCCGTTGCTGCGCTCATAGACCTCCTGCGCGGTGCTGATCATTTTGGCGACCTGTCCGGGGATGGAGACCGACTCTCCGTTGGCGTGGTTGATGAGATAGGTGATGCTGGTGTCGAGCTCGGGGTCGAGCATGCTGTCCATCGAGCGGATCACGCCCTCGGCCGACTGGATCCCGGCCTCGCGGTTCTTGCCGTAGGCTGTCAGCCACATGACCGTGTCCATGGCGAAGATCTCGGACTGGGCGACCCGCGTCTCCCCGCAGCCGGCCAGAGGCAGCAGCAAAAGCAGGCACAGCAGCGCCGCGAGCCATCTTGTTTTCAAAGAAAAGCGTTTCATATTCATAGGAACCTCTGAATTGATCTCAGGCCGCGGCACAGAGCCGACGGCTGCCGAAAAGTGCATTCATAATTCAAATCATTATAACACAGCTTTACCAAAATGAAAAGCCCGCAATCGCAGCGCATATCCCGCTTACTGTGAATAATACTGATACCCGATAGAAAGTAGACAAAGATTTGCGAGTCAGAATTGCGCCAGACAAGGCGGGCTCCGCAGAGCATAATGGAGATATATGGTCAAGGAGCTCAACGCAGTATGGCACAATTCTGGCCGCAAAGATTGTCTTGTTTTTATTGGGTATCAGTATAAAACAGGATCCGGAGAAGGAGCACTCTTCCCGGATCCTGTTTCGTTATTCACGTTCCGCACCGCAGCGGCTGCTCCTCTTTATCGCGAGAGCCGTCTCGCCGTCTGTCTCAGCCGGTGGTAAAGCCTGCGCGCCAGCGCGTAGGGGAAGAAGCGGCGGAAATGCCGGTAGGGGCCGGAATCACGCGCATCACGCAGAAAGCGGAGCTCGGCCCGCAAAGCTTCGCGTCTCACGTCGGCGAGACTGATATAGCCGCGCGCGAACTCGTCCAGCATCACCTTTTCGTTTAGGAAACGAGTCTCTTCCTGTACGTCTGCCGGACGTGACGCTTCCTTTCCTTTCAGCAGCCGGTCGGCCAGCATGCCGGGAAGATTGATGCCGTGTTCGGTCAGCGCGTAGCCCGAGGAACCGAAGCGCAGATTGAGCTCCGTGAAGAAGAAGCGGCCCTCGCTGTCTTCGATCAGATCCACGTCGAAGAGGCCGACATAGCCGAGCCCGGCAACAAAGCGCTCCACGGCCTCAGCCAGGGCCTTTCGCTCGCCGAGCGGGACGAGGCGACCCGTCATGGCCACGCCGCGCTGATCCCCGTGCCCGTCGTAGTCGGCCGAGATGAGGCCGGGCACGAACACACCCTCCGGCGTGGAGACGCCCAGCAGCGCGTATTCGCGCCGGATCTCCAGATAGTCCTCGGCCAGCAGCACGAGCTCGTCGTCCGGGCAGTGCTCCAGGGCCTGCGCCATCGCACCGCGCAGCTCGCGCTCGCTGCCGCAGCGGCACATGGAGCCCTTGGACGTGTAAACGCTCATATCGGGCTTGACAAAGCAGGGATAGCGAAGCGCCTCCGGGATTTCGGCCAGCGGCGCGCCGCCGGCCGGGCTCCGGGAAACACGGATGCTCCGACCCTCGACCACGGGCAGACCCGCCTTCCGCGCCAGCTCCTTCTGCACCCTCTTGCTCATCAGCTGCTCCAGCGCACCGGCCTCCCCCCGCACGTTCGGGAGGAGAAAGCGCGCGTGCAGTTCGTCATAGTGCCGGTCCGCCGCACAGGCCACATAGTCGTCCGTCGGGATGAGGAGCTTCGGCTCCTGCCCGTCGGCAAGCGCCAGAAGGGCCTCGACGAGCCGGTGCTCGTCGCCCTCGGTCACACAGACGTGATAGCCGCTTACGGCACGGCTGAAGGCCTCCGGGCGGAGGCGGCCCGTGATCTGCCAGAACTTCGGTCGCTGCTGCAGCACGCGCAGCACCTCGACCTCATAGCCGGCGCGGCTGAGGGCGCGCGCGATGCTCAGATTGGAACCGTAATTCTGCCCCGAGATCAGCACGCGGGGCCTGCGCCCGTCCGCAGCGGAGCGGGCTTGTTTGGAAGCGTTCATACTCATTCCTCGTCAGTTTTGACGGAACATGTCCTTCTGCCTGCGGTAGAAGGCAAGTCCGAGCAGGATCCACGCCAGCAGCATCAGATAGCTCTCTTTTCCGAAGTGCACACCGGACAGACCGGGGATCGGAACGAGCTGCAGGATGATAAAAGCGATCGTGAAGGCAACGCCCACCGAGGCCATGGCCTTCAGAAAGGCAGAGCCGTCTCCGTCGCGCTTCATCAGGATCAGCGTGCCGGCGCAGGTGAAGAAATAGCCGATGCTCGCGCCGATGGCGCTCATGTCCACAAACCAGCCCAGCGCCTCGCGCCCGAGGATCGGGCCGGAGAGGCTGACGAGGATGCAGAACAAAACGGCGTTGCGCGGCGTGCCGTAGCGGGGATCCACCACGCCGAACCAGGCGGGCAGATAGCCGTCGCGGCTCATGGAGAAGATGAGGCGCGAGGAGGCGAGATAGAAGCCCATGATCCCGCTGAGCACGGCGCAGCTGACGCCGAGCCCGATCAGGACCTTGCCGAAGACGCCCAGCAGCTCCTCGGCGGCGATGAGCAGCACCCAGTCGCCCGCCATCACGCGCTCCGGCCAGTTTTCCAGCGCGGCCGCGGCCACGGTGTTGTTGGAGACATAGACGAAGCAGCCGAAAACGATCGCCACGATCATGATGCCGCTGACTTTTTTGAGACTGAAATTGAATTCCTCCACGGCCTGGGGGATCGCGTCGAAGCCGACGTAGGCCCAGGGGGCGATCGCAAAGGTGGCGAGAACGGCGCCCAGAACGCCCGAGACGCCCCGGTGGGCGTAGCGTTCGATCTCAGCCGTGGTCGCGCCGTTTGCAATGGCGGCTGCCTTGTCAAAGCCCCAGACCGGCTGGAGATGCACGCCCTTTTCCTTTGCAGCAAGGAGAGCGGAGACGAAGAGGGCGAACACGCAGGCGATCAAAAGACTGCTCAAAATCGTCTGCACGATGCCGGCCTTCCGGACCCCGATCAGGTTCAGATAACCAAGCAGGATCAGGATCGCGAGCGAGAGCAGCATTTCGCCCAGATAGATGTCGAAGCCCGCAACGCTGTAGTGAAAGCCGAATTTCAGCACGTCGGCGCTCCCGTCGAGTCCGTCGACGATCAGCCCGATCGCAGTGCTGTTCATGGGGACGTTCGTGAGATAAGCGACGACGAGGAACCAACCGCAGAGAAAGGCCAGACGCTTGCCGAAGCAGCGCTTGGCAAAGGAAAACTCGCCGCCCGCACTGGGCATCTTCGGCACCATGTAGGCGTAGGAGAAGGCGATGATGATCATGACAAGCGCGCCGAGGACCATGGCGATCGCCGTCCCGGCCACGCCGGAATTCGAGAGGAACTTCTTGCCGGGATTGATGAAGGAGCCCCAGCCGATCACGCAGCCGAAGGCGAGGGCCCACACGTTCATGGGCGTGAGCTGCCGGCGGAGACCGTTTTTATCCATTGTCAAAGCCCTCCGTGCAGTAGCTCCGGTCAACGGCCCTGAGCTCGCGGTAGGTGTCGATCTCCAGCACGTCGCTCTCTGCGCAGGGCTGCAGCTCCACGCGATAGTTTTCACGCCGATAGACCAGCGGCACCTGCTCCCAGAAGCGCTCCTTGCCGCCGGGGGAGGCGAAGACCGCGGGAATGTCGTCACAGAGCTTCTTCCCGTCAGCCTCGTTCCAATAGGAGATGCCGACCATCTGCCAGCAGTCGAGCCCGCCAACCTTTTCGGCCGTGATCACGCCGTCAGAGACGTCAAAGCACCAGTCGTCGGTGCGATCGACCTTGAAGCCGAGAAAGTCAGAACCGTAATGGTACTTGCGGATCACCGCGGGGTTGTAGAGCAGAAGATCCGCCTCGAATACGTAGGCGTTGCAGAGCAGATCCCTCGCCGCGAGCGCGGAGGAGATGTTGTTGGACTCGTTGTAAAGCGGGTTTTCGAGAAAGCGGAGCATCGGATATTTATAGAGGAGCTGATCGAACTGCTCGGACAGATAGCCGCGCACGATGTAAAGCTCCTCGATCCCGACGCGCAGACAGGCGTCGATCAGCCCGTCGATGATGCGCTCGCCGTGCACGCGTACCAAAGGCTTGGGCGTGTTCAGCGTGATCGGGACAAGCCGCGTTCCGAAGCCCGCGGCGATAAAAACGGCACGCTTGACGCGGTAGGGCTCCAAAGCGTTCAAGCCGAGCGGGGTGATCTCCCCGCTTGAAACAAATCCGGCTTCGCTGAGCTCCCGCATCGTGCGGTTGACGGTGCCGAGAGACATCCCGGTGCGCTTCTGGATCAGCCTCTGTGAGAGCGGCTCTTCCGCCAGCAGCACGAGGATATCGAACTGTTTTCTGCTCAAGGACATGCCTGCACTTCCGTTTCCTGTGGAGTGCCATCAGTTTAACTGTTCCTGTTTAATTTGTCAATAGCTAAAATTGGAACACATAAAAAAGAAGCAAAAGCAGAAGAGAATGGAAACGGCTGCTTTGCTTCGTGTTCACGAGAAGAAAAAATGAAGCAGAAAAGAGAACAATGACACTCAAAAAACATCCCCCCGGCGGGGGGATGAGATCAGGCGTCCGGCTTCTCCCGGACAACGCGGATAAAATGGCTCTTTCGTTCGCCCGGAGGGGGCGGCTGCCGATAATTGCCGTACATATCCGTCAGATAGCGGTCATAATCGGGGATGGCAGGCAAGAGGGCGTCCTCAAAGCGCAGTTGGATGAGACCGTCAAAATCGTCGGGGGGCACGGTCTCGTTCAGCCCGTCGATGGACGAGCTCACCGGCGCTGCAAGCGGGGAAGTCTCCATCTCGTAGCGGCGGCAGATCGCATCGATTCTCGCGGCGAGGCGCTTTGCGCCGATGATCCTTGCCAAAGCGCGCAGCACGCCCTTGAACAGGGCCTTGAAGCGCGTTTTCCCGCTGCCGCGACGCGCGGCCGTGAGGGCCAGCAGGAAGCGCAGCGCATTGACGCGGCGGTAATGCCGTTTCTGCGCGCCGAGACCGGCCGGGAGCCCGTCCACCGGGAAGACGTCGATGCCGAGATAGTCCGCGCCCGGCTCGTCCAGATAGGGCGTCGGCGCGCGCAATCTCGTGTCGCAGAGCTTCCCGTGCGCAAAGCTCAGGCCTTCGCGCAGCCCGTTCAGATAGAGCGTGCCGGCCGGAAAGGCATCCTCCCCGGCGTCGAGAAGGCTCTGCAGCTTTTCAAAATCCGCCCGCGGCATGAAAACGTCTACGTCGTCGTCCCAGGGAATGAAGCCGCCCTCCCGGACGGCGCCGAGGAGCGTCCCGGCGCAGAGAGAATAGCGCAGCGCGTTTCGGCGGCAGAAAGCGTCGAACTGCTTGAGCAGCGCCAGCCCTGCCAGCTGGATCTCCTGCAGTGTCAGTGTTTCTTCCATCTTCTCAGTCAAAGCGGAAGAGGTTCAGCCCCACCTCGGGGTCGGCCTCGCGGTCGACGCGCCCGTCGATCACGCGCAATATCAGCTCGCAGGTGGCACTGATCACGGCGCGGTTGAGGTGGCCGCCGAAGACCTTCCCCTCCGCGTCTCCCGCGCTCATGTGCAGATGGGCGTAATATTCGCCGTCCATCGTGCTCACGGTGCCGGTGAGGGAGACGATCTCGAAGGCGCCCTCGAAGCGGTTGGCCTTATATTGCTTCGTCCCAGTGTTGAACACGCCCACGGTGAAGTCATTCACAGCGCCGAGAGCGCTCACCTCGGCGAGCTTCACCTGCTCGCGCAGACACACCGCGCGCAGCTGCTCGAGAATCTCCTCGCCGCGGTCGAAGCGCGCGACGATCGTATCGCCAAAACGTCTGTAGTCCATGGGGAACCTTCCTTTTTCGCTTGATGGGAAGAGACAGGCGGCCTCTTCAAGCGTTTTTCTCCATTATACACATAAATGCCGCCCGAAGCAAGACAAACCGGCTGCCGCAGGGCTTGTGCGCTCGCAAGCGAGCCTTCAGGCGTCTATGAACAGCTCGTCGATGGCAGACAGAGCGGCCTTGCCGGACAGAAAGATCTTATCTCCCTCCCGCCGGCAGTACAGCGTGCCGCCGCGCCGGGACGCCTGATAGGCCACGAGCTCCTCGCGGCCCAGTCGGTCGGCCCAGTAGGGGATGATGTGGCAATGGCCGGAGCCGCAGACCGGATCCTCCGCCACGGAGAGCTTGGGGGCGAAGCTGCGGGAGACGCAGTCCGTGTCCCGGCCGCGGGCAGTGACATGCAGCAGCAGACCGTCGATCTCTTTGATCTTCTCCAGATCCGGCTTCAGGCTGCGCACGGCCTCCTCACTGTCGAGCACGCACAGCAGATCGCGCGCAAGATAGGCCTCCCGGACCGGTACGCCCAGGGCCTCCTCCATCTGCGCGGTCACCGCTGTTTTCTTAAGCTCATAGGCGGGAAACTCCATCTGGAGCAGCTCGCCGCGCCGCTGAACGGTCAGGTCGCCGGAGAGGGTGGTGAACACGATCTCCTCCGCGTCCTGCTCGTAAAAGCGCAGCAGTACATAGGCGCTTGCCAGTGTCGCGTGCCCGCAGAGGTCGATCTCCCCGCCGGGCGTAAACCAGCGCAGGCGGTATTTTTCGCCTTCCCGGACGAGGAAGGCCGTCTCGGAAAAATTGTTCTCGCGGGTGATGTCCATCATCAGCTCCTCCGGGAGCCACCTGTCCAGAACACAGACCGCGGCCTGGTTGCCGTGAAAGACCCGGTCGGTAAAGGCGTCAACGATATACTGCTTCATGTGGTTTTTCCTCCGTCTGTTTGCTCTGTTTTGCTTTCTTCCATCCGGTCGGTGTCTGTGATGGGGCGGATCACCCGACAGGGGACGCCCGCGGCGAAGACTCCGGCGGGGATATCCCGCGTCACGACGCTGCCCGCGCCGATCACGCTGCCCGCGCCGACGGTCACGCCGCCGCAGACGGTGACGTTCCCGGCCAGCCAGCAATTATTCTCAATGGTGATGGGCTTTGCGTATTCCCTGTCCGTCAGCGCTCCGTCTGCGCGTCGGTAGAGGTTTCGCTCCTGCCAGCGAAGGGGATGCACCGGGGTCAGCAGGGAGACGTTCGGCCCCATGAAGACGTTTTCTCCGATCGTCACGGGCGCGCAGTCCAGACAGGTGAAGTTGAAATTGACATAGGAGTTTCGGCCGAAGGCCGTGAAGCAGCCGTAGTCAAACTGCAGCGGCCCCTGCAGATAGCTGTTCTTGCCCAGCGAAGGCACGAGCTGCCGCAGGATCTCCGCACGCTCCTCAAGCTCTGTCTCAAGCGTGTCGTTATAACGCTTGCTGAGGGCGTGCGCCCTTTCCCGCAGCGCCAGAAGCTCGGCGTCCGCCGGGTCATAGAGCTTCCCGGCGAGCATTTTTTCCTTTTCGGTCATTCTCATGCCCCTCCCATATCCGGTGTGTAAAAAAGCATAGCTGCTTTGAAGAAAAAAAGCAAGTGTGGTTTTAATACTATTATCTGATGAGAAGCAGGTAAAGATCTGCGAGACGGATTTGTGTCAGGCGAGGCATCGTCCGCAGGGAATCCTTCGTGTATTGCCAAGGACGATAATGAAGCATGACGCAAATCCAGCCGCAAAGATTGTCTGGTTTCTATCAGATAACAGTATAAGCAATGAATGCCCTGAAAAGAGACCAAACAAACCCTTTACATTTTGGAGCAAGTTTGTTATAATATCCCGCGCGTGAAAAATGCGGCTGTAGCTCAGCTGGATAGAGTGCCAGACTCCGACTCTGGAGGTCGTGGGTTCGAATCCCGTCAGCCGTACCAGAAAAGAGGTATCCCAATGGGGGATGCCTCTTTTTTGCATCAATCTTGTGCGCGCCCCGCTGGAGCCGCACGCGGGAGACCTGCGGCGAGGATCCTTTCCTGCCGGGTGCCCGATGGCTGGACGCCGAACGAAGGATACACCGTCTGCGTCGGTACCGGCAGCACCAGTGCGGTCGAGGTCGGCGCTCTGTTTGGCTGGAAAAAACACATAATCCGACCCGTCTTGAGAATCCGGGGATTTGCCGTTGCAAATCCCCGGATTTTCCTATATAGTGGAAGACAAAGACAGCAACATTGAGGAACTGCCGGCTTGCTTGAGTGCACCAGACCGCAGCGGGATGAGACGAGGCGGTTTACGTACGGCAGGGAAGGAGAAATGACATGGGCGCAGTCAAAAACGCGGCGTATCGCGGGTTTCAGGCGGCCTTCAATATCGGGGCCAGGTGCCTCCGCTGGCGCAGACCCATCCCGATTACCGGGCCCGGCAGCGTGGGGAAGATCCCGGGGCTGCTGAAGAAGGAGAAGGTCAAGAAGGTCATGGTCGTCACCGGACCGACTGTCGGCAGGAAGCTCGCGCCGAGGATCCTGACGGAGCTGGACAGGGCGGGCCTCGCCTATACGCTTTTTGCCGAGGTAGAGGCCAATCCCTCGGTCGACACGGTAAACAGGATCCAGAGGCTCTATCTCGATACGCGCTGCGAGGGCTTCATCGCCATCGGGGGCGGCTCGCCCATGGACGCGGCCAAGGCCGCGGCGGCCCGGGTCGTGCGGCCGAACACCGAGCTCGGACAGATGGCGGGGCTTTTGAAGGTCGGAAAGAAGCTCCCGCCCTATATCGCCGTGCCCACCACGGCCGGGACGGGCTCCGAGACGACGATCGCCGCCGTCATCACCGATACCCGCACGCAGCACAAGTACGCGCTGATGGATCTGCACCTTGTGCCGAAATACGCGGTACTCGACCCGGAGATGACGCGCGAGCTGCCGCCGAAGATCACCGCCGCCACCGGCATGGACGCGCTGACCCACGCGGTGGAGGCATACATCTGCTGGACTTACAACACGGAAGAGAGTCTTCGTCTGGCCGAGGAGGCCGTATGTGAGATCTTCCGCTATCTGGAGAGAGCTTATCGCAACGGCAATGATATGGAAGCGCGCACCCAGATGCTGATCGCCTCCTACAAGGCGGGCTTTGCCTTCACCCGCGCTGGCGTCGGCAACGTTCACGCGATCGCCCACACGCTCGGCGGCTTGTACAACACGCCGCACGGGCTGGCCAACGCCGTCATCCTGCCCATCGTGCTGGAGGACTACGGCAGGGCGGTGGAAGGGAAGCTCGCCCATCTGGCGGAGCTGACCGGCGTGAAGTTCGGCGGTACGGAGGGGGAAAAGGCAAAGGCCTTTATTGACGAGATCCGCGCTATGAACGGGCGAATGCAGATACCAACCGGCTTCGACTATATCAAAGAGGAGGACATCCCCCGGATGATCGACTGGGCACTGGCGGAGGCAAATCCCGTCTACCCCGTGCCGGTGGTCTATGACAGAAAACGCTGCGAAAAGGTCATCCGCCGCATCATCGCCGAGGCACAGAAAAGCTGAAAAGGTTTGCCGGATTCGGAATCGACACGGATCCGGCAAACTTTTTTTCCCGAATATCTGTTAGGAGAGTTCACAAGAGTTCCGGGAGAATACATTTGCGTCAGGCAGGACGCCTTTACGCAGAGCGTCATGGAGATAGATGGGCAAGGAAGCCGGGCGCATATTCTCCCGAGAAGAGGGAATCTTTGCTATCAGATCTTCGTATCAGATAAAGACAGGGCGCAGTTGACGTCCGACGGGCTTTTTTTCTTCGGTTTTCTTTTCGGTTTCCTTCGGCGTCCGATAGACGACCTTTTCCTTCGGCATGAGCTCGCCCTTGAGCGCCTGGTACTGCTTCTTCGTCAGACCGGCGCTTTCCAGCTCCTCCTTCGTCGGCTCGTAGCCGTACTGGATGAGCGTCATGATCCAGTCGCGCGCCTCTTTCTGCTGCTTGTCGGCCTTCTCGCCCTGCTGATCCTGGTACTGGCGCTCGGTGAGCCAGTCGCCGTAGCGGTCACGATAGCGGTCGTAGGCGCGCTGCTCCCGCTGCTCGGCGCGCTGCTGATCGAGCCGCCAGTCACCGACCTCATCGCGGTAACGGTCGTAATCCTTCTGTTCCTGCTGGTCCTGGTACTGCCGTTCGGTCAGATAGTCACCGACCTCATCGCGGTAGCGGTCATAGTCCCGCTGCTCCTGCTGATCAGCGTACTGCCGCTCCGTCCGCCAATCGCTGACCTCGTCGCGGTATCGGTCATAGTCCCGCTGCTCCTGCTGATCAGCGTACTGCCGCTCGGTCAGATAATCGCTGACCTCATCGCGGTATCGCGCATAGTCCTGCCGCTCCAGCTCATCGGCGCGCTGCCGCTCGGTGAGCCAGTCGCCGTAGGTATCGCGGTAGCGGGCGTAATCCTGCCGCTCCAGCTCGTCGGCGCGCTGCCGCTCGGTCAGATAGCGGGAATACTCCTGCGCCTCGCGCTCGTCGGCGTACTGCCGCTCGGCGCGCCAGTCGCTCAGCTCATCGCGGTAGCGCCCGTAGGCGCGCTCCTCGGCCCGATCGGCGTAGTCGCGCTCGGCTGCCCAGCGGTTATAGTCGTCCAGATAGCGCGCGTACTCGTCCTGCCCGAGCTGCCGGGCCAGCCCCAGCCGCTGCTGCAGCCGGTCGCCCTCGTCGCTCCAGCGCTGATACGCCCGGTCGTAGAGCTCCGGCGCCATGTCCATGAGCTCCTCCATGCGCCGGTCGTAGGCCTGCTGGCCGACCGCCTGCCCGTAGCTCGAGCCGTAGCCGCCGGTGAGCGCCGCGGCCTGGCCCATCGTGTCGCGCATGGCGCTCTTTGCGCCCTGGGTATACTGATCCTTGTACTGCTGCCAGAGGGCGTCGCCGTTGAGGTCGTAGCTGAACTCCCCGCGGCCCTGGATCTGGGCGTAGAGCTGTGCGATCTGGTCGTCGAAGCTGCCCTGATACTGCGGCGCCTGCTGCGTAAAGCCGTTTCCGCCGCCGCTGTAGACCGGAACGCCGCTGCGTGCGCTCCGGGCCATGTCAAGCGCCTGTCGATAGGCCGCGTCGTCCACGCTGCGCTCCGTCGCGGCATAGCTCGGGGCAGGCCCAAGCTCGCGCTCCGCCGCGGCATAGCTCGGTGCTGGTCCAAGCTCACGCTGCGCGGCCGCATAGCTCGGCGCCGAGCCCGCCGTGCGCTCAGTTGGCGCATAGGTCGGCGCGCTGCCGAGCGTCCGCTCTTTGGCCGTATAGGTCGGCGCGGGCGTCATGGCAAGCTTCGGCGTCATGTAGATCGGCGCCGTCTGCGTCGTCTGGCCCGTGCCGGGGTCGGTCGTTTTGGTCTTTTTCTTCGTCTTGGTTTCGGCCGGCGCGGTGGGCTGCGTCGGCGCCTTCGGGGTCGTGGTCTTCGGGGTCGTGACCGCCGGCTCCTCCTCTTTCTTTTTCCGCGGACTGACGATATCTCCCATGACGACCGTAGTGGATCTCAGTCCGTTCTTTTTGTTTGCCATCCTCGTATCCTCCTTACGTAAAGCTGACGGTGAGTCCGTAGGCCTGGATGCCGATCCAGGAATTCGAGCTGCTGTATTCCGGTGCTGTTGAAAAGACAACGCGCGCGGCGATCCCGGCGGCGCTGCGGTAGACGCTCACGGTGTTGCCGCTGCCGAGCGTCAGCGTCCAGTACTGGTCTCCCTTGTACAGGACGACCTGCCCGCTGACAGAGATCGTCACGCCGGAGGCCACGGGCTTGTCCAGCGGGATCGTGAAGAGCAGGACCGTGCCGCTGCGAAAGCCGCCCGCAAACTGCGCATAGCTGCCCGTGCCGAAGCTCACGCTGTCGCCCGCCTGGTAGCTCAGCTCCGTCGTGTGCGCCAGCCTGCGCCAGGCCGACCAGCCGCTGCCGGGGATATAGCCGCGCAGCCAGACCGTCGGGTTCATCGTGTTCGTCACGACGGCCAGCTGTGTCCTGTAGCTGCCGTTGGCCGCGGCGAGCACGAGCAGCCGATAGCCCGCGGTGCTCGTCGGCCCATTGCTGATCGCGGCGGCGGCCTCGGCATTGACCACGGAATAGTCGCCGACCGTCAGCAGGTCATTGAGATCCGAGACCTCACTTGTGTCGATCACCGTCCCGCGCGCGGCGATAGCCTGCCGGACACGACCCGGCAGAGACGTCGTCCCGAAGTACAGCTCCCAGTCCTCGGGCAGCTCCAGGCGCTTGTTGTTCTCGGCGGCCTTCCCGAAGGCCACGCCCAGCCCTTTCGGCCGGAACTTGATCGCCCAGCGCAGGCCGGGCAGCGTGAGCGTTGTCGTCGTGCTGTGGCCGAGAGAGTCCGTGGCCGTCAGCCGGATGCTGTAGCTTGTGTCCTGCTCCAGTGTTCCTCCGCCAAGGATACGATTTTCCACACTGACGGTGGCTGCGTTGCTTCCAAGCGTCAGCGGATCGCTCCAGCTCCCGCCCACGCTTCGCCGCTCCACGGTGAGCGTTACGCGGTTGATCCCCCCAAGCGTCGAGCAGGCGGCGGTCGCCTTCGCACTGTACCAGGCCCCGCCGTCCAGCGCCGTCCCGCCGCTGCTGCAGCGGAAGACCTTCACGCCGCTGAGCGTCGGCGCGGCATAGGCCAGCGGCGTCACGCTGAGCGTCGTCGAGGCCGTGCGGCCGCGGCTGTCCGTCACGGTCACGGTGATCGGGATGGCCGCCGTGCCCGTCAGCGCCGCAGTCGTGATCCTTGCCGTCGCGCCGGGGCTCGTCACGGTCTGTGTCTTTCCCTGGCAGCTCAGCTTGTACGAGGCCACCGTCGCCCCAGAGACCATCGTGAGCTTGCTCTTTGTCAGCGTCACGGCGGCCTTGCTGTAGCCCTGCACGTAAACGCTCAGCGTGCCCGAGCCGCTCCAGGAGATGTCGCTGTTGTCCGCGGCGACGGCGGCAAAGCCGCTCTGGATCACTGGCTTCATGCCGCTGTCGGCCGTAACGGTCACGGTCCGCGTCGCCGGCGAGCCGACGGCCGTCGTGCACTCGCTCGAGGTATAGGTCTGCACCGACACCGTCACCGTGAGGCTCGTGCTGCTCGGGTAAGAAGCAAACCATTCGCGCGGCACGGTGTAGCTCAGATCCTTCGCAAAGGCGCCGGACACGCCGAGCTGCGTGCTCCCGATGAGAAAGCGCGCCTTGTGGTAGTATGCGGTACTGACGCGGCTGACGGAGAGGGCGAGCGCCGCGTTCGTCTGCACCGAAGAGGGGCAGGCGCTGATCGTCGAGGGCCCGGCGTGCCCGGTCGTCTTGACGGCGACGGCCTTCGTGACCGTGTGGCTGCCGCCGCTCGTAAAGCTCGAGCCGTTGACCGTCCCGCCGTCGAGCACATAGCCTGTCTTGGCCGCGAAGCTGACCTTCAGCACGTCGCTGTAGTAGATCTTCGCGCCGTCGGCGAGCGTCCCGGTCGAGGCTCCCTGCTTCGGGCTCGACGTGCGCTGCACCGTGATGGTCGTGCCGGTCGCCGGGCTGATCGAGAGCGCGAAGCTCTTGACGCCGGCCGCCGCCTTGACCGAGACGGCGCCCGTGACGGTGTGGCTCTGGCCGCTTGTGAAGGCCGCGTCGTTCACCGTGCGGGTCTTCAGCTCATAGCCCGTCGAGGCCGCGAAGGAGATCGTCAGCTTGTCCCCGTAATACACCGCCGCGCCGTTCGAGAGCGTCCCGGTCGCCGCGCCCTGCTTCGGGCTCGCCGTGCGCTGCACTGTGACCGACGAGCCCGTGCCCGCCGAGACCGCCAGCGTATAGCTGAGCACCTGGGCCGCGGCGGCGACGCTCAGAGCGCCGCTCACCGTGACGCTGTTGCCGCTGGTGAAGCTCGAGCCGTTGACGGTGTGGCTCGTGAGCTTGTACCCGGTCGTGGCGGAGAACGTGACCGTCAGCTTTTCGCCGTAGGTGACGGCGTCGCCGTTCGAGAGCGCCGTCGAGCCGCGCTTGACGGAAACGACGGCGCCCGTCCCGGCGCTGATGGAGAGCGTAAAGGTCTTGAGCCGCGCTGTCGCCTTCACGCTCACGGCGCCGCTGACGGAGAAGCTGTAGCCGCTGGCGCGGGTGGTGCCGTTGACCGTGTGCGTCGCGAGGTCATAGCCCGTCGAGGCTTCAAACGTGACGCTCAGCTCGTCGCCGTGCGTAATGGTCGCCCCGTCGGAAAGCGTCGTCGCACCGCGCTTGACGGTGACGCCCGCGCCCGTCCCGGCGGAGATCGAAAGCTTGTAGGTCTTCTTCGCCGCCGTCGCTTTGACGGCGACGTCCCCGCTGACGGAGAAGCTGTAGCCGCTGGCCCTCGCCGTGCCGTTGACGGTATGGGTGCTCAGCTCATAGCCCGTCGATGCGCCGAAGCCCACCGCGATCGTGTCGCCCCTGTAGACTGTCGCCCCGTCGGAGAGCGCCCCGGTCGCCGCGCCGAGCTCGGAGGCCGTGCGCCGCACCGTGGCGCTCGAGCCTGTCCCGGTGCTGATCGAAAGGCCGTAGCTCGGCCAGGCGGCCGCGGAGCTCACGCTCAGCGCGCCCGTCACATGGAGGACGAAATAGTCTGTCGTCGTCCAGCAGGGGCGCAGGAAGAGATAATAGGTCGTGTTGGCCTTCAGGCTCACGCTCACCGTGCCGGCAAAGCGCCAGTAGTCCTGGTTGTTCCCAAGGTAGGTCCCCGTGATGTTCGCCGTGCCGCCGACGTAGGACGAGGGCGTGGCCGAGGCGGACGCCGTCAGCTGCGCGCCCTCACCGTAGGGCACATTCGGCTTTGCGCCGTCGTTGCAGTTGGCGTCGAAGCTCAGCTTCACCGAGGAGCAGCCGCTCGCGTCGGTCTTGACCTTGATGCGCGTCCAGTAATGGTTGCCGCCGGTCTCGCCCAGCGCGCGCGAAGCTCCGGAGTCCTGCGCCGCGCCATTGAGCATATATTCGATGCTCTGTACCGAAAAACCCATCTTATCCTCCTATGTACCTGAGGCCCCAGCCGCCCTCTGTGGTGACGAGCCAGTCGGACGAAAACTGCAGCTGATCCTCGACGAGGAGATTGGCCACGTGCAGCATGCTGTCCTTGCTGTCGAACCAGCCGACCTTTGCTCCGCCGATCCAGTACTGCCAGCCCGTGGAGGTATAGATGCCCACGGTCTGGCCGGGCTCGAGGTAGTAATAGGTCTCGCCGCCCACGTCCTTCGTCCTGCCGGTAAAGCTCAGGTCCTGACTGATGACGATGCCGAGGGTCTCATTCTGCGTCGAGGGGTCGACGATGATGCCGCGCCGGATCTGCCCGTTGATGGTCTGGCGGTATTCCTCCAGCGCGTCAGCGGCGCCGCTGGCCGCCGCCTCGATCGCCGCGCCGTACTCGTAGCTCTCCACGGTCTCCTTCGCGGTCTGCTCGATGCTCGTCTGGATCTGCTCCAGATACGTCCCGTATTCCGACTCCGCCCTATAGTCATAGCTGAGATAGGTGGAGATCTTGTCAATGCTCGCATAGACCTCGTCGGCGGTCTTGACGATGAGATCCTTGAGCTGCCGGGCGCGCGCCTGCGCCGCGGCGATGGCGTCGGCGTCCTTCGGCTTGGCCGCGTTCACGGCGCGCTGCACGATGACGGCCGTCTCCTGCGCGTTCCCCTGCGCCGGGAGCTGCCGCGACAGCCGCACCAGATAGTCCCGCAGCTGTCTGAGCTGCTGCTCCGCCGTCCCCTGCAGGATCGGCGGCAGCTGATACACTTCGTTCATATGTCGCTCCCCACTTCCAATACCCTCGCGATCGACAGCAGCTGTGCCTCGCCGTGGCCCTCGAGCCGCATGCGCAGATGGTCGCAGCGCCGCGGCCGGATGGGCAGCAGCGCCGAGCCGAGGCCCTGGCGCGTGATGCTGCCGCTCTCGACCCATACGCCCGAGGAGTCGTACTCCAGCAGCACGCTCACGCTCGCGCCCTCGCCGAGCTTCAGCCGGATGTCGTAGCGGCTGAGATACTTCCGGTCCGGCACTTCCCAGGTCTGCACGGCGGTCTCGGCATACCAGTCGAAGTCCTCCTCGAGCGCGCCCTCCGTGCCGCGCAGGGCCAGGAGCGCGCCGCTCTCCGCGTCGACGGCATAGAGCTCGCTGTCCACGCGCGCAAAGCACAGCGCGTGCAGCGTATCCTCCCGGCACCACAGGCCCCGGTTCAGGTCGTACACAAACAGATGCCAGGCGCTGTCCGCGTCCCGCATGCTGATATAGTAGCGCCCGGCAAAGGCCCCGGCGGCCGCGTCGAAGTAGCGCTCCTCGCCCAGCGCCTCGCTGACGCTCTGCGGAAAGCCGCCCTGCCAGGCGCAGACGTCCTCGCGGGATTTGTAGTAGAGCGTCTCGTTGACGACGCAGAGGCTTTTGTGGCTGCCCCGCTGCACGCCGCGGCAGACGGTCTCCTGGATCTGATGCGCACCGACGGAGGAGACGGCCACCTGGTGGATCCGGTTTTCCTTGAAGAAGGTCGGATAGCCGAGGTAGTTGACCGCGCCGGTCCAGGGCCCGTCCGAGCCGACGGAGGCCGTCCAGCTGTCGGTGGAGAGTCCGCGATACTGCCGCCAGTTTTTGAAGTCGCCCAGCGCGCAGCAGTAGATCTCGTTGAGGTTCTCGGTCTCGCCCGCGCCGTAGAAGCAGCCCCAGAGTCGGTTCTGCGCCTCGCAGACGAAGTCCAGGTCCGGCACGCGCCGCTCGATCGTGACGGCGGTGCTCTGCGTCATATCGTCCTCCAGAAGGCCCACGACGACGATGAAGTCGTTCGCACTGTTCTCCTCGCCTCCGACGGCCGTGAGGATCTTCTCGCCGTTTGCGTCGGCGAAATTCGCGCCGGAGATGCTGACGCCGTCGCCCTCCTTGAAGAGCCGAGGGACCTGCCCCATGCTGCGGAAGGTCAGCTTCGTGTAAACAGAACCGAGCTCGACCCAGCCGCCGGAGGCGGCGCTGTAGCTCATGGCGACGCTCGTGCCGCCGGCCGTGGAGATCCAGACCTCCACGCTGCTGCTCGCGGGCTCCTCCGGGCCGCGCTCCACGCTCTCGTAGTCCGTACCGTCGGCGCGGCAGAGGCTGTATTCCACGATCCCCGAGGACGTGTAGCTGGCCTCCATGCTGCCGTAGTCCGTGCTGTCGGCGGTGTTGAAATAGACCTTGTCCGGGAAGATGCAGAGATAGGCGCCCATGCTCACGAGCTGCTTTTCCCCGGAGGAGAGCCCGGTGACGGCGGTGGCAAGGCCGTTATAGTAGAGCGTCCCGCCCGCCACAAAGGCCAGCGCGTCCTTCTCCAGGAGCCCGCCGGGATTGGTCAGCGTCCGGACGACGCCGCGCTTTTCCCTCGTGGACAGGAGCGGATAGCGCTCGGTCGTGAGGTTTTGCGTGTCAAAAAAGCAGCCGTCCGCCTCCTCGAGCGTGTGCCGGTAGCCCCGGAAGGCCGTCGTCAGCAGGCGCTCGGTCTGCAGGGAAGGTAGATTTGGGTATCGCATAAGACCACCTCAGAAGAACGTTTTTTCCGTCGAGCGCGGCCGGCGCGCCGCGTTATAATGGTTGCGAAAGCGCGAAAAGCAGGCCTCGAACATCGCATTGCTGGCATTGAAGGCCCAATACTCGCGATTGTAATAATCGATCTGCGCGGCCAGGTAGTGGACGTACAGCTCGTCGTAGGGCGCGGGAGCCAGCAGCTCCGTCTCGCCCGTGTAGTCCGCCTCCTCGGGGATCGTCTCGCCCTCGGCGGGGACGTGGGTGTCCAGGATCTCGCGCCGGATCTGCCCGTCCAGACGGGAGAGCCAGCGGGTCTTCTCCTCGTCGCCGTAGCTGTTCGGCTTGAGGGTGTTTACTTCGTTGATCGCTTCGGAAACGGTCATGCGCAGCACCTCCTTTTATACGGCAGGGAGCACCCGCGCGGTGCTCCCTGCCTTTCAGCTGTTTTTCTCGTGGGCGGACTGATACTTCATGCTCTCCAGCATGGCGGTCTCGGCGTGATCGAGCACCTCCACCACGCATTCGGGGACCTCCACGGTCTGGCCGCGGGGGATGAGCCAGGTGCGCTCGTTGACGCGGACGTACACGGCGTCCTTCTCCTCCTTCGTCAGCGGAAGGCGGATGCTGACGAGCTTTTCGCCCTGCTCGTTGAGCTTATCGGTTTTCGTTGCCATAGCGTTTTCTCCTTTCAGAAAAGCGGGGGAGGGAGCGCCCCTCCCCCATTGATATAATGATTTACCGGCTTCACGCCGCAGCAGGCTTCCTCCGACGAGTCAGTTGGCCGAGACGGTAGCGGAGAAGCGGCTGGAGCAGCTCTCCACGCGCACGAGGTACTCCGGCAGCAGGATCTCAGCGGTCTTGAGGGCCTTCCAACCCACGGAGCTGCGCTGATCCAGGGGGTCGGCCGTACCGGCGGAGCCGTTCTGCTTGACGATGGTCTCGAGACCGCCGCCCTCGACCTCGGTCACGCCGTAGGCGCCCTCACCGATAAAGAGCGTGGCGAACACGCCGTAATAGGCGGGCGTGGCGCCGGTCTGCGCCGGGCAGGTGCTGTCGCGCCAGACCTTGGCCTCGGTGGTCTGCACGAAGCGGACGCCGCCGATCATGCCGATCTCGCCGCGGTAAAGCTTCTCGGTGTCCTTATACTCGTGCGGCTTGCGCCAGTCGGGATCGCGCATGAGGTCATAGGCCACGTAGGGGTGGACGATGGCCACGTAGTAGCCGTCGATGGTGGGGGCGTTCTGCGCGCGCAGCATGGCCACGACGCGCTCGACGAGCTCGACGGTGAGCACGGCCGAGGTGTCGAGAGCCGTGCGGGCGCTGACGGGGGTCTCCGCGCCATTGACCCACTTCGGGGCGTAGACCACATTCGTGCCCGCGACAAGGACGTTGCGGGTGATGGTGTCCAGCGTGAGACCGGCCTGGCGGCCGAGGAGCTTCGTGGCCTCGAGGATGGTGTTGTCGAGAGCCGTCAGCTCCAGCACGTCGGACTGCACGATGAAGTCGCCGTACTGGGCGACGGTGGCGGTGCGGGTCATCACGTCGAGCTGGTTGCCGCTCGGGGTGACGCCCTCGGTCAGCGCGGTCAGCGCCTTGTTGAGGGCCGTGAACGCGCGGAACTCGATCGTCTTGCCGCCGTTCTTGGGGATGGGGCGCTTCTGGCCGAACTGGTCGTGGACGAGCGCCGCCTGGGCGTAGTCCAGCAGGCGCAGGTCATAGTAGCTCTTCATCTCCGGCGACAGGTCGTTGCCGCTGGTGTTCAGCAGGGTCGTCTGCACGGCGAACAGCTGAATGAAATCGAAAAGATGCTTCATGGTTTTTTCTCCTCCTGTAAAATTCATGTCGTAGGGGCGGATATCATCCGCCCGCCTTCCACACAAGAGGAGACGTCTCGGATCCATGTCAAAACATGATCCGCTCTCCTCTTGCGACGCGGCGATCGATCTCGTCGCGTTCGGCTCTGGTGAGCTGCGACACATCGCTCTTGGTCTGCACCGCGCCCTGCGAGCCCATCGCGCCCTCGGCGGGGCGGCTCTGCCCGGCCGCAATGCTGCGGGAGAGCTTCTGCTCCACCTGTTTGGCGGTGTACTGCATGGCGGCGGGGATGAGCTCGTCCTTGTGGACGACCTCAAAGGCGGTCCGGAGCGGGACGCGGCTGCGCAGAAGCGAGCGGAAAGTCTCGCCCTGAAGCTCTGTGCGCAGATCGAAAGCGGGGTAGATCTGCCTGAGCTCCTCGCTCTGCCGGTTCCAGTCGGCGAAAAGCTCCTCGGCGCGGCGCTGCGACGCCTGGCGCGCGAGCTCAGCGCGCATTTCGGCGTTTTCGCGCTGCGTGCGGTGCCATTCGCGGACCTGTCGGACGCTCATGCCGCGCTCACGGGCCTCGTGCTCGTAGAAGCTGTCGTCGTTTTCCACGGCGCGGCTGAGCGCGGCGGCGTCTGCGGCGTCCACGCCGTAGCGCTCGGCCAGCAGCTCCAGCGCGGGTGCGAGCTGGCGGTAGCGGCTGACGGCGTCCTCCGTTGCCCGCAGGCGGCGCTGGATCGTGTCCTGCACGCGCCGATCATAGAGATCCTTGTATTCGCCGCGGATCAGCGCCTCGAACTGCGCGCTGCGCTCGTCCTCGCCGGACTGTCCCTCCCCGGCGGCGGGAGAGTCCGTCTGCTGTCCGCTCTGCGCGGCGGCGGACGGAGCTTTTACGCCCTGCTGCGGCTGGGCGGGGGCCGCGTTGTCTGCCCCGGTCTCCCCGGCTCCGGTGCCGCCGTCCGCGCCCTGTGCAAAGAGCTGGACGTCGAAGAAGGGGAGAAGTGAAAGAATGCTGTGCATCATGCCTCCTGTCCGTAAGGTGGACGAGCCCATAGCCTGCCCGTTCGTCTCGCTGTCTGGCGGGACCGGGTGGGCGAAGCCCTATTGTCAGCGCTTCCTCCCCGCTGTCATTGCGAGGAGCGAAGCGACGTGGCAATCCGTTATTCTTTCCCGATCGCTTTGAAAACAATGTAGTCCGGATACGCGGCGGCGAGCAGGTCAAAGCCCGTTTGCCCCACATAAAAGACGTGCAGCGCCTCGGAGAAATACTCCTTCTTCGGCTTGGCCGTCACGGTCACGCGCCCGTTTTGAAGGCGCAGCGTCGGCTTCTTCTGCAGCTTTCCGGTCTGATCCATCGCGTCGACGCACTGGGCGACGGTCATCGCCAGGACGCTGGCTCCGGCGCAGACGGGATCCTTTCCCAGCTCCGCGAAGCCCGCGTGCCCCTTCACGTCCATCGAGATCCAGTCCGTCCCGCGGGAAAATGCAGCGCTGATCATTTCATGCCTCCTTTCGGCGGCCTTTCCCTTCGGCCGCTTTCTGCGCTCAGTATAGCGGCCGGACAGGAAAAAACGGATCCCCATCCTATACAAATATCTGATAGAAATCAGTATTAAAAAACAGCAGGGCCTTTCGGTCCTGCCGGAAAAGAAAAAAGGGACTGAGGATCGCTCCTCAGTCCCTCAAAGATTTGGTTGTTCCCTCACGGAGGGAGGCGGATGTTCAGGCTTTGCTCTTCACCGCTCTGGTCAGATAGGCCAGCGCGCCGTTTGCCGCCGCACAGACGCCCATGAGCACCGACCACTTGTCGAAGGCCTGGATCGGCCCGCCCAGCGACTGCGTCAGCGCGAAGATCGCCACAGCCGCCGCGGCCGGGATCAGACCCAGCAGCTTGCTGCGCTTCTTCTTGGTGAAGGCGGTGACCGCCATGCCCAGGCCGAGCAGCAGCGCGATCAGACCCAGGATCAGGTTCGATACGGTCAGCGGCTTGCTCGGAGTCAGCTCGGGCGCGGCCTGCGGCACGGGCTCCTCGGGAACCTCGACGGGCTCCACGCTGGGCTCGGGCTCGATCTCACGCGTCTCTTCCTCCGCGGGCTCCAGACGCGCGATGGCGCGGGTCTCGACGTGGCTCGGATCGCGCAGGCAGCTGCGGGTCTCCTCGCCCTCCTCGTCCTCCGTGGCCTCCTTCGTCACGGTCCAGGGGCCCCATTCGTGGCCGAGGGCCGGGATCAGCTCGGTGCGCGTATCGGTGTAGGTCTTGCCCTCGAAGATGGCCGTCGCCGTGTAGGTGTTGCGGCCCTGCGTCTCGCAGCCGGCCGCGATGCGCGTGGTGGCGAGCGTGGCGTTCACGGTGACCGTGTGCTCCTCGTCGTGGCTGCAGGTGAAGGTGGCCGCGGCGGCGCCGAAGCCGGTCCAGGTCCAGCCGCTCAGCTGGTAATCGTGGCCGAGAGCCTCGAGCTCGCGCGTCTCGACGTGCTCCTCATCGCGGGCGCAGACGCGGGTCTCCTCGCCCTTTTCGGTGCAGCTGGGCTCGGTCGTGACCGTCCACTCGCCCCAGTCGTGGCCGAGGGCCGGGACCTCGCGGGTCTCCCAGTGGCTCTCGTCATGCTCGCAGAAGCGAACCTCTTCGCCGGTCTCCTCGCAGGTGGGCTCGGCTTCGAGCTCCCATTCGCCCCATTCGTGGCCGAGGGCCTCGATGGTCTTGGCCTCGCGGCTCAGCTCCTCACCGCAGACCGTGCAGTATACGACCTCGTCGTAGCTGCCCGCTTCGGTGCAGCTGGCGGCCTTCTCGTTCTCACGGACGGGCTCGCCCTCCGTGTGGCCGAGAGCCTCGATGGTCTTGGCCTCACGGCTCAGCTCCTCGCCGCAGACCGTGCAGTACACGACCTCGTCGTAGCTGCCCGCTTCGGTGCAGGTGGCGGCCTTCTCGTTCTCGCGGACGGGCTCGCCCTCCGTGTGGCCGAGAACCTTGACCTCGCGGGTCTCGACGTGCTTGTCATCGCGGGCGCAGACGCGAGTCTCTTCGCCCTTCTCGGTGCAGCTGGGCTCGGTCGTGACCGCCCACTCGCCCCAATCATGGCCGAGGGCCTCGACGGCCTTGGCCTCGCGGCTCAGCTCCTCCTCGCAGACCGTGCAGTACACGACCTCGTCGTAGCTGCCTGCCTCGGTGCAGGTGGCGGCCTTCTCGCTCTCGCGGACGGGCTCGCCCTCCGTGTGGCCGAGAGCCTCGACCTCGCGTGTCTCGACGTGCTCTTCATCGCGGGCGCAGACGCGCTTTTCCTCGCCCTTCTCGGTGCAGGTGGGCTCGGTCGTGACCGTCCACTCGCCCCAGTCATGGCCGAGCGCCTCGACCTCGCGTGTCTCGACGTGCTCTTCATCGCGGGCGCAGATCCGGGTCTCCTCGCCCTTCTCTGTGCAGGTGGGATCGGTCGTGACCGTCCACTCGCTCCAGTCGTGGCCGAGCGTCGGGATCTTGCGCTCCACACGGCTCATCTCTTCGCCGCAGCGCTCGCAGAACAGGACCTCGTCATAGCCGCCCGCGGCTTCGCAGGTGGGCAGGGTCTCGTTCTCGCGCGTCGGCTCCTCCTTGGCCTTGTGGCCGAGGGCCGGGATCACCCAGCTGTCTTTTTCAATCTCGTTCTCGCCCGCCTCGTCGGAGAAGAACTTGCCGCAGCGGGAGCAGGTCCAGTATTCGCTGTTGCCGGCCTCGGTGCAGGTCTCTTTGACCGCCTCGGTCTTGACCAACTCGTGGCCAAGGGCCGAGATTACCCAGCTGTCCTCTTCAATCTCGGTCTCGCCCGCCTCGTCGGAGAAGAACTTGCCGCAGCGGCTGCAGGTCCAGTATTCGGAGTTGCCGTCCTCGGTGCAGGTCTCTTCCACAGCCTCGGTCTTGACCAGATCATGGCCCAGCGCGAGGATCTCCTTAATGTTAGTCTGCTTCTCGAAGGCCTCGTTTTCAAACTCAGCTGTCCAGGTAATCTGACCCGGCTCCGTACAGGTCGCGGGTTCGGTGACGCTCGTCGTGTCGACCGTCTCGGTGATGTCGTGCTCGTGGTCGCGCTTACAGGCTTTCAGCGCTGTCACGCTGCTGTTATCCTCGGCCCAGGTATAAGTAATCTCCCAGTCGTGGTCGAGCGGATCTATATCGGGGATCGTATCGACCTGTGCCTCGAAGGCCATGTTTTCAAAGGCCTCGGAGGTATAGGTGGTCTCGCCCTTTTCGGTGCAGGTGGGGGCCTTCGTCTCCTCACTCGAGGCGAGAGCGGCGGTTTCGGTCTCTACGCAGCCTCTTACGCAGGTACGGGTGGCCGTCACGCTGCTGTGATCCGCCGCCCAGGCGTAGTCAGGAGCGCCCCAGGCATGGCCCAGAGCGGGGATGACCCAGTCGTACTCGTTGATCTCGGTCGTGCCCTCGGGGTCGAAGAAGTGCTTGCCGCAGGACGGGCAGGTGTAGCCCTCAAAGTGGCCGTCTTCGGTGCAGGTGGGTTCCTGCCTGGCCTCGAACGTGAGCGTTTCGAAATGGGCCGTGAAGTTCAGGTTTTTCACACCGGCGGTCAGCTTGCCGCCGGGCTGATAGACCGTCGCGTCCTCATCGTCGAGGACCCAGCCGCAGAAATGCTGTCCCTCGACTGACGGCGCGGCGATCACCTTGATCTCGCTGCCCTTTGTCGCCGTCGTCTTCTCGATGGTATTCCCGTCGTGGATATACTTCACGTCGATCTGCCAGATCACCTTCAGCTTGTAGTCCTTGATGGTCTCGCCCTGCGCAGGGAGAAGGAGGTCGCCGCTGCCGGCGGAGAAGCTGTAGACCCGGGGTGTCTCGGTGTCCTGCAGGCCGACCACAACGGCGTCGCCGTTGACCGGGTCGCTGCTGTCGATGCCGCGGATCCTGAAGCGCTGCTGGCCCGGTCCCGCCGTGACGCTCAGACCTCTCACGCGGTCCGCCCAGCCGGACGAGGTGCCGCCGTCCAGATCGAGCTCGATCGTGTAGACGTGTCTCTGCCACACGGCGAAGAGCTTGACCTGCTTCGAGGGGCTGTGCGGCGCGGTGTCGGTGTCGATCTGCTCGCCCGGCTGATATTCGGGCGTCCTGGCCCCCTCTTCTCTGGCCCAGCCGAGAAAGTCGTAGCCCTGGCGCTGGAAGCCATCGCCGCCGGGCAGGCTCACGGGATCGCCGCCGAAGGTGAAGGTGAGGTCGGCCGGCGCGGTGCCCGTCGCGCTCGGGTTGCGGGCGTTGAGATCAAATGTATAAGTAAGGGTATCGCCCACGTGGTTCTTGCGGATCACGAGCTCCATGCCGCCGCGGTTCTGCTCGGAGACGTAGGTATCGGCATAGTACTCGGTCTGATCCGCCCAGCCGTTCCAGCGGATGCTGCCGTTGTTCTGCTCGGTGAAGCTGGTCGAGAGCGTGAACACGTACTCGTTCTCTGCGCGCTTGGACCTGTTCCAGGCAAAGTGGTAGTGCTCGCCCGTCAGGGTGTAGCTCTGATCCAGAGAGCCGTAACCGCCGGTCGTGGGGGCGTAGGCGGCTTTGTTGTCGACGGAGATCTTGAGGATCAGATCCCGGCCGTCCTCGGAGATCTCGGCTTTGACGCTGTAGCTGCCGTCCTTGATGTTCTGCGCGGTGCCGACCAGATAGCCGTTGATGCCGAGGTCGGTGATGTGCAGCTTGCAGAGGTTGCGGTCGTTGTTGCCGACGGTCACGTTGACCTCGACGTCCTCGGACTGCGCCTCGAAGGCCTTGTTTTCAAAGGCCGCGGAGGTATAGCGCAGGGTGACCGTCACGCCGGTCAGCCTGCCGGCGTTGCTGACGACGGGCACGGCCTTGACCGCGGTCACGCTCGCGCGTGCGGCCTGCTCGGTCTCCTCTTCGGTGCAGCCGCTGCGCTGGCAATGGCGGGTGGCCGTCACCGTCCTATGATTGCCATCCCAGCTGTAGCTCGGCTCGCCCCAGTCGTGGTCGAGCGGGTCGATGTCGGCGACCGTATCGACCTGAACCTTGAAGGCCTCGTTTTCAAAGGCCTCGGAGGTATAGGTGGTCTCGCCCTTGGCTTCACAGGTGGGGGCTTTCGTCTGCTCGCCCGTGGCGTCGACCGTCTCGGTCTGCTTGTGGGAGCTGTCGTTGCCGCAGACGCGCGTGGCCGTTACGCTGCTGTGATCCGCCGCCCAGACGTATTCCGGCTCGCCCCAGGCGTGGCCTTTGGCGGGGAGCACCCAGTCGTTCTCGTTGATCTCGGTCTGGCCGTTTTCATCGGAGAAGAACGCGCCGCAGACAGAGCAGGTCCAGTAGTCGTTCTGCCCGGCCTTGGTGCAGGTCGCGGCAAAGCCCTCGGTCTTGCTCAGCTCATGGCTGGCGGGGATGACCCAGTCGGCCTCGGCGATCTCGGTAGTGCCTTCGGCGTCCTCATAGTGCTTGCCGCAGACGGAGCAGGTGTAGCCCTCGACGTGGCCGTCGGTGGTGCAGGTCTTGTCGAGCGCGTCCTCGTGGCTCATCGTGTGCCCCAGCGCGGGGATATCCGCCATCTCGGTGCTGGTATCCTCCAGACCGGGGACGGTGAAGCTCGCGCTGTAAGTATGCTTGCCCTGCTCTGTGCAGGTGGCCGCCAGCGTGACCTCCGCGGAGGCGGTAACGGTCTCGCTGGCCTCATAGCCGCAGACCGTGCAGCTGTTCGTGGCGGTGCAGCTGGCGGCGCCGGGCTCGGTCGAGCTCCATTCGTACTGGGTCTCGCCCCAGCTGTGCCCGGCCTCGTCGTTCTTCTCGCCGCAGCTGTTGCCGCAGTCGTGCCAGTGCTTCTCGGCGTCCTTGGACCAGTCGCTCGACCAGGCGTGGCCGGTCGCGGGGATCACCCAGTCGGCCTCGGCGATCTCGGCCTCGCCCGCCGCGTCCGCAAAGTGCTTTTCACAGACGGAGCAGGTGTAGCCCGCGATGTGTCCGGCCTCGGTGCAGGTCGCTTCGACCTTCTCCTCGTGACTCATCGTGTGTCCCAGGGCGGGGATATCCGCCATCTCGGTGCTGGTATCGTCCAGACCGGGGACGGTGAAGCTCGCGCTGTAGGTATGCTTGCCCCGCTCGGTGCAGGTGGGCTCCAGCGTGACCGCCGCAGAGGCGTCAACGGTCTCTCTGGCCTCATAGCCGCAGACCGTGCAGCTGTTCGTGGCAGTGCAGCTGGCGGTGCCGGGCTCGGTCGAGCTCCAGCTGTACTGGGTCTCGTCCCAGCTGTGCTCAGCCTCGTCGCTCTTCTCGCCGCAGCTGTTGCCGCAGTCGTGCCAGTGCTTCTCGGCGCTCTTGGACCAGTCGCTCGACCAGGCGTGGCCGATGGAGGGGATGTCCTGAACGTCCTTGGTGTCGGAGCCGAGGCCCTCCGTCGTGAAGGTCGCGGTGTAGCGGGTCGTGCCGTCGGTCTCGCAGGCGGCCGGCGTCAGCACCTCGCCGACGGCCGTCACGGTCTGGGTGCGGGTGTGCGCCCCGGCTGTGTCGTTGCCGCACTTCTGCGTGGCGGTGCACTTCCAGGCGCTGCCATCCTGGGCCCAGACGTATTCGACCTCGCCCCAGTCGTGGCCGAGGCCGGGAACGGTGATGTTCCTCGCGGTCGCCGTCACCGTGCGGTACTGAGTGCCGTCGCGGTACGTCGCCTTGAAGGTGGCGGTCGCCGTGCCGTTGGCCTGATCTTCGCAGGCGCGCTCGGGGCTGAAGACGACGTCTTGCGTCGTCTCGGTCACGCTTTTATGGCAGTCGAGGCACTGACCGCTGGCCGTGCAGCTCAGATAATCTGTCGCCCAGGTCGTGGTCGGCTGCCTGTTGAAGCGATGGATGCCGGTCGCGGGGATGGCGACCTGCTTGTTCACGCTGCGCTGCCGACCGTCGGGCGCCTGCTGGGGGGTGACCTGGGCCGTATAGACCGTCGCGCCCGCCGTTGTGCAGCGCGGTTCCGTCGAGGCGTTCTCGTTGACCGTCGCCGTGACGGTCACGTCCCGCGTTTGGCCGTTCTTGCTGTTGGTATAGTGCAGCGTGGCGCTCGTATAGCCTTCGCTGTCGCTGCCGACCCAGGTCACGCTGTCGTAGCTCCAGTCGCGGGGCGCCGCGTATGCTCCCGGCGTCAGGCTCACGAGCATGCAGAAGCACAGCAGCAGAGCCAGCACACGGTGGAAACGGAACTCAATCTTCATCCGGGAATTCCTCCTTTTCTCGTCGCCTTTGCGTCATGGACTCTCACCGATGACGCATAAAAGACAATAAATGGCAATTAAATCTTACCAAACTCATACATATAATATTATACAACAATAGAGGAAGATTGCAAGTCTTTGTTTATATATTATGATGAAATAAATTAAACCCGATCGCATAAACGCAGGAATGGGAGGCCCGGCCTCCCGCCGGAGCGAGAAAAAGCGGCTGTCTCAAAACACCGTGTCATTCTGAGCGAAGCGAAGGATCTTTCTCTGACAGGTGTCGAGCCCGATGAAAAGAAAGATCCCTCGTCACGCTGCTCCTCAGGAGGACAAAACGGTCAAGGTTTTGAGACAGCCGCTTGGGCTGTGTTTATCTGGGCGCCGAGACCTCGGCGGCCTGCTGCCTGGCGCGGGCGGTCACGGCGCTCTCCCGCATCGAAAGAGCGCCGGGGGCCCGGAGCTCCCGCACGGGAGGAGACGCCCCGTCCGCCGTCTGGGGCTGCGCGCCGAACTGCCGCTCAAGCTGCTCGGAGAGGCTCGTGCCCTGCGTCGCGTCGAGCACACCGGCCATCTGCAGCGCCATCCGTCGCAAATCCTGCACGGTCTGCGTCAGCGTCTGCCCGCGCCGCACGATCCGAACGAGCTCGTCCCGGCGGTCAAAGTCCATCATCTCAAGACAGGCGAGCGCCTGATCGGCGTTCTGCGGCGCGAAAAAGCCCGCGCCGTAGAGCTGCAGAGCCAGCTCATTTTGCGCCATGCGCGTGTAAGGACTCTGCTTCT
>CAMHMZ010000019.1 GCA_946186375.1 uncultured Clostridia bacterium
TCGGCGGGCGGCTGATAGCCGCCCCTACGACATCATTTCAAACGCAGCGCTAAACTGCCGTTTATCTCTGAAAACTAAAAACTGAAAACTGAAAACTAAAAACTCCTCCCCCCTGTAACGGGATTGCAAGCGGGCGCGGGATTTGGTACAATAATGAAAAACACCGGACGGAAAGAAGGAGCGGCATGAACGACACCACGATGAAGGCTTTGCTGCTGTCCGACGAGGAGCGCGTGCGAAACGCCCTCAAGGCCGGGCAGAGCGTGGATCAGGACCGCGACAGCGGCGCGAGGATCCTCGACGAGGAGCTCGGCGCGCTGCTGCTGCGCTATAACGCGGCTTTCGTGGACGACCCGGAGCGGCAGGCGGCCGCCGACGCGATGACGGCCACGGCCCGCGAGGGGCTGCGGCTTCTGGGGGCCAACCGTACGACGGTCAAAAGCACCCGCCGCGAGACGCGCGCCGGGGCGCCCTGGCTTTTGCTGCTCGCAGCCGCGCTGAGCGCCGCGTCCGCCTGGCTTCTGACGCAAAAGCCCCCGTATTTCGCCGCGGCGGGCTTCGCACTCGCGCTCCTCTGCGCCTTCCTCTCCGGCAGGCTCTGGACAAAGCCCGGCCAGGCGGCGGTCGAAAACACGCTTGATACCGATATCCTCTGGCAGACGCTGAGCCTGACGGCGGAGACGATCGACCGCAAGACAGACGAGCTCTCCTCGCTCGCGCGCGCCCGCCGCGAGGAGGCGAAGGCCGCCGAGCGGGACAAGCTCCCGCTTGGGGAGAAGGAGCTTGAGCTCATGGAGGAACTGCTGGAGGCGCTCTACACCGCAAACGGCGACTACGCGCTCTTGAAGCTCAGGCGCCTGCGCCCCTATCTGAAGGAGAAGGGCCTGGAGCTGGTGGACTACAGCGCCGACACGGCGGAGCTTTTCGAGCTGATGCCGTCAAAAAACGCGGCTGTCACGCTGCGTCCGGCGATCGTGCACGAAAAGAAGCTGCTGGCGGCCGGCCGCGCGACGGCGCCGTTAGGCTGAGGGGAGTGAGAGACAATGCTGTTTTGGGGCTTTGACCTTGGCGACGGCGAGAGCGCGGTTGCCCGCACGGGCCAGGAGGGACAGGGCGCACCCGAGATCATGGAGGTGGAGGGCCGCCGGGTCTTCCTCACGGCCTGGGCGCTGATGAAAAGCGGCGAGGTCCGCATCGGGGAGAACGCGGCCAAGTCCGCCTCCGCCGCGATGCGCAGCGCCGCGCGCTTCAAGAGCCGCTTCCTCGACCCGCTGTCGGACAGCGGCGCCCTCGTCCGGGATTTTTCTGCCCGCGTTCTGGAGTCGCTGCGCGGCAGCGGCGCGCTCAGAGGCGGCGAGAACGGCAACCGCTTCTATATCGGCTGCCCCGCCGGCTGGGACGCGGCCGCGCGGCAGCGCTACGAGACCATTTTTGAAAACCTCGGCTGCCCCGACCCGCACGTCGTCTCGGAGTCGCGGGCGGTCATGGTGGGCTCCGTGCAGTCCAACTCCCTCCGGGACTACGTGGACCTGCGTACCAAATCCGTCCTCGTGGTGGACATCGGCTCCTCCACGACGGACTTTGCCTATATCCGCAAGGGCAGGGAGACCGAGATCCGCACGGGCGGCGAGGTGTCGCTCGGCGGCGGGATCATGGACGAGCTGCTGCTCGAGCGCTGCCTGGACGCCTCCCCGAACGCCGCGGAGCTGCGCCGGGTCTTCGCCGAGAGCGAGCCCTGGCGTGTCGATTGCGAGCTGCGCGCACGGCGGCTGAAGGAGCGCTATTTCTCCGCCCCGGCCGAGGCGCGCGGGACGGGGGACTTCAGCGAGCCTCTGCTGGTGAGCTACGACGAGCCGCTGCTGCTGGAGCTGACGATGGACGAAGAGGCAGCCGCCGCGCTGACGGACAGGGCCTGTGCGCAGCTCGGGGGGCGCTCCTTCCGCGCCGTCTTCTGCGAGGGGCTGCGCGAGGTGCGGCAGAGCATCGGCGAGGAGCCGCCGGAGCTTCTGTTTCTGACGGGCGGCGTCTCCCGCATGGACGCCGTGAAGGACTGGTGCCGCGAGGTCTTCCCCGAGGCGGTCATCTACACCGACCGCGAGCCGGAATTCAGCGTGGCGCGGGGCCTGGCCTGGTGCGGACGTATCGACGACGAGCTGCGGCGCTTCCGCGCGGAGGTGGCCGAGCTCATCGGCTCCGATATCGTCGAGCAGATCGTCTCGGCCCGGCTCGGCGAGCTCTATCACAGCGCGCTCGACGCCTTGCTCGACCCGATGCTGGAAAAGGCGGTCAAGCCCGTGCTGCTCGACTGGCGCGACGGGCGGATCGACACGCTCTCCCACGCGGCGCAGACGCTGCAGGAGAAGATCCGCGTCTATCTCTATTCCGAGGAGGCCAAGGGCCTGCTCTTTGAGCCCGCGGACCGCTGGATGCGCAGCGTTTCGGAGGAGCTCGAGCACCACACCTCGCCCATCTGCCGCCGCTACCGCGTGCCGGACCGTTCGCTCGATCTGAGCGCGGGCCTCGCGGCCAGCGACCTGCATCTGCTCGAGCAGATCCAGACCAAGGAGGTCTTCGCCGGGGACACCCTCGCGGGCGCGGCCGTGCTCGTCGACTCCGTCGTCTCCGTCATCGTCACGCTCCTGTGCGGCGGCAGCGGCGTCGCGCTCGTCGCCGAGGGGCCCGCGGGCATCGCGGTCGGGCTGCTGATCTCCTTCGCGGTGCTGATCGCGGGCCATGTCATGGGCAAGAAGGCCATGGATGAAAAGCTCATGGAGGCCGATCTTCCGCTCTTCGTGCGCCGCCTCACGCTCACGCGCCTGCTGCCGAAGCTCGAAGCGCGCGAGCTGCGCCTGCCCTTCCCGGGCGCGGAGAACGCCGGGGACAGGGAGGGCGGGCTGCGCCTCAGGCTGCTGCCCAGGCTGCGCCGCGCCGAAAACGAGGACATCCCCGCCCACCGCATGCGCGCCATCCGCAGCAAGGTCGGCGCCAACTACGAAAAGCTTCTTGACGACACGGAGAACGAGGAAATGCGCGAGCTGAACGCGCGCATGAGCCGCGAGATCTCCGCGCAGATCGAGCAGCGCCTGAAAACCCTCTCCGAGCAGGTGGAGATCCCGCTGTAACACGCAGGGAAGCCCACCCTGAAGAGGAGCCGCGCGTTTCCCGTCAGATTTCCGGAGGAAAAGCTGGACAAAGAAGAAATGTTCTTTTATAGTGTTGGTATGGGTCATTCGGAAAAACAGATCGTAAACAAGGAGGAGGTTTTTTTCATGAAGCGATTGTTAAAACGATCCCTTTGTCTGCTTCTGTGTCTGCTTCTGTGCCTGTCTCTGCTGCCTCAAGCGATGGCGGCGGAGGTCCTGCCCAACGCAAAGAGCGGGACCTGCGGCGAGGGGCTGACCTGGAGCCTTTCGGACGACGGGGCGCTCAGTATCAGCGGCAGCGGCCCCATGAAAAACTATACTTACAGCGACGAGGCCCCCTGGGGGACGGAGATCAAGTCGGTCAGTATCGCAAGCGGTGTGACAAGCATCGGGGACAGCGCCTTTGAAGACTGCGAGTCGCTGAGTGCGGTGACGATCCCGGCGAGCGTGACGAGTATCGGCCGCGCCGCCTTTTACGGCTGCAGATCGCTGAGCGCGGTGACGATCCCGGCGAGCGTGACGAGCATTGGCCCCATCGCCTTCTCGGAATGCAGCGCCCTCGGATCGGTGACGATCCCCGCGGGAGTGACGGAGCTCTCCGAGTCTCTGTTCTCCGACTGCTCCGCGCTGGCGGAGATCAAGCTGCCCGAAGGCCTGACGAAGATCGGCGACGCCGCCTTCCGCAGCTGCTCCTCTCTGACCGCCCTGTCGATCCCCGGCAGCGTGAAGAGCATCGGAGAAAACGTGTTCATGGAATGCGCCGCGTTGACGAGCGTGAACATCCCCTCGGGCGTGACCGCGATCAGAGACGGAACTTTCAACTCCTGCTACGAGCTCAAGGAGCTCAGCATCCCGGCGAGCGTGAAGAGCATCGGGGAATACGCCTTCTATTACTGCATGGCTCTGTCTTCGGTGACGATCCCGTCGGGCGTGGCGATCCTGCGCGAGGGCAGCTTCTCCCACTGCACATCGCTCAAGAGCGTGACCATCCCGGCGAGCGTGAAAACGATCGTCGGCTCGGAGCTCGACGATGAAGAGAGCGACGGGGACGAACCCCTCTATACCGACGCGGCCTTCCAGAAATGCAGCGCGCTGAAGGACGTCTATTACGGCGGCACGGAAGAGCAGTGGAGCGCCATCGCGATCGGAGAAAGCGGTAACGAGAGCCTCCTGAACGCGGCCAGGCACTGCGTCAGCGCGGGACTGCCCGCACCTCAGGTCAAGGGCTCGCATACAAACAAGGGCAAGCCCTCTCTGACCTGGAAGAGCGTGGACGGCGCGGTGAAATACCAGGTCGCCCGTTCTGAGACCGGCGAGGAGGGAAGCTTCAAGATCGTCAAGACGACAGAGGCCACCAGCTTCAACAACAGCTCCGCCGTGACGGGCAAGACCTATTATTACCGGGTGCGCGGCGTCACGAGCGACGGAGAGGAGGGCCAGTACAGCGAAACCGTCAAGCTCACGGTCAAGCTCCCCGCACCGAGCCCGTCCGTCAAGCTCAACACCAAGGGCAAGCCCGCGCTGACCTGGAACAGCGTGGACGGCGCGGTGAAATATCAGATCTACCGCAGCAAGACCGGCAAGAGCGGCAGCTTCAAGCGCATCGCGACCGTGACGGGAACAAAATACACCAACACAAAAGCCGAAGCGGGCACGACCTACTTCTATAAGATCCGCGCCGTCAGCTCCACAGGGGCCAAGGGCATGTACAGCAAGGTCGTCAAGATCACGGCGAGGCCGAGTGCTCCCGCGGTGACGGGCAAGCTGAACGCGAAGGGCAAGCCGGCGCTGACCTGGGCGGCGGTGGAAGGCGCGGTCAAGTATGAGGTCTTCCGCAGCAAGACCGGCAAAGAGGGCAGCTTCAAGATCCTCAAGACGGTCAAGACCACCAAGTATACCAACAGCGAAGCCGCCTCCGGCAGAACCTATTATTATCGCGTGCGCGCCGTGACGGCGGACGGGACGCGGAGCGATTGGAGCGAGATCCTTCAGATCACTTCGAAGCCGCTGAGACCCGGCGTCAGAGGCAGACGCAACGATAAGGGCAAGCCCGAGCTGACCTGGGCGGCGGTGGAAGGCGCGGCCAAGTACGAGATCTGGCGCAGCACGACCGGCGAGGACGGCTCCTTCAAGCGCGTCAAGACGGTGACCGGGCTGAAGTACACGCACAGCAAGGCGACAAAGGGAAAAACCTATTATTACAAGGTCCGCGCGGTGACGGCGGACGGCGTGAACAGCGCCTTCAGCGCAGTCATCAAGCTCACGGCGAAATAGCGCAAGGACGTTCTTGCGCGGACGCGGCGCCTGTCTTCAGAAAACTTAAGAAGCGCTTCAAGGCCCTTCCTCTTGACAGGGGAAGGGTCTTGTGCTATCTTAGCTGTGTTAGCACGACTAATACAGTTAACACGGGAGGTGTCTGCGTGATCCAGATCAATTACCGCGATCCGCGGCCGATCTACGAGCAGCTGCGAGACGGCTTTCGCCAGCTCATTTTGAGCGGGGTGCTGCCGCCGGGCGAGAAGCTGCCCTCGGTGCGGGAGCTGGCGGCCAGGCTCGCCATCAACCCCAACACCATCCAGCGCGCCTATCGCGAGCTGGAGGCCGAGGGCTGCATCTGCTCGGCGCCGGGGCGGGGGAGCTACGTCTGCAGGACGGACGCGGCGAAGCTCGCGCGGCGCGCCGAGCTGACGGAGACGCTGAAAAACGCGGCGAAGGAGCTGCGCGCCCTCGGCCTGACGGACGGGGAGCTCGCGGCGCTCATAAAGGAGGAAAACGAGCATGCTTGAGGTGAAAGCGCTTGTCAAAAGCTTCGAGGGCTTCCGCGCGCTCGACGGCCTGACGCTGACGGCGCCGAAGGGCGCGGTCTACGGGCTCGTCGGCCCGAACGGCGCGGGCAAGTCCACGCTCATCCGCCATCTGGCGGGTATCTACCGTCAGGACGAGGGCGAGGCGCTCTTCGACGGACAGCCCATCTATGAAAACCCGGCGATCAAGGAAAAGATTGCCTACATCCCGGACGAGATCTTCTATTACACGCAGGCCAGCATCCGCGACATGGCGCGCTTTGCCGAGAGCATGTATCCGCGCTTCGACCGCGAGCGCTATGAAAAGCTGCGCGAGCTCTTCGCCCTCGACGAGCGGAGGCCCATGCGCAAGCTCTCCAAGGGCCAGCAGAAGCAGGCGGCCTTCCAGATCGCCATGGCCCAGCGGCCCGAGATCGTGCTGCTGGACGAGCCGGTGGACGGGCTCGACCCCGTGATGCGCCGCCAGGTCTGGAGCGTTCTGATGAGCGACGTGGAGCAGTACGGCACGACGGTGCTCGTCTCCTCGCACAATCTACGCGAGCTCGAGGACGTGTGCGACCACGTGGGCATCATGAACAAGGGGAAAATGCTCCTCGAGCGCAGCCTCAGCGAGCTGCAGGAGAACCTCGTCAAGATCCAGCTGGCCTATCCGGACGGCGGCGAGCTGCCGGAGGGGCTGGAGATCGTACATCAGTCCGCCACGGGGCGGCTCAGGCAGCTCATCCTGCGCGGCTCGGCCGCGGAGCTGACGGAAAAGCTCAACGCCACGCAGCCCCTGTTTCTGGACGTGCTGCCGCTGACGCTGGAGGAGATCTTCATCTATGAGTTGGGAGGTGCCGACTATGAAGTCAAAGATCTCGTTCTTTAATCGGGGCATTTCCCGCAATCTGCTGCGGCGCTTCTGGCCGCTGTGGGCGGCGTGGCTCGTCTTCCTGCTGCTGCTCGTCCCCGGCTCGCTCAGCGGCACGGCGGACATGATCCGCCGGGGCTTCGAGCAAAGCCTCAACATCGAGCTTATCCGGATCAGCCTCTCCCTCGTCTTCTTTGCGGCCCCCGTCAGCGTGGCCGCGGCGATGGCGATGTTCCACTATCTGTACCAGAGCCGCAGCTGCGGTATGATGAACGCCCTGCCCCTGCGCCGCGAGACGATGTTCTCCACGGCCTATTGGACAGGACTTGTGCCGCTGCTGCTCGCGGAAATCTTTACGGCGCTGCTGACGGCGCTGCTCTACTGCCCGGGCGGCCTGCTGCGCCTGACGACGGCGCTGGATTTCCTGGCGCTGACGGCGCTGGCGACCGTCGCCTTCTACGGTCTCGCGGTCTTCTGCGGGATGCTGACGGGCAATCTTCTGGTGCTGCCGGTGCTGTTCGTGCTGCTGGGGCTCTCCGCCGCGGTAGCCGAAGGCTGCGCCCGCTGCCTGCTGGAGGCCTTCGTCTACGGCATGCGCCGCCCCTCGCTGAGCTTCGGCTTCCTCGCGCCGCTCTATCAGCTCGCGCGCATCCTCAATTATGACGTCCCCGAGGAGGACAGCTACCGGATCATCGGCTACGGTCTGCTCGCCGCTTACGGCGCGGCGGGGCTCGTGCTGAGCTTTGTCTCGCTGCTGCTGTATCGCCGCCGCCGCATGGAGGCGGCCACGGACACCGTGGCGATCCCGGTGCTCAAGCCCGCCTTCAAATACTGCATGAGCCTCGGCACGGCGCTGGTGCTTGCGTATGTGATGCTCCAGTATTTCATCACGCTCCCGGTCAACGGCAGGGCCAACGCCTGGATCGTGCTTGGCCTGATGCTCGTCGGCGCCTTCCTCGGCTACTTTGCCGCGGAGATGCTGATCCAGAAGACGCTGCGGGTCTTCCACCGCGGCTGGCGCGGGCTGGCCGCAGCCTGCGCGGTGGTGGCTGTGTTCGTGCTGGCCTTCCGCTTTGACCTCTTCGGCTATGAGCGCCGCGTGCCCGCGGCGGAAAACGTGGAGCAGGTCATCGTCGAGTGCATGGGCAAGGAGGCGCGCCTCACAGAAAAGGAGAATATCGCCGCCGCGCTGGACTTCCACCGCGATGTGCTCGCCGCGCGCGGGCGGGACAGGAGCTATGACGACGGCTCGTACTCCGTGCAGCTGAGCTATTCGCTCGGCGGCGAGAAAGTCATGCTGCGCAGCTATCTGCTGACGCGGACAGCGGACGATGCGCTCGTGCGCGAGGCGGAGGCGCTTTTGAACTGCCACGAGGCGATTCTCGCGCGCGTCGTGAAGGAGCTGCCCGTGGAGGAGCAGTTTATCGACTCGGCCGAGGTGGAGTACGGACAGTGGTATCCGCGCATGGACACGGGGGAGGAGGACTTCGGCTTTTCGACGCTGGAGCTGACGCGGGCGGAGGCGATGAGCCTCTACCGGGAGGGCGTCCTGCCCGACGCGGAGGCCGACGCCATCGGCCGCGTGCACCTCGTCACGGACAAGGCCTACGCCGGGAGCACCTATCCCCTCACGATCCGCATCGACCTGCGCGAGCCGGACCGGCAGGGCTACACACCGTATTATTTCATCATCGTCGACGTCGAAAAGGACTCGGTGAACACCCTGCGCTGGCTGCGTGAGCACACGCAGCTCGAGCTCAAGACCTGGGAAGACTGGGGCGTCTCCACCGATTTTGACTATTACGGCTGAAGCGGAGAACACGGGGATGGGAAGCATGCTTCCCACCCCGTGTTTAGTTTTCTGAAGTCAGTTTTCAGTTTTCAGATAAGCGACAAACAAGAGTTTAGCGCTGTCATTCTGAGGAGCGCCAGCGACGAAGAATCTTAAGATCCTTCGACTCGCTTCGCTCGCTCAGGATGACGCCGTAGGGGCGGCTATCAGCCGCCCGTCAAACCAGTACCGTGTCCGCGGGCGGCTGATAGCCGCCCCTACGGCTTCATTATAAACTCAGAGATAAACTTCCGTTTTTCTCTGAAAACTGAATTCTGAAAACTGAAAACTCGTCTTGTTGTACGGACGAAAATATGGTAAAACAGAGGAAGAACAAAACGAGGGGAGGGACGGGGCGTGAAGCGCTCGAAGCTGCACAGCATTCTGACGGCGATCATCGATATCATCTGGGCGGGCCTGCTGTGGCTCGTCTGCTCGCTGCCGGTCGTCACGCTCGGCCCGGCCTCCGCCGCGCTCTATTACGCCGTCGTCAAGTGCATCCGGCACGAGCGCGGCAGCCTCACGAAGAGCTTCTTCTCGGCCTTCCGCCAGAACTTCCGGCTCAGCCTGCCGATGTGGCTTATGTATCTCGCACTGCTGGGCATTGGCTATTTCAACGGAAACCTGCTGCGCTCCTTCGGCCTGGGGGAGGGCCTGCCGCCGCTGCTGCTCGGCAACATTTTCTTCCTGCCGCTGCTGCTGACGCTGCCCTGGGTCTTCCCGGTGATCTCCCGCTTTGACAACAGCTTCGGCGGTACGCTGCGCTTTACGGCGGCGCTGGCTGTCAAAAATCTCGGCAAGAGCCTGCTGCTGGCGCTGGAGCTGGCGGCGGCGCTCGTCATCGTGTGGCTCCTGCCGCAGATCGCGCCGCTCCTGCCGGGGGTGTTCGCCCTGCTGCAGTCGCTGACGATCGAGCCGGTATTGCGCATTTACACCGCGGAGCTCCATACGCCGGACGGCGACGACTGGTTCAACGAAGAATAATACTGATATCTGATAGAAAGGTCGAAAAGAATCCGAAATTCTGTCAGATAGCAGTACAAAGGAGAAAACAGAATGGGATTTGAGATCAGAGCCTTCCCGGGCAGCGTGTCTGTCCTGCTGGAGGGTAAAGAGCTTCTGCGCCACAGCGAGGAAAGCCCCCTGCTCTATATCGGGCGGGGAGACGAGACGATCCGCATGTTCCGCGGCAACTTCGACATCCGCGACCGCGTTTCCCAGCGCCTTGCGCTGCGGCTCCTTTCCGTCGAGGGCGGTGCGCTGCGCTTCGGCCACCCGGCGCTCGGGGGAGAGCTGCATCTCACGCTGCAGGAGGAAAACGGCCTCCTCTTCGCGCACGCGCGCCTCGACGAGCCGGGCTGGAACCGCCTCTGGCTGCGTCTGCCCGCCGAGCGCGGCGAGCACGTCACCGGCGGCGGCGAGCAGTTTTCCTGTCTCGACCTGCGGGGGCGGCGCTTTCCGATCTGGACGCGCGAGCAGGGCGTGGGCCGCAACAGGCTTACGGAGATCACACGCCTGGCCGACGCCGCGGACGGCAGCGGCGGCGATTATCACACCACCTTCTTCCCGCAGCCGACCCTCGTCTCCTCGCGGCTCTATTTCGCGCATCTGATGAACCGGGAGTACGCGGAGCTGGACTTCGAGGCGGAGGATTTTCATGAGATCGGCGTCTGGAGCACGGACGCGCGCTTCGTCTTCGGCGTTGGGGCAAGCTTCGCGGAGCTGACGGAGAAGCTCACGGCGCTGCTCGGCCGCCAGCCGGAGCTGCCCGACTGGGCCATGAAGGGCCTGTGGCTCGGCGTGCAGGGCGGCACGGAGCGCGCCTGCAGTCTCGAAAAGCGCTGCCGGGAGCACGGCGTGGACCTCTCCGCCGTCTGGATCCAGGACTGGGAGGGCAAGCGCGTGACAAGCTTCGGAAAGCGCCTGCAGTGGGACTGGCGCTGGGACAGGGCGCTCTATCCCGGCCTGGACGAGGTGATCAGACAGGACGCCGGCACCGCCTGGATGGGCTACATCAACCCCTATCTCGTCGAGGGCGGCGTGCTCTTTCGCGAGGCGCGGGAGAAGGGCTACTTCGTAAAGCGTCCCGAGGGCGGCGACTATCTGTTCGACTTCGGTGAATACGACTGCGGCGTCGTGGATCTCACGCTGCCCGCGGCCTTCGACTGGTATAAAAACGTCATCAAAGAAAACCTTATCGGCCTGGGCTTTCGCGGCTGGATGGCCGATTTCGGGGAATATCTGCCCGCCGACGCCGTCTGCCACGGCGGCAGCGGCCGGGAGATGCACAACCTCTGGCCCGTGCTTTGGGCTCGCTGCAACCGCGAGGCGGTGGAGGAGAGCGGCCTCTTGGGAAACTGCGTCTTCTTCATGCGCGCCGGCGGCGCGGAGAGCCAGCGCTACGCCACGCTCGTCTGGGCGGGCGATCAGTGCGCGGACTGGTCGGACGACGACGGCCTGCCCTCGGTGATCACGGCGTCGCTGACGTTGGGCATGAGCGGCTTCGGCCTCCACTGCAGCGACATCGGCGGTTACACGACGCTCTTCCATCTCAAGCGGGACGAGGAGCTGATGCTGCGCTGGCTGGAGCAGGCCTGCTTTACGCCCGTGATGCGCACGCACGAGGGCAACCGCCCCGACACGAACGTCCAGCTCTACGACAGCGAGCGCTGCCTTGCCGCCGCGGCCCGGCTGACAGCGGTACACACAGCGCTGCTGCCCTATCTGCGTGCTTGCGTGCGAGAAAACGCCGAAAAGGGCGCGCCCGTCATGCGTCCGCTCTTCTGGCTTGCCCCCGGCGAGGAGCGGGCCTGGCGGCGCGACAACTACAGCTATCTGCTGGGGTCTGAGCTGCTGGTCGCCCCGGTGGTGACGCCGCAGACCGAAGAGCGCGGCGTGTGGCTCCCGGAGGGGAACTGGGTCCTGCTCTGGAGCGGGGAGCCTTATCGCGGCGGCGAGCACAGCGTCCCGGCACCCTTCGGCAAGCCCCCGGTCTTCTACCGGGAGGGGACGCCCTGGGAGGCGCTCTTCCTCGAGATCGCCGGGATGTAAAACAAGGAGCAGAGAAAAACTTGTTTTTCTCTGCTCCTTGCTTAGTTTTCAGAATTCAGTTTTCAGTGGGGAGAAGGCGCGGTTTTCAGAAGCGGAAAGGGCTGAGACGGCTGTGGCGGGCTAAATATGTTGCACAAAATCAAAGTCCTTTTTTTGTAAAAAAAGCCGGGGAGAAACGGGTCTGGCCACAGTGGACAAGAAAAAAGGAAAATAGTATAATTATTTTAACTAAGATGAACAAGAGCCGCTCTTTGTTTTCGGGGGAGCGGCCGCAAAAGAGGATTCACTGGCAAAGCCACTGAACATATTTTTTAGGAGGAAATGAAACATGAAGAGACTGCTTGCACTGCTTCTGGCTCTGGTCATGGTCTTCGGCCTGGCCGCCTGCGGCAACTCCGCGGCTCCCGCCGAGAAGCCCGCCGAGGCCCCTGCCGAAGCGCCCGCCGAAGCGCCCGCCGAGGCCCCTGCCGAAGCTCCCGCTGAGGCGCCTGCCGAGGCCCCCGCTGAGGAGATCGTCATCAACTTCCCCAGCATCTGGGTCGGCACCGACTCCAAGGCCGCCTACATGGCTCAGCTCGTTGAGAACTTCAACGCTGAGAACGCCGGCGCCATCAAGGTCGTCGTCGAAGAGCAGACCGACTACCAGGCCTACCGCGACAAGATCCGCACCACCATCACCACCGGCTCCGCGCCCGACCTCTGCATCCTGGACACCACCTTCGACATCAAGGCCTATTCCGAATCCGGCAAGTTCATGGATCTGACCCCGTATCTGAACGAGGGCTGGGGCGACACCTTTGCCGACGGCGCCTTTGACGCCTGGAGCGTTGACGGCCACACCTACATTCTCCCCTTCGAGAGCGCGATCTTCCCCCTGATCTACAACACGAAGATCTTCAACGAGATCGGCTGGGATCACTTCCCCGCCACCTATGACGAGTTCTTCCAGTTCTGCAAGGACGCCAAGGACAAGGGCTACAACGCCATGGGTCAGATGGCCGGCGACAACGCCTGGTCCTCCATGCTGTGGTACTCCCTGATCGTTGAGGCCATCGGCGGCAAGGACGTCTATGCCAACGGTCTGCAGGATCCCGCCTTCGTTGAGGCCGCCAAGGTCCTCAAGGAGATGTACAGCTACACCTTTGACGGCGCCATCTCCGCCACCGCCGGCGACGTGAACGGCCACTGGCTGGCCCGCGACACCGCCATCTACCTCAACGGCCCCTGGTGGATCGGCAACCTCTACAAGGAAGACAACGCTGTTGACGGCGTGCTGCTGGCTGACGACTGCGACGTCGCGGTCAACCCGAAGTATGAAGGCGGCAAGGGCGACGGCGGTCTGGTGACCACGGTCCAGGGCTTCCTGGCCGCTGCCAAGCAGGACGATCCCGCGAAGGAAGCCGCGGTCGTGAAGTTCCTGCAGTACCTCACCGATCCCGACCATGTCTCCGAGCTGGCTCTCAGCTCCGGCGCCATGTTCTTCGTCAAGTACACCCCGTCTCCCGACACCTCTGTCATCGCGCAGAAGTTCACGGAGATCGCCAATAACGCCAACTACACCGTTCTGCATGTGAACGGCGCCTTCCCGACGGCCTTCTCCACCGAGTTCCCGGCTGCCGTGTCCGCGCTGGTCCTGGGCGAGGTCGACGAGCAGGGCTTTGTCGACATGCTGCAGACCGCGATCGACAACGCCGCGTAAGCAAAGCATTCCCGACAGGGTGCGGGTCTTCCCGCACCCTGTTTTCTAATCCTTTTAAGGAGGTGGCAGCTTGAAGCTTGAACGCTCCGACAGAGGGCCTCTGTGGGCCTTCCTCGGCCCGGCGATCATTCTGATGCTCGTGTTCTTCGTGATCCCCGTCATCTATGTCGCCGTGGTCAGCCTCATGAAATGGAACGGCATCTCCGCGCCGGAATTCCGCGCGGTGCGCAACTATTTGCTGCTTTTCAAGGACAAGGCTTTTCAGCGCTCCGTGATCAACAACGTCATCTGGGCGCTGGTGGCGGGCTTCATCCAGGTTCCGCTGGCCATGGTCATGGCGATCATTCTCTCCCGCAAGCCGAAGGGCTGGAAGTTCTTCCGCACGGTCTATTTCTTCCCGCAGGTCATCTCCGGCATCGCGCTGGCCACGCTGTGGCGCGCAGTCTACAACGCCGAGACGGGTCTCCTGAACGGCCTGCTGAAGGCCTTCGGACAGGGGGCACTCGCCAAGGACTGGCTGGGCACCCTGCAGACAGCCTTCCCGGCGGTGCTGATCTACTGGGTCTTTTACATCGGTTACTATATGGTCATCATGATGGCCGATATCACCACGATCGACGAGAGCTATTACGAGGCCGCGACCATCGACGGCGCGACGGATTTCCAGCAGGCGATCCATATCACGATCCCGCTCATCCGGCGCACCTCGCTTCTGACCTGCGTAACGCTGGCCAGCGTCATGGGCCTGCGGCAGTTCGAGCAGGTCTATATGCTCACCAACGGCGGCCCGGCCAATTCGACCTCCACGATCGTGCTGTATATGTATAAAAAGCTGCAGGACACGAACTATGGCATGGCCAGCGCCTCCGCCGTCATTCTGATCCTGGTGGGCATCGTGTTCATCGTGTGCATCCGCAAGCTCTTCGAGGGCCGCGGCGAGGGCGCCGCGCCCAGGAAAAGGAGGGCGGTCAAATGAGTGAGACACGCGTACATGCCCCGCTGCACGGGCGCGAGCTGGTGCTCGCGGTGCTGCGCTGGATTTTGATCATCTTCTTTGCGCTCTATACGCTCTTTCCACTCCTGTGGCTCGCGGTCTCCTCGCTGAAGACGAACTTCGAATTTCTCGCCGGGTCGCCCTTCGCGCTGCCCGCCGTGCCGCAGTGGCAGAACTACATCAACGCCCTCACGGTGGCGGGTCTCGGCCGCATGCTGCTCAACTCCGTGATCGTGGGCCTTGCCGCGACGGCCTTCAACATCATCGTCGCCAGCATGGGCGCCTACTGTATCTCCCGCTTCCGCTTCAACGGACGGGAACAGCTCTTCACGCTCTTCACGGCCGGCATCCTCGTCCCGCTGAACGCGCTGATGGTGCCCTACTTCGTCATCATCAACAAGCTCGGCCTCTATAACACCTACGGCGGCATGATCCTGCTCTACTGCGCCATCGGCATCCCCATGTCCACCTTCCTGGTCCGCGGGCTGATGGACTCCATCCCCATCGATCTGGAGGAGGCCGCCTATATCGACGGCTGCGGCTTCTTCGGACGCTTCTTCCATATCATCCTGCCGCTCAGCCGCACCGGCATCGTCACGGCCGCGACCTTCGAATTCCTCACCTGCTGGAACGAATTCGTGTTCGCAAACCTCATCGTCTCCTCCGAGAAGCTTCGCACCATCCAGGTCGGCATCCGCTACTTCACCAACCAGTTCTCCACGGACTACGTCTCGATGTACGCCGCCATCATGATCTCCATCATCCCCTCTATCCTGGGCTACGTCCTGTTCCAGGAGCAGATCATCGCGGGCATGACCAGCGGCGCCGTCAAGGGCTGATCCCCGAATAACAGAAAAAACAAAGACAGGGAAAGCTCCCTGTCTTTGTTTTTTATAGCTTTTTCCGTCAGACCTTGATCTCCTCGAGCAGCGCCTCGACGCTCCCGGCCAGAGCCTTCAGCGAGCCCGGCGTGAAGGGGGAGGGGAAGCCGGCCTCGGCCAGCAGATCCGTCCAGACCTTCTCGCCGCCCTGCTTCGAGAAGCGAAGGTAGCGCGCAAAGGCGTCGGCGTAATCCCGGCGGCTGGCCAGCAGGAAGTGGAAGGCGGCCGTCTGCGCCAGGCAGTAGTCGATGTAGTAGAAGGGGCTCTCGTATATGTGCATCTGATACTGCCAGCGGGTGCCCTTTTCGAGATAGGGCATGCCCTCGAAGGAGATGTGGGGCCTGAACTGCTTTTCGAGCTTCAGCCACTCCGCGTCGCGCTCGTCGGGCGTGAGATCCGGGTTTTCATAGACGATGTGCTGGAAGGCGTCGACCATGGTGCCGTAGGGGATGAAGGAGAAGCTCTCCAGCGCGTGCATGAACTTGTAGCGCCCGGCGTCGTCGCCGAAGAACTTGTCCATATGCGGCCAGGCGAAAAACTCCATGGACATGGAGTGGGTCTCGGCCGTCTCCATGCCGCCGCAGCCGAGCTCGAGAGCGAAGCGGTTGTCGGCGATGAGATAGGCGTTGAAGGCGTGACCGGCCTCGTGCGTCACAACGTCCACGTCGCCGGCGGTGCCGTTGAAGTTGGCGAGGATGAAGGGCTGCTTGTACTTGGCAAACTCCGTGCAGTAGCCGCCGCCCCATTTGTTCTTGCGGCTGTCGACGTCGAAGGCGTCGTTTTCGAGCATCATGTCGATGAAGGCGCCGGTCTCTTCGCCCATGGCGTGGTACATCTCCTTCGCCGCCGCGAAGATCTCGGCCTTGCCGCGAGGCTTCGGGTCGCCGCCGGGCATGATGACGCCGTCGTCATAGAACTTGTAGTCGTTGATGCCGAGGCGCTTCGCATTCTCGGTGCGCAGGCGCGCCACCACGGGCACGATGTCGTGCAGGACGTTTTCGCGGAAGGTCTTCACCTTCTCCTGGTCATAGCAGAGGCGGCCCATGCGGTAGTAGCCCAGCTCGACGAAGTTGACGTAGCCCATCTTTTTGGCCATGCGGTCGCGCACATGCACCATGCGGTCGAAAATGTCGTCCAGCTCCGCCTTGTGCGCCTCGAGCCCGCGGCCCAGCACCTCAAAGCACTCCCGGCGCGTCTCGCGGTCGGGATCCTTGGCGTATTTCATCAGCATCGCGCGGGGCAGCTTCTCGCCGCGGAACTCGAACTCCATCCCGGCCATGAGATCGGAATACTCGCGCACGAGCTTGTTTTCGGTCACCATGTCCTCAATGATGGTCTCGCTCATGGCCTTGCGCTCGACCTCCATCGACTGGAAGAGCACCGGGCTCAGCGCCTTCTCGAGCTCGGCGCGGAAGGGGGAGTCGAGCAGGGCGCAGGAGTAGGCCACATTGTAGTTCTGCACGCTCGGGCCGATCTCGTCGTAGTACTCGTTCTCGGCCACGTAGAATTCGTCCACGGTGTTGATGGTGTAGCGCATGCTGGCGAGACTGGCGTTGGTGGAAAACTCCAGCACCATTTTGAGATAATCCTCGCGCGCGGCAAGGATCTCCTCCACGCTTTTGGCATTTTTGATGCGGGGAATGACGTCCTCCATCACCGCGCTGACTTCCTCGAGCGTTACGCGGCGATAGGGCAGATCGCATACTTTCATAGCTGTCTCATCCTTTCTGCAATGTTGGATGAGACCACTATACAGGAAAAGTTAAATTTTTTCAATCCTGTATGCAAAGAAGAAAAACTGTGGTATAGTACAAACTACGAAAGAATGCCCCTCGGGAAAAGGAGAAGAGAAGATGAACGAACGCAACCAAGAGCTTCTGGAGTTTATCGCCGCGAGCCCCACGGCCTTCCACGCGGCTGAGAATATAGAGAAAACGCTGCAGCGCGCGGGCTTCGAACGATTGTGCGAGGGACATGACTGGCACTTGACGCTTCCCGGGAAATACTACGTCGTGCGCAACGGCTCCTCCGTTATCGCGCTCGATCTGCCCGAGCGCTTCGAGGGCTTTCACCTCATGGCCGCCCACACCGATTCGCCCAGCTTCCGCCTGCGCGAGCAGCCGGAGACCGAGAGCGCCGGGCTCTACACGCGCCTGAGCGTGGAGAAATACGGCGGCATGCTCTGCTCGAGCTGGCTGGACCGGCCGCTCGGCGTGGCCGGGCGCGTCCTCGTGCGTGAAGAGGGTAAGCTCGTCACGCGCCTCGTGCATCTCGACCGCGATCTGCTGCTGATCCCGAACCTCGCCATCCACATGGACCGCTCCGCCAACGACGGCAAGAGCTACGATATGCGCACGGACATGCTGCCGCTCTTCGCGCTCTCGTCCTCCGGGGCGAAGCTCGACAAGCTCCTCGCCGCGGAGCTCGGCTGCGCGGAGGAGGACATCGTCAGCCGCGAGCTCAGCCTCTGCCTGCGGGAGAGGGGCTGCGTCTGGGGCGCGGAGGAGGAATTTATCTCCGCCCCGCATCTGGACGATCTGCAGTGCGTGTTCGGCTGCCTGCAGGGCTTTCTGCAGGCCGGCGCGCGCGAGAAGGCGGCGGTCTTCTGCGCCTTCGACAACGAGGAGGTCGGCAGCGGCACCCGCCAGGGCGCGGACTCGGCCTTTCTGGAGGACACGCTCGTGCGCGTCTGCGCCGCCCTCGGCAAAACCGACGCGCAGTACCGGGCCATCCTCGCGCACAGCTTCATGGTCTCGGCCGACAACGCCCACGCCGTGCACCCCAACCACCCCGAATATGCCGACACCTGCGACCGCCCCGTGCTCAACGGCGGCGTCGTTATCAAGTATAACGCCAACCAGCGCTACACGACCGACGCCGTGTCCGCCGCGGTGTTCACCGAGCTCTGCCGCCGCGCCGGGGTGCCCGTGCAGCGCTACTCGAACCGCCCCGACATCCCGGGCGGCTCCACGCTGGGACACATCAGCATGGCCCACGTCGCCGTGCGGATGCTGGACATCGGCCTGGCGCAGCTGGCGATGCACTCGGCCTTCGAGACGGCCGGCGCGCGCGACACCGAAGCGCTCGTCCGCGCGGCCGCGGCCTTCTACTCCAGCGCCTGCCGCATCACCAGCGACGGGATCGAGCTTTGAATTCAGAAACACAGGAACACAGAGAAACAGGGATAAGACATGAAACGACTGATCTGCATCCTACTCGCGATCGCAATGACGCTGTCGCTCACCGCCTGCGGCGACGGCGGCTATAAGATCAAAATCCTGATGACCCTCGTGGAGCAGGACTACTCGCTGGCCTTCCGCAACGACGACCAGCTGCGCGACTATGTCGTGGCCGCCATCGAGGAGCTCAACGCCGAGGGCAAGGTGGACGAGCTGAGCCGCAAGTGGTTCGGCGACAACATCATCCGCTTCGGCAAGAAGGCCGACGCCCTCAGCAAGCTTGCGCCTCCCGAGCCGCACAAGTTCCTTCTGGGCGTGGACATCAATTCCTTCCCCATGGCCTACGTGCAGGACGGCACGAACTACTGGGGCTATGACGTGGAACTGGCCCGCGCCGTGTGCGACAAGCTCGGCTGGGAGATGCAGGTCATCCCCATCGAGAAGGAGAACGTCTACGTCGAGCTCTATTCCGGCAATATCGACTGCGCCTGGGGCGGCATCGCGCTCAATGAAAAGGAGCTGGCCGACGGCAAGTACACCGAGTACGGCCCCTATGTGCACAACGACATCGTCGTCGCCGCGCGCGACGGCTCGCGTGTCTGGAACAGCGCGCGTCTGAGCGGGCGCAACATGGCCATGTGCACCACGCCCGAGGCTATGAACGCGCTGGAGCAGGACGAAAAGCTCATGAACCGCCTCGGCCAGATCACCCGCCTCGTCGGCGGCACGACCGAGTGCTTCGCCTATCTCTACGCGGGCGACTGCGACGCCGTGCTGACCGACAGCACCGCCGTCTATTACTACAATTCGCATTGATCCTGAACAGGGGGGAACCGATGAAAACCCGCATTGCCATTGCTTTCACGCTTGCTCTCACGCTGCTCCTGTCCGCCTGCGGCGCCGCCGCGCCCGCGGTCACGGATCCTCTGACCGTGACGATCCTCTCCATCGGCAAGGCCGACGCCATGTTTCTCACCTGCGGGGACGCGACCATGGTCATCGACGCCGGGGAGACCGACGACGGCAAGGAGCTTGTCAACGCTCTGGCCTGGCAGGACCGGCAGCGCGTGGACGTGCTGATCATCACGCACTTTGACAGAGACCATGTCGGCGGGGCGGCGCGCCTCGTCAAGAAGCTCGAGGTCGCCCGCGTGATCCTGCCCGCCTATGAGGGGCAGAACGAGGAATATCAAAACCTCCTCGCGGAGCTGGAAAAGAAGGGCATCGAGCCGGAGCGCCTCACGAAGGAGACGCGCTTCACCCTCGGCTGCGCCGAGGTGCTGGTCGAGCCGCCCGCCGCCTATCCGGCCGAGATCACCGGGGACTCCGTGGATAACGAGCTCTCCCTCATCACCACGGTCACGCACGGCTCCCAGCGCCTCGTCTTCACGGGCGACGCCGAGAAGGGGCGGCTGCAGGAGTATCTCGCGGGCAGCCCTGCGCCCTGCACCTTTCTGAAGTTCCCGCACCACGGGGATTACAACAAGGCCCTGCCCGAGCTTGTGCAGGCGCTGAAGCCCTCGTACACCGTCATCTGCGACTCGGCCAAGAACCCGGCCGAGGAGCGCACCCTCGCCCTGCTGGAGCGCGAGGGCGTGACGTGCTATGAGACAAAGGACGGCGCCGTGCGCATCGAGAGCGACGGCAAAAGTCTGACGCTCACCCAGGCGGAAAATTGAACATTTTTGGCAAAGAGCCCGCCCGGCGACACAGCCGGGGCGGGCTCTTTGCAGTTTTCAGAAGTCAGTTTTCAGAGATAAACGGGAGTTTAGCGCTGAGTTCATAATGAAGCCGTAGGGGCGGCCCTAAAGGACTAGCTTCGCGTCGCTATCAGCCGCCCGCGGACACGGTGCAGGCTCGGCGGACGAGCAATGCTCGTCCCTACGGGGGGCGCAGCCTCTTTTCGTAGGGGCCGACGCCCTCGGCGGCCCGGCAGGAAAAGTCAAAGAATATGAGATAATCCCCGGCGAATTCGTAGAATGATACGTTTTCGCCGGGGATTTGTTCGCATTTTTCGCTTGTACTGCGCGGGCCGCCGGGGGCGTCGGCCCCTACGAAGTGAACGTCATTTTTCGCGTTTTATCCCCCGTTCCCTTTCATTCCTCTCTCCTAACTCCTAATTCCTCATTGCTTTCAAACTCCAATTTATCGTTTTCCTGAAAACTGAAACCTAAAAACCTCTTCACATTTGTTGACCGCGGGGAAAACGCGTGGTAAAATACCATGAATCATTATGGACAGGGGAACGGCTATGTGGATCGCGGACAACTGGCGTGATTTTGAGGTGCTCGACTGCTCGAAGGGCGAGAAGCTGGAGCGCTGGGGAGACTACTATCTTGTGCGCCCCGACCCGCAGGCGATCTGGGACACGCCGCGGCGCAACGTCCACTGGAACGACCGCGACGCGCGCTATCGCCGCAGCGAGACCGGCGGCGGCAGCTGGGACAAGGGCAGACTGCCTGAGAGCTGGAAGATCCGCTACGGGGAGCTCAGCTTCCGGGTGCGCCCCATGAACTTCAAGCACACGGGCCTCTTCCCGGAGCAGGCTGCCAACTGGGACTGGGCGATGGCAAAGATCCGCGCGGCCGGGCGGCCCATCAGGGTGCTCAATCTCTTCGCCTATACGGGCGCGGCCACGGTGGCCTGCGCCAAGGCGGGCGCGGAGGTCTGTCACGTCGACGCGGCCAAGGGCATGGTGGCCTGGGGCAAGGAAAACGCCGCCGTCTCCGGGCTGTCGGAGGCGCCCATCCGCTGGATCGTGGACGACTGCGCCAAGTTCGTCGAGCGGGAGATCCGCCGCGGCAAGCGCTACGACGCCATCATCATGGACCCGCCCTCCTACGGGCGCGGCCCCGGCGGCGAGGTCTGGAAGCTGGAGCAGAACCTCTGGCCCTTCGTCTCGCTCTGCGCGGGCGTTTTGTCGGACGAGCCGCTCTTCGTCCTCATCAACTCCTATACGACGGGGCTTTCCCCCTCAGTGCTCAGCTACGTCAGCGAGAGCATTTTTGCCAAAAAGTTCGGCGGGCGCTCGGAGAGCCGGGAGCTCGGCCTGCCCGTGACCGACAGCGGGCTCGTCCTCCCCTGCGGAGCGAGCTGCCGCTGGGAGGCCTGATACTATGATCTGATAGAAAGCAGACAATCTTTGCGGCTGGATTTGAGCCATGCTTCGTTATCGTCCTTGGCAATACACGAAGTATTCCCTGCGGACGATGCCTCGCCTGACACAAATCCGTCTCGCAAATCTTTGTCTTCTTCTTATCAGATAATAGTATGAATAGAAGATCGGAAATTTGGGATCACTATGACTGTCATTCAATTTGAACAAGTACATTTCACCTACCCCGGCGAGGAGCATGAAAGCCTCTGCGGCGTCGATCTGCAGATCGAGGCGGGGACCTTCGTGGCCGTCCTGGGGCATAACGGCTCCGGCAAGTCGACGCTGGCCAAGCACATGAACGCCATCCTCACGCCGACGGAGGGGCGCGTGCTCGTGCGCGGCGTGGACACGGCGGACGAGGAGAGGCTTCTCGACGTGCGGCGCAGCGTGGGTATGGTCTTCCAGAACCCCGACAACCAGATCGTCGCCAACGTCGTCGAGGACGACGTCGCCTTCGCGCCGGAGAACCTCGGCGTTGCGCCGGAGGAGATCCGGCGGCGCGTGGACGAGGCGCTGGAGACCGTCGGCATGTCGGAGTTCAAGCAGCACGCGCCGCATCTTCTCTCCGGCGGACAGAAGCAGCGCGTCGCCATCGCGGGCGTGCTGGCCATGCAGCCGGAGATCATCGTCCTCGACGAGCCCACCGCCATGCTCGACCCGCAGGGGCGGCGCGAGGTCATCTCCACGGTCACGCGCCTCTGCCGCGAGAAGGGGATGACCGTCGTGCTCATCACCCACCACATGGACGAGTGCATCGGCGCCGACCGGCTCGTCGTCATGTCCAACGGCCGCATCGTCGCCGACGGGGCGCCCGCAGAGGTCTTCAGCCGGGTCGAGCTCATGGAGCAAGAGGGGCTGACCGTACCGGAGACGACGCGCCTGCTCTATGACCTCAACGCCGAGGGTCTTGCGCTGCCGCTCACCGCGCTGGAGATCGACGCGTGCGCCGAGCTGATCGCAGAGAAGATACGATAATCATTCCGCCATACAGGAGATTTCATATGCCTGAACTTCGCATCGAGGCTCTGACGCATGTCTACAGCGCAGGGACCCCGTTTCAGAAAACCGCGATCGAGAACATCGATCTGACCATCCCGCAGGGGCAGATGGTGGGGCTGCTGGGGCACACCGGCTCCGGTAAATCCACCTTCATCCAGCACCTCAACGCCCTTCTGCAGCCGAGCTCCGGGCGCGTCCTCTGCGACGGGAAAGACATCAACGCCGACAAATACAGCCGCCGCGACGTCAAGTGGCAGGTGGGGCTCGTGTTCCAGTACCCGGAGTACCAGCTTTTCGAGGAGACGGTGTATAAGGACATCGCCTTCGGCCCGAAGAACCACAAGCTCAGCGACAAGGAGATCGACGAGCGCGTGCGCGAGGCAGCGCACTTCGTCGGCGTGGACGAGGCGCTCTTCGAGCGCTCCCCGCTGGAGCTCTCCGGCGGGCAGAAGCGGCGCGTCGCCATCGCGGGCGTGATCGCCATGCGCCCGGGCGTGCTGATCCTCGACGAGCCGACGGCCGGGCTCGACCCCGCCGGCTGCCGCCAGATCCTCGACAACATCATGGACTACCGCGAGAAGACCGGCTCCACGGTCATCCTCGTCAGCCACAACATGGACGACGCGGCGCGCCTGGCTGAGCGGCTCATCGTCTTCGACCACGGGCACGTCGCCATGGACGGCACGCCCGAGCAGGTCTTCGCCGAGCCGGAGAAGCTCGTGTCTATCGGGCTGAACGTCCCGCAGCCGTCCGCCATCGCCATGGCGCTGCGGCAGCGCGGCGTGCCGCTCGAGGGCTCCATTTACACGCACGGACAGCTGCTGCGGGCCGTCCTCCGGGCAAAGGAGGCGAGCGCATGCTGAAGGATATCACGCTCGGTCAGTTCTTCCCCGGCGATACGCTCGTGCACCGGCTCGATGCGCGCACGAAGCTGATCTGGCTGCTGTTATATATCGTGGCGCTCTTCCAGGCCAAGAGCTGGTGGAGCTATGGGCTCGTGATCGCCGTGACGGTGCTGTGCATGGCCGTGTCCCGCATCAGCCCGAAGAACATCTTCAAGGGCCTCAAGCCCATGCTCTTCATCATCGTGCTGACGGGCCTGCTGAACATTTTCTACACCACCGGCACGCCCATCCTGCCCGGCTGGATCGTCACCTGGGAGGGCATCGGCCGCGCCGTCGCGATGATTTTGCGCATCACGCTCCTCATCGCCGGCACCTTCCTGCTGACCTATACGACAAGCCCCATCGCACTCACGGACGGGCTGGAAAAGCTCCTCACCCCGCTCAAAAAGCTGCACGTGCCCGTGCATGAGATGACCATCATGATGAGCATGGCGCTGCGCTTCATCCCCACGCTCATCGAGGAGACGGACAAGATCATGTCCGCGCAGAAGGCCCGCGGCGCCGATTTCGAGACCGGCCGCCTCATCGACCGGGCCAGGGCGCTGCTGCCGATCCTCGTGCCGCTCTTCGTCTCGGCCTTCCGCCGCGCCGACGAGCTGGCCGTGGCGATGGAGAGCCGCTGCTATCACGGCGGCGAGGGCCGCACCCGCATGAAGCAGATGAAGCTGCAGAGCATCGACTATCTGGCGCTGATCTTCGGCCTCGTCTTTCTCGCGGCGGTCATCGTGCTGAGACATTTTGGATTATAACATGAAGAACATCGCCCTTCGCCTGAGCTATGACGGCTCGCGCTATCACGGCTGGCAGGTGCAGAAGACCGAGGCGACCGTCGCCGAGACCATGGAGCAGGCGCTCGGCCGTGTCTGCGGGCACGAGGTGAAGCTCGTCGGCTGCGGCCGGACGGACGCCGGCGTGCACGCGCTGCGCTACTGCGCCAACTTCCGCTCCGACACGCGCGTCCCGCTCGACAGGCTCCCTCTGGCCGTCAACGCCTGGCTTCCAGCGGACATCGCCGTGGAGGCCGCCGTCGAAGCGCCGGAGGACTTCAACGCCATCGGCTCATGCATAAAAAAGGAATATATCTATAAAATACTAAACAGCAATATCCGCGACCCCTTTCTGGAAAAGCGCGTGTGCTTCTATCCGCAGCGCCTCGATCTCGAGCGCATGGCCCGCGCGGCGGCTGCCTTCGAGGGCACGCACGATTTCCGCGCCGTGCGCAGCGTCGGCACCGAGACAAAGACCACCGTGCGCACGGTGCACTGGTGCCGTGTGGAGAGGGAGGGAAAGCTCATCACCATCTCCGTCTGCGCCGACGGCTTTCTCTACAACATGTGCCGCGCCATCGTCGGCACGCTCGTCTACGCCTCCTATGGCAAGCTCGAGCCCGAGGAGATCCCGGCGCTGCTGGAGAAGGGCGACCGGCGCCTCACCGGGCCGACCATGCCGCCCCAGGGTCTGTACCTCAATAACCTCTGGTACGACGGCGTCGTGGGGAAAATGATGGAGGAGTAAAACAAACAAAAAGCACAGGCTTTTTGTTTGAGAGGAAAAACAGCCGCGTCGGTCAAGGCGGCTGTGCCTGCGCGGCCGCCTGACCTTATGCCGCTGTTTTGACGAGGTACGACGGCGTCGTGGGGGAAATGATGGAGGAATGACCGTGCCGCTGCGAGCCTGTCATCCTGAGCGGAGCGCAGCGTAGTCGAAGGATCTTTTCTTTGATGCGGACAGACCCTTCAATGCTGCTCAGGTGCCGCTTTCTTCCGGTAGCTTTGTTCATAAATATCTGTTATACTTACTTGCAGAACGTCCTGGCGCAGTCCGAGACGGGAGGGAACATACATATGAATCTTATCATCGACATCGTGCTTCTGGTGATCATCGCCCTGTGTACCTGGGGCGGCTTCAAACGCGGCCTCATCGGCAGCATCGCGGGCCTCGTCGCCATCGTGATCGCGCTCTTCGGGGGCAGCCTTCTGTCCTCGGCCTACTCCGGCGAGGTCATCCCCGCGCTCAAGCCCTTTGTCAACGGCTATATTGACACGCCGCAGACCCGGGACGACATCCTCGCCTCCCTCGGCTACGGCGAGAGCGACCGCTCGCTGGGCGACATCCTCGCGGCAGACCCCTCGCTGCGCTATGACTACGCCTACGGCTGCGTGACGGCGGTCGGCTTCTCGAGCGACCGCGCGGAGGAGCTGGCGCAGCGCAGCGTCGCGCTGAGCGAGGAGCGCGACCTCAACATGACGGAGGCCGTCGTGGCCGTCCTCTGCGACACGATCACCTACGTCGGGGGACTGCTGCTGGCCTTTCTGATGGTGCTCATCTTGCTCATCGCCCTCGCGAACGTCTTCAATCTCTCGCTGCGGCTTCCGAACATGGAGATCGTCGACGAGATCGGCGGGACGGTGCTGGGCTTCGTGCGCGGCTTTGTTTACTGCGTGCTGCTGTGCTGGGTGCTGAGCTTCTTCGGCCTCGTCATCAGGCGCGGTACGCTCGAGAACACGACTCTCGCGCGCTTCTTCCTCACCATAGACTTCATCACCAAGGGTCTGCTGTAAAACAGGCCGCTTACTCGCATTTCCCAAGGAGGTAATCCATGCAGCCTACGCTCTGCTCCCGCTGCGGCAAGAACCCGGCGGTAGTTTTCATCACCAAGCTGGAAAACGGCCAGACCAAAAACGAGGGCCTGTGCCTCAAGTGCGCCCGCGAGCTGCACATCCAGCCGGTGGACGATATGATCAAAAAAATGGGCCTGACCGACGAGGACATCGACAGCTTCTCCGGCAACATGATGAACGCGCTCAACGACGTGGAGGCGCTCATGAGCGGCGAGGGCGAGGATGGCGAGGATGGCGACGACGACGGCAAGACCGCCACCTTCCCCTTCCTCAACCGGCTCTTCGGCGGGCAGAACGCACCCGAGGGAGACAGCCAGCCGCGGCAGGACAGCCAGCCGCGCCCCGAGCCGCGGGAAAACGGCAAGGGCGGCAAGCGCAAATTCCTCGATAATTACTGCATCGATCTGACCGGGCGCGCCCGCGAGGGCAAGCTCGACGCCATGATCGGCCGCGAAGAGGAGCTCGAGCGCGTCATTCAGATCCTCAACCGCCGCCAGAAGAACAACCCCTGCCTCATCGGCGAGCCCGGCGTCGGCAAGACGGCCATCGCCGAGGGCCTGGCCCAGCGCATCGCCATGGGCAACGTCCCCTACAAGCTGCAGGATAAGCAGGTCTTCCTGCTCGACCTGACGGCGCTTGTGGCCGGGACGCAGTTTCGCGGCCAGTTCGAGAGCCGCATGAAGGGCCTCATCGAGGAGATCCGCCGCCAGGGCAACGTGATCCTCGTCATCGACGAGGTGCACAACATCGTCGGCGCGGGCGACGCGGAGGGCAGCATGAACGCCGCCAACATCCTCAAGCCCGCCCTTTCGCGCGGGGAGATCCAGGTCATCGGCGCCACGACCTTTGCCGAATACCGCAAGCACATCGAAAAGGACTCCGCGCTTGAGCGCCGCTTCCAGCCTGTGACCGTCAACGAGCCCTCAATCGACGACAGCATCCAGATCCTCAAGGGCATCGCGCACTACTATGCCGACTATCACGGCGTGGAGATCTCGGACGAGATGTGCCGCCAGGCGGTGCTGATGAGCGAGCGCTATATCACCGACCGTTTCCTGCCCGACAAGGCCATCGACCTCATCGACGAGGCCTGCTCGGACGTAAATCTCAAGGACGAGGGCATCAGGCGCCGTATGCTCGATGAGAAGGAGCTGGACGATATCCGCTTTGAGCGCGAGGGCCTCATGTCGGCCGACGCGCCGGACGGCCAGCCGCTCACGAACGAGCAGCTCGACCAGCGCTACGCCCGCATCGCGCAGCTGAGAAGCCGCGAGATGCAGCTCGAGCAGGAGCTGGCGGAGCTCAAAAAGGCCGGACGGCCGAAGCTCGGCGTGGAAAACCTCGCCCGCATCATCGAGCTCTGGACGAAGATCCCCGCCTCCTCCATCCGCGAGGACGAATTCGAGCGCCTGGCCCGGCTCGACGAGCGGCTCAAGGAGCACATCGTCGGCCAGGACGAGGCCGTGGCGGCTGTGTGCGCGGCCATCAAGCGCAGCCGCGTGGGCCTGGCCGTCAAGCGCAAGCCCGTCAGCTTCATCTTCGTGGGCGGCACGGGCGTCGGCAAGACCGAGCTCGTCAAGCGTCTGGCCGCCGACCTCTTCGACAGCCCCGAGAGCCTGATCCGCCTGGATATGTCGGAATTCATGGAGAAGTTCTCCGTCTCGCGCATCATCGGCTCGCCCCCGGGCTACGTCGGCTATGACGAGGCCGGGCAGCTCACCGAGAAGATCCGCCGCAAGCCCTACAGCGTGGTGCTCTTCGACGAGATCGAGAAGGCGCATCCGGACGTGATGAACATCCTCCTGCAGATCCTCGACGACGGGCGCATCACCGACGCGCAGGGCCGCACGGTGAATTTTGAAAACACGGTCATCATCATGACCACAAACGCCGGTTCGAACACGAAATCGGGCTCTGTCGGCTTCGGCGGCTCCCTGAGCGACATGAGCCGTGAGCGCACGATGAAGGCCCTCAACGAATTCCTGCGGCCGGAATTTCTCAACCGCGTGGACGAGGTCGTCTGCTTCAACCAGCTCACGGAGGAGAATTTCCGCGGCATCGCGGCGCTCATGCTCGGCGAGGTGCGCGATCTCCTCTCTGAGCGGGACATGGCCCTCGTCTGGGACGAAAGCCTCATCGATTATCTCGTAAAGAAGGCCTATTCCGTCACCTACGGCGCGCGCAACCTCCGCCGCACGATCCAGAAGGAGATCGAGGACGTGATCGCGGCGCGGCTCGTCGACAGGCGCGGCGAGAAGACGGCGCAGATCCGCCTCTCCTCCGACGGCGAACAGGTCAGGGTCGAGCTGGAATAAACTCTTTCCGACCAGATAACGCCGAAAAAAACAGACAATGGCCGATCTTTCCGAGAGAAAGCCGCTCCGCCTGCAGGGATATGAGTATTCTCAGCCCGGTGCGTATTTTGTCACGATCTGCACTCGAAATCGACGATGCATCCTTTCGGAGATCATTGTAGGGGCCGACGCCCTCGGCGGCCCGACGCTGCGTCTTACCGAAAAGGGAAAGATTGTTGAAAAAAAGGTTTTATCAACAGAGCGCATCCCAGGGTTCTTTGTTGATAAATATGTGATCATGCCAAATCATGTTCATCTGCTCCTGCAAATCAACGTCGAAGAAGATAACGGTATTTACGGGCCGCCGAGGGCGTCGGCCCCTACGATCGCAGACGCAATAGGTGCGCTGAAACGGCTTGTCAATAAAGAACTTAAGGAAAACATTTGGCAGCGTTCGTATTACGAACACGTGATCCGAAATGAACGTGATTATCAGGAGATCTGGAGCTATATTGACAACAATCCCGCAAAATGGGCGGAAGACCGGTATTATACGGAACAGAAGGATGAAACATAGAAAAAGCCCCCGGATGGGGGCTTTTTGACAAGGAGGCAACTATGGCACGCATCGAGATCATTCAGGGCGACATCACGAAGCAGGCGGTCGACGCCATCGTCAACGCCGCGAACACCTCGCTGCTCGGCGGGGGCGGCGTGGACGGCGCGATCCACCGCGCCGCGGGGCCGGAGCTGCTGGCGGAATGCCGCACGCTGCACGGCTGCGAGACCGGCAGGGCCAAGATCACCAAAGGCTACCGTCTGCCGGCCAAGCACGTCATCCACACGCCGGGCCCTGTCTGGCACGGCGGCACGCACGGCGAGGACGCGCTTCTGGCCTCCTGCTACCGCTCCTGCCTCACGCTCGCGGCGGAAAACGGCTGCCGCACGGTGGATTTCCCCTCCATCAGCACGGGCGTCTATCACTTCCCGCTCGAGCGGGCGGCGGCCATCGCGCTGCGCGAGATCGCCGCGTTTCTCGAAACGCATCCGGAGCTTGAGCGCGTGCGCATGGTCTGCTTTGACGAGCGCACACGGCGCGTTTACGAGGAGGCGCTGGAGAAGCTATGAAACGCACGCTTCGCATCCAGTACAATTCCCCGGTCGTGCTGAGCTTTGCGCTGCTGTCGCTCTTCGCGCTCGTGCTGGGCGTTGTGACAGGCGGACGCAGCACGGCGCTCCTCTTCAGCGTCTATCGCTGCCCGATGCGGGATCTGCTGGCCTATCCGCGCTTTGTGCTGCACGTGCTGGGTCACAGCAGCTATGCCCATTACATCGGCAACATGATGATGATCCTCGTGGTCGGCCCGCCGCTCGAGGAAAAATACGGGAGCCGCCCGCTTTTGTCGGCGATCTTTCTGACGGCGCTCGTGTCTGGCCTTGTGCAGTGGCTTTTCTTCCCGCACACCGCGCTGCTCGGCGCCTCGGGCATCGTCTTCATGATGATCGTCATGTCCTCCCTCGCCGGCATGAAGGACGGGTATATCCCGCTCACGCTCATTCTCGTGCTGCTGCTGTACGTCGGGGGCGAGATCGTGGACGGCGTCGTCCTCAGTGACAACGTCTCGCAGCTGACGCACATCATCGGCGGCATCTGCGGCGCGGTCCTCGGACTGAGCATGCGCCGATGAAGGAGCGGCTTCTTATTTCGGCCTGCTTCCTCGGCAGCCGATGCAAGTATAACGGCGGGCACAATGCCCTGCCGGAGGAGACGCTCGCGGCGCTGCGGGAGCGCTGGGAGCTCGTGCCCGTCTGCCCGGAGACGGCGGGCGGCCTGCCCATCCCGCGTGAACCGAGCGAACGCTCCGGCTCGCGTGTCCTGTCAAGCGGCGGCGCAGACGTGAGCGCGGAATACGAAAAAGGCGCGCAGACCGCGCTCACGCTGGCGCGGCGCTTTGGCTGCCGAACGACGCTTTTGAAGGAGCGCAGCCCCTCCTGCGGCGCGGGCGTCATCTATGACGGCAGCTTCAGTCACACGACCGTGCACGGGGACGGAGTCGCTGCCGAAAAGCTCCGCGCCGAGGGCCTCCGCCTCTTTGGCGAAAGCTGCGTCAATGAACTATTATAGTTTTTAGTTTTCAGTTTTTAGTTTTTAGGTGAGAGTTTCTTATCTTACACGGAAAAGGAACCGCTGTAAAATAAGGATGGGCGCATATATGTTCACCTGAGTTCGCAGGAGCGGCGGCGTTGCCCCACCCGGCGGCGCAACAGGATTTATATAAAAATGTTCGGCGAATTCGTACAGTCTGCGAATTCGCCGAACATTTTTTGCCGATTATGGAGCTTGATGCTGCTGGGAGGACACAAGGCCCTCCCCTACGATGCAAGCAGGGTTTTGCATCTTTTTCTCATTTTGCAACAGTCCCTTTTCAGTGTTTCAGCAAAAAAGCTCGCGGTTCTCCTGAAAACTGAAAACTCGTTCACCCGAGGATCCGGCCGTCCGCGTCGGCGTACCAGGCGCTCGTGATCGGCAGGAGCAGCCGATAGAGCGCGCCGGGCGTCTCGACTCTCTCTTCGCAGGCATAGAGCGGCCGCAGCTCGATGCGCTGGCGGTAGCCGGCAAAGCGAGCCCCGTGCGGCATGCCGTCATAGAGCCTGGCCTGCAGCCGCCCGGCCAGCTGCGCCCCGTTGGAGACAAGGCCGAACTGCAGATCATTGAGAAACACGCCATCGGCCACGCACAGCCCCTCCGTGGCGCGCAGGGCCGCGTCCGCGATGCGGCGGCCGTCGCCCTGCGGCGCTCGGAGCGATACCGACCAGCGCAGCTGCGGCCGCGGCGGTGTACCGGCCCCCGGCAGCAGCTCCTCCGCCGCGCGCTCGGCCGCGGTCATCGCGCAGCGCACGGCGGCGGGGGAGTAGTCCCCCGCGAGCGTCTCACCGCCAAAAGCCACAGAGCACACAGGGTGCAGATACACGGCCATCAGCCAGCCGAGCGCCGCCGCCAGCAGCCGAAGCCTTCCTCTCATAGACGATCACCTCCTGAGGTTAACATAATTTATTTCCCAGCCCGCGTCAAGGGCTTCGACAAAAGAGGGAAAAACAATCCCGCCTTCGCTGCGCGCGGCAGCTCACGTCCGGGCAGCGCGGCAAAAATACGGGCTGGACAAAACACAGGCATGGTGGTATAACTGTATACAAATGTGCCAGAACACAGATCGGAGGCAGAAACATGCTGGAACTTTCTTCAAAAACCAATCTTCTGGAGGAGAACGACTATCGCTATTCGCTCCAGGACGTGCCGGAACCGGTGCTCTACCGGGACGTATACAGCTATGACGAGATCCCGAAGGTGGCCTTCAACCACCGCCGCGTGCCGATGAACATGCCGGAGGATATCTGGATCACGGACACCTCCTTCCGCGACGGGCAGCAGTCGGTCAACCCCTACACGCCCGAGCAGATCGTGACGCTCTTCAAGCTCCTCAGCAAGCTCGGCGGGCCCTACGGGCTCATCCGCCAGACGGAGTTTTTTATCTACTCCAAGCGCGACCGCGAGGCTATCGAGCGCTGCCGGGATCTGGGGCTGAAATTTCCGGAGATCACCACCTGGATCCGCGCCAGCCGGGAGGACTTTCGCGCCGTGCGCGAGCTCGGCATCCGCGAGACCGGCATCCTCGTCTCCTGCAGCGACTATCACATCTTCAAGAAGCTCAAGATGACGCGCCGCCAGGCCATGGAGCACTATCTGGCCACGGTGAAGGACGCCTTCGACGCCGGGGTCATGCCGCGCTGCCATCTGGAGGACATTACGCGCGCGGACTTCTACGGCTTCGTGGTGCCCTTTGTCAACGAGCTCATGAAGCTCTCGGACGAGGCGGGCATCCCCGTGCGCATCCGCGCCTGCGACACGATGGGCTACGGCGTGCCCTACACGGAGGTCGCCCTGCCGCGCAGCGTGCCGGGCATCATCTACGGCCTGCAGCACTATTCCGGCGTGGAGAGCGAATATCTCGAGTGGCACGGGCACAATGATTTCTACAAGGCCGTCTCCAACGCGGCCACGGCCTGGCTCTACGGGGCCAGCGGCGTCAACTGCTCGCTTCTGGGCATCGGCGAGCGCACCGGCAACGTCCCGCTCGAGGCCATGGTCTTCGAGTACGCCTCGCTGCGCGGCTCGCTCGACGGCATGGATCCCACGGCCATCACAGAGATCGCCGACTATTTCCAAAACGAGATCGGTTACAAGGTGCCGCCCATGACGCCCTTTGTCGGCCGCGCTTTCAACGTGACGCGCGCGGGCATCCACGCCGACGGGCTTTTGAAGGACGAGGAGATCTACAACATTTTCAACACCGACAAGCTCCTCAACCGCCCGGCGACGGTCGCCATCAGCAAGAACTCGGGTCTCGCGGGCATCGCCTACTGGATCAACCAGAACTACCGCCTGCGCGGCGAGGAGGCCGTCGGCAAGCAGGACGAGCTCGTGAAGGCCGTCAAGAGCTGGGTCGACGGGGAGTATGAGGAGGGCCGCACGGCGGCGCTCTCGACAGAGGAGCTGGAGGATAAGATCGAAGAGCTGTCCGGCGGCAGGCTGCGGCGGCAGTGAGGAGTAGAGAGCATGAAAGAACACAGAAGCATATCCATTGCGGATCAGATCTTTGAGCAGCTGGAGCTGGATATCCTCTCCGGCAAATATCAGCGGGGCGAGATCCTCAGCGAGCTGAAGCTCAGCCAGGAGCTCGGCGTCAGCCGCACGCCCATCCGCGAGGCCATCCGCCGTCTGGAGCAGGAGCGCATCCTGGAGGACTCCGGCCGCGGCGTCGTCGTGGTGGGTATTTCGCGCGAGGACATGCTGGACATGTACGAGATCCGCTCGCGCATCGAAGGCTTTGCGGCCGAGCGCGCTGCGGAAAACATCAGTGACGAGCTCATCCAGAAGATGCGCGAGACCGTCGAGCTGCAGCGCTTCTACGCCTCCAAGTCCGACAGCGAGTACTCGGTGCAGATCCGAAACCTCGACTCCGACTTTCATGAGCAGCTTTACCGCGCCACGGGCAGCAGGCCCCTTTATGACACGCTGCTGTCGCTGCACAAGAAAATGGCAAAATTCCGCATGGCCTCCGTCTCCAAGCGCAGCCGCGCGCTGCAGTCGGTCGAGGAGCATGCGGCGATCGCCGAGGCGCTTGCCTCGCGCGACAAGGCCGCGGCACGGCAGGCCGTGGAGCGGCACGTGGCAGCCGCGCGCGCACGCATGCAGGATATGGAGGGCTGAAGCATGGGATACACGATCGCTGAAAAGATCATCCGGGAGCACCTGCTCTCCGGCACGATGGAGCCGGGCGGCGAGGTCGGTCTGCGCATCGACCAGACGCTCACCCAGGACGCCACAGGGACGATGGCCTATCTTGAATTCGAGGCCATGGGCATCGACCGGGTGCGCACGGAGCGCTCTGTGGCCTACGTAGATCACAACACGCTACAGGCGGGCTTTGAAAACGCCGACGATCACCGCTATATCCAGTCCGTCACGCGCAAGCACGGCGTCTGGTTTTCCCGTCCGGGCAACGGCATCTGCCACCAGGTGCATCTCGAGCGCGTGGCCGAGCCCGGCAAGACGCTCATCGGCTCCGACAGCCACACGCCCACCGCGGGCGGCCTCGGCATGCTCGCCTTCGGCGCGGGCGGCCTCGACGTGGCCGTGGCCATGGGCGGCGGCGCCTACTACATCACCATGCCGCGCATCGTCCGCGTGGAGCTGCGCGGCGCGCTGCGGCCCTTCGTCACCGCCAAGGACGTCAGCCTCGAGCTCCTGCGCCGCCTGTCCGTCAAGGGAGGCGTCGGCCGCATCATCGAATGGGGCGGCGAGGGCGTGAAGACCCTCTCGGTTCCCGAGCGCGCCACCATCACGAACATGGGCACCGAGCTCGGCGCGACGACCTCCATTTTCCCCTCGGACGAGGTGACGCGCGCCTTCCTGCGCGCCCAGGGGCGCGAGGAGGTCTTCCGCGAGCTGCGCGCGGACGAGGACGCTGTCTACGAGCAGGTGATCGAGATCGACCTTGCCGCGCTCGAGCCGCTGATCGCCTGCCCGCATATGCCCGACCGCGTCGTCCCGGTGCGCTCGCTGAAGGGGACGAAGGTCGATCAGGTCTGCATCGGCTCCTGCACGAACTCCTCCCTCTACGATATGCTCAAGGCCGCGGCGCTGCTGCGCGGGCGGCGGGTACACGAGAGCGTGAGCATGTCCGTCTCGCCGGGCTCAAAGCAGGTGCTGACGATGCTGGCCGACTGCGGCGCTCTGAGCGACATCCTCGCCTCCGGCGCACGCCTGTTGGAGTGCGCCTGCGGGCCCTGTATCGGCATGGGCTTTGCGCCCAATTCCGGCGGTGTGAGCCTGCGCACCTTCAACCGCAATTTTGAGGGGCGCAGCGGCACGCGCGACGCGAAGGTCTATCTCGTCTCGCCGGAGACGGCCGTCGCCTCGGCCCTCACGGGCTTTATCACCGATCCGCGCGACCTCGGCGCCGAGGCCCCGGCGGTCACGCTTCCGGAGCGCTTCAAGATCGACGACAGCGCCCTGCTGCCCCCCGCAAGCCCTGAGGAGGCTGCGGGCGTGGAGGTCCTGCGCGGGCCGAACATCAAGGCTGTCCCGCAGGGCAGGCCCGTCGGCGACTGTATCCGCGCCCAGCTTACCCTGAAGGTGGGCGACAACATCACCACCGACCACATCATGCCCGCCGGGGCACGGATCCTGCCCTACCGCTCCAACGTGCCGAAGCTGTCGGACTTCTGCTTCGAGGTCTGCGACAAGAGCTTCCCGGAGCGGGCGCGCGCGGCGGGGGAGAGCATCCTCGTCGGCGGCGTCAACTACGGCCAGGGCTCCTCGCGCGAGCACGCGGCGCTGGTGCCGCTGTATCTCGGCGTGCGCGCGGTCGTGGCCAAGAGCTTTGCGCGCATCCACGCGGCCAATCTCATCAACGCCGGCATCCTGCCTCTCTGCTTTGCCGACCCCGCCGACTACGACAGGCTCGAGCAGGGGCAGACGCTGGAGCTGCGCGGCATCGACGCGGGGCTCGAGAGCGGGGAGATGAGCCTCTTCGCGGGAGAGACCGAGATCAAGCTCGTCTGCTCCTTCTCCGAGCGGCAGAAGGCCGTTCTGAGAGCAGGAGGACTTTTGAACTATACCAGGGAGGAAAACCGCTGATGGAAGACTTTGTTCGGGCGTCCTGCGCCCATTTTGAAGCGCTTTTGCGCGAGCAGCTGCAGCGCCAGCAGCGCATGGAGCAAGCCGGGAAGGCCCGCGATTTCGCGGCGGCGGAAAAGATCGTCATCGGCGTCGTGGGCGGCGACGGCATCGGCCCCATCATCGTGCGCCAGGCGCGCCGCGTGCTGGAAAAGCTTCTGGAAGAGGAGCTTGCCTCCGGGCGCGTGGAGCTCAGAAACATCGACGGCCTCACGCTCGAGCGGCGGCTTGCCTGCGGCAGGGCCGTGCCGGAGGACGTGCTGCGGGAGATCAAGGCCTGCGACGTGCTGCTCAAGGGCCCCACGACCACACCCAAGGGCGGCACGCTCGAGAGCGCGAACGTCACGCTGCGCCGCGAGCTGGATCTCTTTGCCAACGTCCGCCCGGTGTCCGTGCCGGAGCAGGGGATCGACTGGATCTTCTTCCGCGAGAACACCGAAGGCGAATACGCCCTCGGCAGCCGCGGCATCGAGCTGCCCGGCGCGCTGAGCATGGACTTCAAGGTCACGACCGACGCCGGCACCCGCCGCATCGCCCGCGCGGCCTTCGACTACGCGCGCCAGAACGGCAAGAAAAGCGTGGCCATCGTCACCAAGGCCAACATCATGAAGAAGACCGACGGCATGTTCTCCCGCATCGCCCACGAGGTGGCGGCGGACTATCCCGAGATCACGGCCGAGGACTGGTACATCGACATCATGACCGCCAATCTCGTGAATGAGGCGCTGCGCTCCCAGTTCCAGGTCTTCCTGCTGCCCAACCTCTACGGCGATATCATCACCGACGAGGCGGCCCAGATCCAGGGCGGCGTCGGCACGGCCGGCAGCGCCAATATCGGTGCCGAATACGCCATGTTCGAGGCCATCCACGGCTCCGCCCCGCGCAAGATCGAGCGCGGCGAGGGCGACTGGGCCGATCCCACAAGCATCCTGCGCGCTGCCGAACTCCTGCTGCGCCACATCGCCATGGCCGACAAGGCTGAAAAGCTCGGCGAGGCGCTGCGTGTCTGCACCGAAACGGAGCGGCGCGTCGTCATGACCGGGCACAGGGACGGCGCCACATGCAAGGAGTTTGTCGATTATGTGCTGGAAAAGCTTTAAGACGCTGCTGAGCCTTGCCCTCTGTGCGGCGCTGCTGCTTGTGTCCGCTCCCTTCGCCGCTGCGGCGGACGAGGGGGAGGAGGACGCCGCGGAGGAAAAGCAGTATTCCGTCTTGCGCGAGGAGGAGATCGCGGCACTGATCGAGGACTATCTCACGGAAAACCGCATCCCGCGCGACAAGATCGGGATCGGCTTCCTCTATACGGCCACGGGCGAGGAGTGGTATTATAACGGCGACCTCGCGCTCTACAGCGCGAGCCTGTACAAGCTGCCGCTTCTGATGCTGGTGTCCAACATGGTCGCCCGGGGCGAGCTGGAGCAGGACGGCCTCATCGAAGGGCACGAGCTGACCAAGATGGAGGAGGCCATCCTCACGGTCTCCAACAACCAGTATGCCCATCTGCTGATGAACCATTTCTGGCCCCGGAACAGCGACTGCCGTCTGCTCTGGCCGGAGCTGGCGGGCATGCAGATGGAGGACATGCCGCCGCGCTTTGAAAAGACGAGCGCCTTCACGCCCCGTTTTGTCACGCGTCTGCTGTATAACCTCTATTCTCACCCGGATGACTATCCCATGATGCTCGACTTTCTGAAGCAGGCGGCGCCGGATCAGTTTTTCCGCTACCAACTGGAGGGGCGGTATGAGGTGGCTCAGAAGATGGGCTATTATGAGCAGTACCACCACACGGCGGGCATCATTTATACGGAAAACCCCATCATCGTCACCTATATGACGGTCGATATCCCCGCGCACGGGCGCTTCAGCGGCGATCTGGCGCTGCGGCTGGCAGACTATGCGCAGACGCTGGATGAGCGGCTGCAGGAAGAGAAACAGGCCGAGCGCGAGAGACTGGAAGCTGAGCAGCGGCAGCGCGAGGAGGAGGCCCGAAAGGCCGAAGAAGAGCGGCTGCGCCGGGAGGCCGAGGAGCGGCAGGCCCGGGAAGCTGCCGAGGCAGAGGCGGAGCGGCTGCGCCTTGAGACGGAAGCGCGGGAACAGCGGGAGCTGACCCTGGCCACCGCCGTCGGGGGCGCCCTTGCCGCCGCGCTCACGGTCGGCGCGATCGTGCTGATGAAAAAGCGGCGCGCGCCGAAGGAAGAGAGGAAACAAGCATGAAGAAATGGCTGACAGCGCTCCTGGCGGTCCTGCTGCTGTTTGCGCTCGCGGCCTGCTCGCTCGAGAGCGCGCCGGAGCCGACGCCGACGCCCGAGCCCACACCCGAGCCGGTGGACTTTGCCTGCGGCAGCTTCCCGGCAGACAGCGCAGAGCTCACGCTCACACTGGAGGAGGGCGAGGCGGCTCTGCTGGAGCGCTTCCCCGCGCTGCGCAGGCTGGACCTCACGGGCAGCCGCTGCCTCGATGAGATCCTCGCCTACCGGGAGAGTCACCCCGAGGTGGAGATCGTCTATGACGCTCAGTTGCCGGACGGCACCGTGATCGCGCACGACGCCGTCTCGGCCGATCTCAGCGCGCTCCGCCACGGCGAGGTCGATGAGACCGTGAAGATGCTGCGGCTGCTGCCGGAGCTTCAGAGCGTCGATCTCGGCGAGCGGCCGGAGGAGCCGGGGGAAGAGGATCTGCAATGGGAGGATATCGGCGCCTTTCAGACGGCTCTGCCCGATGTGCGTGTCGACTATCGCTTCCGCCTGTTTGACAAGGACTTCTCCACTCTCGACGAAGAGATGATCCTCAGCCACCGGGCGATGGACGACCAGGGCGAGGCGGTGCGCGCGGTGCTGCCCTATATGACAGCCTGCCGCTTTCTCGACATGGACTCCTGCGGCGTCGACAACGAGCACATGGCCGCGATCCGGGACGATTTTCCGCAGATGAAGGTCGTCTGGCGCGTGTGGTTCGGCATCTACACCTGCCGCACCGACGTCAAGCGCCTGCTGGCCTCCTCCGAGGGCAACGGCATCAAGGACTGGGAGGCAGACGCCCTGTACTATCTCACGGATCTCGTCTGGGTGGACATCGGCCACAGCGAGCTGCACGATTTGTCCTTCCTCTACAACATGCCGAACATCGAGGTGCTGATCGTGGCCTGCGCGCCCTGGAAGGACGCCACGCCCATCGGCTCGCTGGAGAAGCTGGAATACCTGGAGATCCTCAGCACCTCCTGCAATGACATCTCCTGCTTTTCCAATCTCCACGCGCTCAAGCATCTCAACATCGGCAACTGCAACCACATCACCGATATCAGTTCTCTCTATGGCCTGACCCAGCTCGAGCGGCTCTGGATCGGCTGCATGACGCCGGTGCCGCAGGAGCAGAAGGACGAGATCCGGCGGAGGCTGCCGAACACCGAGATCAACACGACAACGGTCAATCACAAGAGCGAGGGCTGGTGCAAGGACGTCACCGGACACAACGTCCCGCGCTACGCGCTGCTGCGGGAGCAGTTCGGCGACTATCAGATGTCCGCCTACGCCTACGACTGGTCGGACATCCTGTATACCAAGAGCCTGGACGAGCTGACCGAGGAAGAGCTGGCCCTTGTGAAGCCTTGAAAAAACCACCGCCTCCGGGAAACTCTGTTTCCCGGAGGCGGTGGTTTTCAGTTTTCAGTCTGCTTCGCGGCAGCTGCGGCGCATGAGGACGACCGAGCCGAGCATGAACAGACAGGCAAAGCTCATCAGCGTATAGCAGCGCAGCTGCCAGTTTCCGTGCCGCTGCACCAGATATTCGCTGAAGCCGCCGCCGGCCAGGCTCACAAGGAAGAGCGCCCAAAGGAGCCAGTGAAAGCCCCGCAGACCGTTGAGGCGGATCGAACGTCGGCTGAAGACGATCAGAATGCCAAGGATCGTGACCGCGCTGAGGATCTGGGCCACGCTGATAAAGGCGTTGAGGTGGAAGTAGCTCGCGTCGTTGCGCGTGCTGTCGATCACCATCTCAAAAATGCCGAAAAACAGCAGGAAGAACAAAAACACATCGCCGGAAACGGCGCTAACGGGCTTTTTCCCGCGGGGGAGCCAACGGGCATAGAGCCAGAGCAGCAGGGCGAAGGCGGCAAGAAACAGCAGCGCCTCGACAAAGAAGGCGGCAAAGCGGTATTCCGTCGCGCCGGTACTCGACAGGGATGACCAGGCGAAGGGAAGACGCTGGAGGCGGGGATCGGTGACAAGCGCCTTCCCGCGGCAGCTGCCGTTGAAGAGAGCGCTCAGACGAATGACCGCCAGCGAGAGCGCGAGCCCCGGCGCGCAGCAGTCGAGCAGACGGCCCGGGTGCTTTTCCAGCCCGAGAAGACGCATCAGCAGCGCCGAGAGCACGAAGCCGATCACGACGCCCGAGAGGCAGAAGCCGCCCGCGGACAGGTCGCGGAAGGCGGAGGCAAAACCGGAAAACTGCTCCATATGGCAATACCAGTACATCGTCCGGGAGACAAGCAGCCCCAGCAGAAGCGCCAGAGGCGCGAAGAGAAACAGCAGGGGACTGCGGCCGCGGTTGGCGGCGTAGCAGGCGTGCATGGCCAGAAAGCCTGCCAGAACGCCCAGTGCGATGAGCACCGAGTCCCAGTACACGATCGTGCTGCCAAAACAAAAAGCTGCGGAACTCATGTGCCGATCACTCCTTTCCCCGGGGCAGAGCCGTGGCGAAATAGAGGATATCGCTGACCTGCCGTTCCGTGCCCCAGTCGACATTGTTGAGGATCTTGCCGTTCATCCAGAGCTCGGCCGTCTGCCCGCCGTCGAGCGCGTAGGCGTTCCAGCAGCCCTTTTCATAGAGGATCTCGCCGAGCTGATTGATCGTGGGCACGGCATCCACGCGGAAATCGTAATTGACCGTCATGAGAAAATAGTGCAGCTTGTCGCGTGTGCCGATGGCGGAGCGGGAAAAGGTGAGACCCGTGTCGCCGATGCGGTAGGTATAGATATCCTGCAGCTGCCCATCCAGGACCAGGATCGGCCCGAAGGCCAGAGAAAAGGTGACGTCGTTGTCGCGGATGTACTGCTCGACCTCGGCCTGTGAGCCCAGCTCACCCTGAGGCACCAGCAGCATCTCACCCGCGGCGTTGAAGAAGCAGTTGTCCAGATTGCCCAGCTCGCAGCGATAGAGCTGCCGCTGGAAGACCGTGACGCCGTATTGCCGGTGGGCGTAGAAGTCGGCGTTTGAAGCCAGAACGGCGTTGGCCTCCCGCGCCATCTGCGAGCAGTATTCCCTCACGCCGGAGTCATAGCTGTCGCCGGAGAGCTTGCGCCTGAGCTGCGAGCCGTCGGCGATCTTGACCTCCGCGCAGGTGCACGAGAAGCCGTGGATCTTTTCCTTCCAGGTGATGACCAGAATAGTCTCGTCGCAGTAATAGTTATATTCGGCGTAGCGGAACAGCTCGATATCCGGCGACCAGAAGGTCTCCTGCCCGTCGAGGAGCGTCGCGGCGGAGTCGACGACCTGCTGAATGACGGCCGGATCCGTTGTCGAGCCGAAGAGGGCCGGATCGGGCTCCGGCGCTGTCATCGCGTTTTCGGGGATGCGGTAGATCTTGCGGATATAGGTCAGCCCGTCCAGCGCGCCGCTTTTCAGGTTGTTCACGGCGTTGTCGAAGCTCTCCGACAGCGAGCGGCTGCTCTCGGTCCCGGCCGCGCCGGGGGCTTTCCGGCTCAAAACCAGCGTGAGAGCACAGCAGCAGACAAGGCAGAGCAGGATATACAGCGCCGTCAACAGGGGAGAAAAGGGCCTGCGTTTTTTCGCGTTTTGTTTGGCGTCCATCGTGTTGTACCTCCTCTCAGCGCTGCCAGGTCCCGCTCAGCGCGCGCAGCAGCGCGTCGTCCGCCAACAGGCGCCAGCCGCTCTCGTCATAGCGCAGGGAAACGCTCAGCGTCTCGCTGCGTTCATAGTCGCTCCGGTGCGCGAGCAGCGCGCTCACGGCCTCGCGATAGGCGCGCTCCGTGATCTCCGGGCGGTACTGATCCTTCTCATCGTAGACCTCGTCGTAGGGAAGCTCGTCCACGAGCTTTGCCAGCCGCGCCAGAATTTCCCCGCGCAGATCCTCCTGCAGGGATGAGACGTCGAGCGAGGTGAAGTCCACCTTCTGTACGGCGGAGAGCCCCTGCAGCTCGGCCGGACCGGCCAGCCGGTAGGCGTAGCTGTCCCGGAGCGCGGCGTAGAGCTCCTCCGATGTGCCGTCGCTGAGCGTGCCGTCCAGACCAAGGTCCGAGTAGTTTGCAAGCAGGGAATAGGCTTTCTCGTAGTCGCCCGCCAGCATGTCCTCGAAAAAGGCGGCGGCGGTCTCCTCCGGGGCGGCGGTATAGCGGGCGAACAGGAGCCCCTGCTTCAGCCCGACGGCTGCGAGCAGGCAGGCGGAAACCGCCGCGGCGACGGCGAGCAGATAAGAGACCGGCGCCAGGCGGATGCGTCCGCGGAAAAGCAGGGGTAAAAGAGCGGCCAGACAGACGAGGCCGGCAAAAACATACAGCATGGCATTTTTCTCCCGTTTAGAACATATATTGCAGCGCCGCGAACAGTCCTGCGCTCCAGGTGACCCAGTTGTGAGCGTCATGCACGCCCACAAAAAAGGCGTTTTCTCCGTCCTGCAGGCAATCGAGCCCGTCGACGATATGCCGGTAGCTGCGCACATCTCCGACGCCGGACAGAGGATCGTTATAGCCCGTCACGCCGACAAAACAGTGGATGCTCCGGCTGCCCAGGTCGCTCTCTCTGAGAGCGTCCACGACGCTGAGCCGGGACGTGCCCATGCTCAGGCAGCAGAAATTGCCGATGAGATCCGCGGCCTTCTGCATTCCGCCGTGCAGCGTGTACACTGCGCCGCGGCTGATGCCGCAGAGGGCGACATGCTCGCGCACCTCCGGCCAGGAGGCCGGATCGTCCGGGTCGAGCCAGGTCGCATAGTTCCGGGCCACAGTCGGAAAGAGCGACTCGCGCAGCAGCCTGTCAAAAAAGTCGAAGTCGGGCATGGAGCGCACATGCTCCAGACCGACAAGGATAAAGGGCGCGCAGAGATGCTCTTCGATCAAATGATCATAGATGTTTGACAGGACGATCTCGGTCTTGTGCAGCTTGTGTACGGTCTCCGTACAGTCCGGCGCGTGGTTGTTGTCGCCGAGGGCGACGATGACCAGATCGTAGCGCCCGTTCTCGTCATAGCCGTAGGGCAGATAGACCGACAGGGGGTAGCTCCGGCCGCCGGGCCAGGTGATCGTGTCCTCGAGGCATTGCCCCTGATGCGCGGCGGGGCGGAGATATTCCTCCGGCAGCAGATCGTCGAACAGAAGCGGCTCACGCCCGCAGCCCGTGCACAGCCCGCTTTCATACCGGTGCCAGCACTGTGCGCCGCAGCGAAGGCAGACCGCGTCCGCGTCGTGCGCCTCGTGGAGGCAGAGCTGGCCGCAGAGAAGGCAGACGCCGTCTTCCCACTCGTGGGGACAGGGCTCGCCGCAGAGAAGGCAGACGCCGTTTTCCCACTCGTGGGGGCAGGCCTCGCCGCAGAGAAGGCAGGCGCCGTCTTTCCATTCGTGGGGACAGGGCGTTTTGCTCGGCTCCGGCGTCGGCGTTGCTTCCGCGATCGGAGGAGTCGGCGGCACCTCGGCCGAAGACGGAGCGGAAGCGCAGGCGCAGAGCAGCAGCGCGCAGAACAGAGATAAGAGCAGACAGCAGCTTTTTTTCAGCATGACTTCACCTGTGATCGCCGGGCAGGCGCCCGGCGTTCTTCCTGCGGGAGCCAACTCCCGCCGCTGAAACGGCGCGCAGCTATGGCACATTTCAACGCAACTATATACTATAGCATCAACCCGACGGAAAAACAATAAAAAGCGGCGGGAAAACGCAGTTTTTTCCAAAAGGAGAGAAATAAACAGCGAAAAAGAGAAGCGGCGCGGGCTGCCCGGCGGCAGAAACAAGCGAAAAAGCAAATCTGACAAAAAAATAATTTAAATTTTTGTTAAATGTCCACTTGCAATTCTGGAGGCTTAGCAGTATAGTAACGATATACGTCATAGTTTGTTCATTTTTCCGGGCGAGGGAGGAAAGCCGACATGGCCCTGGATCGCGAAACATTTCTGGCCGTGCTGGAGGACTCCTACAGCGCCTACTACACCATCCATAAAAACGAGAACATGACGGAGCTCCCGCTGGCCTTCCGGGCCGACTACTTCTCGCGGGATGAGAAGTTCTGGTTCACGAAAAGCGTCAAGATCTGGGGCAACGAGACCAACGAATTCTGTTATGTCTTCTGCGCGGAGCGCTTCGACGGGGAGACGGCGGCGCGCTGTCTCGACTTTGTCATCGCCGACGCGCAGCCCCGCGTCAAGCCCCACAAGGAGCACCAGTACACCAATTTCAAGGCGGTCTTCGTGGCCGACGCCTTTGATGAGGCGACGAAGAAGGTCATCACGAAGCGTGAGTACTCCAAAAGCTACAGGTTCTCGCTGCACGGCTATTCGACGCTGCTCACCGCGGCGGTGGATCTGAGCGACGAGAGCACCGCCACCAACAAGGCCGGCCGCGAGCTGGTCAAGTATTTTCGTAAACTGTTTGCCGCCAGGAAATGAGAAGACCCTGACGACAAATGGGAATAAAAACATTTTTTCATAAGGAGTGAAAAGTGTGAGCGCATTAGTTATCCTTCTTTGCGCGGTCGTGCTTCTGGCTCTCGGCTACATCTTCTACGGTAGCTGGCTGGCCAAGCAGTGGGGCGTCGACCCCAACCGTGAGACCCCGGCTCATACCAGCTACGACGGAAAGGACTTCGTTCCTGCCAACCCCGCCGTTCTGATGGGCCACCACTTCTCGTCCATCGCCGGTGCCGGCCCCATCAACGGACCGATCCTCGCCTCTGTTTTCGGCTGGGTCCCCGTGTTCCTGTGGTGCGTGCTCGGCGGCATCTTCTTTGGCGCCATGCATGACTTCGGTGCCCTCTTCGCTTCGATCCGTCACAACGGCGGCTCCATCGGCGAGGTCATCAAGGACTCCATGGGCGTCAAGGCGCAGCGCCTGTTCATCGTCTTCGCGCTGGCCGTTCTGATCCTGGTCATCGCCTCCTTCACGGCGGTCGTTGCCGGCACCTTCGCCTCCTGGAATCCCGAAGGCGGCAACAAGATCATCAGCACCGGCGCTGAGGCCTTCAACGCGGCCAACGGCTCCACGGCCATGACCTCGATGCTCTTCATCGTGATCGCCGCGATCTTCGGTTACTTCGTGTACCGCAAGAACGCCAAGGTCGGCCCGGCCACCATCGTCGGCATCGTCGGCATCGTCGCCATCGTCGTGATCGGCCAGTTCCTGAACCTGAATGCCAGCCGCACCTTCTGGGTCATCTTCATCTGGGCCTACGTTATCGTGGCGTCCCTGCTGCCTGTCTGGATCCTGCTCCAGCCGCGTGACTACCTGAGCTCCTTCCTGCTCTACGGCATGATGATCCTGGCGTTCATCTCCATCATCGGCGCGACCTTCACCGGCGCTGCCACCGTGGAGATCCCCGCTGTGGTTCCCGGCAAGGCCAGCACCATCTTCCCGACCCTGTTCATCACGGTCGCCTGCGGCGCCTGCTCCGGCTTCCACTCTCTGATCAGCTCCGGTAC
>CAMHMZ010000020.1 GCA_946186375.1 uncultured Clostridia bacterium
ACCAGTGACCCCCTGCTTGTAAGGCAGGTGCTCTAACCAGCTGAGCTATGCTCCCAAACCGAAAGCTTTGTTATAATACCAAAAGACTCCGACTTTGTCAATATGCTATTTTTACTTTTCCGCTGTTTTTTCGTCGAGGAGCTTCCTCAGATCCGCGGGCGTGATCGTGTAGATCTTGTCGCAGAACTGGCAGCGCACCTCGTGCTCGCGCCCCTCCGCGATCATCTCGCGCAGCTCCTCCTCGTCAATAACGGACAGCGCCTCGTCTACGCGCTCCCGGCTGCAGGCGCAGCGGTAGCCCACCGGGGCCTCGGCGGCGACGTGCCAGTCAAAGCCCTTCAGTACCTGCCGGAAAAGCTCCTCCGGCCCGTCCTCGCCGAGGATCGTGGTGAGCTGATCCATGAGGAAGATGTTCTCCTCGAGCTTCGCGATCGTCTCCTCCGGCGCGCCGGGCATGAGCTGCACCAGAAAGCCGCCCGCGGCCTTGATGCTCCGGTCCGCGTCCACCAGCACGCCCAGCCCGCAGGCCGAGGGCACCTGGTCGCTGGAGAGGAGATAGGCCGTGACGTCCTCGGCGATCTCGCCGCTGACAAGCTCCACCGAGCCGATATAGGGCTCGCGCAGGCCGATGTCGCGGCTCACTGTCAGAAGCCCGTCGCGCCCGACGGCGCCGCCCACGTCGAGCTTGCCGTCGCTTCGCAGGGGCAGCTCCACCGTCGGATCGCCCACATAGCCGCGGGTGTAGCCCTCGTGGTCGGAGACCGCCACCACGCCGCCGATCGGGCCGCCGCCCTGGATGCGGATGGTGAGGCTCGCATTTTCCTCCTTCATCGCTTCGCCCAGCAGGGAGGCCGCGCAGAGCGTGCGCCCGAGCGCCGCCGCGGCGACCGGGGAGCAGCCGTGGATCTCTCGCGCGCGCTGCACCATGTCCCGCGCGGAAATGACCGCCATCTTGACGCTGCCTTCGCCGGCAGTCGCCCGTATGATCTTGTCTGTCATGTCACTCATCCCGTTTCGCAATGATAAATAGCCGTCCGTCCTCACCCTGAGGGCCGTCCGTCCTCTGACGCTGCGCGGCAAAGCCCGCCTGCGTCAGCAGCGCCGAGAGCCTTTCCGGCTCGTGGGCGTATTCCACGTGCTCCTCGCTCTCCCTGCGCCAGAGCGCTCCCTCGCGCTCGAAGAGATCCATCCCGTAGACGAGCGCGCCGGCCTCCTCGTCGAAGTCCGCGCGCCAGAGGCACAGCAGATCCTCCGTCTCGTCCAGATAGATCTGCCCGTCGCGATTTTTCAGCCACTCCGGCGTGCGGATATCGAAGAGCAGCAGTCCGCCGGGCCGCACGAAGAGGTGCAGCCGCCGGAAGAGCTCCGGCAGGATCCCGGGCGGGAGATAATTGAGCGAGTCGAGCGAGCAGTAGGCCGCGTCGACCGTCCCGTAGAGGTCCAGCTCCTCCGCACTCTGGCAGAGAAAGAGGGGCGGCACAGGAAGCGCCGCCGCCTTTTCGCGCGCCTGCATCAGCATATCCACCGAGGCGTCGACCGCGATCAGCTCGTAGCCGCGCCGGGCCATGAGCGCCGTGAGTGTGCCCGTGCCGCAGCAGAGGTCGAGCAAAAGGCGGAATTCGCCGCCGTCACGCGCGAATTCCGCCTCATAGAGATCCGCAAAGCGCTCATAGGATACGTCGCCCGTCAGCGAGTCATACCAGGCGGCGAGAGGGCCGTAGGCGTTCACGCCTCCGCCTCCGGATTCTTGTCCTGCATGCGCTCGAACACGATGGCATAGCCGTCGTTGCCGTACTGCAGCGAACGGTTGACGCGGCTGATCGTGGCGCTGGAGGCGCCGGTCTCGGCCAGGATGTCGTTGTAGATCATGCCGTTGTTGAGACACACGGCCACCTGGAAGCGCTGCTCCATGGCCAGCAGCTCCGACACCGTGCACAGATCGTCAAAAAACTTCATGCACTCGTCCACGGTCTGCAGGGAGAGGATCGCCTCATACATCGCCTTGTTGCGCGGTTTTCTCGGGAGCTTGTTCATGCCGGTTCCGACCTCCGTTCTGTTTTATAGTTGGTAATATCATACACGAAACCTTTTGAAATGTAAAGAACTAAAGTGTGAAAATTGTGGAAATAAATTCCTCACTGTATTCCTCCGAAACAGGGGAGATAAGCGGCGCTATTTTGCCCTGCGCGCGCTTGCGGAAAGGGCGGAGTCGGGTTATAGTGAGTATGAAAAGGAAAATCACGGGGCAAGGCCGATTTTCCTTGCGGAAAAGAAGAGGATAGAGTATAATTATTTCAGAAGTCCTTAGAAAGGAGAGATCATCATGCAAATGCCCGTTGTTTGGCTGATCGCCATGGTCGTGCTGCTCATCATCGAGGCCGTCGTGCCCGGGCTCGTTTCGATCTGGTTTGCGCTCGGCGCGCTGGCGGCGCTTATCACGTCGCTGTTCCATGCGCCGCTGTGGTTCCAGCTCGTGTGGTTTTTCCTGGTGTCCATCCTGAGCCTTGTTCTGACAAGGCCGCTGGCCGCCAAGTACGTCAACTCCCGCACCCAGCCCACGAATGCCGACGTACTGATCGGCAGGGAATGCGTCGTCACGGAGGACATCGACAATGTGCTCGGCACCGGCGCCGTGACCGTCGGCGGCAAGGTCTGGACGGCCCGCGCGGCAGAGGAGGAGCTGCGTCTGAAAAAAGGCGGCAAGGCCCGCGTCCTGCGCATCGAGGGCGTCAAGCTCATCGTGGAGCAGATCGACTGAAGCTATAACATTTAAGCCAATATAAAAGGAGGAACACAATATGAACGGAGGAACCATCGCACTGATCGCGCTGATCGTGATCATCATCGTCATCCTCATCCGCAACATCCGCATCGTACAGCAGGCGAGAGCCTACGTGATCGAGCGCCTCGGCGCCTACAAGACCACCTGGAACGTCGGCATGCATCTGAAGGTGCCCTTCATCGAGCGCGTTGCCAAGGTCGTCTCCCTCAAGGAGCAGGTGGCCGACTTCCCGCCCCAGCCCGTCATCACCAAGGACAACGTCACCATGCAGATCGATACCGTGGTCTATTTCCAGATCACCGATCCGAAGCTCTACACCTACGGCATCGAGCAGCCCATGATCGCCATCGAGAACCTCGCGGCCACCACGCTGCGTAACATCATCGGCGACCTGGAGCTCGACCAGTGCCTGACGAGCCGCGACATCATCAACACCAAGATGCGCGCCATCCTGGACGAGGCCACCGACCCCTGGGGCATCAAGGTCAACCGCGTCGAGCTCAAGAACATCCTGCCTCCCAAGGAGATCCAGAACGCCATGGAGAAGCAGATGAAGGCTGAGCGTGAACGCCGTGAAGCCATCCTGCGCGCCGAAGGCGAGAAGCGCGCCGCTATCCTTGAGGCCGAGGGCGAGAAGGAGTCCGCGATCCTGCGCGCCGACGCCAAGAAGCAGCAGCAGATCCTCGAGGCCGAAGGCGAGGCCGAGGCCATCCTCAAGGTCCAGACTGCCACGGCCGAGGGCATCAAGCTCATCAACCAGGCCGCCCCGACCGACGCCGTCATCCGCATCAAGGCCCTCGAGGCCTTCTCCGCCGCGGCCAACGGCCAGGCGACCAAGATCATCATCCCCAGCGAGATCCAGGGCCTTGCCGGTCTGGCCGAGGGCGTGATCGAAGCCACCAAGAAGTAAAAAAACCAAACGGCTGACAGCAGCCGCCGTCGCCACAGCCGGGCTCCGTCCGGCTGTGGCGATCTGCGCTGTCAAGAAAAGAATACGCCCGGCGGAGAAACCGCCGGGAGCGTCGGAGGAAGAGATAGAATGAGCGAGAGAGGCAGAGCTTTTCTGGAGCGCCACGGCATGCAGCCGGAGCGCATCGACCCGATCCCCTGCGCCGAGAAAATGTGCGAGAGCCTGCGCGAGGGCCTCAGCAGAGACGGGGCCACCGTGCCCATGATCCCCACCTGGCTGCGCGTCGACGGCGAGCTGCCGCACGGCAGCACCGCCATCGTGATCGACGCGGGCGGCACGAACTTCCGCTGCGCGCTGGCGCGCTTTACGCCGGAGGGCTGCCGCATCGAGCGCGTGAGCAAGCGAAAAATGCCCGGGATCGAGCGGCCGGCGAGCTGGGAGGAATTCATCTCCTTCGTGGCCGACGCGGTGGAGCCCCTGGCCGCGGAGGCTGACGCGATCGGCTTCTGCTTCTCCTATTCGGCCGACATCACGCCCGAGGTGGACGGCCGCGTCATCCGCATCGACAAGGAGGTCACCATCACCGGCTGCGAGGGCAAGCTTGTCGGCGCCTCGCTATCGGCGGAGCTTAAGCGCCGCGGCCTCGGCGAAAAGCGCGTCGTCGTGCTCAACGATACGGCGGCCGTCCTGCTCGGCGGCTCGGCGACGCTTGACAAGAGCGCCTACGAGGGCTTCATCGGCCAGGTCAGCGGCACGGGTACCAACACCTGCTGCGTCCTGCCGCTCTCGCGCATCGGCAAGCTTGGGCGCGCGGAGGATACGCGCATCCTCGTCAATCTCGAGTCCGGCCTCTATGACGGGCTGCCGCGCGGCGACTTCGACCTCGAGCTCGACGCTGCAAGCGCCAATCCCGGTCTGAAGGCGCTCGAGAAGCTGACGGCGGGCGTGTATCTGGGCGAGCTCATGCGGCACATGACCGCCGCAGCCTCCCGCGAGGGAGAGATCACCGCCGCGACGGAGGCGCGCATTTTGTCTCTCGGCCACTTCGACACGGCCACGGTGGACGCCTGGGCCTGCGGCGAGGGGCTGGAGGAGCTCTGCGAAAACGCGGACGAGGCCGCCTTCCTGACGGAGCTGAGCCTTGCGCTCTTTGAAAGATCTGCGCGCGCCATGTGCGTCAACCTCCTTGCCATCCTGCTTCTGACCGGCGAGGGGAAGAAAAAGCCCGTGTGCCTGTGCGCGGAGGGCTCGCTCGTGCAGAAGGGGCGGCGCTACCGCCCGCGGCTCGAGGCGCTGTTGAAGGAATATGCCGGAGGCGTGCTGGGCCGCCGCGTGGAGCTGCGCGTCGGCGAGGAGACGACCCTCCCCGGTGCCGCCGCCGCGGCGCTGCTGAACGGCTGAGAACCCCCCCCCGGAACGGAAACGCAGTTTTCCGTTCCGGGGTTTTCATTTTCAGAGGGGTAAACGGAAGTTTAGCGAGGAATTCGGAATTCGGAATGCGGAATTCGGAATACAGGGAAGACGAGGGATAGAACGAGGAAATTGACGTCCACGCCGTAGGGGCGGCTACCAGCCGCCCGCCAACTCTGTACCATGTCCGCGGGCGGCTGATAGCCGCCCCTACGACATCATTTCAAACTCCTCGCTAAACTCCGGTTTTCCTTTCTGAAAACCAAAAACCAAATCTCCCGTTTCGCTTTGCTCCGGATCCCGAACTCCGCCTTCCAAATTATATTGCTTTTCTCCCGCCCGGGTATAGACAAGGACATGCAGATTGTATATAATTAAATAAACAAAAATTAGATCGATTTTCAGCTTGGCGAAAAGATGACAGGAGGGGACCGAGAATGAAACGCTTTTTAACGTGTCTGGTCTGTGTTCTGCTCTGCGCCTGCCTGCTGCCGGGCTTCTTTGCCGCCCGGGCCGCGGCGGAGAGGACCGAGGTTTGGGTCAGGTGGTGCGGGGAAACCGATGAAGGCAGCATCTACGGGCGGCTGTATTCCGACGGCGAGCTCGAGATCTTCTGCACGAACGGCAGCGGCCCGATGAACGATATGCGTCCGTCGGATAATCCCTGGGCCGACTCCCGCGATCAGATCCGCAAGATCACGGTGAAAAGCGGCGTGACGTATATCGGGGATCAGGCCTTCCGGGACTGCCCGAATCTGAGCTCTGTGAGTCTCCCCGCCTCGGTCACGGGCATCGGGCACTCCGCTTTTTACGGCTGCGGCAAGCTCAGTTCGATCAGCCTGCCCTCCTCGCTCACGATCCTCGAGGGCTATTCCTTCGCCAACTGCAGCTCGCTCGCCTCGATCACGATCCCGGCCTCGGTAACGTCGATCGAGTATAACTCCTTCCAGAACTGCACGGCGCTCAAGAGCATTACGCTGCCCTCCAGGCTGCAGAGTCTCGGCAACGAGGTTTTCCTCAACTGCACCTCGCTCAAGAGCATCAAGCTCCCGGCGAGCCTGAAGACCACCGGCTACAGCTCCGGCATGTTCAAGGGCTGCACGGGGCTTACGAGCGCGGGTCCGACCGGCGGCTCCTACGCCATCCAGTTCGCCTGGACGGACGCGATCCCAAGCTATATGTTCCGGGATTCGTCGATCCAGACCCTGAAGCTCCCCGCCGGGCTCAAGAGCATCGGCACGCAGAGCTTCTTCAACTGCCGCTCGCTGACGAGCGTGGTCATCCCCGCGGGCGTGACCGAGATCGGCGACCAGGCCTTTTCCAACTGTGCGGTCCTGAGCAGCGCCAGGATCCCGTCGAGCGTGACGACGATGGGGAAGGGCGTGTTCAGCTACAGCCACGGCCTGACGAGCGCGGGCCCGACCGGCGGCTCCTGCTCTCTCCAGTTCGGCTGGACGGACAAGATCCCGGCCAATGCCTTCGACGGCTGCAAGGATCTTGCCAGCGTCAAGCTGCCGGATGGGATCAAGTCCATCGGCAGCGAGGCCTTCCTGGCCTGCGAGGCGCTCAAGAGCGTCAAGCTCCCCGAGGGCGTGACCGAGATCGGCAAAAGAGCCTTCAAAAACTGCGACGCCCTGGCGGACGTGACGATCCCGGCGAGTGTGACGGCCATCGGGGAAGAGGCCTTCTACAGCTGCTCTGCGCTGAAGACGGTGCGGATCAGCGATCTGGACGCCTGGTGCTCCATCGTCTACGGCGGCAGCCCCGGCTTCGGCTACAGCACCCCCGGCCACCAGCTGCTTTTGAACGGCACCGCGGTCACCAAGCTCGTTTTCCCGGCGGGCAAGACGGTCAACGATCACTGCTTCTCCGGCTGCACCTCGCTGACGCAGGTCTACATCCCGAAGGGCGTCACGCGCATCGGCGAGCGCGCCTTCTCCACGTGCAGCTCGCTCGTCTCGGTCTCGATCCCGAGCGGGCTGAAAACGATCGGCACGCGGGCCTTCGTGGCCTGCAACGCGCTCAAGGACGTCTACTACCGCGGCACGTCGGAGCAGCTGGAGAAGGATCGGATCCTGATCGAGTACGACAACACGCCCTTCGAGGAGGCGACGCTCCACTGCGTCGTCAGTCAGCTCCCCGCGCCCGAGCTCACGGGCAAGCTCACCGGCAAGGGCAAGCCGAAGCTGAGCTGGGACGCCGTCGAGGGCGCGGCGAAATACCAGGTCTGGCGCAGCGTCCCCGGCACGGACGGCAGCTTTGAGCTGGCCAAGACCCTGACGGGCACGAGCTGGACCGACAGCGCGGCCGAGGCGGGCAAGACCTACAGCTACAAGGTCAACGCCCTGGACGAATTCGACGAGCAGGGCGCGAGCAGCGCGGTGGTCAAGCTCAAGGCCACGGCCGGCAAGCCCGCGGCCCCGTCGGTGAAGGGCTCGCTGAGCGCGAAGGGCAAGCCGATTCTGAGCTGGAAGGCCGTGACCGGCGCGGCAAAATATCAGATCTGGCGCAGCACGACGGGCAAGAGCGGCTCCTTCAAGCTCGTGAAGACCACGACGGCGCTCAAGTATACGCACACGAAGGCCACGGCGGGCAAGACCTATTCCTACAAGGTCAAGGCCGTGACGGAGGACGGTGTGAAGAGCGCGTTCAGCGATGCGCTTTCGCTCAAGTGCAAGCCCGCCGCTCCGACGGTGAAGGGCTCGCAGAACGAAAAGGGCAAGCCGGTGCTGAGCTGGAAGGCCGTTGACGGCGCGGAGAAATATCAGATCTGGCGCAGCACGACCGGCAAGAGCGGCACCTACAAGCTCGTGAAGACCACGACGGCGCTCAAGTATACGCACACGAAGGCCACGGTGGGCAAGACCTATTACTACAAGGTCAAGGCCGTGACGGCGAATGGAACGAAGAGCGCGTTCAGCTCTGTCGTGACGCTCACCTGCAAGCCCGCCGCGCCGACGGTGACGGGCTCGCTGAACGCGAAGGGCAAGCCGGTGCTGAGCTGGAAGGCCGTGACCGGCGCGGAGAAGTACCAGATCTGGCGCAGCACGGCGAAGGACGGCACCTATAAGCTTGTCAAAACCACGACGGCGCTCAAGTACACGAACACGAAGGCCGCGGCGGGCAAGACCTATTATTACAAGGTCAAGGCCGTGACCGCCGACGGGCTCAAGAGCGCCTACAGCTCCGTCGTCAAGCTGACAGCGAAATGACGATATACACAGGGAAAAAGTCCCGGGCTCGCCCGGGACTTTTTCCCTGTGAGTTTTCAGTTTTCAGAAAGAGAAACGGATGTTTATCGCTGAGTTTGAAATGATGTCGTAGGGGCTGCCGCCCTCGGCAGCCCGGCAAAACAATCCGAAAACATACGGAAATCCCCGGCGAATTCGTAGAATGTTACATTTTTGCCTTGGATTTGTTCAACTCTTTCGCCTGTACTGCACGGGCCGCCGAGGCGTCGGCCCCTACGACATGGACGTCATTTTTCGCGTTTTATTCCCCGTTCCCTTTCATTCCTCTCTCCTAACTCCTAATTCCTCATTGCTTTCAAACTCCAATTTATCGGTCTCCTAAAAACTTAAAACTTAAAACTAAAAACTCTTTCGTCGTCCCTGAAAACTGACTTCTGAAAACTAAAGCATCACCAGTACTTCTCCGGGTGGGCGCTGGAGCAGAAGTACATGACGCCCCATTCCTCATCGCAGTAGCGCGCGTAGTCGCGGCTGCCAAGGGAGCAGCGGCTCTGACACACGACCCAGGGCGAGAGCCGCCGCTCGCCGCGCAGCAGGGCCAGCGCGGCGTTGACGCTCTCGCTGTCCGGGTCGAAGAGCGTGCGGAAGTCCTCGCTGTCCACGCCCGCGTAGACGCCCTCCTGAAACACGACCTCCTCGAGCGTATCGGGGTACTCCGGGGAGGCGACGCGGTTGAGCGCGACCTCGCCGATGCACATGCGCCAGTCAAGGCCGATCCGGTCGCTGTTGGCCACCCAGGCGATGAGCTTTGCGAGCAGCAGCAGCTCGTCAAAGTCGATGCGCGCGTCGAGCGAGTCGCGCGCGTCCAGCGCCTCGTTGCGGCAGATCGCCGCGGCGCGCCCGGCGTCATAGTCGCCGCATTCGGCCGCCTGCAGCATGATCGCCAGCCACTCCTGCGGCGAGCGCAGCTCCTCCTCGGCCGAGGCGCGGACAGGGGAGAGCAAAAGCAGCACGGCCAGGAGACAGGGAAGCAGTTTTTTCATGGGGTTTCCGCCTTTCGCTTATGTTTGCCCCAGTATAAGCCCCCGGAAATGGGGAATGCTGTCGCAACGCGCCGGGAAATCCGGAAAATCAAGAGAGCGGGAAAAGCGCGGAAAGCGATTGCGTCTGACGGCGTTTCGTGCTATAATCTCCGGCGTATGAAGATCCTTGCCAGAGAATTTTTTGCCAATAAGGAAGCTGCCGCCCTCCCGGGTCTGCTGGAGAGCGGAGGGCTTCCTGCGCTCGTTTCCGGGCTTTCGGCGGTACACCGGGCTCATCTTGGCGCCGCGCTCCGCGTTTCCACGGAACGCCCGCTTTTCGTCATCAGCCCCGACGACACCGCCGCGGAGAGCCTTGCGGCCGATCTGCGCGCCCTTCTGGGCGAGGAGGTCGTCACCCTCGGGCTGCGCGACTTCCTGTTTTATCCGGCCGAGGCCGTGTCCCGCCAGGCCGAGCAGCGCCGTCTCGCCGCACTCTACGCCCTGCAGAGCGGGCGCGCGCAGCTCGCGGTGGCCTCGGTGTCAGGCCTGCTGCAGCGCACGATGCCGCCCGAGACGCTTGATAGCGCGGCCTTCACGCTCACCGACGGGACGGAGTGCTCCATCCTCGACGCGGAGGACGCGCTGCTGCGCTGCGGCTACGTGCGCGCCGACCAGGTGGAGGGCCCGGGGCAGTTTGCCCGCCGCGGCGGCATCCTCGACTTTTTCTCTCCGGCAGACCCCGAGCCGGTGCGCGTGGAGTTCTGGGGCGACGAGATCGACTCCATGGGCCATTTCGACGTATCGACCCAGCGGCGCACGGAGCCGCTGGAGCGCTGTGTCATCCTGCCTGCGGCCGAGGCGCTGCCCGCGCTGACGGCCGGGGGCGCGGCCGCGCTGGGGCGGGAGATCGCCGCCTTTGCCGAGCGCTACGCCAAACGCCGCACGAGCGAGAACGCCGTCAAGCTCAGCCAGGCGCTGCGCTCCGACGCCGACCGGCTCCTCAATGCGGGCTCGCTGCCGGAGGCCGACCGCTACCTGCCGATGCTCTATCCGATGGCCAGCGCCGCCGACTATATCCCGCCGGACGCCGTGGTGCTGCTCGACCAGCCCGGCCGCTGCGCCGAGCGGGCGCGGGACTACGCCAAACAGCTCGGCGAGGACGTGCGCGAGCTCAACCGCAGGGGCCTTGCCGCCATGTCGCCGGACGGCTTTCTGCTGGGGTTTGACGAGCTGGTGCGTAAGCTCGGCGACTACCCGCTCTATATGGCCGACGCCTTCACTGTGGGCCGCGGGCCGATCGCCCCGCGCACGCTCACGAGCGTCCCGGCCAAGCAGCTGCCGAGCTACGCGGGCAGCGCGCAGACGGCCGCGGAGGACGTGCGGCTCTATCTCAGGCAGGACTACCGCGTGCTGGTGCTGGCCGGGGACGAGCGCCGCGCGGGCGTGCTGAAGGAGTTTTTTGAAAATAACGGCATCCCCGCCGCGCTGCAGACCGAGCTCAGCGCCCTGCCCGAGCCGGGCCGCTGCCTCATCAGCGTCGGCGCCGTGTCCGCGGGCATGGAGTACCCCGGCATGCGCCTGGCCGTGCTGACCGACGCGCAGCTGCTGCGCCGCTCGGAGAAGAAGCGGACGCGCCGCGCGCTCCCAGCGGGGCGGCAGCGGATCGAAAGCTATGCTGACCTCTCCGTCGGCGACTACGTCGTGCATGAAAACCACGGCATCGGCCGCTTTGCCGGCATCGTCAAGATGCAGGTGGACGGTCTGGAGAAGGACTATGTCAAGATCTGCTACGCGGGCACGGACAGCCTCTATGTGCCGGCCACGCAGCTCGATCTTGTGACCAAATACACCGGCGGCGGCGAGGACAAGGCCGTGCGCCTGTCGAAAATGGGCGGCGCCGAATGGGCGCGCACCCGCTCACGGGCCAAGAGCGCGGCCAAAGACATGGCCAAAAAGCTCATCGCCCTCTACGCTGAGCGCCAGCGCCTGCCCGGCCACGCCTTCGCACCGGACAGCGAGTGGCAGCGCGAGTTCGAGGACAACTTCGGCTACACGGAGACGGACGACCAGCTCCGCTGCGCGGCGGAGATCAAGCGCGACATGGAGTCGAGCGTGCCGATGGACCGGCTCCTCTGCGGTGACGTCGGCTTCGGCAAGACCGAGGTCGCGCTGCGCGCGGTGATGAAATGCGTGCTCGACGGCAAGCAGGCCGCGATCCTCGTGCCGACGACGGTCCTGGCCCAGCAGCACTATCAGACGGCGCTGCAGCGCTTTTTCGGCTTCCCCGTGACGGTGGAGGTGCTCAGCCGCTTCAAGACCGGCGGACAGTCCGCGCAGGTGATCGGAGACCTCGCCAGCGGCAAGTGCGACCTCGTGATCGGCACGCACCGGCTTTTGAGCAAGGACGTGAAGTTCAAAAACCTCGGGCTTCTGGTCGTGGACGAGGAGCAGCGCTTCGGCGTGACGCACAAGGAGCATATCAAGGAGCTCTCGCGCGGCGTCGACGTGCTCACGCTCTCGGCCACGCCCATCCCGCGCACGATGAACATGGCCATGTCCGGCATCCGCGACATGTCCACCATCGAGGAGCCGCCGGAGGACCGCCTGCCGGTGCAGACCTTCGTCATGGAGCATGACTGGGGCGTTCTGGCCGACGCCATCCGGCGCGAGCTGCAGCGCGGCGGGCAGGTCTACTATCTGCACAACCGCGTCGAGGACATCGAGCGCACCGCACGAAAGCTCTCCGATTTGCTCGAGGGCGTCAGCATCGGCGTGGCGCACGGCCAGATGGACAAGCGCATGCTCGCCTCCGTCATGGAAAACGTCGCCAACGGCTCGGTGCAGGTGCTCGTGTGCACCACGATCATCGAGACCGGCATCGACATTCCCAACGTCAACACCCTCATCATCGAGGACGCCGACAGGCTGGGACTGGCGCAGCTGCACCAGATCCGCGGCCGCGTCGGCCGCTCCACGCGCCGGGCCTCGGCCTATCTGACCTTCCGGCGCGACAAGGTGCTCACAGAGATCGCCGAGAAGCGGCTCAACGCCATCCGGGACTTCGCCGCCTTCGGCTCGGGCTTCAAGATCGCCATGCGCGACCTCGAGATCCGCGGCGCGGGCAATCTCCTCGGCGCGGAGCAGTCCGGCCACATGGTGGACGTGGGCTACGACATGTACATGAAGCTCCTCAGCGAGGCGGTGCTCGAGGCGCGCGGCGTCGAGGTGCCGCAGCGGGCGGAATGCTCGGCGGATCTGGCGGTCGCGGCCAACATCCCCGACCGCTATGTCCCCTCCGCCGAGCAGCGCATGGATATCTACCGCCGCATCGCCCTCATCCGCAGCGAGGAGGAGGCCGACGACCTGACGGACGAATTGATCGACCGCTTCGGCGACCCGCCCCCGGGCGTCAACGCGCTCATCCACGTGGCGCTGCTGCGCGGCGAGGCGGGGAAGGCGGGCATCACCGATATCTCCCAGAAGTCCGGCGCGCTGCGCTTTATCGTGAAGGATTTCGACATGGAAAAGGTCTCGCGCCTGTACGCCACCCAGGAATACAAGGGGCGGCTGCGCGTCGAGGCCGGGAGCAAGCCCTGCCTGAGCCTGAAGATCCGCGCCAAGGGCCGCGTGATCGAGGAGGCGCGGCGCTTCGTGCGCGACTGGGCCGAGGATGGAAAGAATGTGTAAACATGCCCGGCGGGGGCTTGCAAAAGTCCGCGGGCGTGGTATGATGGAACATAACCAATCAAAGGAGAAACAGAAGCATGAAAAAACTGTTCGCTCTACTCCTGGCCGTCCTGCTGGTCTTCACCGGCGCGGTCAGCTATTTCCTGCAGAGAGACAAGTCCGTCCCGGCGGACGAGCCCGAGACGCCCGCCCCTGTCGAACAGGCGGCGGAGGCGGAGACTGAGGCCGGGGCTGAGGACATCAGCATCACGTATCAGCGCCTTGACCTGGACGCGCTCTACGCCCTGCATGAGCCGGACGAGATCGTCGCCACGGTCCGCGGGCGCGACGTCACCTGGGACGAGTATTTCTACTGGCTCGCGGCCGGGTCCGCCTCGGTGGAAAACTACATGGTGCAGATGGCCATCTACGGCGGCGGCGTCAGCTGGGAAGACCCCTGGGGCGACGATCCGGACGAGGACTTTTTTGGCTACGTGCTCAACAGCGCGGAGGAGAACATCAAGCCCTTCCTCGCCATTGAAGCGCTCGCAAGTGAAAACGGCGTGACGCTCAACGAGGAGGAGCAGGCCCAGGTGGCCGAGCGTATGGCCTCCTACCGTGCCGAGTCCGTGGGCGAGGACGCCAGCGACGAGGAGTTCGTCGCCTATCTGCGCGAGACCGAGCGCATGAGCCTTTCCACGCTCGAGCGGCTGATGACGGACTCCGCGCTTTACCAGGCCTGCTTCCGCGAGCTCTACGGCAAGGACGGCGAGAAGCTCAGCGACGAGGAGGTCATGGCGTATCTGGCCGAGCAGGGCTACCTGCGCGCCAACCACATCCTGCGTCTGACGAAGGACATGGACACCGGCGAGGATCTGGACGAGGCGACGGTCGCCGAGAAGCAGGCCGAGGCCGCGGCCATCGCCGCGCAGCTGCAGGCCATCGAGGATCCCGAGGAGCTGCTCAAAAAGCTGCAGGAGCTCAAAACGGAGTGGGACGAGGACAGCGGCAAGGAGGCCTATCCCGACGGCTATGTGTTCGTCGAGGGGCAGATGGTGGACGAGTTTTACGAGGGCACGAAGGCGCTGGAGGAGTACCGCGTCTCCGACCCCGTGCAGTCGGAATACGGCTATCATGTCATTGTGCGCCTGCCGCTCGATCCGGACACGGTCCTCGGCACGAGCGCGGAGGGCACGCCTCTGACGGCGCGCGCCAGCTGCGCCAACGCCCGCTACGGCGAGCTGCTGGACGAGCGCCTGGCGGAGACGGCGTTTGTCTACGCCCCGGGCTTTGAAAAGCCGGAGCTCTCCGCCTTCCTGATCGAGGACACCCTCGGCTGAGGGGAGACAAAGGGCGGGTAGTTTTCAGTTTTCAGAATTCAGTTTTCAGGAGTATTCGGAAGGAAGAAAACGAAGGATTAACGCGAAAACTGGCGTCTGCGCCGTAGGGGGCGATGCCTTCATCGCCCCGCGCGGTACGATCAGAAAAAGAAACAGATCCCCGGCGAAAACGTGTCATGGTACGAATTCGCCGGGGATTATTGCACGATTTTCAAGCTTCTCCTGCCGGGCTGTCGGGGACGCCGGCCCCTGCGACAGGACTTCATACTCCTAGGTAAACGCTGATCAAATCGCCTGCGGCGCCTCCCGGAAAATTTGCGCCCTGATTTCGTCACTTTTTCTTGAAATACACAAAGTATTCCTGCAAAAAAGTGCCATCATCAGAACACAAATTTTCTCGGGATCCGCTCTTGCCGATTTCATCATCTTTTACCTCGCTATACTTCCGTTCCCTTTTCGGAAAACCGAAAAACTGAACTGCGGCCCGTAAGGGCTTGAACCTTTTGTCGCTTGGTGGTACAATAAGCGGGAAACAGACTGAATACGACACAACAGGAGGAAACGATCATGCTTGCTATCGGCAGCGATCACGGCGGCTTTGCTCTCAAACAGGAGGTCATGGCGCATCTTAAGGCCAGAGGCGTGGAATTCAAGGACTTCGGCACCTATACCGAGGCGTCCTGCGACTATCCCATCTACGCCAGGGCGGTCGCGCAGGCGGTCGCGTCCGGCGAATGCGAGCGCGGCATCCTCATCTGCGGCACCGGCATCGGCGTGTCCATCACGGCCAACAAGGTCCACGGCATCCGCGCGGCCCTCTGCGGCGACTGCTTCTCCGCCAAGGCCACGCGCGAGCATAACGACGCCAACGTCCTCTGCATGGGCGCGCGCGTCGTCGGCGGCGGTCTCGCACTGCTGATCGTCGATACCTTCCTCGACACGGCCTTCTCCGGCGACGAGCGCCACGTTCGCCGCATCTCGCTGATCGAGTAATACCCGGAGGGGATCTCTTTGGCAAGAAATTCGGAATTCTATAAGGGACAGAAAAAGCGCCGGAACCGTGTCCTGGTCCCGGCGGCTGTCGCGCTGGCGATCATCAGCTTCGCGGTGGTCCTGTTCTACGGCATCCAGAAATACGCCGTCATCACGCAGAACCGCGTCTCGGTGCGCCTGCCCTTCCTGACAGGCGAGGAGAGCCCGCTCTCCGCCTCCGACGACGAGACGGCGCTGGAGCTGGAGACGACGGACGTCTCCATCATCTACGACGCGCCGGACTACAGCTCGGTCGAGCAGAAGGTCAACGGACAGGTGCCGCCGCTGCGGGCGATCTTCATCGCCTCGGCGGACATCAGCCGCGACAAGATCGTCGAGTCCGCCGGGCGGCTCATCAAGGGCAACGCCCTTGTGCTGGAGATGAAGCCGGTCAGCGGCGCGCTCATCTGGGACTCCGCCGCTCCCGTCGCGCTCAGCTACGGCCTCTCGGGCGACCCGCTGCCGGAGGACGTCAGGGCCGCGCTCAGCGCGGTCAAGGAGCAGGGCGTGTATCTCGTCGCGCAGATCAGCGTCTGCCGGGACGAGCTCTTCGCCTCGCGCAGCACCATTGTGACGCTGCGCAACAAGGACACCGGCGGCAATTATACCGATGAGGGCGGTGCCTGGCTCGACGCCTACAGCATGGAGCTTCGCCGCTATACCGTGCAGCTCGTGGAGGAGCTCTACGCGATGGGCTTTGACGAGGTCGTGCTCGCCAACGTCCAGCATCCGATGCTGCCGGAGGGCGTCACGCTCAGCTATACCCGCGATATGTCCACGCCGCCGAGCGCCGTCAACGCCGTCTGCGGCTTTGCCGTCTCCGTGGCCGAGGAGCTCGCGGATCGGGACGGCTACCTCTCCATCTACATCAACTCCGCCCCCTCGCTCGTGCGGGCGGACACGATCACGGGCCAGGACGCGCGGCTCTTCCTGAAGCTCTTCGACCGCGTCTATTACAACACGGACCGCTACGCTTATACCTTCAACCTAAACGACATCACGCCCGCCGTCACGGCCGGCAGCGCGACGGACCGCTTCGTGCCGGTCGTCATCAACTACCTGCCCGACAACAGCGAGCGCGTCTCCTGGGTCCTTATCGACCGCGAGGAGTAAAAACTGAGCAAAACCCCGAGCCATCCGCTCGGGGTTTTTGCTCCGCTCGACAGGTTTACATAATGCATGCTGTGCGCTTTCGGGAAAGAAGGCCTCAGCTCCAGTCAAGGATCTCGCAGAAGACCGTCACACGCCCGTCGCTGATGAGCTCGGCCCGCTGCGGGACGAGTGCCTCGCTGAGCCAGACACAGACGCTCTGTCCGTCGTCGACTATGAGTTCCCAGACAGTCAGGCCGTCCTCCTCCCAGGCGCTCTCCAGATGCCCCTCGCGCAGCGCCTGCACAAGCCGCGCCGGAGCGCAGGCGGGGCTCAGCCCGTAGCGGTCGAGCGCGCCGGTGTCGAGAGTGATCGCGTCGTAGCCCAGCGCGCTCTCCGCGCCGTCGAGGTGCACGCTCACACCGCGGATCTCCTCGGGCTGCAGCACGGTCACGACCGAGCCGGGCGCGCTGTCCTCATAGCGCAGCGTAAAGGCGGCGCTGCGGTCGGGGTATTCGGCGCGCAGCGCCGCGGTAAAGCACAGATCGCTGCGCGCGGCGAGCGCCTCGGAAAAGGGCGCAAAGCGCGCGGCAGCGTCGTTTTGCCCGCAGCCGCCGAGCAGCAGACAGGGCAGAAGCAGCAACAGCAGAACCAGTCGTTTCATCATTTCACCTCGTCCCATCCTATGCCCGGCCAGAACGTCCTATGCGCCGCGAAAAGCCGTTGACGCAGGACGAAAAACATCGTATACTTTCAGAAGAACATGGAAAAAAGCGGAGGATAAGGAAAGATGCATGCAAACAGCGCCAACAACCGTATGACGGAGGGGCCGATCGCCTCTCAGCTGGTGCGTTTCGCGCTGCCGCTTTTCATCGGCAACCTCTTCCAGCAGCTCTATAACACCGCCGACGCCCTCATTGTCGGCAACCTCATCGGCAGCGAGGCCCTCGCGGCTGTCAGCGCGACGGGGACGCTCGTGTTCCTCCTGGTCAGCTTCTTCGGCGGCATCGCCGCGGGCGCCGGCGTCGTCATCGCGCGCTATTTCGGCGCGCGCGAGCCGGGCAAGGTGCAGAGCGCGATCCACACGGTGCTGGCCTTCGACCTGACGACCGGCCTCATCCTCACGCTGCTGGGCACGACGCTCACGCCCTGGCTCCTGCGCCTGATGGGCACGCCCGCGGATGTGATGGCCCGCTCTGTCCTCTATATCCGCATCTTCTTTGCCGGAAGCCTCGGCCTCGTCCTCTACAACAGCTGCCGCGGCATCATGCAGGCGCTCGGCGACAGCGCGCATCCGCTGTATTATCTCATCTTTTCCTCCATGACGAATGTTGTGCTGGACGTCCTGTTCATCGCGGTCTTCCACATGGACGTCGACGGCGCGGCCCTCGCGACGATCCTCTCGCAGTTTCTCAGCGTGATCCTCTGCCTGCGCCGCCTCATGCGCGGGGACGAGGAGACGCGCGTGCGCCTGCGCAAGATCGGCTACGATTGGGAGATGATCAAGCTCATCGTGCGCTACGGCCTGCCCTCCGGGCTGCAGAATTCCGTCATCGCGCTGGCAAACGTCGTCGTACAGGCCAACATCAACGCCTTCGGCACCATGGCCGTCGCCGGCAACGGCGCCTACGCCAAGATCGAGGGCTTCGCCTTTCTGCCCATCACGGCCTTTACGATCGCGCTGACGACCTTCGTGGGACAGAACCTCGGCGCGCGGGAATTCGAGCGGGCCAAAAAGGGCGCGCGCTTCGGCGTCGGCAGCGCCATCGTGCTGGCCGAGCTCATCGGCGTGCTGATCTATCTTGGCGCGCCCTGGCTCATCCGGGCCTTCACGCCCGAGCCGGAGGCGATCGCCTACGGCGTCATGAAGGCGCGCACCTGTGCGCTCTTCTACTGTCTGCTTGCGGCCAGCCACGGGCTTTCCTCCGTGCTGCGCGGCGCGGGCAAGGCGGTCATCCCCATGATCTCCATGCTGAGCTTCTGGTGCGTCGTGCGCGTGACGATCCTGCATTTTGCCGTGCCGGTGTATCAGAGCATCGCGGTGGTCAACTGGGTCTATCCCATCACCTGGGCACTGAGCACGGTCTTCCTGTTCGTGTATTACGTCAGGGCCGACTGGCTGCACAGCTTTGAGAGAGAAAAAACCTGAAGCGGGAGGGAGAAGCTATGGCGATCGTAGTCATCGGTGCGGTATTTGTGGACATCAAGGGCTTTCCCGAGGACGTGTACAGTCCCACTGGCCGCAACGCGGGCCGGGTGGAGACGGTGCACGGCGGCGTGGGGCGCAATGTCGCGGAGGACATCGCCAATGTCGAGCTGCGCCCCCGCTTCGTCAGCATGGTGGACGACACCGGCTCCGGCGAGGAGGTCCTGCGCAAGCTGAGAAAGCACAAGGTCAACACGGACTATGTGCTCTCCGCGCCCGACGGGATGGGCGTATGGCTGGCCGTCTTCGACAACACCGGGGATCTGGCCGGCTCCATCTCCAAGCGCCCGGACCTGAGCCCGCTGATCGCCCTTTTGGACGAGAAAGGGGACGAGATCTTCCGCGACGCCGACAGCATCGTGGTCGAGATCGACATGGACAAGGAGATCATCAAGCGCGTCCTCTTCTATGCCAAAAAGTACGGGAAGAAAGTGTACGCCGTCGTGTCCAACATGGTCATCGCCTCCCAGCGGCGCGACTTTCTGCAGAGCATCGACTGCTTTGTCTGCAACCTGCAGGAGGCCGGTATCCTCTTTGTCGACGATTTCAGCGACAAGGCGCCGGAGGAGCTGTGCGACATCCTGGCCGAGAAGGTCTCCAACGCGGAGATCCCCTCCATGGTGGTCACGATGGGCAGCCGCGGCGCGGTTTATGCCGACAAGCACGGCGAGCGGGGCTATTTCCCGCCCGAGAGCGTGAAGGTGCGCGACACGAGCGGCGCGGGCGACGCCTTCTGCGCGGGCGTGGCCGTGGGTCTGACCTACGGCAAAACGATCCGCGAGGCCGTGGCGATCGGCACGCATCTGGCCGCCTCCGTTATCACCGTGTCCGAGAGCACCTGCCCGCGCTTCCTGCCGAAGGAGCTCGGCCTCGATATTGAGGTAGAGTGAAGGAAAAGGGGATGTGAAAAAAGTCTTTTTCACATCCCCTGAGTTTTCAGAAGTCAGTTTTCAGTTTTCAGAGAAGAAGACGAAAACTGACCAAACAATTCCACCCTGCATAAGAAGGGCGAAGCGATACGATCGACGATCGATTTCAGTCTGACGCTTTTCTCATAGTAGCAATACAAATTCCAGATTTCTGTCTGAAAGCAGGGGCTGTGAAAAAACGAAGTTTTTTCACAGCCCCTGCTTCTTTCAGCGCAGCACCACGCTGGTCTGGCCGTCGATGCTCAGGGTCGTGCCCTCGAGCGCCGCGCCGCCCATGCCGATCACAGCGCGAAGCTCGCTCACGCTCAGCCCGGCCTGCGCCAGGTCGACCGTGACGGCGCTGAGACTGGTGTTGTGCAGGACGCAGACGCTGCCGCCCTCCCATTCGGAGGTGAAGCCGCCCAGCTTGAGTCCCTCGAAGCTCACGGCGCGGTATTCGCCGCGGGCGATCTCGGGATTGGCGCGGCGGATCATCAGCAGGGTCTTGTAATAGTTATACAGGCTGTCGCCCCTGCCGCGCTGCACGGCCGCGGTCTGATCGGTCTGCTTGGAGGCCTCGTAGCTCGTCCCGATCGGATCCCTTACCGTGTCGCCGTCGCCCCAGAGCATCGCCAGCCGCCGGTTGGCGTCGGTGTTCGCTCCGCCGCGCGAGCCGCGCATGCCCAGCTCCTCCCCATAGTAGATGAAGGGAGAGCCCGGGCCGAGCAGATAGAGGTTGGCCGCCATCTGCATCTGGCCGCTGCCCACGGTGAGATAGCCCGCGGCACGGTCGGTGTCGTGGTTGGCGATGAAGGGAAGGATCATCGCGTCGGCGCGCAGCGCCTTCACGCGCTGCAGATAGCTCTCCACGTAGGCGGCGTAGCGGCCCGCGTCGCCGGCCTTGGCCGTCTCCGCGATCAGACCGCCGGACTGCGAGACGGTGAAATCGAAGCAGTTGAGAGCGGGGTAGTAGAGATCGGTGATCCCGTCGGCGTCCCAGACCTCCGCCACGGTATAAAGCTCCGGCTTGACGGCGCGCAGCTCATCCAGATACCACTGCCAGAAGCTCACGCTGTCGGGGTGATCGCCGTAATAGACGTATTTGGCCGCGTCGAAGCGGAAGCCGTCGACCCCCTTGTCCAGATAGAACTTCGCCAGCTCCAGCAGGGTCTCGCGCACGAGCTCGTTGTCGAAGTTGAGCTCCGGCATATCGCCCGAGAAGTTGCACTCATACAGCTCGTCCGAGCCCGCGATCGGGGAAAAGCTCCGGCCGGAGGGACGGTTATCCTTCGTGCACCAGGTGTAAAAGTCATAGTAGGGGTCCGCCGCATCCCCCTTCTGATGGGCCAGCTTGAACTTGGAGAACCAGAGGTTCTGCGATCCGGTGTGATTGATCGGCAGATCGAGGATCAGCTTCACGCCGCGCTCGTGGCAGAGCGCACACAGCTCCTCCAGATCCTCCATCGAGCCGAAGGCGGGATCGATCGTGTAGTAGTCCGTCACGTCGTATTTGTGATAGGAGGGGGAGAGGAAGATCGGCGTCAGCCAAAGGCCTTCCACGCCGAGACTCAGCCCGGAGTCGGGCTCGCCGTCGTTGAGGTAGTCCATGCGCTCTATGATGCCGCGCAGATCGCCGGTGCCGTCCCCGTCGGAGTCGGAGAAGGAGCCGACGAAGATCTCATAGAACACGCGTGCGTTGTCGTCGGGCTGCGGCGCGCTCTCCAGCCCCTCGAGCCGGACGATCGCCTCGCCGCTTTCGCTGAGCGGGAAGCGGCCGGTGCTGTCGAGCGGGGCGGCCGTGCTCTCCGAAGCGGGCTCGGCAGCCGGTGAGGCGGGCACATTCCCGCAGCCGGACAGGGAGATCGTCAGAAGCAGAGCGGCGCAGAGCAGAAGAGAGCTCATTTTTTTCATCAGCCTCACGTCCTTTCCGTTAGGTACTTAAATAGTACAAAATGCGGAGAAGCTTGTCAAGCGCTCCCCGGCGGAAAAAAAGCGCGCGCCGGGCATTGCGCGGCGCGGCGAAACTTGCTATAATCTGCCTATGGACGTAAGAACGGAGCTGTTCCCGGACGCCGAGCTGCGGCGTCTGGGAAAAAAGAAAAAACACGCGGAAGCCGCGGCAGCCCTGATCGGGGGGCTGGCGCTGCTTTGCTGCGTCCTGCTGTGCGTCTTTACGCGCACGGTAAACGCCGAGCGTATGGAGCTGAGTGCGATCGGCGTCTCCATCCTCGGCGGCTGGACAGTGATGAGCCTGCTGTTTTTCCCGGCAAGCTCCTCGCGGCACGAGCTGCGGCACGCACAGATGCTGCGCGGCGGGCCGGAGGAGACGGTCTGCGGCACGGGCGTGTATGAGCCCGGCGCGCTGCAGATCCGCGGGAGCATCCGCTTCCGCACGCTGCGCCTGCGCACGGCGGAGGGAGAAAAGCGCGTCAAGGTCTGCGCTTCGCGCGCCGCTGCGCTCCCAGAGGGGCGCGCGCTGCGCGTGTACACGGTCAACGGCTATGCCGCCGCCTTTGAAGAGCTATGAGAGTTTTGAGAGCGATCTGGGCCAAGCTGCCCGCCTATGTGCTGTGGGCCCTCCTGTCGGCGATCCTCTGGGGCTGGATCTTCGGGCTTGTCACCGATGCGCCCGCGGAGAAAAAGGTCGTCGTCTATATCGACGCGCCCGGCTGCCGGGATACTGCGCTTGACGTGGAGCTGGAAAAGAGCATGCCGGAGGGGATCCGGCAGATCCGTGTCCATCTCTTCAGCTATGTGATGTTCGACGAGGCGCAGCTTGTCAACGCCGACCTCTACGTGGTCCCGGCATCGGCCTGCGCCGGCTACGTGGACTCCTTCCGGGCGCTGGAGAGCGCGGCGGGGGAGGGCTGCTGGGAATATGAGGGCCGGGCCTACGGGCTGCCGGTCGGCGGCGCGGCCTCGGCCTGGGTGGACTACGATCCCGGAGAGGAGTATTATCTCTTCTTCGGCGTCAATTCCGCCCACGCCGAAGACGGCGCGGCGCAGGCTGTGGCCGAGAGCTTCCTGCGCCTGCCCTGAGTCAGTTTTCAGAATTCGTTTTTCAGATTTATGAGTTGAGATAAAGGAGAAAACACGCATGAAAAAGCTCTGTCTGCTTCTGACTCTGGCGCTGCCGGTGCTGCTGCTGTGCGGCTGCGGCGCGTCCTCGCAGGCTCCCGCCGAGGAACCCATCGACAGCACGCTCTATGTGAAGAGCGTCGACCTGCCGGAGGATTTTATCCTCGGTATGGATATCTCTTCGCTTCTCGCCGAGGAGGCGAGCGGGGTCAGATACTATAACTTCGACGGGCAGGAGCAGGATCTGCTGCAGATCCTCGCGGACAACGGCCTGACCCATATCCGCGTGCGCGTCTGGAACCACCCCTATGACGCCGACGGCAACGGCTACGGCGGCGGCAACAACGATATCGAAAAAGCCGTGGAGATCGGCAGACGCGCCACGGCCGCGGGCTTGAAGCTCATCGTGGACTTCCACTATTCCGACTTCTGGGCCGACCCGGGCAAGCAGATGGTCCCGGCGGCCTGGGCCGGCATGGATCTGGAGAACAAGGCCCAGGCCGTCTATGACTTCACGGCCGACGGCCTTCAGAAGCTCACGGAGGCCGGTGTGGACGTCGCCATGGTGCAGATCGGCAATGAGACCAACGGCGCCATGTGCGGGGAAAAGCGTTGGGTCGACATCCAGGAGCTCATGAAGGCCGGCTCCCGCGCCGTGAGGGAGACCTGCCCCGAGGCGCTCGTGACCATCCACTTCGCCAACCCCGAGAACGCGGAGAGCATGCTCAACTATGCCAGCAAGCTGGCGTATTACAGCGTCGACTATGACGTGTTCGCCTCCTCGTATTATCCCTTCTGGCACGGCACGCTGGAGAACCTCGCTTCCGTACTCAGCACCGTGCAGGAGACCTACGGCAAGCGCGTCATGGTCATGGAGACCTCCTATGCCTACACCGGCGCGGACACGGACTTCTCCGGCAACTCCGTCTCCGACGAGAGCGGCGGCATCACCAAGAACTATCCCTTCACCGTGCAGGGTCAGGCCAACGCCGTGCGCGACGTGATCGAGACCGTGGCCTCGCTGGACAGCGGCCTCGGCGTCTGCTACTGGGAGGGCGCCTGGATCACGGTCGGCACGGAGAGCTGGGAGGCAAACCACGAGCTCTGGGAGAAATACGGCTCCGGCTGGGCCAGCAGCTATGCCGCGGCCTATGATCCCGACGACGCCGGCAAGTATTACGGCGGCAGCTCCTGGGACAACCAGGCCTTCTTCGACGCCGATGGCAGGCCGCTCGAGTCGCTGCGCCTCTTCCGGCTGCTGCGCACGGGCAACGCCGTCGAGCCGACGCCCGACGCGATCCGGGACACCGTGCTGCGCGTGGACCTGGCGGACAGCATCGTGCTGCCCGAGACGGTGGACGCCGTCATGACGGACGGCTCCCTGCGGAGCGTCCCCGTCGTCTGGGATCTGACGGAGCAGGAGATCGCCGACATGCAGAACGGAGGACCCGCCACCTATGCCATCAGCGGCACGGCCGGAGACATGGAGGCCCGCGGAACGCTCACGATGGCGGCCTTCAACTATCTGGAAAACCCCGGCTTTGAAAGCGGCGACCTGAGCGGCTGGACGGTGACGGATCTCGGCAGCACCGAGCAGCTCTGGGCCGAGGAAAAGCTGACGGACTCGCTGGAGGGCACCTGGCATTTCCACTTCTGGAGCCCCCAGCCCGGCAGCGTCGAATTCACGCTTGAGCAGAGCCTCGACACGCTCAAGACCGGAAACTACCGCTTTGCCGTCTCCATCATGGGCGGCGACTGCGGCGAGACAGAGCTCTATGCCTACGTTAAGCTCGACGGCGAGACCGTGGCCACCGCGCCCCTGAAGATCACCTCCTACGGCGAGTGGGACACCGCCGAGCTGCGGGATCTCCCTTATGAAGAGGGGCATACGCTCACCGTCGGCGTCTATGTGAAGTGCCAGGGCGAGAAGAGCGGCGCCTGGGGCAAGATCGACGGCGCGGAGCTGACGGCCGAGGGCTGATGGTCCAGTTTTCAGTTTTAAGTTTTTAGTTTTTAGAAACAGTCGACAGAGCGCCTCTGAAAACTTAAAACTACAAACTAAAAACCTGAAAAGAGACAGTGGCCAAACTGCGTTTTGGTCACTGTCTCTTTTCGCGCCTGTAACATTCTCTTAACAATTTGCACAAAAAGCATGAGATTTTTTTGTGAAAAAAACACCCCGGAAATGGAAAGCTCCGTGGTGGACAAGAGAAACTTAAAATAGTATAATTATTTGCGAAAAAAGGCATGCCTTTTTTCCTTCCGCATTCTGCGGAAGGATGGGTCTTCCACAAGCTGGAATTCATTGGCGTAAGCCACTGAATATAGATTATTAGGAGGAACGAAAATGAAAAAAGCACTTGCAATGCTCCTGGCTCTGGCCATGGTCTTTGCTCTGGCTGCCTGCGGCGGTTCCACCGCTCCGGCCGAGCAGCCTGCTGCCGATAAGCCTGCCGAGCAGCCCGCTGAGCAGCCTGCCGCTTCCACCGGCGGCGAGCTGGCCGGCACCTACGACATCACCGTCTGGTGTGCCGACGCTATTGTCGATCTGACCAAGAAGCAGATCGAAGACTTCAACGCCTCTAACGAGGACGGCATCGTCTTCAACGCCACGGTCGAAGCCGTCGGCGAGGGCGACGCTGCCACGCAGATGATCACCGACGTCGAAGCCGGCGGCGACATCTTCTGCTTTGCCCAGGACCAGTTCGCCCGCCTCGTCCAGGCCGGCGCTCTGTCCAAGCTCGGCGTTCAGGCCTCTCAGACCGTCTCTGAGGCCAACGACGCCGGCGTCGTGGCTGCCGCCTCCATCGGCGGTGAGCTGTACGCCTACCCCCTGACCTCCGATAACGGCTACTTCATGTACTACGACAAGTCCGTTATCCCCGAGGAAGACCTCGACTCCCTTGAGAAGCTGGTTGCCGACTGCGAAGCCGCCGGCAAGTACTTCGCCATGGAGACCGACACCTCCGCCTGGTACATCGCCTCTTTCTTCTTCGGCACCGGCTGCGTCTCCGAGTGGGAGACCGATGCTGACGGCGCTTTCGTCTCCGTGAAGGACACCTTCAACAGCCCCGAGGGCCTCGTCGCTGTCAAGGGCATGAAGAAGCTCGTCGACTCCGACTACTACCTCAGCTCCTCCGACGGCGCCGGCTTTGACTCCGGCTGCGCCATCGTCGTCACCGGCACCTGGGCCTACGAGACCGTGAAGGGCATCCTGGGCGACAACCTGGGCGCCACGGATCTGCCCTCCTTCGAGGTCGACGGCAAAGAGTACCACATGGGCTCCTTCAACGGCTGCAAGCTGATGGGCGTCAAGCCCCAGACCGACGCCGTGAAGGCCGCCGCTCTGCACAGACTCGCTCAGTACCTGAGCGGCGAGAAGGGCCAGATGGAGCGCTTCAACGCTGTTGCCTGGGGTCCCTCCAACCTGGTCGACCAGGCTGATCCCGCCGTGCAGGCCAACCCCGCGCTGGCCGCTCTCCTGCAGCAGAACCAGTACTCCGTGCCTCAGGGCCAGATCCACGGCTCCTGGTGGGATATCGCGAAGGTCATCGGCACCGACGTTGAGAACGCCACCGACGAGGCCGGCCTGCAGGCTGCTCTGGACAACTACTACGCCTCCATCTCCGCTCTGTTCAACATGAGCGAGGAAGAGAAGACCGCGTGGTCCGTCATCGGCGGCATCTGCGGCACCTCCTGGGATACCGACTTCCCGATGACCGCTGCCGGCGACAACGTCTTTGAGTCCGAAGTCCTCGAGCTCAAGGCCGGCGAAGAGCTGAAGGTCCGCCAGGGCGCTTCCTGGGACGTCAACTACGGCGCTGACGGCACCATCGGCGGCCCGAACGTGGTCGTCGACGCCGACGGCAGCTACATCGTGCGCCTCACCATCGACGGCGAGGTCGGTACGATCGAGCTGATCGCCCAGTAATCTCTGCCATCCAAAGTTTGATTTTCATCACTTTGGCTGAACCTGTGTAATCAGATTTGGGTGGAGCCAATCAACCGGCTCCACCCAAGTTTTTTTAGAAGGGGCAATCTTATGAAAAGATACAGCGACCTGGAATTTCTGAAGCTGTCCAAGGGTCAGAAATTCCTTTATAAGCTTCAAAGCTTCTTCGCGGCGATCCCCCGCGCGATCGGCCGCTTCTTCCTTGCGATCGGCCGCTTGTTCAAGAATATCGGCCTCGGCATCGGCCGGGAATTTGCCGACATTTTCAACACCTTCAAAGAGGGCGACTGGAAGACCCGCGTCTCCTTCCTCGTGATGGGCTTCGGCAGCATGGCCCGCGGCCAGGTCCTGCGCGGACTGATGTTTTTGCTGTTTGAAGCGGTCTTTATTTTCTATATGGTCACCGCCGGCGGCTACTGGATGAGCATGCTGCCCTCCCTGGGCAAGATCGGCCCGCACCAGGAGTACAACGCCGTGCTGGACGCCTACACCACGGCCTACGGCGACAACTCCTTCAAGATCCTGCTTTACGGCGTGCTGACCATGTTCTTCATCGTCGCGTTCATCTACACCTGGCGGCTGAACGTCAAGCAGAACAAGATCGCCCAGGAGTATCTCCGCTCCGGCCGCCGGCTCAAGTCCAGCGGCGACGACCTGCGTTCCCTGGTGGACGAGCAGTTCTACAAAACGCTGCTGGCCCTCCCGCTGACGGGCATTCTGGTCTTCACGGTCATGCCGATCGTCTTTATGATCCTTGTCGCCTTCACGAACTATGACGGTTCGCACGACGGCTACAACAACGCGCTCTTCGGCTGGCAGGGGCTGGCCAACTTCCGCACCATGCTGACCTGGACGGGAGGCGGCGGCGTCAACTATTCCGCCACCTTCGGCGAGATCCTCACCTGGACGCTGATCTGGGCCTTCTTTGCCACCTTTACGAACTACTTCCTCGGCATGTTCGTGGCCATGATGATCAACAAGAAGGGCATCCGCCTGAAGAAGCTCTGGCGTACCATCCTGGTCCTGACCATCGCCATCCCGCAGTTCATCTCTCTGCTGTACGTGTCCAAGATGTTTGCCAAGAACGGCATCGTCAACGGCCTGCTGCTCAATCTCGGCTGGATCTCCAAGGCCATCGACTTCTGGGGCAGCACCGCGCACAACGGGCTGCTGCCGCGCGTCATGGTCATCGTCATCAACATCTGGATCGGCATCCCGTATCTGATGCTGATCGCCACCGGCATCCTGATGAACATCCCGGCCGACCTCTACGAAAGCTCCCGCATCGACGGGGCCAACGCCTGGCAGCAGTACACCAAGATCACGCTGCCCTACATGCTCTTCATCACCGGCCCCTATCTGCTCACAAGCTTTACGGGCAACATGAACAACTTCAACGTCATCTACCTGCTCACCGGCGGCGCGCCGACCAACGCGGCGGCCTCGGGCGCGGCGGGTTCGGTGGGCTATACCGACCTGTTGGTCACGTGGCTGTTCAAGATCACCACCGGCGCGGAGGCGCAGTATTATCTCGCCTCGGTCGTCGGCATCTTGGTCTTCCTGGTGGTCGCGGTCATTTCGCTGGTGGTCTACAATGTCCTGCCCTCTATCAAAAATGAGGAGGATTTTCAGTGATGAACGAAACATTAGAAAAGCGGCACATGGGTCTGAAGGCCAGCCGCACCATTTCCAACACGCTCATTTATATCATTCTCATCGTGATGAGTGTCGTCTGGCTGATCCCCTTCATCTGCATCGTGCTCCAGTCCTTCCGCGTCGAGTCCACCTGGCAGGTCGGCTACGTCGTCCCGCAGCAGTGGGGCTGGGATAACTACAAAGCCCTCTGGAACAGTGACTTCAAGCGCTGGTATCTCAACACCTTCATCATCGCGCTCGTCGTGGCCGTGCTGCAGACGGTCATCGTCCTGTGCATGAGCTACACGCTCTCCCGCTTCCGCTTCAAGCTGCGCGACGGGCTGATGCGCTTCATGCTGATCCTCGGCATGTTCCCCGGCATGCTCACCATGATCATCCTCTACCGCGTGCTGAAGGATCTGGGGCTGACCCAGGCCAACGCGGTGCCCGGTCTGATCCTGGTGTATGTGGCCTCCTCCGGCATGGGCTATTATGTGTCCAAGGGCTTCTTCGACACGATCCCCAAGTCGCTCGACGAGGCGGCGCGCATCGACGGCGCGACAAGGGCGCAGGTGCTCACCAAGATCATCCTGCCGCTGGCAAAGCCCATCGTCATCTACACGATCCTGACCGCCTTCATGGGCCCCTGGGGCGACTTCGTGTTTGCTCGCTACGTCTCCTTCGGCACCTCCGCGGGCATGAACGTGGCCGTCGGTATGTACAGCTGGCTGCAGCTGGACCAGATCGGCCAGAAGTACACCATGTTCTGCGCGGGCGGCGTCATCGTCGCGATCCCCGTGACGATCCTGTTCATGTGCCTGCAGAAGTACTACGTCGAGGGCGTCACCGGCGGCGCCGTCAAGGGCTGATAAGGCCACGATGTGAAAAGGAGAAATCAGTATGGCAAGTGTGAAACTGACGAAAGTCAAGAAAGTATATGACAACAAGGTCGTCGCCGTGCACGATTTCGACCTGGACATCAAGGACAAGGAATTCGTGGTCTTCGTCGGCCCCTCCGGCTGCGGCAAATCGACGACCCTGCGCATGATCGCGGGCCTCGAGGACATCAGCGACGGCACCGTGGAGATCGACGGCGAGGTCGTCAACGACCTGCAGCCGAAGGACCGCGGCATCGCGATGGTCTTCCAGAACTACGCTCTGTACCCGCACATGACGGTGTATGACAACATCGCCTTCTCCCTGCGGCTGCAGAAGGTCCCCGAGGACGTGATCTATGAGAAGGTCACCAACGCCGCGGAGATCCTCGGCATCACCGATTATCTGCTGCGCAAGCCGCGCGCGCTGTCCGGCGGCCAGCGCCAGCGCGTGGCCATCGGCCGTGCCATGGTGCGCAATTCCAAGGTCTTCCTGATGGACGAGCCGCTCTCGAACCTCGACGCCAAGCTGCGCAACCAGATGCGCGCCGAGATCATCCTCCTGCGCCAGAAGCTGGACACCACCTTCATCTACGTCACCCATGACCAGACCGAGGCCATGACCCTGGCCGACCGCATCGTCATCATGAAGGACGGCTTCATCATGCAGGTCGGCACGCCCGAGGAATGCTTCGACATGCCCAAGAACCTCTTCGTGGCCGAGTTCATCGGCGCGCCGAAGATGAACGTGCTGAAGACCGAGCTCATCAAGGAGGGCGGCAAGTACTATGTCAAGCCCTTCGGCGTGAAGATCGAGGTCGACGGTGAGAAGGGCGAGAAGCTCGCGAAGAAGCAGGCCGCCGCGGGCGAGGTGATCCTGGGCGTGCGCCCGGAACACATCGTCCTGGCGAAGGAAGGCCAGACCGGCGCGATCCCCTGCGTCCTGGAGGTCAACGAGATGATGGGCAGCGAGCTGCACCTGCACGTCTACACCGAGGACGGCACGCGCCTCATCGTGCGTGTCCCGACCATCGATCTGACGGCCGCGCAGCGCGAGAACATGGTCACCGGCCACAAGCTCTTCATCACCTTCGAGGGCAAGGTCATGCACTTCTTTGATCCCGAGACCGAGAAGAACCTCCTCACCGACTGAGTCTGAGCCAGCCCAGCAAAGCAATACCGGGAAGCGCGCTGCGCTTCCCGGTTTACGCTTGACAGGGCAAGAGGCCTCTGCTACAGTAGAGGATACTATCTGCAAGAAAAGAGTTGGGTACTTTGGAAAAACTTCCCCGTAAAAGCGGCGTTCTGATGCCGATGAGCTCTCTGCCCTCTCCCTGCGGGATCGGCACCATGGGCAAAAGCGCCTATCATTTCGTCGATTTTCTCAAGGCGGCCGGGCAGAGCTACTGGCAGCTGCTGCCGCTCGCGCCCACGAGCTACGGCGACAGCCCCTATGCCGCCTTTTCCACCTTCGCCGGCAACCCCTATTTCATCGACCTGGAGCTCCTGATCGAGGGGGGCCTTCTCGCACGCGAAGAGGTCGAAGGGCGCGACTGGGGCGAAGATCAGCAGCGCGTGGATTACGGAAAGATCTATCTGAGCCGCTTTGCCGTGCTGCGCCTGGCCTTCGAGCGGGGCAGGACAGAGCTTGCCGGACCCTATGCGGCCTTCCGCGCGGAGAACGCCTCCTGGCTCGAGGACTACGCCCTCTTCATGGCCTGCAAGGCGTATTTCGACATGAAGAGCTGGACCGAGTGGCCGGACGAGGGCATCCGCCTGCACCGAGCGGAGGCCGTGACCGCATACCGCGAAAAGCTCCGGGAGGACGTGGACTTTTACGCCTTCCTGCAGTTTCTCTTCTTCCGCCAGTGGACGGCGCTGCGCGACTACGCGCACGCGAAGGGCGTGCAGTTCATCGGCGATATCCCGATCTATGTCGCGCTCGACTCGGCCGACGTCTGGTGCGCGCCGCAGTTTTTCCAGCTCGACGCGCAGAACATCCCCACCGAGGTCGCGGGCGTGCCGCCCGACGCCTTCACCGAGGACGGCCAGCTCTGGGGCAATCCGCTCTATGACTGGGACGCCATGAAGGCCGACGGCTACGGCTGGTGGATCCGCCGCGTCGAGGGCGCGCAGAAGCTTTTCGACATGCTGCGCGTGGACCACTTCCGCGGCTTCGAGAGCTACTGGGCCGTGCCCTACGGCAACAAGACCGCCAAGATCGGCCGCTGGCGCCCCGGCCCGGGGATGGATCTGATCGGCGTGCTGAAAAACTGGTTCCCCGGCCTGAGCTTCATCGCCGAGGATCTGGGCTACACGACGCCCGAGGTCGAGAAGCTCCTGGCCGATTCGGGTTTTCCCGGCATGAAGGTGCTGCACTTCGGCTTTGACCCGGACGGCGAGTCCGGCTACGCCCCGCATAACTGCCAGCCCAACAGCATCTGCTACATCGGTACTCACGACAACGAGACCGTCAAGGGCTGGGTCAAAGCGGGCAGGGGACAGCGCTTTCTGCGTTACGCCCGCGAGTACATGCACATCACCCGCGAGGAGGGCTGGTGCTGGGGCATGATCCGCACCGGTATGGCCACGCCCTCGCGCCTGTTCGTCGTGCAGATGCAGGATCTGCTGGAGCTCGGCCCCTGGGCGCGCATGAACACGCCCGGCCGCGCCGACGGCAACTGGCAGTGGCGCATGAAGCCCGGCGCAGACTCGAAGGAGCTTGCACGCCGGCTGAAGAAGCTCACGTCCATCTACCGCCGACTGTGAACAAAAGGGACCGGGGATGAGAAAAACGCAGTTTTTCTCATCCCCGGTCCCTTCTTCAGTTTTTAGTTTTAAGTTTTTAGTTTTTAGGAGCGCGACAAATCAGAGTTTAGCGAAAAATTCGGAATGCGGAGTTCGGAATTCGGAATGAAGGGAAACGAAGGATAGAGCGAGGAAATTGACGTTCGCGTTGTAGGGGCGGCTATCAGCCGCCCGTCAAACCAGTACCGTGTCCGCGGGCGGCTGATAGCCGCCCCTACGGCATCATTTCAAACTCAGCGATAAACTGCCGTTTCTCTTTCTGAAAACTATAAACTATGAACTAAAAACTCAATGCCTCAGGGGCAGCCACCAGGTGAAGCCGAAGGCGAGGCACTGGACGGCGCCCTCCGCGGCGCTGAGGCCTTTCTCCTCGGCGGTGCGGCGGCCGATGAGCACATACTCCGCCGCGTGCATGCCAAACAGCACCAGCAGCGGCAGGGGCTTCTTTTTGGCGCAGAGCCACGCGAAGGCCGCGTACAGCGCCACGCAGATCGGTTTTCCGAAGGCTTTGGTCAGCTTGAGAAACATGGGGGATCCTCCTTATAAAAATGATGAAGTGTCGACAAATTCAAGAGACCGCAAACAGGCCGCCCGCGCCGCCGGAGTGCAGAAACAGCACCTTGTCCTCCGGGCGGAAACGGCCCTCTTCGGCCATCTGGATGAGACCCGCAAAGGCCTTGCCGGTATAGACGGGGTCGAGGAAGAGCCCCTCGCGCGCGGCCAGCAGCGAGACGGCCGCGTTCCCCTCGGCGGAGGGAATGGCATAGCCGGGGCCGCAGAGATCGCGCAGCTCGAAGTCTGCGGCGCTGAGCGGCAGCTCCGTTTCCAGAAGCGCCGCCGCCTCCCGCATCAGCTCGAGCGTGATGCGCTCGAAGGGATCGGAGTCCACCATCATGCCGCAGACCCGCGTCCCGGGCAGAAAGAGCTTCGCGCCCAGCGCAAGGCCGGCCATGGTGCCGCCGCTGCCCTCGGCGCAGACGAGAAAGTCAAAGTGCTCGCCCTGCGCGGCGATCTCCCGCACGCAGTTTACATAACCAAGCGACCCCAGGGCGTTCGAGCCGCCGCAGGGGATCTTGTAGTAGGGAAGACCGGCCTCGGCGCCGATGCGGTCCATCTCCTCATAGATATCGGCATAGTCGTCGGTGTCCACAAAGCGCACATCCGTGCCCATCAGCTTTTCGAGCAGCTGATTGCCCACGCAGTCGGTGACGCCGCGCTTTTTGAGCACGAGGATGCATTTAAGACCCAGCCGCGCCGAAGCCGCTGCCGTGAGCATGGCGTGGTTCGACTGCGCGCCGCCTGTCGTGAACACGAGCTGCGCGCCCTGTGCCTTCGCGTCGGCGAGCAGAAATTCCAGCTTGCGGGTCTTGTTCCCGCCGAGACCGAGCCCGGTCAGATCGTCGCGCTTGACATAGACGTTCGTGCCCAGCAGGGCGCTGACATTGTCCAGCCGCTGGATGGGGGTGGGGAAGACCCCGAGGGAAACTCTCGGGAAGCTGTCGAGGCTTTTCATGGTCTGTCACTCCTTTTTTCTACATGGATTTATGATAGCCCAAATCGCTCCCGCCGTCAATCGTTTTGACAAAGGCGAAGGCCGCTCTTGAAGAAAGCGCGCGGGTATGATAAAGTGAAGACAGACGAAACAGAGAGGGGAGAGGGCCATGCGCCTGTTCGGAAGGAAAAAGGAGACCGCGCCGCTTCTCCCGCCCGGCGACTGGGAGCTCGTGCTGCGCAGCAGCATCTGCACCGGCGAGCGGACCGCCTGTCTGCGCGACAGGGAAACGGGGAAGCTTCGCGAGCTGCAGCTCGTGCGCACGCAGGAGGAGCTCGAGAGGCTCTGCCGGGAGTACGGCGTCTCCCCGGAGGCGCTCAGAACGATCTATTGAAACGGAGGAAAACCTCATGGCTGAACCGAAAAGCATGATCGCCGGCGCGAGCCTTGACGCGCCCGCGGAGGACTTCAAAAGCGCCGCGCGCGTGGAGCAGTACCGCCTGAGCGCCAAGGCCCTGTATATCCCGGCGGGCTTCCGCTGGAACTACATCCCCTTCACGGCCATCGAGACGGCGGAGGAGTCGCACCGCAGCATTACCGCCGGCAAATGCGTGGCGGTCACGGAAAAGCGGCCGACGCTGCTGCTGAAGACGACGGCCGGGGAGTTCAGCTTTCCGATGGAGAAGTCCGAGAGTCTGCGGAAAATGCTTGCGGCCATCAAAGGGGAGGGCTGAGACATGCCTGTGCATGTCACACAGGAGGATATCCTGTCCGTCAGGGCCGACGCCGCGGTGCTGGCCGTCGAGATCGCCTTCGACGCGGCCGAGGGTTCGAGCTGCCTGCGTCTGGAGGAGGCGGGCGGCGAGAGGCTTCGCGCCTCGATCCACCGCCGCCGCGTCATGCTGCCGGTGGGCTCTGCCGATCTGGCCGAGAGCGGGGCGCTGCCCTTCCGACACGTTCTCTATACGGCCGCGCCCCGCTGGCTGACGGGCAAGGCCAACGAACTGCTGGTGCTGCACCGCTGCTATGAAAGCCTCTTTGCTCTGGCCTCCTCGCTCGGCTGCAAAAGCCTTGTCACGCCCTTCCTCTCTACCTGGTATTACCGTTTCCCGCTTGACGAAGCCGTGCGCATCGCTCTGGGCGAGGCGGAAAAATGGGAGGGGGAGACCGTCTTCGTCGCGGACACGCCCGAGCTTCTGGCGCTCAGCCAAAAGACCTGGCGCAAGCCGCGCATCACATCCTATATCGGCTATTACCGCGACCACGCGATCTTCGAGCTGGATAACGGCCTCTTCGCGCGCGTGGATCTGCGCCGCGAGAGAACTGCCGTCGACGTCATCCCCTATTTTGAGGCCTGCTTCCGCACCGGCACCGACCCAACGCAGCCGCCGCTGCCGGAAGAGGAGATCGCGAGACTGCGGCGCATCTATGAAGAAAACGACTGGTAGGAGGTCGCCATGTTTACGATGATCCGGGGCGCGGAGGTCTATGCGCCCGAAAAGCTCGGCAGGCGGGACATCCTCCTGTCCTTTGACAAAATCGTCTTTTTGCGGGAGAATTCCACCTTCCGCACCCGCGGTATGCGCGAGATCGACGGGACGGGGATGCTCGCCGTGCCGGGCTTTCTCGACCAGCATGTGCACGTGACCGGCGGCGGCGGGGAGGACAGCTTCCGCAGCCGCATCCGGGAGATCAGTCTGGAGCAGCTTGTGCGCGGCGGCGTGACGACGGTGGTGGGCCTTCTGGGGACGGACGGGACGACGCGCAGCGTGGAAAACCTTGTCGCGAAGACGAAGGCTCTCAACGAGGAGGGCGTCACGGCCTTCTGTCTCACCGGCTCTTACGCCTATCCTTCGCCGACGCTGACGGGCTCGGTGGAGAAGGACATCGTCTTCATCCAGGAAATTTTAGGCTTGAAGCTCGCCATCTCCGACCACCGCGGCTCGCACATGACGGAGCAGGAGCTCATCCGCGCGGCCTCGGAGGTGCGGCGCGCTGCGCTTCTGAGCGGCAAGCCCGGCCTCGTCTGCCTGCACACCGGGCCGGGGAAGGACGGACTCAAAAAGCTTCTGCACATCGTGCAGACGAGCGACCTCCCCGTCGAGCTCCTGCGCCCGACGCACGTTGCGCGCGTTCTGGACGACGCGGTGGAATATGCAAAGCTCGGAGGCTGGATCGACTTTACCGCCGGGCAGAACAGCCGCCGGACGGCCGAGGCTCTGCGCAAGGCGCTCGAGGGCGCGCCGATTGAACGCATGACGCTCTCCTCCGACGGCAACGGCAGCTCGCCCCGCTGGGGCAGCGACGGAAAGCCGGCCGGCATGGGCGTCGGCCAGGTGACGAGCCTCTGGAAAACCGTGCGCGCGCTCACGGAGCAGGAGGTGCTGCCGCTCGAGCAGGCGCTGCGCCTCATCACAGAAAACCCGGCGCGTGCGCTGGGGCTCTATCCGCGCAAGGGCTGCCTCAAAAGCGGGGCGGACGCCGATCTGCTGCTGATCCGGGACGGGCAGATCGACACCGTGATCGCCAAAGGAGAAGTGATGATGCAGGGCGGGCAGCTCCTGCGGCACGGCTATTACCAGTACGACGAATGAAAAAAGAACTGTGAGGTACGGGAGGTTCCTCACAGTTCTTTGTTTTTGTTCCAGGGGAGAGCCACGGGCTCATAGAGATCGCCGAGGATGTGCAGCAGGTGCATGGCGTCGTGCTCGCTGTGGTAGCCGCCGGGGAGGAAGACCTCCACGGGGGAGAGCGCGGGCTCTGCCTGATGAAGCAGCGTCATCAGCCGCTCTTCGGCGCGCGGCCAGGTGGCCTGCACGGAGTAGAGATACAGCCCGTACACGCCCTTGACCGACTGCTCCCGCACGACGGCGCGCAGCCCGTGGGCGAGCAGATGCGGCTGCAGAGCGTCGTGCAGCGCCTCGATGCGCGCCTTGTCGCCGAGCACCTTGATGTAAACGATCTCCTCCGAGACACAGGTGTCCTCGTTGAGATAGCTGCGGTAGGGTGAGCGGCGCATCCGGTCGTAAATGACCTTCTCCTGGGGGCGGATCTCCCCCTGGTGGAAGATACAGGTCTTGTTTTTGTGCACGGTGTAAATGAAATAGCTGATGCTGTGGGCGTCGAGCTGCCCGCGCAGCCAGGCGGAGGACGAGAGCGGCACAGTCTCGGTATACAGATAGACGTTCTCGCTGCCATCGTAGATAGCGGCTCCGTCCATCACGATGAGCGGCACCGGGAAGGGCGCCTGCCCGAGCTGCAGACCCAGAAACGCGGGGGCGTGCTCGGACATGAGGCTGATCTTTGCCCCGTCGCCGAAGAGGTAATTGAGCTTGAAGAGAGCGGCGGAGGGAATGGAGGAGAAGCGGTCGGGCGCGAGATCCTTGATGCGCACGAAGAAGACGTAATCGCGGTTCTTGCGGCGCGGCAGCCGGAAGAGATTGACCGCCACGGCGATCAGCGTTCCCAGCAGCACGCCGAAGATGCGGTCGCCCGCCTGGCGCAGCGGCTCCTCGATCTCGGGGAAGGCGATCACGATGCAGATGAACACGATCGCGGCCAGGCCAGAGGTGTCGGGCTTGCGGATGACCACCGCCGTATAGAGCGAGGCCAGGATCCCCACGCCCATCAGCGCGTAGAGCAGCGGCATCACACGGCCGATGGAGGGAAAAGCCAGCACCAGCAGCAGAAAGAGAAAGCCCCAGAAGGTCCCGATCAGGGTGCCCTCAAAGCGGCTGATGGCGTAGTCGCGCGTATCGCGCACATAGGGCTGCATGCAGATGATGGCGGTGATGGCGGCCTCGGTGGGCATCTCCTGCCCGCGGTAGCCGCGCAGATAATAATAGAGCAGACACAGAAAGACCGCGAACGCCGTCTTGGTGATGCGCTGCCCGAGCGGGGGCAGGCGCTGCAGCAGCGCCGCGCGCCCGGAAGAGCTGAGTTTCATAAAACGCCTCCTGTTTGGCGGGATTATATGCCATCCTCCCGCCGTTTGCAAGGGCTTTTTTCGCATTCTCCGATTTGCATGAAAAAGAGCGCGCTTTGGCAAAAACCAAGGCGCGCTCTTGTCAAAAACGTCTTATTTGCGTGTCTGCAGACAGAGGGGCAGTTCCATCCGATGCGCCTCCAGCAGCGCCTTGTCGCGCAGGATGACTTCCGCCGGGCCGTCGGCCGCGACGCGCCCGCCCGAGAGGAGGATCACGCGGTCGCAGGTGTCGAGGATCATGTCCAGATCGTGCGAGGTGATGAGCTTGGTCTGCCGCAGCGAGCGGATGGTATTGATGACGACGCGGCGGTTATAGGGGTCGAGCGCCGAGGTCGGCTCGTCCATCAACACGGCCTCCGGCTCCATGGCGAGGATCGTGGCGATGGCGGCCATGCGCTTTTCGCCGCCGGAGATGCGGTGGTTGTGGCGGTGCTTCAGCTCCGTCAGCCCGAGCTCCTTGAGCACGGCGTCGACGCGCGCCTCGGCCTCCTCGCGCGTGAGCATATAGTTGAGCGGGGCGAACATCATGTCCTCGTACACCGTGGGCATGAACATCTGGTTGTCGGAATTCTGCAGGACGAAGCCGAGCTTGCGGCGGATCTCCTTCAGGTTTTCCTTTTTGACCTCCGTGCCGTCGATGAGGATCTTGCCCTCTCCGCTGAGAAGTCCCAGCAGCAGCTTCATGACGGTGGATTTGCCGGCCCCGTTTGCACCGATGAGGCCGACGGCCTCCCCGGTCTCGATGCGGAAGGAGACCTCCCGCAGCACGGGCCGCTCCTTTTCATAGGAAAAGCTCACGTTCTGAAATTCGATCATCGTTTTTCACCTCACAAACAGGCTGCCCAGCAGCTGCGCCAGGTCGACAAAGCGCAGCAGCAGAAAGAGCGCGGCGCTCCCGACAAGATACGCGCCGTCGCGGGCCGTAAAGGGCTTGACGGGCGCATAGTGGAAATGCTCGTGATAGCCGCGCAGCAGCATGCTGGCATAGAGCTCCTGCGCCCGGTCCATGCTGCGCAGCAGCAGCTGCCCCAGAAACGAGCCCCAGGCGGACACGTGTATGCCCTTCTGTCCCGGCGCGCGCAGGTGATAGGCGTCGGTCATCACGGCCAGCTCCTCCGTCATCACACCGACGTAGCGGTAGGTCAGCAGCAGCAGCGTCACAAGCATCTTCGGCACATGCAGGCGCCGAAGCGAGGCACAGAGCGAGTCGATGGGCGTCGTCGCCATCAGTAAAAACGAGGCCATCAGGCACAAGACGCCCTTGAGCATGAGCGTCAGCATGCTTACGACGCCGCCGGACACAGCGACCGGGCCGAGCTGCAGCAGGGGAGCGCGGTCGAAGAAGGGGTTAAAAAGCCCCACCGCCATCACCAGCGGCAGCACGATGCGCAGCTTGTAAAAGCAGACGCGTACCGGGATGCCGGAGACCTGGAACAGCAGCACCGGCCACAGCAGCAGCGGCACGAGCGCCGAGAGCGCGTATTTCGGAAAGGAGACGACCGTCACGATGTAGACGACGGTGCTCAGAAGCTTTGCCGTCGCGTTGAGCTCATGGATCGGGGAGGAGCGCGCGGCCAGCTCGTCCATTTCGCCGAGCTCGTGCAGCGCCTTTTCCATCTTGTTCATGCAAGCATTTTCCTTTACGTTAAAAACGCCCATAAGGGACGCCGAAATGGCGTCCCTTTGGGGAAGAAGAGGTGTATAGTGAGAGGGGAAAACCAGAGTTTAAGCCGGGCTCAGCTCTTCTTTTTGCGGAAGAAGCCGCCCGCGAGGCAGATCCCCACGGCCACGAGCGCCACGAGCGCCGAGCCGACGACGCCGGACACGCTGGTGCCGACGGGGGTATCGTTGTCGGCAAAGGCGTAGTCGGGCAGGAAGGAGGTTGCCTCCTGGATGCTGCCGGCGGTCTCGGCGGCCTTGCTCTGCACGCCGAAGTCCTCCTCGTCCAGACCCATGTTCTCGCTGTAGCCGGCCTCGGCGTTGCCGAAGAGCGCCCACTCGAGCCCGTCTGGGTTGGAGCTGGCCAGCAGGCTCAGTCCGCCGCCCACCAGCAGGGCGACCGCTGCGAGCACGGCGATCACGGCCTTGAGAGAGCGCTTGGCGGGGAGAGGCTCGCCGCTCTCGTTCACGTCACGCAGAAGCTCTGGCCGCGACTCGAACACGAAGCTCAGCACCGCCGCAGTGATCAGACCTTCGATGAGGCCGATGGCAAGGTGGATGGGCTGCATCAGCGCGAGGAAGGCGCCGAAGGGCAGCTCGGTGATGCCGGAAAGGCTCGTCTCCAGCACGACGGAGAAGGCGCCGAGCTGCAGCGTGACGACGCAGCCGATCAGAGAGGCGGCGATCACGCGAGCGCGCAGGGCGGCCTTGCCGCTGCCGAACCAGTGGGAGCGAATAATGGGCCGCCAGATGAGATAATAGCCCACAAAGCAGCCGTAAAAGGCCATGTTCCAGATGTTCGCCCCCAGCGCCATCAGGCCGCCGTCGGCGAAGAACAGACATTGTATCGCGAGGATCACGATCATCGACAGAAAGCCCGCCTGCGGCCCGAGCAGCGCGGAGAGCAGCATGCCGCCGCACATGTGGCCGGAGGAGCCGGTGCCGGGAATGGTGTAGTTGATCATCTGCCCGGCGAAGACCAGCGCGGCCGTGACCGCCATGGTGGGCAACTTCTGCGGCTCGTCGTCCTTGCGGAGCTTATGGATGGAAACGCCCGCGGCGGTGCCGGAGGCCACGTACATCGTGGCGGCTACGGCGGGAGCGAGCAGCGCGTCTGCCATATGCATGGAAAAACACCTCGATCCAATATTCTCGATGCATCTGGGCAAAGTATACGGCCTGAGCTCCGCCGCCGCAAGCCCCCCCGGGGGATAAATATGAAAGTTTTTTTGACAGAACCGCACGAAAGCCCTATACTATTATAATAGAATACGAAACGGGAGGGGAGAGCATGGGCTATATTGAAGAGCTGCGCGCGCTCGTGGGGCACCGGCGGCTGAACCTCTGCGGCGCGTCGGTCGTCGTGCAGAACGAAAAAGGGGAGCTGCTGCTGCAGCAGCGGCGCGAGCCGGAGGGACGCTGGTGCTTTCCCGGCGGGCTTATGGAGCTGGGCGAGGCACTGGAGGACACGGCCCGGCGCGAGGTCTTTGAGGAGACGGCGCTGCACCTGGGCGAGCTGAGGCTCATCGGCGTCTATTCCGGGCCGGAGCAGCTCTGCCGGGCGGCAAACGGCGACGAGTGGTATGTGGTCAACGCCGCTTACGCCTGCAGCGACTATGAGGGCCGGGCGCAGGTCAACGACGGGGAGTCTCAGCGCCTCGGCTGGTTCAAGCCGGAGGACCTGCCCGAAAACCTCGCCGCCTCGCACCGCCGGATCCTCGCTGACTATCTGAGGCTTACTGAAGAAAAGAGTTTTTAGTTTTAAGTTTTTAGTTTTTAGGAGAACGACAAATTTGAGTTTAGCGACGAATTCGGAATTCGGAATTCGGAATGAAGAGAAACGAAGGATAGAGCGAGAAAATCGGCGTCTACGCCGTAGGGGCTGGCGCCCTCGACAGCCCGCGCGGTACGGGCGGAAAAGATGAATTAATCCCCGGCGAAAGCGTACCATTCTACGAATTCGCCGGGGATTTTTGTATATATTTGAGGTGCTTCTGCCGGGCCGTCGGGGACGCCGGCCCCTACGAAAAGAGGCCGCGCCCCCCGTAGGGACGAGCATTGCTCGTCCGCCGAGCCTGCACCGTGTCCGCGCTCGCTCGTGAAGCGCCCCTACGACATCATTTCAAACTTCTCGCTAAACAACCGTTTACCATTCTAAAAACTAAAAACTGAAAACTGAAAACTATTTAAGAAGCGGTGCGCCGGAGTGCCAGGCCTTGCCGCAGATGTCGCCCACAGCGTAATAGTCGTGGCGCATCTGGTCGAAGAGGAAGGTGTCGAGCTTGCCGCAGTCGATCCTGCCCTTTTCGTCGAGGACCTTCTCGTCGGCCAGGACATTGACGATCTCACCCAGCACACGCAGGCCATAGGGCTGCTCCTGCGTCTCAACGACGCGGCACTCGAGCGTCAGCGGGTATTCGAGGATGACCGGCGCGTCCACGCGGCTGCTTTTTTCCGCGTGCAGCCCGGTGCGCGCGAACTTGTCGGCAAACTTGTTCGCGCTGGCAATGCCCATGTAATCCGAGACCACGAGCGTGTCCCGCCCGGGCACGGACAGCGTGAAAGCGCCGCGCGCCTTGAGATTGGCGACGGTCTTGTGATCCTCCTCAAGGTTCAGGGCGACCATGTTCTCCGCGCAGATCCCGCCCCAGGCCATCGGCATGGAGTCGACGCTGCCGTCCTCGTTATAGGTACCGATCATGTACACGGGCATGGGGAAGAGGTAGGGCTGAACACCGAAATCCTTCATCATATGCTGCTCCTTCCGGCCGCTGAGCGGCCTCTTGTATTTTGGTCGCTCTTATGATAGCATGGTCACATCAAAAGAACAAGTACTGGCATATTTAACAGGTACTTACCGGGAGGAAAGTATGAACGACAAAAACATCGAGCAGGCCCGCTTTCAGGACACGGGCTACAGCTACACGCTCTCGCTCATCAGCGGCAAATACAAACCCGTCATTCTCTATTGTCTGATGGAGTACGAGCCGGTGCGCTTCAAGCAGATGCAGCGCTATCTCGGCAAGGTGGCGGACAAGACGCTCAGCGCAAACCTCCGCGAGCTGGAGCGGGACGGGCTCATCCTGCGGCACATGTACCCGGAGATCCCGCCGCGCGTGGAGTACAGCCTCACCGAGCGCGGCCATTCTCTCGTCGAAGTACTCGACAAGCTCTGCGACTGGGGCCTGACCAACCGCCCGCGCCCGTAGTTTTCAGAAGTCAGTTTTCAGTTTTCAGGAGAGAGAGATAAACTCCCGTTTACTTCTCTGAAAACTCAAAAATCACCTTTCCACATTTTTCCCGGATAATTGATTTGTTTATTGATTGTTTCGGCTGTATACTGAAGCTGTAAGATCGCGGCAAGGCCGGATCGCCGTCAAAAACTAGAAAAACTTGAAAAAATTATAGGAATAAAATGTTGACATAATGTGAACGGAACCTTATAATGATAGAAGCATTATTATGCAAGCAGTATGTTTACATAAAACACCTGCGTTTTCCTGCTCCGCGGCGGTCGAGTCGCGGCGTGAACGGCTGTCTGCGGGCGGCTGTTCATGAAGAAGTCAAAAAACCTTGAAAGAGAGGGCCCGATAGATGAAGAAAAGGATCCTGTCGCTTGTCCTGTGCGTGCTCATGCTGATCTCGCTTCTGCCTGCATCGGCATTGGCCAAGTGGGGCAGTGCGCCCACGCCGATCCCGGACGAGCAAATCTCCGAGACGGAACAGGTCACCGATGACGAGCAGCCCGCCGATGACGAGCAGCCCGCCGATGACGAGAAGTCCACGGAGGACGAGCAGCCCGCCGATGACGAGCAGCCCGCCGAGGACGAGCAGCCCGCCGAGGACGAGAAGTCCACGGAGGACGAGCAGCCCGCCGAGGACGAGCAGCTCGCCGAGGACGAGCAGCCCGCCGAGGACGAGCAGCCCGCCGAGGACGAGCAGCCC
>CAMHMZ010000021.1 GCA_946186375.1 uncultured Clostridia bacterium
TTCCAAAAAAGTGGCGGACGGAAGTGAGAGAAAGTTTGCAGTCACGGAGAGCAAGTTTCTACCACGGTGCCAAAATCCGCAATTCTGCAGTTTTGCCCCTCGCGGGAAACTTGTTGGGGAGTGCCTTCCCCAAACCCTGCTCATGCGCCCTTACGGGCGAGAAAGGAGGTCACACCATGCGAAAGAAATACAACACGCCCCACCGCAGCCGCGTTGTGAAAACCCGGCTGTCCGAAGATGAGTATGCCGACTTCACAGCGCGGCTTGCGCCCTATGGTATCAGCCAGTCCGAATTTCTCCGGCAGGCGATACGGCGGGCGACCATACGCCCGGTTGTCCATGTGTCGTCGGTCAATGACGAGTTGCTTTCCGCTGTCGGGAAGCTGACAGCCGAGTACGGCAGGATCGGCGGCAACCTCAATCAGATTGCCCGGTATCTGAACGAATACGGCGTACCCTACAACACCCTTTCCGGCGAGGTACGCGCCGCCATATCCGACCTTGCCGTCCTCAAGTATGAAGTCCTCAAGAAAGTAGGTGACGCGGTTGGCAACACTCAAGCATATCAACTCTAAAAACGCCGACTACGGAGCCGCCGAGCAATATCTTCTCTTTGAGCATGACGAGTTTACCATGAAGCCCGTCCTTGATGAAACCGGCAGGCTTATCCCCCGCGAGGACTACCGGCTGTCCACGCTGAACTGCGACGGGGAGGATTTTGCCGTTGCGTGTATGCGGGCCAATCTCCGCTATCAGAAAAACCAGCGGCGGGAAGATGTGAAAAGCCACCACTACATCATCAGCTTTGACCCGCGGGACGGGCCGGACAACGGCCTGACCGTAGACCGGGCGCAGGCGTTGGGGGAACAATTCTGTAAAGAGCATTTTCCCGGCCACCAGGCCCTTGTCTGCACCCACCCGGACGGGCATAACCACAGCGGCAACATTCATGTGCATATCGTCATAAACAGCCTGCGGATTGAGGAAGTGCCGTTCCTGCCCTACATGGACAGGCCGGCCGATACGAAAGTCGGCTGCAAGCACCGATGTACCGACGCTGCCCTGCGCTACTTCAAATCCGAAGTCATGGAGATGTGCCACCGGGAGGGGCTTTATCAAATCGACCTCTTGAACGGCAGCAAGAACCGCGTCACCGACCGGGAGTATTGGGCGCAGAAAAAGGGACAGGCCGCGCTGGACAAGCAGAACGCCCCCATGATTGCCGATAGTATCACGCCCCGGCAGACCAAGTTTGAAACGAACAAGGAGAAGCTGCGGCAGACCCTACGGAAAGCCCTTGCCACCGCCGCCAGCTTTGACGAGTTTTCCTCTCTGTTGCTGCAGGAGGGTGTGACCGTCAAGGAGAGCCGGGGGCGGCTTTCCTACCTCACGCCGGACAGGACAAAGCCAATTACCGCCCGGAAGCTGGGCGACGATTTTGACCGCGCCGCTGTCTTTGCCGTTTTAGAGCAAAACGCCGCCAGAGCAGCCGAAGCGCCAGCCAGATCCCCCGATCCCCCACGCACCATAAAAGACCGCTTGCAGGTTGCCAGAGCCGAGATAGCCGCCCCGAAACAGGACGGAGTGCAGCGGCTTGTGGACATTGAGCAGAAAATGGCCGAGGGCAAAGGCCGGGGCTATGAACGCTGGGCGAAGATACACAATCTGAAGCAGGCCGCCAAAACGCTGTCCGTCTACCAGCAATACGGCTTTACTTCCCCGGAGCAGTTAGAAGCCGCCGTTGACACCGCCTATCAGAAAATGCGCCAGACCAGCGGCGAACTGAAAGCACTGGAAACGAAGCTGCAAGGGAAAAAGAAGTTGCAGCGGCAGGTGTTGGCCTACGCCCAGACCAAGGCCGCCCGCGACGGGCTGCGGGCACAGAAATCCGAGAAAGCCCGCGCCGCATACCGGCAGGCCCATGAGAGCGATTTTATCATAGCCGACGCAGCAGCCCGGTATTTCAAGGCGCATGGCATTACCAAGCTGCCCGCCCGGAAAGCGTTGCAGGCCGAGATCGAGCAGCTTATCTCCGAGAAAGACGGCCTGTATAACACCTATCACGAACAGAAACAGCGGTTCAAGGAGTTGCAGACCGTCAAGCGGAACATCGACCAGATTTTGCGCCGGGACGAGCCGCACCGCAGAAAGGAGCAGAGCCATGAGCGATAACCTGCCCCACATGGACTACCGCCAGCACCGGCGGGCGCGGCGGCTGGTACATGAGTGCTGTAACTACGACGAGGGGAACTGCCTGCTGTTGGACGACGGGGAGCCTTGCGTGTGCGTCCAGAGCATTTCCTATTCCCTCATGTGCCACTGGTTCCGTGTGGCTGTCCTGCCCCTTGACGGGGAGCTGGCCGCAGCCCTCTTGTGCCGGGGAAGCCGGAAACGGTGTGCCGTCTGCGGGGCGGCCTTTGTCCCCAAATCCAACCGGGGAAAATACTGCCCCGACTGCGCCGGGCGCATGAAGAAAATCAAAGCCGCCGAGAGAAAGCGGAAACAAAGGCAGAGATGTCACGCTTTAGAGCCTTTCAAACCCGCATAAATCAAGGCTTTTTTCGTGGGTGTCAAAGGGTACGCGATACATTTATCCTTTTCCCCCGGAAACGGCGTTTTAATGCGTGACAATACGCCAAAATCAACCCGAACACAGGGAGGTGATCCTATCGCTGATTATATCAGGGCAGACACGCGGCTGCCCGCCTATCTGCCGTATCCCCGTTTCCTGCTGAAAATGGAGATTTCACAGACCGCCAAGCTGCTGTATTCGCTGCTGTTAGACCGTTCCACCCTCTCCCAGAAAAACAAGTGGCTGGACGACGAGGGCAGGATTTATATTATCTATCCCATCGCGGAGATAGCAGAAATACTGGATAAAGGCAGCACCACCATCAAGGGGGCGCTTAATGAACTGGACACGGCGGGGCTGTTGGAACGGGAACGGGGCGGCTTCTCCGCACCGAACCGGCTTTATGTCAAAGTACCGCCAGTGCCACAGGTACAGTTTTCAGACCAACTGATGGCCGGAAGTCCGCCCCTCATAGAGCCGGAAAACCGTCCTACTGATGGTCAGAAAACCGACCTTATGATGGTCGGAAAACCGTCCCCTAACCAAACTACTATAAACAACCTTACAGAGAGCCAAACAAAGGGAGTGAGTGGGGGGCCGTCCGCGCCCTATGGCCGATATGGAAATATTTTTCTGTCACAGACCGAATACGACGAGTTGCAGGCAGAGTACCCTGACAGGCTGGAACGGTTCATCGAGGAAATGAGCCGCTACCTTGCCGCCAACGGGAAAAGCTACCAGAACTATGCCGCCGCCCTGCGGATATGGGCGGGGAACGACAAAAAGGAAGCCCCTAAAAAGGGCATACCAGACTACTCATGCAAGGAGGGCGAGAGTTTATGAAGAATGAAATCAACGCGGTTTTGGAGAATATGACGACCACCATCCCGGAGCCGGAGGACTACACCGGCGAGGACGGTTTACTGTACTGCGGCAAGTGCCGCAAGCCGAAAGAAGCCTATTTTGCGCCGGATAAGGCCGCTATCTTCGGGCGCGACCGCCACCCGGCAGAGTGCGACTGCCAGAGAACCGCCCGCGAGGAACGGGAAGCCGCCGAAAAGCGGCGCAGACACCTTGACACCGTGGAAGAACTGAAACGCCGGGGCTTTACCGACCCCACCATGCGGGACTGGACTTTCGAGAACGACAACGGCAGGAACCCGCAGACCGGGCTTGCCCGCCGGTATGTGGAGCATTGGGAAGATATGCGGACAGACAATATCGGCTGCCTGTTCTGGGGCGGCGTAGGCACCGGCAAAAGCTACCTTGCAGGCTGTATCGCAAACGCCCTCATGGAGAAAGAAATCCCCGTCCGCATGACGAACTTTGCTCTTATCCTCAATGACCTTGCCGCCAGCTTTGAGGGGCGCAACGAGTACATTTCCCGCCTTTGTCGTTATCCGCTGCTGATCCTTGACGACTTCGGCATGGAACGCGGGACGGAATACGGGCTGGAACAGGTGTTCAATGTGATTGACAGCCGTTACCGCAGCGGCAAGCCGCTGATCGTCACGACCAACCTTACGCTGGACGACCTGCACAACCCGGAGGACACCGCCCATTCCCGGATTTATGACCGCCTGCTTTCCATGTGCGTCCCGGTACGCTTTACCGGCGACAACTTCCGGCAGGAAACCGCCAAGCGGAAAATGGAGAGCATGAAGAAACTGATTACCGACTGAAAGGAGTATTGCCTATGGCAGATAACAAGCAGCACGACACCCGCACCACCCGCCGCCCTGACTGTGTGACGGAAATCCGCATGGGCAATTCCGTCCTTGTCGTGTCCGGCTATTTCAAGAAAGACACCACAACCACAGCCGCCGACAAAATGGCGCGGGTACTGGAAGCGGAAGCCGCTGCTACACAGGAGCCGACTTATCCGGCGTGAACCGGGGCATGGAAAAGCGGCCATGCCAGGGAGCATGACCGCTGGAACGAAAATCGGAAGTGCTTTAGCAATTCTTAATCTCATTCTCTATAAAATAATTTGCAATTTCAAAGGCTTTTATTCTTCTCTTTGCCAATGTGATTTGTGATTTATAACGCTCGGAATTATCCTTTGATTCAAATGTTTTTACTGTTTCTCTTAGCTTGTGCAGAGTTGAATCAATTTGCCTTTTGGCCGCGGTTAATTCATCTATTGTATACTTCATGTTTTCTCCTTTAACTTCTGATTTTTTTGTTAAATCAGAGTATACCACGGAGTTATGAACTTTTCTACTGCAAATATGGGACGACAACCCATACCATAAAAATCGGAAAATTGAAAAGCTGTAAAGAAGCAAATTTAACGCTTTTGCCGCTGTACAGCCCCCGCCGTTCCGTGGTACAATGAAACCACGGAATAGTGGGGCTGGCTGTCGGAAACGGAGGATTTTATGTTAAGACAAGCCACCCAAAACCTCATTACCGCCCTTTATCCGAGATTGTCCCACGAGGATGAATTGCAAGGCGAGAGTAATTCCATATCGAACCATGATGTAATTTGTAAAGGAAGGTTTTATCCTTCTATTACATCATGACTGCGGCTCGTTTGTGGGAAATGGCTCGACAGTTATGGGAAAGGAGGAAAACGAGCCCGAAGGGGCTTTTTCTTGTAACTGTAAGTTTCATTTTATGAAAGGAGCCATTAACTATGGAAATCACGTATTCTCAATGTGGGGGCTATCTCATTCCCAATCTTGTTCTTGCTGAGGAAGAGCAGCAGCCAGTTGGAAAGTTTGGTCGCATGCGCAAGCGGTATCTGAAAGAACATCAACCGGTCGTATATTACAATCTTCTGTTGTCAGGCAAGCTGAATCAGCATCTTGCCGAAATTGATCAAACCTGCATGGACCGGATCGAGCTGATTGCCCAGCAGATGAAGGTCCAGCAAGGCGCAACCGAAGCTCTCAAAGCCACCGATCAAATGGAGTGGGTCAGACGGATGAACAGCATCCTAAGCCGCGCCGAAGAGATTGTGCTGCACGAACTCGTGTACTGCTGAGGAGGGTGCCGGAATGCTTGTTTTGGAAGACCTTTATATAGGTAATGTGCGTCCGGGCGAGCGAATGTTCAAGCGAAACAGCCAGTACGCCAAGGCGCTGGATGAAACTGTAAAAGCCGGGGATGCGCTAACCGCCTCCTTATCGGAAAAACAAAAGGAATTCTTCGAAGAATACATGACAGCCCAGCGAGAGGTCAACATTTTGACCGACTGCGAAACTTTTTGCTACGGATTCAAGGTCGGCGCAAAGATCATGATGGATATCTTGATCGAAGGTCAAATGAGAGAAATATAAAAAAGGCCAAGAGTTATGGCAGATGTATCTGTCACAATTCTTGGCCTTTTTTTGACCTGTGTGAAGCTGTGAGAAGGAAACTCCGGTCAATATGAGATTTAATATCTTCCAATGCGACGGTTCCATCCAATAGGATCGTGATCCACGCTCGCTCACCAAAGCCGAGGCCAGGGAAAAAGCCTTCCTGCTCCTGAAGAATGTCTTTCAACAGCAGATCTCCGACCTTCAGTGTGAGAACATCAATAGGCGACTCGTCCTTCAATCCAAGCTTGGTCAGCGGCACAGTGGCTGCAATCGCATAGATCCGCTGGTTATCCTTGTGCCGGAAAACGATATAGGCCGGAGCACGAAGCCAGGGGCGCTCCGCCTCGCCACCATATTTGGCGGCAATGAATTGGATGACATCGGGTAAAAGGGATGTTTGCATCGTTTTTACAAGTTCCCGATCAGTCAGCCCGGATCAAAGCTTTCCCCATTTCAAAGGCTTTCTGCATCTCCTGCGGGAAGACTGTCTCATGCCGTAGCTTTTTGGCCTCCCCATCAAAATACCAGGGCCAGTCCGTCTTGCTGTAGTCCTTGAGCTGCAGCGTGTCACCACTGATGAGAAGTTCGGTGGGGCCGACGAACCCGCTCAGTGTGCGCTGGTAGTTCCGCATCAGGTTCAGGTATCCGGTATCCGGCGCGTTGCTGGTCATGATGAGCAAAACCGGGATCGGATTCGGGTTGCAGCAGGGGGTATCCGCGTTGTAGGTGAGATTCTGGAACACCAGCCGCTCATACAGCGCACGGAAGGAGGCGCTCATTTCCCCAAGATAATTGGGAGAACCGATGATCAGGCCATCGGATTCCCGGATAGCGTCCAGCACCGGCGTCAAACCGTCGCGGCAGATGCAGTGGCCCTTGTTCTTTTCCTTCTTGCAACCAAAGCAGGAGATGCAGCCTGTATACTTTTCCAGCCGATACAGATCAAACTTCTCAACGACCGCCCCGGCGGCTTCGGCGCCCTTGACGGCCTCGGTCACAAGGCTGTCGGTGTTCCAGCCCTTGCGCGGGCTGGCATTGACAGCGACGATTTTCTTAGTCATGGCTTTTTGCCTCCCATGCTTTCATGATTTCAATTCCCGGACGGAAAGCGTCAGCGAGCTTGTCACCCAGCCCCAGATAAAGCCCCTCTTCCTCGTCGTAGAGGATGGGCTGCAGCTTTTCCACCACGATACGGCCTCTCTCGTTCAGGATGGACTCGTCCGCCAGGATACGCTTGACTTCACCCGTCACCTGCATATGACTGCCAATCGTGACGGTATGGATGATCTCACACTCCAGCGACAGCGGCAGTTCGTTGATGATCGGCGCATGGACGGTCTGCGCCGGACTTGTGGTAAAGCCGATGTTTTTGAGCTTATCCGTTTTATAGCCGGATTCCACGCCCAGATAGTCTGCTTCCCTCACCTGATGAGCGCCGGGAAAGCCGAGGACAAAAGCCTTTGTCTCCAGCATATCCTTGAGGGTTTTCCGCTTCTGTGTGGCGTTGATCCCAACGGTCACGCATGGCGGCACGTGGCTGCTGACCATATAGAAGGCCAGGGTGCAGGCGTCGGCCTTGCCATCCGGGTCATAGGCCGAGACGATAACCGTTTCCGTCGGCGCAACGACAGCGCGCAGCTTTAATTCCTTCTTTGCCATAGTCAGCAAGCTCCTTTATTCATTGGACTGAATAATATCATTGAGCGTCACATGCTCATTGCGAAAGTGCGCCGTTCCTGCCTCCAATGGTAGATGGATCGCGCTCTGCGGGCAGTTTTGCAGGCAGGCATAACAGACCTCGCAATGATCGGAGAAGCGCACGCCCTCCGCGGTGACCGTGATGTTGTTCGCCGGGCAGACCTTGGCACAGACCCCGCAGTGAATACAGTCGCCGCTCACGGTGTAGGACAGGGCCGTGTCCTTCCGTAGCCATCGGTCGGCCAGCCTTTTATGGTACAGGGCCATCTGCGCCTTGGTGATGGGCGTGATCCTGACATCGACGGTCTTCCGGGCGGCGATTTCGGCGCATACGGCGTCCAGCTGTCCCTCCACATTCTTCTGCGGCAGGGTGTCGATCTGCTCCTGCATATCAAAATAGGGCAGGAAATTGTCCACCATCTGGACAGCGTTCACATAGCGGAGCGTGAGCCCGGCCTCCTCGGCGGCCAGTTTCGCGTGGGCAAAGGCCTCGCCATAGCCCATGCCGTAGGTATAGACGAAAAAGAAATACCCGGTCCGGATGCTGGCCTTTCTCATAAAGTCCCGCACCATCATCGGCATTTCAGCATTGTATACCGGGCAGACGACGCCGACGGCCTCATCCTCGATCTCGATGCGTTCCTGTCGCATCAGCTGCGGGATGGACAGCAGCGTACCACCGATCCTGCTGGCAACATACAGGCAGTTTCCCGTGGCGGTGAAATAGCAAATCGTCATTTTGTGCGCCTCCGTTATCTTTTATTGGGGCTTACAGGATCTTACGGGGAACAGTCCGTGTTTTGGCAAAGACGCAGAAAGCGTTCATTTCCACAGGAAGGTTGTTGCGGCCCGCTTTCTGCGCCTCATTTTTGTTTCTGAGCTTTTACTTCTTCTTGTACGCCGGGCAGCTTTCCGGAGCCTCCGGCAGCTTCTCACCTTTGATCGCGGCAACAATCAGTCTCCGATGGAGCCAGAGCATGACCAGGCACAGCCCGGTGCACAGCCCGCAAAGGAATACAGTTGTCTTCTTCATGGCCAAATACCTCCAAAAAATATTGTCATTGCAGAATTAAAGCGCTTTAAATTTATCCTTGGTTTTCTTGCATCGCGGGCAGCGCCAGTCGTCAGGGAGATCCTCAAACTTCGTCCCGGCGGGGATATCGTGCTTCGGGTCGCCCTTCGCTGGATCGTAGATGTAACCGCAGGGGCACTTGTATCGGCCGTCACCCAGGCTCACGGCGTCGCGCTTATCAGTCTCTGCCATTTTCAGTTCCTCCTTATGCTTTGTTGAACTTCTCTTTACCCTGCTTGCAGCGGGGGCACTTCCAGTCATCGGGGAGATCCTCAAAAGCTACGCCGTCATGCTCAGCAGGATCGTAGACGTATCCGCAGATGGAACAGACATATTTGCCGGTGGCCTCGACTTTTGTGAAATCGACCTTGGCATAAACCGTCGGAACCGGGTTGTCCAGGTCCATCACGCGCTTGGCCTCCAGGTTCTCATAGCCCTGGGGCGTGTGGGTCCCGCAGTAAACCGTGGGGTGCTTGCGGACGAATTCCCGCACCCGATCCATGGTCTCGCGATCCGCCGCCAGATCGTCAAACACGACGGACAGCTTGTTCTCGTACAGAGCCTCGTCCACATAGGTGATATCGCCATGGATCATGTAGAACAGCCCGTCATTTTCCACGATCACGATGCTGTTGCCGTTGGTGTGGCCCTTGGCCTTGATGAAGGTGATACCGTCCCGGATCTTCTGACTGGCCGGGAAGTTATAATAGGCGCCGTCGGTAAAGCTCACCGGCACAAGATTGGGGATGCCCTGTAGCTCGGGCGCGCTCAGTTCGTCCTCGTTCACAAAGATCTGCGCGTTTGGGAAGGACCGGAGCTCGCCGGAGTGATCGCCGTGCTTGTGGGTGAGCAAGATCTTCGTCACCTGCTCCGGCTTGTAACCCAGAGCCGCGAAAGCTTCCATGTAGCTGCAGATATCCTTGCCCGTGTACAGGATGCTCGTCTCGTCCGGCACTTCCTCCGGCGTCCCGGCGGGCAGACCGGTATCCACCAGGATCACCTCGTCCCCGGTGTCGATCAGATAGTTCTGCAGGCTGCCGCGATAGCGGATCTGGGGATCGAATTTCTCCGACCCTTCTTCGCCGCCGAAGACAAAGGGCTGTGCGTAGAATCCGCCTGTTCTGAATTTGACTGCTTTGATCTCCATGAGAATCCTCCTTAAAGAAATGAATTATGACAAAGCTTCCAGCATCTGCCCGGCGTTTTCCTTCGGCTTGACGCCGCCGAAGGCCTTTACGATGATCCCGTTTTCATCAATCAGATAGGTGGAACGGATCAGGCTTTTGGTCGGCTTCCCGTCCTTACCTGGCTTCCGGACGTCATAGGCCGTGATGACCTGCATGTCTTCATCCGCCAGAAGCGGATACGGCAGCCCATGCTTCTCCTCAAACTGCTTATGGGACGCCACGCTGTCCTTGCTCACCCCGAGCACCACCGCGCCCTTCTCCTGAATCTGCGGATAGCGGTCACGGAAATTGCAGGCCTGACTGGTGCAGCCGCCGGTCATGTCCTTCGGGTAAAAATAGAGAATAACCTTTTTGCCCCTGTAATCCGACAGGCTGTGAAGTTTTCCGTTCTGATCCGGCAGGGTGAATTCCGGGGCTTGAACTCCGATTTCCAGCATCTTAAATGCCTCCTTCCAATCTTACATCCATTCCGGCAAGTGCACGCTTCAGCAAGTCCCGCAGCACCAGCAGTTCCTCCTCTGAAAGGGGGATGCAGCCCTGCATCTGCCCAGGGACCTGGGTGGCCTTCTCCCGCAGCTTTTCACCCTCCTCCGTGAGAGAAAGGAATAGCTTTCGCTCGTTGTTATCCGGTCTGGTTCGATGAATATACCCCGCCTTATCCAGACGCTTCAGAAGCGGCGCGAGGGTCCCGGAGTTCAGATGGATCTTTCTTCCGAGTTCTCCCTCGGTCATTCCGCCGTGTTCCCAAAGGACCATCATGACCAGATACTGCGTATAGGTCAGATTCAGCGCCTCCAGCGGCTCCCGGTATTGCCGCACGACCTCTTTGGCGCATGCATAGAGGGGAAAACAGAGTTGGTCTTCCAGACGCGGGCACGCCTCATGTGTCTGTGTTCCGTTCATATTGAGATACCGTCCCCTTTAGAAAAGAGGCCGGCGCGCGTCATGCAGCGTCAGCCTCTTAAAACGATCTTCTTTTATGCTTAGAAAGTAACGGTTTCCGGCGCCTCGGTAAAGGAGCTGAAAGTAGCGGTAGCGTTCTTAAAATACAGCATCTGCATATTGTCGTCATCCGCACTGTAGGCTCCCTTGAGGCTCGGCATCTTCTCGAGCATGGCGACCTTGACGTCACGGTTGTCGTCATTGGCAAGCTCCCCGGCGATGCGGACCCACTTGCCGCCCTTGAAGGCGCAAATCTCCACCTTGGGATTTGCTGCGATCTGATGGGAAACCGGCTTGACCTTACCCGTCTGGATATACAGCTTTCCATCGTACAGCAGCGCCGTGCCAAAGGCTCTCACGCGCGGCTGGTCGCCCTCCACCGTGGCGAGGTAATAGGTATGTGCTTCGTCCAAAAACTGATATACTTTTTCGATCTCGGTCATAGTCATATCTCCCGCGTCTTAGCCGAGCTGCTCGATCAGATAGTTCTCGTAGCCGATCTTTGCGATGATACCCAGATGCTTTGCCACCCAGGAACGGTGCTCGGACTCACACTCGACAAAGCTCTCCATAAGCTTTCTGGTGATGGAGTCATCCGTAAGAGCGGCTGCGATCTTTTCGAGCTCTTCCACGCCCTTCTGCTCCTTAAAACCGTCGTCCCAATCCTTCAGGAGGTCTTTGATCTCGCAGAAAATCGGCTGCTCCACGCATCCGAACACGGGCTGACCGCCAAGGGCCAGGACTCTTTCCGTGCATTTCTTGGCCTCGTCCAGTTCCTCTTCCCCTTCCTCTTTGCAGAGATCCGCAAACTTTCCAAAGCCCTGCGCCCGGAAGGTCGCCTCGTGAATGAAGTCCGCCTGAGAACTGGAATACCAGGCTGCTGCATAATCGTTGAGCATCTTGATCTTTTCTTCGCGTGTCATGAGTATACCCCCTGATCGTTATGTAATGTAGTCGTGCGCTTTCTTGTCGTGCGCAACTACATCATAACGGATCAGCGCGTGAGTGTCGAGTTACACCTTCTGGCATCCGTATCATGACTTTACTTTTTAGCGAAAGAGTAAAGGTTTATTCGCACAGGAAGGGTTTCAGCTGCTCCGGGATAGCGGCCTCCATGACCTTGGCTGCTGTCTCGCAGGAAACCGGCTTGCTGTCCAAAAGCCAGCCACAGAGATACTGACCGGTGCCATAACAATAGATTCTGATCAATGCAATCATATCCTCCGGGAGTTTTTTAACGCCCAGCTTCTTCTTGATCTCCTCTGTTATGTACTCGATATCTGTCTTGTTGATCTGGTTGATGAAAGAGTCTCTTCCGCTCGTATGCTTGAGCGCGTTCACCATCAACTTGCGGTTCTTGTCGTAATAGCGCAGACCATCAAGCAGCGTATCCCGCCACACATAGCCGCCCGTTCCGATCCTGTCCACATTCTTCTGCGCTTCCTGAACATAGATCCATGCGATCAGGTCATATTTGTCCTTGAAGTACCTGTAAAAGGTAGGCTTCGTCATCGAGCAGTTTTCCACAATCTCCATAACGGAGATCTTGTCGATCGGCTTTGCTTCCGCAAGCTCGACAAACGACTCCGTAAGAATCTCTTTCGTTGTCTTTCTAATCATTTCCTTTATACTCCATTTTGTATTATTACACGAGTATGATAGGTTGTTCCGTCTGATTTTCCCTGCTACAAAGAGGGCGGGTCGGTCTTTTTTGTCATACCCTTATTTCTTGCCCTTCTCCTTCTTGTGCTGCTCGCGGCAAGCGGGAGAGCAGTATTCCGCATCTGCTTTGCCTGCGATGAAGGGGCGCTGGCACTGGTGGCAGATCTTCAGCGGGTTTTTCTCATCTGTCAGCGTCATGGAGAACAGGAGCTGAACGTTCAGCAGCAGTGAGTGAAAATCCCACACCAGTGTCGGGTACTCCCGCAGCTCCAGATGATAGGTCGGCGTGTTGCCTTCAAAAGCCGCCATCCCCTTACGGTAGATCTCCAGCGTCATATCATCCAGCCGATCCCGGTCGATCTCATAGAGTGTGGCCGTTACCAGCGTGAAAGCCCAGTCCCGGAATACAGATGCGAGCCAATCATACTGCTCTCCATAATCCCGCATGAAGCTCATCACCATGGCCTGCGGCTCCATTTTGTAGGTCATGACCAGAGCGATCTCCATGCGGTCATTCGTGTTCCAAACGGATTCTACGCCCTTCTTGTGAAAGTCCGGCTTGCGAAACGGGAAGAACAGGCTGATGTAGTCCTCGGTGTCCATCGTCTCTGTCGGAATGATCTGGTTCTTATGGAAATAGACCTTCTCATATTCGATGAATTTGGCTGTGGTGGGCATGGCTGTCATGATCCCCAACAGGCCATACTTGCAGGCAAATGCCTGCATAGCCGCCTTGATTGCTTTCTCTGAGTTCTTGTGAAACAACATCAGGCCAATATCCGCCGCGGCCAGCACCAGGTTATCCGCGTCCTCCATAGGATCATAGGGCTTGGGCTGCGCATCTTTGGCCGGCAGCAGATAGTCCTTGCCGTTTTCGGCAGTTCTCCATTCATAATCCGAATAGCGCACCCAGCTGGCGCGGGTATGTTCAAAGATATTCGTCATCAGGCTGTCCCTCCTCGTCCTTATCTGTGGCGGCGCTCCATTCCTGCAGGAACCGCAATTCTCTTTCGCTTGGGATATAACCGTTTTCCTGCATCGCGTGAAGCTGCTTAACCATCTTCTTATGGATCTTCCGCAGCACGGTATCCCGTACCTTCCGAATGTTTCGATCTGTCTGTCCCCGCATCAGCGCCAAATACTGCGGGCTGAACTGACGGAGGAACAGGAAATAGAAGATCTCCTTATGTTCCTCTTTCAGTCCTTTGACGATCTGCCGCAGGTATTCCTTGCTGGTCAGGTCGTGCATCTCATAGGGGCAGTCATAGAAATAGTCCAGGAAATACCCGCGCAGCAGCTGTCGTTCCATCGGATCATTCCTCCAGCGGGGAACAAAGGTCGTAGACGCATAGTCCACCTTGTAGTCTATGGGGACATTACCGCGCAGCAGCTCATGATAGCGATCCCTGCGTTCCCGGTTGGCGTCCAGCTTGTCCCAGGTGACATGAACATTCTTGAAATCCTGCACTGTGCGGGCGGACTCTTCATAGCGGCGGAGAGCTTCTTCCCGGAGCTCGCGCACCAAGAGCTTTCGCCCGGCGCTTTCCTCCAGATCCTCGATCGCTTCTGGGGCGAGCTTCAGCTCCAGCGCCACGCCGTCCAGCAGCAGATTCTCCAACGGGACCTCTACTGCTTCATCATCCGGCTTGCTCTCGCGGTAATCCTCCCGATAGTCTTCGAGATAAGAACGGCGGATGCGAGCCAGAACTTTTTCCTCCGGCTCATCCTCCCACCAGGCCCCTTCATCGTCTTCCTCCGGCCCATCGGCATCGTCAGCGGTGTCGGTGGGCTTTTTTTGTTGCTCGTCATCGAGAAGATAGTCGTAGCCGTACCCGTATTCGTAATCGTCGAATTCGGGCTCTTTCTTTTTGGCCTTCTTTTTTGCCACCGGTCCGCCTCCTTTTCCACGGGATAGCAACAGTATAGCACAGCTTGTATGTGTTTACAAAAAGTTTTTATTTTCTATTTCAAAACAGTTCCGAAATTGGTCTGCAGTTCTCCTATAAGTAGAGGGAGCAGTTAGGAAAAACGTGTTTTCGTTTTTAAATAACTGCTGTCACTTTTTATCAAGGAGGTATCTGCCTATGCATCTGAACAAACCGTAGCAAACCCAAAAACATCGCCGGTTCAACCGGCAGAAAGGAATTCTTTATGAAAACCCAACACCAAATCCAAAAACAACGAGTGCAAAGAGCACGGAAAGGAGCTCTATGGAAGCGACGAAGACCCCGGCGTTTTCCCTGAGCCGACGGATCGGCTCAACCAACTATACCGTCCGGGCTTACTGTTCCGAGACGGAATCTACGAATTTTGAGGAGATAATCTTTCACATGATCAATAATGAAGAATTGGCAAACGCTGAAACCTGTGGTATAATGCCCTTACCACAAACGAGCCGCCAGTCTGAAAGGAGCGCCTAATGGCCATCAGACAGACGGAAGAAAAAATCACTGCGCTGTACGAACGACTCTCCAGAGATGACGACATCGTTGGGGACTCGAATTCGATCCAGACGCAAAAACGCTACCTCGAGTCCTATGCGGAACAAAATGGCTATACGAACATCGTCCATTATACGGACGACGGCTGGAGCGGAGGCAACTTTGATCGCCCGGATTGGAAACGTCTGATCCGGGATATTGAGGCGGGCCTCGTCGGCACTGTGTTGGTCAAAGACATGTCCCGCGTAGGACGTAATTATTTGCAGACCGGCTTTTATACGGAGATCTTTTTCAGGGAGCACGGCGTCCACTTCATCGCCATTGCCAACAACGTGGACAGTGAGGATCAGAGCAGCAACGAATTTGCCCCGTTCCTCAATATCATGAATGAGTGGTATCTGCGTGATCAGTCCCGGAAGGTTGCCGCGGCCTATAAGGTCAAGGGAAATTCCGGCAAGCCCACAACAAACAGCGCGATCTATGGGTATAAGAAAGACCCGGATGATAAGGATCATTGGCTGATCGACGAGGAAGCCGCCGCAGTTGTCAGACGCATTTTTCGCCTTGCGGTGGAAGGTCACGGCCCCTATGACATTTCGGCCATTCTGACCGCGGAAAAAGTAGAATCACCGGCCTATTATCTTGCCAAGCATGGACGAGGAACACACAAGAACCTGATTGATGAATCCCGGCCTTATGATTGGTACGGAGAGAGTGTCAAGGCCATCCTTGCACACCCGGAATACATGGGGCATACGGTCAATTTCCGCACCTCCAAGAAGTCGTACAAGGACAAACGCGTTAAAAACGATCCGGAAGATTGGCTCATCTTTGAGAATACACATGAAGCGATCGTGGATGAGGAGACCTGGAAGCTCGCGCAGAAAACAAAGCGCGCCAAGCACCGGATCGACACGACCGGTGAAGCAAACCCCTTTACCGGCCTTGTTTTCTGTGCGGACTGCGGCGCGAAAATGTACAACCATCGTCAGTACAAGTCCGGGACAGAGCCGGAAGACGGAAAACTGATGGATTCCTACAACTGCTCGACCTATACGCTGACGATCGAACGCGCCGAGCGGCAGTGCTTCTCTCACAGCATATCGACAAAGGCGCTGAGAGCTTTGACGCTGGAGACGATCCGCACGGTCAGCAAATACGCGATCGAAAACGAGGAAAGATTCATCTGTAAGGTACGCGAGGCGGCGGAGATCCGACAGGATGAAGCGGCGAAGGATTTGAAACGCCGGATCAGCAAAGCGAAGAAGCGCCATGCGGAGTTGGAGACGATGATCAAGGCGCTGTACGAATCCTTCCTCTTGGGTAAGATCCCGGAAAAGCGCTTTGAAATGCTCTCCGCGTCTTATGAGGCCGAACAGGCTGAACTGGACGAGATCATTGCGCAGGACCAAGCCAGTTTGGATGTGTTCATGAGCGACAGCGTGCGAATCGATCAGTTCATGGCGCTCGCCAAGAAGTACCGGGATTTCGACGAGCTGACCACGCCGATGATCAATGAGTTCATCGAAAAGATCCTTGTGCATCAGGTGACCCGCGATGAATACGGGGATCGCTGCCAAGAAGTGGAGATCTATCTGAACTTCATCGGAAACTTTCAGGTGCCCCCGGAGGAACCGACGCCGGAAGAACTGGCCGAGCTCGAGGCTCAAAGGAAAAAGCGCGCCGCCAATCGAAGAAAATACGAGCGGAAAAAGGAACGCGAGCGCCAGATCCAGGAGGGGCTGCTCGTTCCCGGTGAACCGTATCACATGACCTGCAAATGCTGTGGCCAACCCTTTGACTCCAAAAGCCCCAAGGCCATGTTCTGCGGACCCAACTGCCGGGGAAAGTATTACCGGCAGGAAGCCGCGGAGGACAGAAAGCGCGAGTGTGTATGCCCCATCTGTGGGAAAACGTTCGCCACAGTTCAGTATAATGCCAAATACTGCAGTGACGAATGCCGTTACCAGGGACAGCTTGAAAGGCAGCGCAAGCAAAAAGCGGCAAAACGGGCGGAAGAGCGAGCTGGAAAACCCGACACTGAACCCGAAGAAAACAAAACCGCATAAGGAAAGTCGAAAAGGGCGGACTGTGAGAACAGATCTCACGGGCCGCCCTTTTCGCATGTCTCAACAAAATCTATTATACACTTTTTAGGAGGAAAAACATGAATTTTACTACCAACAACGCCAACACCAAACCCATCATCATCGCCTGCGATCATGGCTACGGGCAGATCAAGACGGCGCATGCCGTGTTCAAAACCGGCGTGACGGCTTACGACAAGGAGCCCACGTTCAAAAGCAATATGCTTGTCTATCAGGATCGGTATTACATCATCGGGGACGAGCACAAGGAGTTCACCGCCGAGAAGATGAACGATCAGGACTATTATATCCTGACGCTTGCCGCCATCGGGATCGAGTTGCGCCTGCGCGGGCTGCACAGTGCCCGTGTTCATCTCGCGGCCGGCCTGCCCCTCACCTGGGTGGGAGAACAGAAGGAGGCCTTCAAGGACTATCTGCTCCAGAACAAGGAGGCGGATTTCAGTTTCCGGGGAGAGAGTTACCATGTGGAGTTTGTCGGTGCGGACGTATTCCCGCAGGGCTTCTCCGCCGTGGCGGATCGCCTTCGCGAGTTTCGCGGCGTCAACATGCTCTGCGATATTGGCAACGGCACCATGAACATCATGTATATCAACAACGGAAAGCCGATCGCCAGTAAGTGCTTTACCGAGAAGTTCGGCACCCATCAGTGCATGCTGGCCGCGCGTGAAAAGCTGATGCAGCGTTTCGGCGTGGCCGTGGACGATGCTGTGATCGAAGAAGTCCTCCGATACGGCGAGGCTGACATTGGCAAGCAGTATCTGGACACGATCCGGGAAACGGCAATCGAGTACGTGGCCGGGATCATGCGCCGTTTGCGGGAGCATGAGTACAACCCGGAGCTGATGAAGCTCTATGTAGTGGGCGGCGGGAGCTGTCTCATCAAGCACTTCGCCGAGTACGATCCCAGCCGCGTTACGATCAACAGCGACATTTGCGCTACGGCCAAGGGCTACGAGTTGCTGGCCCAGCGCAACATGGGAGGGCTGGTATGAGCAAGCTCTTCAATACCACGCTGCGGATCAACCTCTCCGATCCGGAAGGACTTAAGGCCTGGACTTATCTCGTCAATCGGGATAAGTCCAGGTACCGCTCCTACAGCGACGCCATCATCGCCGCCGTGAACGGATATTTTGACCGGGAGCAGCGCCTTGCCGACGATCCCTATCTGGAGACGAGGGAGAAGGAGGATGCCTTTCTGCAGCTGGTACTGGAAACCATCGAGCGCGGCGCGCAGGCCAACCAGCTGGCCGGTCTTGCCGCGCTGCTGCAGGCAGCCCCGCCCGTGCGGGACAACACTGCTGTCGAAAACGATCTGAACACGGCGATGGATTTTATCAACGGGCTATGACATGCGGACAGGCGGCGGAATCGAATCCGCCGCCTGTCTGACGTGTTATCTGTTCGTCAAATCGGAATATATAACGCTATTTTGCTTTGCGAGATTGATAATCCTGGTAATGTTCATTCGTGGAGAGTTCAGGATTATCTCCGAAGAAGGTGTTTCCGGCTTCTGTATCGTTCATCAGATAGAAGCGGAACCAAGCTGTCATGTAGGCGTCGAATTGCAAATGGGAATCGCCGTGGTCGACGTTTGTTTTGCGTACATAGACCTTATCAACGTCCGGCAGCAACCCGAAGTTCTCTTCCAGGCTCCATAGAGGACAGATGCCCTGCATGATCCCCGCCTTCTCATCCGACTCCTGGTCGGCGGAGGTTGCCGTTCCGGCGTCAAATGATTGCGTTCCCGCAGTCAGCAGCGTCGGAACATTTACCTTTGAAATATCATAGTCCCAACCGTCTCCAAACACCTTGGTATGATACGACGATGTTGCGCTGACGGCGTACACCGTTTTGATCATGTCGGCGTGCGGCTGGACAGTTGCCATGTTGAATACCGCAGGACCGCCCTGAGAATGGCCACCGATGCCAATGTTGTCTAGATCGATTTTCTGATACAGCACACTGTCGGGATTTTCATTTTCTTTGATCAACAGATCAATACCGGCATTCAGGGATTCGCCCGTCCTTGTGTTCTCATCGTCATTGGAAACGACGATAAAGCCCCAGGAGGAAAGGTGCGTCAGGAAAGAGGTGTACGTATCCGACTTGCTGCCAGTGCCGTTTGCCCATAGAACGACCGGGAATACTCTCGTTTCTTTTTCTAACTCGGTCGGATAATAGATCACAAATCTGCCGATTTGTGAGTTGTCAGATTTGAACTCAATGCTGGAAACCTCGCTTGAGCCCATAGGCGTGTATTTCTTTTCGATTGCTCCTACAGGGTTCGTGTACTCATAGTATTTTGCGTTTTTCTCTTTCGCCATCTTCCCCAACGCGGCAATGACAACGATAACGAGAACGACGATGACCAACACTATGATGAGCAGAACCTTTACAAACTTTTTCATTTGCTTCCTCCCGTTTGGTTGCGTCACATTCATTGATTGACAATCGCGAGCAACAATGGTATTATGCAGCCGAAATGATACTTTAGTATCTAATTGCATTATAGCGGTTTGGAGTCATATTGTCAATTGAAACCAAACGGCAGCAGCCAGAATGATACGAAACGGCGGAATAGTATCAGGAGAGATAAAATGAGCAAATCAAATGATTATCTTAAGGAATGCATTGCGGACGCGCTGTTGGTTTTGCTGAAGGAGAAGCCCATCGAGAAGATCACGGTGGACGAGCTCACTTCTCGGGCTGGGGTGGGCCGAGTGACCTATTTCCGCAGCTTTACCGACAAGAGCGAGGCCATCACCTTCAAGTTTACAAAAATGTGGGAGCGATATGCCGAGCTCAACGACATCAAGGTCCGGGACCGGTTCGATTTGGACAACGCCCTGCATTTCTTTCAATACAACTTATCCATTCGGCATATCCTGACCCTGGTCTACAAAGCTGGGCAGCAGGAAGCAATCCATGAGTCCTTTTACCGGATCATGACACCACCGGATCGGGGTGACGACAGCCTGACCATCTATCGGGATAAGTTTTACGCCCACGGCCTGTATGGTCTGCTGGACGAATGGGTCAAACGAGACTTCCGAGAAACGCCGGAGGAAATGGCGGAGCTGCTGAGAGCCATCGTAAACGGAAATGGCGATGCTGCATGAAAAAGAATACGGTATACACAGCAGATATCACATGCGGTCGGGAATGATACCACGTTAGTATCACTCTCGGCCATTTTTGATGCCAAAAACCAAACGCAAAACACGCAGATACCACTTGCCCCGGCTCTTGATACCAAGTCCGGGAAAAGTGGTATCTGCGTTCATCATTTCTGATACCAAAGGAGGGTTATTATGACAGAAGACGAGAAGAAACTGCTTCAGGCCAAGCATCGAATGGAGGAGGCCCAAGCCAGAGATCGCGTGAAAGAGCGTAAGGCTCGAACGCGACGGCTGATCCAGGAGGGTGCGATTTTGGAGAAGGTCTTTCCCTTTGCCGCAGGGATAGACCTGACGAAACTCGAAGATGCTTTACGAGAGCATTTTCAATAACGGGAGTGGAGCGTTCCGGGAAACCGGGGCGCTCCGCTTTCCTTTTTATCCCGAAGGGCGCACTTACTCACCACCTGCCCGCAGGGCAGGCGGTGGTACTGCTGCCTCGCATCAGCCGTGCGCTCTCCGAGGGGGATGCGGCTCCTGCGGGAGCCTACAGGCAATGCTGCCGAGACTGCGGCCCCGGTCATCATTGCCTGTGCGGGAGAAGCGCAGCGGCACTTCCCCCGCCTGCGAAAACCTGCCACTGGCAGCTTTATCGCAGAGGCAGGGCGAATCAAAAATGATCGCCCTGCTTTCTCTTTCGCGAAAGAGAAACAGAAAGATTGGAGGTGAAAACGATTGGCCATTTACCATTTGGAGGCGAAGGTCATCAGCCGAGGCACAGGCCGTTCCGTCTGCGCGGCCTCGGCTTACATGAGCTGCTCCGCCATCTATAACGACTACGACGGCGTGCAGCATGATTACACCCGGAAGCAGGGCCTTGTCTGGGAGCATGTCTTTCTCCCAGACTGCGCCCCTGCGGAGTGGCAGGATCGCGCAAAGCTCTGGAACGCCGTGGAGGAAGCGGAGAAAACAAAGGACAGCAGACTGGCCCGTGAGTTCGTTGTAGCTCTTCCCATTGAGTTGGGTAGGACGGACTGGATCAATCTGCTGTCGAAATTTATCTACCAGCAATTTGTGAATGAGGGCATGTGCGCGGACGTGGCGATCCACGACACGGACGGCCACAATCCCCATGCTCATATCATGCTGACCGTGCGGCCTTTGAACGAGAACGGCACCTGGCAGCATAAGACGGAGAAGGAGTATCTCTGCGCAAGAGACGGAGAGGAACATGGCTTCACCGCTGCCGAGTTCAAGGAAGCGCAGAAGGACGGCTGGGAAAAGCAATACCAGTATAAGGTCGGAAAGAAGAAAGAATACATGGTTCCGTCCATGGCCGAAGTCCAAGGACTGGAGCGCATGTCCAAATATCCGAAAAGCACCAAATACGGCAGGCAGAATCCGATCTCCGAGCGTTGGAACAGCGACGAGCAGCTTGTTGTGTGGCGGGCGGCATGGGCAAATGAAGTGAACCTCTGTCTGGAGCAAAAGGGCCTGGAGGAGCGAATCGACCACCGCAGCTTTGCCGATCAGGGCAAGGACGAGCAGCCCACGATCCACGAGGGCGTGGCCGCCCGCGCGATGGAGAAGAAGGGCATCGTCTCGGATCGCTGCGAGCTGAACCGGCAAATTAAGCGGGACAACGCTCTGCTACGGCAACTCAAGGCAGAGTTCCAGAAGCTGGTGAAGGCAGTGCAGGATTCGATCCCTGCGCTGGCGCAGACCATGGAAAAGCTGCGGGCGAATATGATCGTGTTCGCATATCAGGTCGCGTATGCCAGCGGTATCGTCACGAGGACACGGGAAGACATGGCGGATGTTGTTTCAGGCTTCAAGCAGTACAATACAATCACCAGTCAGATCAAGCAGAAGCTGGCTGAACGAAAGAAGCTGCTGGCCGAAAAGCAAAATCTATCGCCTTTGCAGTTCTCCGAGAATCGCCGACTGAACGCCAGAATTGCGGAGGCTACGGAGGAACTGGAAGAGTTGAAATCCGAGAAGGAGCAGATCATGACCACTTTCGGCAAATCTGACGACAAGGGCATGAAGAATGTAAAAGCTTGGATCGACGGCAGGGAGGAGCAAATAAAAAGGGCCGAATCCGCTGAAGCCAAATACAGCGCAGAGCTGGACAAGGCGTTGGACGAGTACCACGAGCTCGAAGCCCGCTCCGAAGGGCTTGACCCGGACGAACTGAAAGCAGCCCGCCTCTCTCTCCGTCCGGAGGAAGAAAAGCGGGCTGTTTCCAAGGTCGAAGAGGCTTACGGTAACAGCTACGATTTCGCCATTATGCGCGAGGCGAAAAAACAGGTCGCCGATTTGCTGGATGAAGAGCCAAGCAACCCCACATCCCGATCCCTCCGCGAGACCCTAAAACAGAAACAGCAGGAGGCACAGCATCGTGAAGTTTCTCCTGGACCAATTTCGAGGGACTTGGAACGGTAAAACCATTGCCTTATGACTAAGTAGTGGCAAGCTCAACAATTCCAACAAAAGGGAAGAGTGTAGATTAGAACAGGCCAGATCCTTTACTCTTCCTCCCGGATAGCGCCGACGGGACAGCCGCCGATGGCAGTCAGCACATCGTCGCGGTTATTCGCGGTGGTTTCTGCGACAGCCTCGGCTTTGCCGTCGCCGTTTAGCTCAAACACGTTGGGGCAGACGACGGTGCACATCCCGCAGCCGATGCAAAGATCCTGATCTACAAATGCTTTCATGATATCCTCCTATTAAGACTGTTTGATGATAGAATAGTGCGCAGTATCCTCCATGACGAGACGCAGCGCCGTCTGATTCAGCATCCCGTCCATGACGCTTTTGCGCAGAGCGTAATAGGGTGCGCTGCCATTCTTACAGGCCGTCCAGTACGGCGCGTGGATATCCCGCGTCATCTCCCAGGAGAGACGGCCGGCGTCCTTCGCGGTAACGGCATTGATCCGGTCACAGGGCATGCCGTTGACAAAGAAATCCTCAAAGGCGCGATACGCCTCCTCCGGATCAGCCTCCGGGGCGACCGCATACTGCTCTCCGAACGCGGCAGCCACGGCGCAGAGCGAATCCTGCCTTCCTCCGTCCTCTGCCAGAAGCGTACACATCAGTGCGGCATAGCGCGTCTCAGTGTCGGTGATCTGAGCTTGCAGCCAGCCGTGGATGTTTCCCTCGTCGATCACGCTCTCCAGTGGGGGCAGCGTCTTTTCAAAGCGCCAAGTATCTTCGATCCATCCCTCCGCCTTTGCATGGGCGGCGAGCGCCTTCGTCAGCTCCTCCTGATGGCCGATCTTGCCGTACAGCCAGTGGTGGATGGGCCCCAAAACCATGCTCATCTCGCTCAGCCCCTTTCGTGGGCGATGCGGGCATTTACTGCATAGACCACCTTGTCCGCCTCCAGCCCGTGGACAGCGCAGGCGTCTTCCAGACTCTCCGCCTGGGAGGCGGGGCAGCCCAGGCAGTGCATGCCGCAGGCCATCAGCACCGAGATGGTCTCGGGGTAAGTATTGACGATCTCGCCGACCAGGGTCTTGCCGGTCACATATGTATTATCCATAATTGATTCCTCCTTGCGTTTTCGTCTGCATTCTACTATACTGTCCTTGACTTGTATGTTGGAGCGACAACATTTGAGGTGAAATGATGATGAATCTTGCCTTTCTATCCAATACCAATCTCTTTCGAGGCATCCGGGAGGAGGAACTGCAATCCCTGCTGCCCTGCCTGAACGCCCATGAAAAGCGATTTGATAAGGACGAGGTGATCTACCGCGCCGGGGACACGGTCTCGGAGATCGGGCTGGTGGAGAGCGGCAGCGTGAACATCCTTGTCAACTTCTACTGGGGCGGCAGCCACATCTTCGGCCATGTGGCCGCAGGGCAGCTCTTTGCGGAGACCTATGCCGCCATCCCCGGCAAGGAGCTGCTGGTAGACGTGGTGGCTGCGGAGAAATGCGAAGTCCTGTTTTTGAATTTGGATAAGCTGCTCACCACCTGTCAGAGCGGCTGCAGCTTCCACAACCGGATCATCCACAATCTGATCCGCATCTCCGCCGGAAAGAATCTGGCCCTCTCCGAGCGCATGATGCACACCGCGCCTAAATCCATCCGGGAGCGGCTGTTGTCCTACCTCTCAGAACAGGCGGTGGAGCACGGCAGCGCGCATTTTACCATTCCCTTTTCCCGTCAGCAGCTGGCGGATTATCTGGGCGTGGACCGCAGCGCTCTGTCCAACGAGCTGAGCAAGATGCAGCGGGACGGCCTGCTGAGCTTTCGCAAGAGCGAGTTTACCTTGAAAGAGGGGGCGGGAGAGCATGCATGAGCTTCGATGCAGACGCATCTATGTCACAGCCGGAGATGACGACGGCTTTCGCGTTTTGGTGGACCGCCTCTGGCCGCGCGGCGTAAAAAAAGACAGCGCGCAGATCGACCACTGGGCGAAGGAGGTCGCACCGTCTACTGAACTGCGCAAGTGGTTCGGGCACGCCCCGGAGAAATACGCGGAATTCTCGGCCCTGTATGTCGCCGAGCTGGAACGAAACCCGGACGCGAAAGCCTTTCGGATCGAGATCCGCGAGAGGCTGAATGAAGGAAATGTTACCCTGCTCTACGCCGCGAAGGATGAAACCTGCAACCATGCGGCAGTATTGAAAAGCTGGCTGGAAGTATAAACGCAGGAAAAGGATCAGAGGACCTTATTCGGCCTCCAGATCTTTTTTTGACGGAAGAGATGTCTATGCCGACTTCTGCCAAGGTCGATTTATCTCGTATCTCATAACGAATAAGAACGGCTGTAAACGAAGAAAGCCTATTCGTCGTTTACAGCCTCTTTATATAGCGTACCTTAATTGTTATGAGCGTCTCGCTTTTCTACTCACAGAAGATCGTCAGCGAAACATTGCCCTGGCCAAGTCGGTCTGTCAGTTCCTGAATGGTCAGATCCGTGACCTTTCCCAGCCTCGTATAGGTCCAAGAATTGGAGCCGTAAAAAATCACGATCTGATTTCCGGCATAGAGGACGATATCGCCCGCCTCTGTGACGGTCTGCACATCGTTTCTCGGCAGGCTCGTTCCGAGAGAACCTACCTGCTCAAAACCGCCGTACATGGACATGGAAATCGTCAGCGGTTTGTCCGCTGCAAGCTCCCGCAGGGCAGCAACGCTCTCGTTATCTTCCCACTGGACCGCGACCTCAGTTTCTCCGATCATCAGCTTCATTTCCGCTTCCTCCTCTGCGTCAACTGGCAGGACTTCTGGGTCTTCCGCCGCTGCGGGTTCTTGCGTTGCGATGGGCGAAGATGCTGCCTCTGTCGGCTGCGGCATAACTGCCTCCGGCTGCGCTGAATCGTTCCCGCAGGCAGAGAGAAGCACAGAACAAATCAGCATCATCGGCAGAATAAGCCATTTCTTCCTCATACAGCCTTGCCCATTTCGTAGGCCTTATCCAAGACGGGGCTGCCTTGGATCTCGCCGGTCTCCGTAACGCCGCCGCCAAAGACCGTGCCGGCGAGTCTGGCCTTCTCAAAACACTCGACCCAGCCTTCCAGACCGCTCTGTGCTCTCTGGGGGACATAGTCCTCATCCTCCGCCGCGGAGGAGAGGAAGTACACGTCACGGAAGCGATAGTCCGCCACGAACAAGGGATTGGCCCGATCCAGCAGCGTCTTCATCTGACCGCTCATTTCGTAGTAGTAGATGGGCGTGGCGAAAACCAGCACGTCGGCCTGCTCCATCTTGGGCACGATCTCGGCCATATCGTCCTTGATGGCGCACTTGCCCGTCCTCTGGCAGGCAAAGCAGCCCAGGCAGAAGCGATAGTTCTTTTCACGCATCCGGATGATCTCCACGTCGTTCCCGGCCTCTGCGGCACCTTTGCCAAAGGCCTCGGCCAGGGCTTCGGAGTTGCTGTTCCTGCGGGGGCTGGTAGAGAGAATGACAACTTTCTTATTCATTTTCCTCTGTCCTTTCAATCGTTTTGATGATCTTTGCCGGGACGCCTGCGGCTACAGTATTGGCTGGGACATCCTTCGTTACGATTGCGCCTGCCGCAATGACCGCACCGTCGCCGATACTGACGCCGGGAAGCACCGTTACATTTGCTCCCAGCCAGACTCTTTTGCCGATATGGATCGGTGCGGGGTGCAGATCGCCGCGGTGGTTGGGATCGAGATCATGGTTCAGTGTGACCAGCGTGGCGTGGTGGCCGATCAGCGCGCCGTCGTCAATATAGACGCCGCCCTGATCCTGCATAGTGCAGCCGGTGTTGATGAACACATGCTGCCCGATGTGGATGCTCTTCCCGCAGTCGGTATAGAACGGCGGGATCAGCCCCAGCGTGGAATTGACGGGGTGGCCGGTCAGCTCTGCAAAGAGCCTTTGCAGCTCCTCCGGCGTGTGGTAGCCGGTGTTGATCTCGGCTGTTACCTTGAGCGCCTCCTGCGTTAGATAGCCGCTGTAGGCCATCTCCTCCGAGGGCAATTTCACGGTTTTGCCCGCATTTACATGATCCAAAAACTGCTGCAGTTCCATTTTACACGCTCCGATTCATCTCGTAAACCAAATAATCCAAACAGCGGATCTTTCGCTCTTCGGCGTGGATACCGTCCAGAAGCTCCTTCCGATGCCGGGACAGGAGCTTTTGCGCTTTTGCGGTCTGCCCCTCCGCATAGAGCTGCATAAACTCTTCCGTTGCTGCATCGCCACAACCGGCGTCCCGCAGTGCCTGGGTCAGTTCCTCACCGCTCATTTCAGGTTGTCCTTGAAGAAGCGCTCCAGCTTATCGAATGGGATGCGGTCCACCCGGTCATAGAGGTCGATGTGCTCGGCGTCCTCCACGATGTACAGCTCCTTGGGTTCGGTGGCCATGTCGTAGGCCCGCTGGCTGAAGCCGAGGGAGTGGGCCCGGTCGCCTGCGATGAACAGAATGGGTCGGGGGCTGATCTCCTGAATATAGTCCAGAGCAAAGAAGTTCATCATGGACAGCATGGAGGTGGTGGTAAAGCCGCCGCTGGCATTGGGATGATGACCGCGCGCTACGGCGTAAAAGCGGTTCCACTCGTCGGTCAGCGGATCGACCTGCGGGCGCTTGTCGTACTCGTAGGGCTCTTCCGGGAAGCTGGGATTGTATTCGGGCGCGCCGTTTTCAAAGTCCACCCAGCGCTGGGCGGAAAGCTGCTGCTTCATGCCCTCGATCATAGCCTTGTCGCCGCCGAACATATAGCGGCCGTCAGTAATGTTGTACATGCTGGTGGTGGCGATGGCCTTGATGCGGGTGTCCACCTGGGCGGCACTGATGGCAAAGCCGCCGGAGCCGCAGATCCCGATGACGCCGATCTTCTCCCGGTCAACATAGGGGAGCTTTACGCCGAGGAAGTCCACCGCCGCGGAAAAGCTCTCCGCGGAGAGATCCGGGCTGGAGACATGCCGGGGCTCGCCGCCGGATTCGCCCATATAGACCTGGTCGAAGGTCAGCACCACAAAGCCGCGCTGGGCCAGCTCGTTGGCGTAGACGCAGGGGCCCTGCTCTTTGACGCCTCCGTAGGGAGCACCCACGATCAGCGCAGGATGCTTCCGGGTTTTATCCAGATCCTTGACGGTATAGACATCCGCCGCGATGGCGATGCCATAGCGGTTATTATAGCGCACATGCTGGCGCTCCACGTTTTCATTCAGCTTGGTGATGTATCCGTAAGACATAAAATCTTCCTCCGTTTTTTTGATGGCTTCATTATAACGGAGGAAGTTTTTATATTCAAATACTTATATTTGATAGGAAAGTATGCTATACTCGCATGGAAAGGTGGCCTGTACTATGGATATCCGTCTGATGCAATACTATCTGGCAGTGGTTCGTGAGGGCAATATCTCCGCCGCAGCGGAGGCGCTGCACGTCTCTCAACCCGCACTCTCCCGGCAGATGAAGGATCTGGAGGAGGAACTGGGCGTCACGCTGTTCCAGCGCGGCAGCCGGAGGATCACCTTGACCGAGGAGGGCATGATCCTGCGCAAACGCGCCGAGGATATGCTTCGGCTCCTGCAGCTGACCGAGGCGGAGCTGACGCAGGCGCGCGATACGGTCACGGGCGAAATTCACATTGGCGCAGGTGAATCCCATGCCTTTCATTTCCTCTCCCGTGCGGCGGGGCAGCTCATGCGGGAGCATCCCGGTGTACGTGTCCATGTGGTCAGCGGTGATACAGCGGATCTGATGGACCAGCTCAACAATGGCCTCTTGGATTTTTCGCTCATTTTCAGTGAGTTTGACCGTTCCCTGTATCACAGTCTTGTGCTGCCGCAGGAGGACTGCTTCGGCGTGTTGATGCGACGGGACAGCGAATTGGCCGAAAAGGAGGTTGTCACGATGGACGATCTGATCGGCAAACCGTTATTGATCTCCCGCGCTGCAGACGGACAGCTGTGGAACGGGGATGAAACGCAGCACATGAATGTGGTCGGCACTTATAATCTGATCTACAACGCCTCCCTGATGGTCGAGGACGGCCTCGGCTATGCGCTCTGCTTTGATAAGCTCATCAATGTCTCTGGCGAAAGCGTCCTTTGCTTCCGTCCGCTGACCCCGGAAATACGAGTTCAGGGTACGCTGATCTGGAAACGGTATCAGGTGTTATCGCCAGCTGTGAGGCTGTTCGTATCACTCTTACGCAAATCATTGCTATAAGGGATCAAATAATACACAAAATAAAAAACCTGGGACTTCTCCGGACGGATTCAGAGAAGTCCCAGGTTTTTCTATTGATCACTCATATTATTTCTGAAAATGTGCTTTGGCAAATTCCATGTCCTGCACGACCTCGACCGTGCCGAGATACTTGCGTTCCTTATCGCGCACGGCCATGTAGGTGACGAGGAAGGTCTTGCCGTTTTTCTCCATCCAGACGGGGACGCTGTCCCGGCGACCGGCGCGGAAATCGTCGATGATGGCGCGCACCATGGGCTCGATCTTCGGCGGGTGGCAGGAGAAGACCTCCCGGTCGATAGCCATGCCGGGGCGCTTGAAGACCTTGGGACCCTCGTTGAAGAAGCGGTTATAATTGTCCGCGTCCACAAAGGTCAGCTCCAAGGGGATGGTGTTGAGAAGCGCCGTCAGCTGCTCCACCGTCATGTGCCCGCCGGGCATCACGATCTCGCCCTCCACGGGCGTGGGAGCCGGTACACGCTGCTTTTCGGCCTCATCCCAGGTCTCGCCCGCCACCCCCAGGCAATCGGCGTAGTCCTTGGAATCCCGGTAGATGCCGAACCACTCGTCCTCGGTGAAATTCACCGCGCAGATGGGAAAGAGGATGTTCTGCTCCTTGTAGATCATCTCCTCCGCCCGCTTGAGGACCGCCTGCACACGCTCGCTCCAGGCGGCGTCATACAAGGTCGCTTTTGCCAGCGCACCCAGCTCATCCCGGATCTCGTCGTCCACAGTCCACATCACGTCAGAAGGGCCGGAGACCTCATAGCGCACCTTCAGCAACGGATAGAGCAGATCGCCCTTCTTGGCATAGTGGACGGAGAGCTCGCGGATCTTCCCCAGCAGCTCACCAGACTCCTCGCCGGCGGTCAGTTTCTCCTGCGCCTGCTTCAGCCAGGTCTCCAGGTTCTCGTTTTCCCGCGTCAGAGTATGCAGTGGGTGGCCGGGAATGGCGATCAGCGCCGCAGCCAGCTCCTTCTTGTTGCCGTAATCCTTCTTCGTGGCCAGCTCCTTCGCCCGCTGCACAGAGGCCATGACCTCCTTTTCGGCATTGGCGATCTTCTCCTCGCGCGTCGAGCCATGGAAGAGAGCGGAGTGCACATCACAGAGCTTCTGCACCTCAGTGATAGGCGTGCCTTCCTTCATCAGCTCCTGCTCGGCCTTCATGATCTCGCTGGCCTCCACGTCGCCGAACTCTTTGACGAAATCTGCCCGGACGCTCTCCAGGGCTTCGCCCGCGCCCAGACGGCGGAGATAGGCCTTGAGCTGCTCGGTGCGGTAATCGCTCTGCACCGGAGCGGCAGCCGGGGCGTCAGGGACACTCACGGAAGCGGGCATCGCGCCGGAGAGTGTGAATCCCTTCTGCATCAGCGTCATGACGATCTTCTCCATAGGGATGCCCTTCATCTTGGCTCCCTTGGGGATGGTCATGACCTTGGCCACAGAGTTGAGCATAGCGGGCTTCTTGATCTCCGAAAAGCCCAGCTCGGCGAGGATCTCCTGCAGCTCCGGGTTCTCTTTCACCAGCTCATAGACAGAACGACTCAGATTCAATTCTTTCATGATTGCATTCGCTCCCTTCGTTTTTTTCTGGGCTCAGTATACCACGGCACCGTTAGTCTGTATGTTGTTTCAACAACTTTTTCCGGTTCAAGTATCCGAGAAACACAAAGCAGGCCAGAATCTGGAACACCGTCGCCACCGGGACGCCCAGACCAATGCCGAAGAGCGTACAAAGGACGCGGCGCATGAGGATTGCTACGGGGATGCGCACCAGAAAGGCCGCCGCCACGCCCTGTATCGAAACAAAGCCGGTATAGCCGAGACCATTATAGAAACCAATGAAGCAGAACAGGAAGCAGGTGAACAGGCAGTCGATGGCATAGGCCTTGAGATAATCCGCCCCGGCGTGAATGACGCTCTCGTCACGCGCGAAAATACCGCAGAGCAGGTCACCGTGGAAAAAGGCCAGATAGAACATCACCAAGCCGAAGGCGGTGGAGAGGGCGATGGCGATGCGAAGGCCGCGGATCGCCCGGTCGTCCTTGCCCGCGCCATGGTTCTGGGCCACATAGGCGCTCATAGCCTGCATGAAGGCGGCAGGCGTCAGCATGATGAAGCCGCAGACCTTTTCCGCCACGCCCACGCCCGCGCTGGCCGCAAGCCCAAGGCTGTTGGCAATGGAGAGGATCACGAGAAAGCTCAGGCTGACCAGCACATCCTGCAGCGCAATAGGCGTGCCGAAGCGGAGCATCGGGCGGAGAGAATTGCCGTCGAATCGGATATCCCGCCGGGAAAAAGGAAACGGCAGGCCTCTCCGGCGCAGCACGAGGAAGGACACGAGAACGCTGATGAGCTGCGCCACGACGATGGCAATGGCAGCTCCTGCAGCGCCAAGATGAAAGACCGCTACCAGCAGCAGATCCCCCGCGATGTTGACCGCGCAGGCGATCGCCACCGTCATCAGCGGCGTTCGGGAATCGCCCAGGCCGCGCATCACACTGCCCAGCACGTTGTAGGCAACTATTGCAAGGCTCCCGCCGCCACAGACGGCGATATACTGCCTCGTCTCCCGGAAAGCCTCCTCCGGTGCGTTCATGAGCCTGGCCAGAACAGCAGACAGAAGCGGCAGCAGCAAAGTCAGCACAAGCCCTACCAGGCCGAAAAAGGCGATGTTCACGCCGATCACGCTGCCGCAGTCCTTTTCCGCGCGCATCCCCAGCTTCTGCCCCAGCAGGATGGTGCTGCCCATGGCGAGGGAGCTGATGAGGCCGGTGACGGTCATCATGATCTGAGAGCCGATGGACACGCCGGAGACGTCGGCCGTCACAGCATATTTGCCGACTACCAATAAGTCCACCGCACCGTATAGCGCCTGCAGAAACAGCGCCGCCAGGATCGGCAGCGAAAAGCGGATCAACGGCCCGACGATGGGTCCGCTGGTAAAATCTCTTGTGGTATCCATGAAACCTCCAAAGATAAAAGCCGGATAAGAGAACAGGCGTCTCAGCCTGTAGCCTTATCCGGCTTGTCATTTCCCACGAATGACTCGCCCTCCGAGCAAGCGATGCGTATTGTAGCAAATGAGGGAGGAAATTATCAATGGAGAAACACATGCTTCGTTGTACTACAGACGAGATTATCTCTGCATAGTAAGGTAATCAGCGGAACAAGGCACATATATTTATCAAACAGGCTCTCGAAGACCGTTGCAATCAGCGGCGTTTCGAGAGCCTATTTGCGTAGAAGCAAGAAACAGCGTACTTGCCGAGATGAATTATTCTTCCTGCAGTTGCTCTTTATATGCCGTTCCCCAGTTCTCCATGGATTTGATGATCGGGCGCATGGATTCGCCCAGCTCCGTCAGCGCATATTCCACCCGGGGTGGGACCTCCGGGTAGACGGTACGGCTGACGATGCCGTCGGCCTCCATGGAGCGCAGGGCCTCGGTCAGCGCCTTCTGGCTGATGCCGTCAATGCTCTTCTGCAGCTCGTTGAAGCGCCAGGGGCGGGCAAGGAGATTGCGCATAATGAGCAGCTTCCACTTGCTGCCTATCAGGGAAACAGTGGTCGCTACTGGGCATTCGGGCAGGATATCTTCTTTGGATCTCATGGAAAACCTCCAATAGTTTCAAATCGAATGTTACACTCGAATTATACTGTAGCATGTAACAAAATGCAAGCGCTTTTTCAAAACCCTGTAGGTTACAAAAAGGTGCGTACTTGTGCCGGTATACTTCTTCCCTTATACTTGACACAGCAAACCCCAAGGAGGCAAAACACCATGAATTTCAACCGTTCCACCAAAAAGAAAATGAGCTTCGAGCGCTTTTTGAGCTATGAATACGCAGGTGACTATATCAATCAGACCACACCCTACGCCGAGCAGATCGAACAGGCCGCGCGGGCGATCCGTGAGGCAGACTATGTTCTGCTCGGTGCAGGGGCCGGCATGAGCACCGCGGCCGGGGCTGAGTATGGCGGCAGGTTCTTTGAGGAGAACTTTGCCGAGTTCCAGAAGATCTACGGCAAGGGGCCCTATATGCAGGACATGTATTCCGCGGGCTTTTACCCATTCCCCGATCAGGAAAGCAAGTGGGGGCTGTGGTCGCACCTCGCGCTGCTGGCGGGAGCCAATCTGGACGTGACGCCGCTGCACAGGACGCTGCTGGACGCGCTGAAAGGGAAAAAGATCTTTCTGCTGAGCACCAACGCCGACCACCAGTTTGAAAAGGCCGGACTCCCGGTCGAACAGATCTTCGCAACCCAGGGCAGCTATAAGCTGATCCAGTGCGCACGGGGCTGTCACCCCAAAACTTATGACGCGGTGGAGCTGTTCCGGAAGATGGAGCGGGAGCGCGTGAACGGGAAGATCCCGACCGAGCTGGTGCCGAAGTGCCCGGTCTGCGGCGGCCCGATGGCGATGAACCTGCGTGTGGACGACCACTTCGTGCAGGACGATAACTGGCACGCAGCCGAGGATCGTTTCAGTCGCTTCCTCTCCGAATGCGTAGACGGCAAAACCGTGCTTTTGGAGCTTGGCGTAGGCTTCAACACGCCCACCATCATCCGTTTCCCCTTTGAAAAGCTGACGCGGGAGCATAAGAACATCACCCTCATCCGTCTCAGCCGCAGCAAGGCCATGGTTCCCGCAAGCCTCGGCGAGCGCGCTATCTGCATCAAAGTCGACATGGCGAAAAGCATCACAGACCTTGCCGAAAAGCTGAGCAACACGGAGGTGAGCAAACCATGATCATCCAGACCGGTATGCGCACGGATATCCCGGCCTTCTACAGCAAGTGGTTTTTGAACCGGCTGAAGGAGGGCTATGTCCTGGTGCGCAACCCCTACGATCCCCAGTCCGTCACCCGTTACCGTCTTGACCCGGAGGTGGTGGATCTGATCGCCTTCTGCTCCAAGAACCCGGCCCCAATGCTGGAGCATATGGATGCGCTGAAGGACTACGGCCAGTACTGGTTCGTCACTATCACGCCCTACGGCCGGGATATTGAGCCGAACGTGCCCGACAAGGAAAAGGTCATGGAGGACTTCAAGCGCTTGTCAGATATCGTGGGTGTGGATTCCATGGGTTGGCGCTATGACCCCATCCTCATCACCGACCGCTATCCGGTGGAGCGGCATATTGCGGACTTTGAGCACATGGCAAAAACGCTCTCCGGCTATACGGGCAGCTGCGTGATCTCTTTCATCGACCTGTATCAGAAGGTCAAGCGGAACTTCCCGGAGGTGCGGGAGGTGCGCAAAGAGGACCGCATCGCTATTGGCAAGGCTTTCGCTGAGATCGGAAGGACCTATGGAATGACCATCCGCGCCTGCGCAGAGGGCACAGAACTGGCGCCCTACGGCGTCAACTGCGAGGGCTGCATGACGGTCAATACCTTTGAGACGGCGCTCCATTGCAAGCTGAATGTGCCCAAACGCAAGAATCAGCGCGGCGGGCAGTGCGCCTGCGTGTTGGGGACGGACATCGGCGCCTATGACACCTGCGGGCATCTGTGCCGCTACTGCTATGCCAACACGGACGCCAATCAGGTGCGGCGCAATCTACGCGCCCACGACCCCGCTTCACCCTTCCTGCTGGGCGGGCCGATGCCGGGAGATAAGATACATGAAGCCAACCAGGAGAGCTGGCGTATAAACCAGCTCAGCATGGAGCTGTAAGGAGAAAAGAGATGAAATTGATCGCTGTTATACTGGTGCTTGCGCTGCTGCTCCCCGTACTGACCGCCTGCGGCAAGGCAGAAGAGCCTTCTCAAAGCATCCCGGTCAGTGAGAATGAATCAGATACGCTTGCCTTTTTCAAGAGCTTGGACTATTCCGATGGTATGAGCGTGGTCAAGGCCATCTTTGCCCGCTGGCCGCTTCAGTACGGCACGACGCTGGGCTTGAACGGCGCGCCCCAGATCCGCCCCATCGAATTCAAGTTTGAGGAAGACGGCGTCCTGTACTTTGACACCGTGACCTTTTACCGCAGCTATCAGGAAATGAAGGAGTATCCCTACATTCAGCTGTGCATCTGCGATCAGGAGACAATGACCTATCTGCGTTTGGGCGGGAAAGTCAACTTCACGGACGATCCGGAGATCATTGACCGCTGCTTTGCGGAAAGCCCTGTGCTGACCAGCCAGTTTGGGAATAATCGGGATGTGGTCATCGGCTATTATCTGACGGAGGTCTGGGCGGAGTTTTCCTCCTTCTCTCCGGAGCTTGCCAACAAAACATACACGCTCCCAAACAAATATGACGAGGCTGAGAATTGAGTGCCGAATCGGCCATAGTTACAAAAAGGTGCGTACTTGTACCATCTGTTCGTTCCTGTATAATGAAGGCAGAAAGAGGAGTGATCAAAACGGAAGACCTGTTTACCTTTGAACTGGATTTGGGCTCCGGCATGGAGCGCCCGACCGGGCAGCAGTTAGAGGATATCCTGTACAACTGCCTGGATTTCTGCCTCCTGTACCGGAAGCAGGCCCATTTCTTTTTGACCGGGCCGGACTCCGCCGGGCATCCGGAGCTCTGGCGCGTGCTGGAGATCCTGCGGGAGGAAGGTGCGACGTTTTCTTTGCTCACTGAGCCGGAGAGGGGCGAATACGAGGCCCTTCGGAGCGGCGATCTAAAAGATAAGATCCGGATCAGAACGGACGGAGAGGCAACCTGCGAGCTGGGAGCACTAGGAAACGTGCTCTGTGACCGCCTCGGCGACCTTTGGGAAGTCAAGAAAATGCAGAGAGGAAAAACCGCATGAACAACATGGCCAACTTCCAGGTGAATCAAGAAAAATGCATCGGCTGCAGACTCTGCGTCAAGGTCTGCCCCGGCGGCATCCTGCATCTGAACGAGCAGCGAAAATGCGAGATGGACGAAATCGACAGCTTCGGCTGGAACGGCTGCTGGAAGTGCGAGCACTGCATGGCCGTCTGCCCCAAAGGCGCGATCTCAATCTTCAGCAAGCAGTGGTCGGACAGCCTGCCGCCCGTCAAGGCGGAGACCGCCGCACCGGTACTGGACGCGCTGATCGCAAACCGCCATTCCTGCCGCCGCTTTCTGAAAAAGGATGTGGAGCCGGAGATCATCGACGGCATGCTCCAGATGCTGGGCAACGCTCCCAACGGCGGCAACAAGCAGCAGGTGCAGTTTGCGCTCATCGACGACCGGGAGCAAATGAACGCTTTTCGCCGCCTGGCCTATACGGAGATGGACCGGCTGGCAGACGCGGGTGTCTACCCCGCCGGCTTTGACAAGACCTCTTATGAAGACATGAAGCGCTGGGAGAAGACCGTGCGGCCGGAGATGCTCTTTTGCGGTGCGCCCTATCTGCTGATCCCCCACGCCCCGCTGGGCAAGGGCGAGCCGGTAGAGGACGTGAACATCGCAGCAGCCTATTTTGAACTGCTTTGCGCTTCCCGGGGCTTGGGCTGTGTGATGATGACCTTCCCAAAGGACGCACTGAAAAACATGCCGCAGATCCGCGCCATGCTGCAGGTCCCGGAGGACCACTATGTCGGCGTGATGCTCGGCTTCGGCTGGCCGGAGATCCGCTATTCCAGAGGTGCTCAGCGGGGTGTGGAGGAAGCGAGGATCCACCGCCTGACATTTGAAACGGAGGAAACGCAATGACGGCGCTGATCCTGAACTACTTCCGGGAAAACAGCGGCCGTTTCTGGGGGATGCTGGCAGCCCATGTGCAGGTGAGTATCCTTTCGCTTGGCATCGCCGTGCTGATCGGCGTCCCGGCGGGTTTTCTCTGCGTGCGCTGGAAAAAAGCGCAGAAGTATATCACCGGACTGTTCAGCGTTCTGCGCGTGATCCCCAGTCTTGCCATATTGCTTTTGATGGTTCCCATCATGGGAACAGGCACCGCGCCTGCCGTGGTGGCACTGGTGCTGCTGGCTGTGCCGCCGATTCTGATGAACACGGTGGCCGGGCTGGAGGGCGTGCCGCCCTTCATGCTGGAAACGGCAGAGGGCGTGGGCATGAATCCCACGCAGGTCTGGACAAAGGTCCGCTTTCCGCTGGCCATGCCGATGATCCTGACCGGAATCAAGACGGCTGCTGTGGAGATCGTCGCCAGCGCGACGCTGGCCTCCAAGATCGGTGCGGGCGGCTTGGGCGATATCATCTTCGCGGGCATCGGCCTATTTAAGACTGAGCTGCTGCTGATCGGCGGCATGTCCGTCGCGCTGCTCTCCCTGCTGACAGGACTGATCTTTGCCATCATTGAGAAAAGTACCATGAAACACAGAACCGTATAAAGGAGCGATTCACATGAAGAAAACCATTTCCATGATCCTGGCCATAGCTCTTTTTTTGAGCATGGCGCTGTCTCTCGCCGCCTGCGGTCAGAGCAAGTCGAACGGCCCCGTCATCCGCGTGGGCTCCAAGGACTTTACGGAAAACCTGATCGTCGCCGAGATCTACGCGCTGGCGCTGGAGGACGCGGGCTACACGGTGGAGCGCAAGCTGAACATCGCCGGTTCTGTGGTACATACCGCTATTACCTCCGGAGAGATCGACCTCTACCCCGAGTACACCGGCACGGGCCTTCTCGCCATTTTGCAGCTGCCTATGAGCAGCGATCCCGATGAGGTATACAACACGGTCAAGGCAGCCTATGACCAGCAGTTTCAGATCACTTGGCTCGACTCCACCGATGTGAACGACCGCAACGGCCTCGCCATCCGCACCGAGGTCGCGCAGCAGTACAACATCTACACCATGTCTGATCTGCAGCAGGAGGCGGAGCACATCCGCGTCTGCTCCCAGGGCGAGTTTGAGTACCGGGAGGACGGCATTCCCGGCATGACCAAGGTCTACGGCCCCTTCAACTTTGCCTCCATCAACGTCTACGATAACGGTATCAAGTACCAGATCCTCGAACAGGGCGAGGCTGATCTCTGCCCCGGCTACTCCACCGACGCGCAGCTGGTGAACACGGACAAATTCACCTACCTTGCCGACGATAAGGGCTTCTGGCCGCCCTATTACCTGGCGCCCATCGTGCGCAACGAGGTGCTGGAGGCCAATCCCGAAATCGCCCAGATCCTGAACGCGGTCAGCGCGAAGCTGGATACCGAGACCATGGTCTCGCTCAATGCCAAGGTGGATATTGACCACATGGAGTACGAGGAAGTAGCCCGCGAGTTTTACGAGACCTACTGCAAGTAAAGGAGCATGACCATGGCTGTCGCCATTGAATTTCGAGAAGTCACCAAAACCTTCAAGGGCGCGAGCTACAGCGCGGTGAATCATGTGAGCCTGACGGTGAACGAGGGCGAATTCATTACGATCCTCGGCTCCTCCGGCTGCGGCAAAACCACGCTTTTGAAGATGATCAACCGCCTGTACGAGCCAGATTCCGGCAGCATCATCCTCTTCGGGGAGGATATCTCCACCGTGGACGTGGTAAAGGTGCGGCGGCGCATCGGCTATGTGATCCAGCAGATCGGCCTGTTCCCACATTACACTGTTGGCGAGAACATTGCCACCGTGCCCAAGCTTCTGGGCTGGGAGAAAGCGAAGATCGCCGCGCGCGTGGATGAGCTTCTGGATCTGGTCGGCCTGGAGCCCAAGGAATTCCGGGACCGCTATCCCGCCCAGCTCTCCGGCGGGCAGCAGCAGCGCATCGGGCTTGCCCGCGCACTGGCCATCGACCCGAAGATCATGCTGATGGACGAGCCCTTCGGCGCCATCGACTCCATCACGCGCGAGAAGCTGCAGGACGAGCTGCTGAACCTCCATCGGGAGATGGGCAAGACCATCCTCTTTGTCACCCACGACATTGAGGAGGCCTTCAAGCTGGGCGACCGGGTCATCATCATGAACGAGGGGACCGTGCGGCAGTTTGACACGCCCGAGGCTATCATCCGGCAGCCTGCCGATCCCTTCGTCCAGTCTCTGGTGGACTCCGCCAAGGCAAAGGAAGCCTTCTGGAGGGAGTACTTATGATCGCCTACGCCTCCCGGTACTATGACAAGCTGCTTTCCGCCACACTGGAGCATCTGGAAATCGTGGTGATCACGCTGCTCATTTCTCTTGTCCTCGCCGCCCTGCTGACCGTGGCCTGCAGCTACTCAAAGACGCTGTCGCGGGTGCTGCTGAATCTGTTTTCCATGATCTACTCCATCCCCAGCCTTGCGCTGCTGGCGCTGCTGATCCCGGTGACGGGGCTTGGCCGCAAAACGGCGATCGTCGCGCTGGTGATCTACAACCAATATTTGCTGCTGCGCAACTTCCTAGCAGGCTTGGACGGTGTGGAACGCGGCGTGGTGGAAGCGGCCACCGGTATGGGCATGACCCATATGCAGCTTCTGTGGAAGGTGCAGATGCCGCTGGCAAAGGGAGCGCTGATCGCGGGACTTCGCATTGCGCTGGTGTCCACGGTGGGCATCGCCACGATCGCCGCGTCCATCAACGCGGGCGGTCTCGGCAGCATCCTCTTCGACGGCCTGCGCACCATGAACGTTGCAAAGATCCTCTGGGGCAGTCTTCTGTCGGCCTTCCTTGCTATCCTCATCGACCGGCTGCTGAGCCTTGTGGAGAAGCGAGGGGTGAAAAACTGAAAGAGTATTATACACGGAATAGCATTTATCCCATGAGAGAGATCAAAAAAACTCGCTCATGGGATAAATTTATCCTTGACAAAACGCTTGCCAAAAAAGGATACTCGAAACCTACGCAAAACAGAACGGCTTTACCAATCTGCGC
>CAMHMZ010000022.1 GCA_946186375.1 uncultured Clostridia bacterium
GCTTGCGCTCGAGCGCGACGGGGCCGACCTTCGGGCGGCCGCCGCCGATGTTGAAAACGGAGTTTTCCAGTTTTTTGCCCGTGATGCGGCTGCGCAGCTCGTTACTCGAGAGCCACACCCAGGGCGAGGTGAAGTCGCCGCCCCAGTTCTTGTCGGCATAGCCGTTGCAGGTCTCGGGCCGGACGAGATACTTCACGCCGTTGAGGACGATCTCGCCGCTGTACTTCGTCTTCATGCCCTCGGCGTGCCAGAACATCTCGAAGGCGTTGACGTCGCGGAAGAATTTCCCCGCGCCGTAGCCGACGTGGAAGGCGATGCGCTTGTCGATGTCAAGCTTCCAGCTCATCTCCCCCGCGTCGCACATCCACTCCGGGTGTGCCTCGCGCTGCTCCGGCGTGACGCAGACGCGGCCCTCGGTGTGCGTCTCCGAGCAGGTACAGCCCCCGCAGGAGATCGCGTAGGGCGCGTCCGGCCGGAGGCTCACGTCCTTCCAGGCATAGAAATTGTGGAGCTGGCCGTGCTCCTCGCCCCAGAAGCCGACGTTCACCATGACGTAGGAGGGCAGGACGCCGCGCTTCTGCTTCTCCGGGTCGTTCCAGACGATGACGGGCTCGTCCTCGGCCCGCGCGGGGTTACAGGCGAAAAACTCGATATAGAAGGGTTTTTTCTCGCCGGTCTCGGCGTTTTCGGCCGTCAGAGAATGCCACCACCAGTCGTAGCCCTTTTGGGCGAGCGGGCCGCGCAGCATGAAGGCGTCGCGCGTGATGTCATGAATGTTTGCCATGAGCTTTCCCTCCTTATTTTATCGTATGCTTGAGCTTGATGTCTTCGATCAGGCCGGCTTCCTCGGCCTTGAGGCGCTTCACAAAGCGATGGAGCTTACTCTGCTGCGCCTTGACGTACATAGCCTTGACGGGCGGGACGACTTTCATCAGATACTTGCTCGGCAGGAACACCGCGCAGGGATAGATATGCTCCTTCAGCTTCTCCACGCCCTTGACCACGGCCTTGCCCACCGTCTCGGGCATCTGCACGGGGAAGGGCGGCTGGATCTTGCGCCCGCCGCTGCCGACGTTGAAGAAATTGGTCTTGGTCGAGACGGGATAGACGCAGCTGATGGACAGATTTTCCGGCGTTTCGTCGCGGATGGCCTGCTGGAAGCCCTTCATGGCGAACTTTGTGGCAGCGTAGAGCGCATAGCCGGGCAGCGCCATCTCGCCCATGGCCGAAATGGTATAGACCAGTCTCCCCTTCCGGCCGTTGAGATGATGGAGATACTTGGAATAGGTGTAGATATGGGAGACCGTGTTGAGATCAAAGAGCTTTGCGATGCGATCCCAGTCCTCATAGTCGAAGCGCTCGTAGTAAGGCGCGCCCGCGTTGCAAAAATAGAGATCGATCGGTCCGTCGAAGACCTCCTCGGCTTTTGCAAACAGGGCGTCCACGCCCTCTCTCGTGCTCAGATCCGCGGAGAACGGGATCACGTTGTCCCCGTAGCCGGTGATCCGGTAGGCACGGCGGCAGACGGCGAGGATGCGATTCCCCTCCTGCCCGACGAGTTGATCCATGATGGATTTGCCGATGCCGCTGGAGGCGCCGGTCACCACGATGTTCTGATGGCTGATCATGTGGGTTCCCTCCTGTCCGTTTCTTTCAATAGTTATCGAATGGCCATGACGGTATCATAGGCGCTGTGGCAGGCGTCCGCGATCGTGCCGCTCTGCACGGCGTCGCCCACGCGCCAGATACGCCGGACGCTGAGCTTGTCGAGCTGCCGCGCGAGCTCGCATACCGGTCGCACACCGAGTGCGAGGACAAGGGCGTCTGCCGGGATGCGGCGGCGCTCGCCGCTTCTGACGTCCTCGACCAGGACGCCCTCCCCGTCGACGCCGAGGAGCTTCGTGCCGGTCTCGAACTTCGTGGCGGTCTTCGAAAGGCGCTCCATCTCATCGTCCACAAGCTGGAACCAGGTGCCGGGCGCGATCTCCCCCGCCATCTCGATGACTGTGACGGCGTTATCGGTCTGGCAGAGGATCTCCGCGGTCTCGAGCCCGGTCATGCCGGAACCCGCGACGACGACCCGGGCGTTCCGGAGGATCTTTTCCCGGTGGATGATCTGCGGGGCGGTAAAGACGTTTTCTCCCTCCAGGCCCTCGATGGAGCGCGGGCGCAGCGGCTCACCACCCGTGGCTACGACGACGCCCCAGGGGTCCATGTCCGCGATCTGCCGCGCGCTCAGCTCCGTGCCGAGATGGATCTGCGCCCCGGCTCCGCGCGCGGCGGTCATCAGATCCTCGATGCACCAGGCGAGCTTGTCCTTGAGATGGCAGGCCGCGGCCGTGAGCACCTGCCCGCCGGGCTTTTCGCCCTTTTCATAGACGCTCACGTCAAAGCCCCGCATGGCCAGCGTCTGAGCCGCCGTAAGTCCCGCCGGGCCGGCACCGATGACGAGGATCTTCCGCCCCCCGCCGTCGCGCGGCATGCTGAAATACGCCTTTTCATGCGCCACGCTCATGTTCAGCGCGCACTCGCCTGGCTTGCCGACGCCGGCGTTGGTCATGAAGGAGCGGATGCAGTTAAGGCAGCCGATACAGCGGCGAATCTCCTCCGGATGCCCGGCAGCGGCCTTGGCGACCCAATGCGGATCGCAGATGAAGGCGCGGGCCGAGGCGACGAAGTCCTGGTCCCCCTCCTCGAGCTGCCGTTCGGCCTGCTCCGGCGTGCGGATGACGTTGGCCGCGATGACGGGGATGGAGACGGCGCTCTTGATCTCGTGCGCGAGGTACTTCCTCCAGCCGGGCTCAAAGGAGGTCGGTTCCAGCCAGTAGTTATAGGCGTCGTAGCAGGCGGAGGTGACGTTGATGGCGTCCACGCCGAGCTCCTCGAGGCGTTTGGCGATGCGCTTGCCGGTCTCCAGATCGTAGCCGACGCCGGGGCGGCCGACCCGCTCGTACATCTCGTCGGCGGTCAGCCGCACGGTGAGCGGATAGTCCCGCCCGCAGCGCTCGCGGATGCCCTCGATGATCTCGCGGAGGAAACGCAGACGGTTTTCAAAGCTGCCGCCGTATTCGTCCGTGCGGCGGTTCGTGTGCGGGGAGAGGAACTGCTGGATGATATAGCCGTGCCCGGCGTGCAGCTCCACGCAGTCGACGCCAGCCTTCTGACAGCGTACGGCGGCTTCGATGAAGTCCCGAATGAGGCCGCGGATCTCCCGCTTTGACATGGCGTGCATGCGCGTCGCGCCGTGTTTGGCAAGCTCCACCTTGGACGGAGCCTGCACGGAAAAACAGACGCCTTTGGCCTCCAGGCCGAGCAGCAGCGGCGTGCATTTAAAGACCTGATCCATGACGCCGGGGAAGCGGTCGGCCACCGGGATCACGAGCGGGAGTGAATTGATGGCGCTGGCCATGCCCTGGCGGCCGGGATGGTGGAGCTGGATGCAGAGCTTCGCGCCGTGGCGGTGGAGCCTCTCGGCAAACTCGTGCATCGGGGCGATGTGATAGTCGTGGCTCATCGCCAGCTGCGTAAAGGTCGAGGCGCCGCCCATATCGTTAACGCGGCAGATGCCGGGAATGATCATCCCGACGCCGCCCTTCGCGCGTTCCTCGTAATAGTCCATCAGGCGTTCGGTGGGCTTGCCGTTGGTCTGGCCGAGCGAAAATTCCGCCGCCGTCATGACGGTTCGGTTCTTTACGGTCATGCTGCCGATCTTCATCGGCGAGAGCAAAAGATCATACACAGAGGCCTTCCCCCTTCTCATCTTTGTACATGATCACTATACTTCTTCCGCCACACCCCGTCAAGTTTTTCGCAAAAGAAATAAAAGACTGTCATTTTTTACCAAGCCGCGAACCGTCCGGGCAGACGTGAGAAAGCGGCGGTGCCGCATAAACGCGTGACCGCCGCTTTTCTACTGTTCCCCCGCTGTCTCTCGTGGAAAGGCCGAGAGCTTGCCGTTGAGCTTTTTATAGATCCGCTCGACGAACCACGGCTCCGTGGAGGCCGCGAGCGCCCCCTCGAGCGTGAACCAGCGCACGCCGCTGTTTTCTTCCTCGCAGACGCGCAGGGCGTCCCTCTCGTCCGCCTCGAGGAGGTAGGTGAGGTTGAGGTGCAGGTGGCTCGAGACATACTGTCCGCGCTTTTCGTGGCCGTCGACCGTGAGGACCTCCACGGAGTAGACCTCCTCCGACACGGCGCGCAGGTGCTCCACGCCCGTCTCCTCCCGGCACTCGCGCATTGCCACGGCGAGAAGATCCTCCTCCCCGTCGGCGTGTCCCCCGGTCCAGCTCCAGGAGTCGTAGAGCCTGTGATAGACCATCAGCACCCTGTCGCGCGCGGCGTTGACCACCCAGGCCGAGGCCGTCAGATGCGCCACCGGGTTTTCGCGCAGCAGCGCGTCCGGGTTTTTCTCTATAAAGGCAAGAATAAAGGCGCGGTCCCGCTCCTCCTGCTCGCAGCGGGGGCAGTAGGCGCGCAGCGCCTCAACGATCTTCTTCATTTTGCCACCGGGTAGAGGTCCTCCCGCAGCGCCGAGAGGGTCGGGATCTGGCGGCGGGCCTCGTCGATCTCGTCCATGTCCAGCGCGGCGTAGAGGATCTGCTCGGTCTCGTCGCAGCTGGCGCAAACCATGCCGAAGGGATCGACCGCGGTGGAATGGCCCCAGCAGGTATAGGGCGAGCTTTCGTCGCGCGCGGCGGCGCAGCCGAGCACAAAGAGCTGGTTGTCCGCAGCGCGGGCGCGCAGCAGCAGTTCCCAGTGGCGCGGACCGGTCTTGAGATTGAACTGCGCGGGCAGCAGCACGATGCGCGCGCCCCGCTCCGTCATGGCACGAAAGAGCTCGGGGAAGCGCAAGTCGAAGCAGACGGCCGCGCCCATCTTCCCGAAGGGCGTGTCGAAGACCGTGACCGCGTCGCCGGGCGCAAAGCTGTCCGACTCCTTGAAGCGCATGCCGGGGATGTCCACGTCGAAAAGGTGCGCCTTGCGGTGCCGGGCGAGCTCACGCCCGTCCGGGCCGTAGATGAAGGCGGTGTTGTAAAGCTTTCCGCCCTCCCGCTCGGGGATCGAGCCGCCCGCGAGCACGACGCCCGTCTCCCGCGCGAGGGCGGAGAGGAAGGCCTGCGTCCGGCCGCCGTCGGCCTCGGCGTAGGGCCGGAAGGCGCGAGGCGTATAGGGGCAGCACCACATCTCCGGCAGCACGATAAGCTGCGCGCCGTTTTCCGCCGCCTCGCGGATCATGCGAGCGGCCTTTTCCTTCGTTGCCTCCGCCTCGCGCGCGGCGCTGAACTGGCAGAGGGCTGCTTTCAGAATACTCATAGGCTGTTCAGATACTCCTCCACGTCAAAGGGACAGGTCTTCTCATCCTTCTTCAGATACAGGGGGTGGTGCGGGTGGCCCTTCACAGAGCGCTTGCCCGCGCAGAGCCAGCGCGCGCCGTACTCCTGCCCGAGCGCGACCATGTCGCGCACGCAGTCGGGCAGATACGGCCGCTTCTCTATGACGGCGCCCCAGGCCGCCCAGATGGACGGCTGTACGCCCTTTTCCACGCGGGAGAGGACATAGTCGAAGGCGCGCATGTTTTCCCGGTGCAGCCGCTCGTTGCGCTCACGGTCCATATCGTCCGGGCGCGTGGCCCGCTGGGCATAGACGTTGAACATGATCCAGCTGTCGAAGCCGTTTGCCGCGGCGATGCGGGATACGGATTTGAGCGTGTTGTCCAGCGCCCCGGGCTCGGCCGTGGAGGGATTGACGCCGATACTGATGAGCGGGTTTTTCCCTCTGGTGCCGAGGATGTAACGGTACTCGGTGTAAAAATCCGGTACATAGAGCCAGGCGTCCCGGTCATAGCTGTCCCCCTGCCCGGAGAGGGCGAGCGCCTCCTCAAAGCCGAGGATCTCGACCGTCTGGCTCGCGCCGCTGGGGATATGCATCAGCGCAGCGCCTCGAGGAGCGCGTCGACGCGGTCGGTTTTCTCCCAGGCCACACCCAGTTCCTCGCGGCCCATGTGGCCGTAGGCGGCAAGCTGCCGGTAGATGGGGCGGCGCAGATCCAGATCGCGGATGATGGCCGAGGGGCGCAGATCGAAGACCTTCTTCACGGCCTCGCCGAGCCTGTCGTCCGAGACCTTGCCGGTGCCGAAGGTCTCCACGAGGACGCTGACGGGCTGCGCCACGCCGATGGCGTAGGCCAGCTGCACCTGGCAGCGAGCGGCCAGGCCCGCGGCGACCACGTTCTTGGCTACCCAGCGGGCCGCGTAGGCCGCGCTGCGGTCGACCTTGGTGGGGTCCTTGCCGGAGAAGGCGCCGCCGCCGTGCGGGGCGGAGCCGCCGTAGGTGTCGACGATGATCTTGCGTCCGGTGAGACCGGAGTCGCCCTGCGGGCCGCCGATGACGAAGCGGCCGGTGGGGTTGATGTAATAGCGGGTATTCTCGTCCAGAAGCTCGGCGGGCACGACGGGCTTGACGACGAGGGCGAGCATGTCCTCGCGGATCTGCGCGAGAGCGGCCTCCGGCGCGTGCTGCGCGGAAATGACGATCGCGTCGACGCGCACGGGGCGGCGCTGTTCGTCGTATTCCACGGTGACCTGCGTCTTGCCGTCGGGCCGCAGATAGTCAACAAGACCCTGCTTGCGCACCTCGGTCAGGCGGCGGGCCAGCTTGTGGCTCAGGGAGATGGCCAGCGGCATCTTCTCCGGCGTCTCGTCGCAGGCGTAGCCGAACATCATGCCCTGGTCACCCGCGCCGTTCTGGAGATCGCTCTCCTCCCCGGTTTTGTTCTCGAGCGCCTTGTCCACGCCCATGGCGATATCGCCGCTCTGCTCGTCGAGGTTGACGATGATGCCGCAGGTGTCGCAGTCAAAGCCGTACTTGGCGCGGTCGTAGCCGATGTCGCGGATGACCTCGCGGGTGATGCGGGGGATGTCCACATAGCAGCTCGTGCTTACCTCGCCCATGATGTGGACAAGGCCCGTGGACACGCAGGTCTCGCAGGCCACGCGGCCCTGGGGATCCTGCTCGAGGATGGCGTCGAGAACGGCGTCGGAGATCTGGTCGCAGATCTTGTCGGGATGCCCCTCGGTGACGGATTCGGACGTAAACAGATAATGACTCATATTCTATCTCCTTAGTTTAGATAAACGGATTATAAAAGCGGCCGCCGTTGAGATGGTTGAGCCAGAGCGCCGCCAGCAGCAGCGCCAGGCACAGGGCCATGGCCGCGTAGTCAAGGCCGGTGAAGGGCCGGGCCATGTACCAGCTGCGCTTTTTGTTCTTGCCGAAGCCGCGCAGCTCCATGGCGTTGGAAATGACCTCGATCCGGTCCATGCTCGAAAGGATCAGCGGGATGAGGATGGCCGAGGCGCTTTTGAGACGCTTGAAGAGGCTCTGCTTTTTGCTCATCTCCACGCCGCGCGCCTGCTGGGCCTGCGAGATCTCATGGTACTCCCGCTGGATGTCCGGGATATAGCGCAGGGCGAGAGACACGGAATAGGCCACGGAGTACTTCACGCCGACGCGGTTGAGCGAGGCGGCAAACTCGCTGGGGTTCGTGGTGCAGACGAAGAGCAGCACGATCGGGATGGAAGAGGCGTATTTCAACACGAGGTTCAGATGATAAAAGAGCTGCTCCGCGGTCACTTCATAGCTGCCGCCCAGGGAGAGCAGCACGTGCTTCGTACCATAGAGGCTGACGCCGTGCTGCGGAGAGAAGGCGAAGACCAGGACGTTGTTGAGCACCATGAACACCGCCGTGAAGCCCAGCATAAAGGACACGTCCCGCACGCGGATCTTCGACAGGGCAAAAAGCGGGATGCTCAGCAGCATCAGCAGCGCCAGCAGCCGCGTGTCGTAGGTCAGCATGGAGGCAAAGCTCCACAGCAGGAGACACACGAGCTTGGTCGCGCCGGTGAGCCGGTGTACCGGTGAGGGCCGGTCGATGTAATTGAAGATGTTCCTCATATACCCCTCGCCTCCCGCTCATAGTCGATGAAGCGCCGGACAAAGGCCCGCCCGTCGTCGATGCCGCAGCGCTGGGCGAGAAGATACAGCGAGGTCTCCTTGAGGCTCGCGCGGCGGACGGTCTCCGCGTCGGTCAGAACGGCGGCGCAGTCGGCGTCGGCGATCAGCCGTCCGTCGGAAAAGACGGCGGCGCGGCGGGCGTATTCCAGCATAAGGTGCATGTCGTGCGTGATCATGAGCACCGTGATCCCCCGCCGGTTGAGCTCGAGCAGAAATTCCATGATCTCGGTGTAGTGCCGGTAGTCCTGCCCGGCCGTGGGCTCGTCCAGGATGATCAGCTGCGGACGCAGCACCAGAATGGAGGCGATGGTCACGCGCTTTTTCTGCCCGAAGCTGAGCGCCGAGACCGGCCAGCTCCGGAAGGGCCAGAGCCCGCAGATCTTCAGCGTCTCCTCCACGCGGGGGCGGATCTCCTCCTCGGACACGCCGCGCGTGCGCAGGCCGAGCGCCACCTCGTCATAGATCATCACCTGGGAGATCATCTGGTTGGGGTTCTGCATCACATAGCCGATGCGGTCGGCGCGCTCCTTGATGCTGAGCTCCTTCAGATCCTGTCCGGCGAAGCGCAGCGTGCCCTCCTGCTGCGTCTCAAAGCCGCAGATCAGCTTGGAGAAGGTGGATTTCCCCGCGCCGTTCGTGCCGACGATGGCCGTCAGCTCGCCTTCGCGCACGGTCAGCGACAGCTCGCGCAGCGCCTCATGGCCGTTGGCATAGGCAAAGCGCAGGCTCTCGGCCTCCAGCTGCACGGGGCGCTCCGGCGGCACCTCCGCCGCCGGCACGCTGTGGAACCAGGCGCGCACAAGCGCCTTGTCCTCCTCTGTCAGACAAAGCTCCGTCAGCATAGCCGGGTGCTTGTCCGCGCGGATCTCGACGCCCGCATATTTGAGCGCCGTGAGGTAGAGCGGCTCTCGGATGCCGTTTTCCGACAGGAGCCGCCCGCTCAGAAGCTCGTCGGGCGGGCAGTCGCAGAGGATGCGCCCGCCGCCCATCAGCACCACGCGATCGACGTGCCGGTGCAGCACGTCCTCGAGCCGGTGCTCGATGATGATGACCGCGGCGCCCGTTTCGCGCTGCAGCTCGTCGATGAGCTCGATGGCCTGCTTGCCCGTGGCCGGGTCGAGATTGGCCAGCGGCTCGTCAAAGAGCAGCACGTCCACGTCGTCGACGAGGATCCCCGCCAGCGACACGCGCTGCTTCTGTCCGCCGGAGAGATCCTCCGGCGCATGCGCGAGAAACCTGTCCACGCCCACGAGCCCGGCGGCCTTTGCCACCCGCTCGTGCAGCGCGGGCTCCTCCACGCAGTCGTTCTCCAGCGCAAAGGCGATATCCTCCGCCACGGTCAGGCCGATGAACTGCCCGTCCGGATCCTGCAGTACGGTGCCGACCGTGCGCGCGATCTGAAAGATCCCCTGCTCCTTCGTCTCCCTGCCGCCCACGAGGAGGCGGCCCGTGCTCTCGCCGGGATAGGAGAACGGGATAAGGCCGTTGATGCAGTGGGCCAGCGTCGACTTGCCGCAGCCGGAGGGGCCGCAGATGAGAAGCTTCTCCCCTTTTCGCACGCTCAGATCGATATCATAGAGCGTAGGCTCGGCCTGGGCGCGGTACTGGAAGCCGAAATGTTCAAATCGAATGATCTCTTCGTTCATGCTTTCTCTCCTGCGAGAAGATAGGCAGACGCGCGCGGTGCGTGCACCTGCCTATCTCTTCGCATCCCTCCGCCCGGCGGGGCAGCCCCGCGCGGGCGGAGGTTCTTTTGTTCTTTATTTTTCTTCCTTGAGGCTGCCCTTCTTGGGCTTGGCCGCCGCGTAAGCGTAGCACAGCAGCAGGCCGATGATGAGCGTGGTGACGATGTTGGCCGCACCGGCGAACAGGCCCTGGATGAAGACCTTGTTGGCGGGCTCGGCATAGATGACGATATCCAGCACCGGGGCGATGGCGAACCACGCGACCGCGTGACCCAGGACCACCGCCAGAACAAAGGCCAGCAGATCCTTCTTGCCAAATTCGCCGTCGGAGAGACGGATCTTTCTGGCGACCAGGCCGACGAGACCGCCGAACACGGCGGAGGCGATGACCCAGCTCCACCAGATGCCCCAGCCGTAGCTGAAGTCGATGAGCGCATGGCCGATCAGGCCAATGAGCAGACCCGCGAGCGGGCCGAACAGGGCGGCCATGAAGGCAAGCAGACCGTACTGCGTGGAGATGTTGGTGTTGGGCACGGGGCTCGGGATCGCCACGAAGCGGCCAAGCACGAAGAACAGTGCCGCGCCGATGCCGATGGCGACGATGGTGACAACGGGGGATTTTTTCATCTTTCTCTTCTCCTCTTTTTATTTTGGAACACCCGGCGGTGCATAAAAAACGTCCTGCCGGCGGCAGGACGTTCGATCGCTTTTTCGAGCCTCATCTTTCGTTTCACCGCCGGATTTGGCACCTTATGGTCTCCCACAGGTTGCCGGGCTTCACAGGGCCGTTCCCTCCACCACTCTTGATAAGGTGTTCAATTGTGACGAAAACATTATACCAGCTATTTCTTCCCTGTCAAGAAAAACCTCACAAAAGCAGGGCGACGAGGGCCGGGATCGTGGCGATCGAAAGGAGCGTATCGAGCAGGATCCCCTTCGAGGAATAGGCCGCGTCCTTGCCGTACTGGATGCAGAGGATGCTGATCATGATGGCGCTGGGGCAGGCGCAGGTGATGAACACCGTATTGCGCAGAAGCTCGTTGCCGGTCACGAGGGGCAGCAGGAGCCAGGCCAGCAGCGGCAGCAGCACGAGGCGCACGGCCGTGACGAGGTAGAGCTCCTTCTCCGTAAAGGCCTCGACAAGGCGTACCCGGCCGAGCGAGGAGCCGATGACCACCATCGACAGCGGGATCGTCGCGCCGGAGATCGTGCCCGTCAAATCGCGCACGGCGGCGGGGATGGGGATGCGCAGCAGGAAGATCAGCAGTGACAGGAGCGTGGCGATCATCGGCGCAGAGAGCATGTCCCTCCACCGCACGGCGCTTTTTTCCCCGCTGCCGCCCCCGCGCAGACGCCAGGCGCCGTAGCTGAAGAGCAGGAAGTTGAAGGGCAGATTGTTGATCGCCATGTACAAAACGGCGCGCTGCCCGTAGAGCAGCTGTACCACCGGCAGGCCGATGTACAGCGGGTTCATCACCGCGATCAGCAGCTCGAAGACGGGCGCCTTGTCTTCCGGGATGCGCAGCAGGCGCGTCAGCGCGAAGGCCACGGCGTAGCCGAGCAGCATCGCCCCGGTGAAGACGAGCAGCACCTGCCCCGTCTCGGCGAGGGTCACGTCGCCCGCGTCGCCCATGGCGGAGTAGAGGATCGTCGCCACCATGAAGACGTTGATAGCAAGCCAGCTGGCGTCCTTCGTGAAGGCGGGCGAGAGCCGCCCGCGGCGCGCGCCGAGATAGCCCAGCGCCATCAGCGCCAGGAACAGGAGCATCTTGTTAATCAGTACCGTCATAAGGAAAGCCTCTAAATATGCAGGATGAGCTTGGCGATATAAATATAGATGAGCAGACTCACCGCGTCCGTCAGCGTAGAGATGAGGGGGTTTGCCATGACGGCCGGGTCGAGGCCGATGCGCTCGGCCCCGATGGGCAGGAGGCTGCCGACGAGCTTGGCAAACATCACGATGAAGACGATGGCGATACTCACCGTGGCCGCCACGGCGAGCGTGACGCTGGGGTTGCCGAGGATGAGATGATCCAGCAGCAGCATCTTGCCGAAGTTGACCACCGAGAGCGTCAGCCCGCAGAGGATCGCCACGCGCCACTCCTTCCACACGACGCGCAGCGCGTCGCGCGGCTCGATGTCGCCCAGGGAGAGGCTGCGGATGACGGCGGTGGCCGACTGTGCGCCGGAGTTGCCGCCGGTGCCCATCAGCATGGGGATGAAGGCCACGAGCCCCGGCACCACCGCCAGCATGTCCTCAAAGGAGGTCAGGATCATGCTCGTAAAGGTGGCCGAGAGCATCAGAAACATGAGCCATGGGATGCGGTTGCGCCAGATCTCCAGCGGCCGCGTGCGGGAATAGGGCACGTCCGAGGGCAGGATACCGGCCATCTTCTCGATGTCCTCCGTGGTCTCCTGCTCCATGACGTCCAGGATATCGTCGACCGTGACGATCCCGACGAGACGCCCCTCCTTGTCCACGACGGGCAGGGCCATCAGGTCGTAGTCGGAGAACTTCTCCGCGACGCTCTCCTGGTCCTCCGTCGTGGAGGCGAAGATGACGTTGCGGTCCATGAGCTCGCCGACCTCGGTGTCGGGATCGGCCAGCAGCAGATCCTTCACCGTCACGATGCCCTCCAGCTTGCGGTGCGCGGAGGTGACAAAGCAGATATAGATCGTCTCCTTGTCCTCGCCGATGCGGCGGATGCGGGCGAAGGACTCCTTGACGCTCATGTATTTTTTGAGATCCACGAACTCCGCCGTCATGATGCTGCCGGCGGAATTTTCCGGATAGCGGAGATACTGGTTGATGAGGCTGCGGGTCTCGGGTGTGGCGGTGCGCATCACACGCTTGACGACGTTGGCGGGCAGCTCCTCCATCATGTCGACCGCGTCGTCGACGTACAGCTCCTCGACGATCCCGGCCAGCTCCGAATCGGTGATGGAGTTGATGATCATCTCCTGCTCGGGCGTGTCGAAATTGGCAAAGACCTCCGCGGCCGTCTCCTTGGATAACAGCCGGAACACCATGGCCATGCGCTTGTCGTCCAGCTCCGTCAGAAACTCCGCCACGTCGAACTCGTTCATGTCCTCCATGCGCGCCTTGAGCTCGCGCATCCGGTGCTCGTCCAGAAGCGTCTTCAGCTCCTCGCTGGTCTTCTCCTGCAGCGCCTCGTAATCGGGCTGTTGCATCAGCTCCTGCTCGTCCAAGTTTCTCACCCCGTTTCCGGTTTTTTCACGTGGAAACATTCTATCACGGCGAAAGGCCTCGCGCAAGGCCGAAGAGAAAAAAAGCCGCGTCCCCGGCGCTGCTCTTTGCGCTTTTCGCTGTGGAAAAATCAGTTTTCCACAGCGCGCTTTGACTGCCTTCTACGGGTTCCATAATTATAATGATCGTACCTTATGTTAACTTCGGAGGGATCGACATGGACTTTGAAAAACAGGGGCGGCTCGCGGCGCTGCGCGCGGGTCTGCAGGGAGCGGGGACGGACCGGCGCTTTCGTTCCGTTCTGCGCTGCGCGCTCTGGGCGGCGCTGGGGCTGACGACCTCCCTGGTGCGCCTGCCGGACGGTGGAGCGCCCTTCGGGACAGCCCTGGTGGCCGCGGCGGGCTCCGGGCTCTGCGGCGTATCGGCGCTGGGCGGGGCTGCGCTGGGCTATCTTCTGGGCGGTGGCCTGACCTGGGGGATCCGCTGCATCGCGGCGGCGGTGCTGATCTACACGGTGTCCTTTCTCTTCCACGAGCTGCCCGCCGCGCGCGGCGAGCTCTTCATGCCCGCGGCCGCGGCGCTCGTGACGGCGCTGACGGGCTTTCTGGCGAGCTTCAGCGTGAGCGCCGGGGCGGTGCCGCTCATCGCCTCGCTCTTCTTTGACGCGAGCATCGCCTTCGGCGCGGCCTATTTCTTCCGCGCCGCGCTGACGGGGCCCGCTCCTGTGACGGAGGCGGCGGAGACAAAGCAGGTCGTCTCGCTCATGATCCTGCTCTCGTGCCTTCTGATGGCGGCGGCCCGGCTGGAGCTTTTCGACATGCTCTCCTTCGGGCGCTTTCTCGCGCTGCTGCTGGTGATGGCCGCGAGCATGAAGGGCGGGGCGCTCACGGGCGCGGCCGTCGGCACGGTACTGGGCCTGGCGATGGATCTCGCCGCCGGGGGCGCGCCCTTCTACGGCATGGCCTACGCCTTTTCCGGCCTTCTCTCCGGCGTCTTCGGGCGTCACGGGCGGCTGTGGTTCACGCTCTCCTTCCTCCTGGCCTCGACCCTCGCCGTTGTGAGCGCCTGGAGCGCCGGGCCCTATATCGGGCAGCTCTTTGAGGCCTTCGCCGCCTCCGTGATCTTCATGCTGCTGCCCGGCTCCTGGCTCAGCCGCCTCTCCTCCCTGCTGCAGCGCGCGGAGGGCGGCAGCGGCGAGAGCGGCTTGCGGCGCTTTGCGGCCGGGAAGCTGCGCGAGCTGAGTGAGGTGTACCGCGATCTCTATGAGACGGTGCGCGCGAGCCTCGAGACGCCGCAGAACGACGAGAACATCGCCCGCGTCTTCGACCGCGCGGCCGACCGCGTCTGTGTCGGCTGCAAAAACAAGAACCGCTGCTGGAACGCCGAGTACATCGACACGCTCTCGGCCATGAACGACGCCACGCGCGCCATGGCCGAGCACGGCTCCCTCGCCGCCGAGGATCTGCCGGAGCATTTCAGGGCACAGTGCACGTCGCTCGGCGCCTTTGTGGGGGCCGTCAACGGCGAGCTGCGGGCCCTGGCCTACCGGCGGCAGCTGCGCGAGCGGTTGAACGAGAACCGGAGCGTCGCCTGGGGTCAGTTTCACGACCAGGCGCAGGTTCTCGCGAAGCTTTCCGAGGAGCTTGGCGCTGTCAAGGGGGCCGATCCCCTCGCGGAGCGGCGGCTGCTGCGCTACCTGCGCTCGCTGGACATCGACGCGGACGCGGCGGTCTTCCGCGACGGCGGCGGGCGGCTGCACGTCGTGCTGGAGAGCGGACGCCTCGACCCGCTGACGCGCGATGAGAGCTTTTTGGAAAAGCTCTCCGGCGTCGTGGGCGTACGCCTGTGCCTGCCGAAGGACGGCGCGGCCGGGGCCGGGAAGCTGACGCTGCTGGAGGCCGAGCCGCTGGCCGTATCCGTCGGGATCGCGGCTTTGAAAAAGCGCGGCGAGCAGGTCAGCGGCGACAAGGGCACCTATTTCAAAACCGACGCGGGCGTCTTGTGCGTGCTGCTCTCGGACGGGATGGGCTGCGGGGACGAAGCCGCGAAGGACAGCGCGCGCGTCGTGTCGATCCTCGAGCGCTTTCTGCGCTGCGGGGTCGACCCCGCCGTCGCGATGAAGCTCCTCAACTCCGTCATGCTGCTGCGCGGCGGCGACAGCTGGGGCTGGGCCACAGTGGATCTCATGTGCGTCGACCTCTTCACCGGCGAGACGAGTTTTTATAAGTACGGCGCGGCGCCGAGCTATGTCAAGAGCGGGCGCGGCATCCGCCGCATCAAGGGCGAGACGCTCGCGGCGGGACTTGAGACCGGGGACACGCTCGCGCCGGACGTCGTGCGCATGCGGCTGCGGCCGGGCTCGACGGCGGTCATCGCCACGGACGGCGTGATCGTGGACGCCGAGGACGACTGGCTCAAAAGCCTGCTGACGCGCGGCGAGGACGACATGCGCACGCTTGCGCGCGATACGCTGCGCGAGGCCGAGCGGCTTTACGGCGCGCTGGACGACATGACCGTCGTCACCGTGCGCGTGGAGGAGCGGGTTTGAGGCGTCTGTGTTTTCCGCTGCGTCTGCCTCGGCTTGGTAAAAAGCGCGATGAGGCCGAGGTTCTGCACGGCACGGTCGGGCGGGTGATCTGTGTGCGCGATCCGGTGCCCGGCGTCTTCCGCGAGGCGATCTTCCTGCTGCGGGAGGACTATCTCGGCTCCGGCGGCGATCCGAAGGCGCTGCTGGCCGAGGCGCGCCGCGCGGCGGCGGAGTATCTCGCCGCCCACCGCTCGCCGCGCTGAGCTTGCCCCATCTTTTTCTCCCTTTTGCCCAAAAAATTCCTCTCGATTTTGTAGGAATGACGAATTCCGTGCCCGCGGCAAAAAAGGGGGAGAAACCGCGGCGCTTTTGTGGTATACTGTGGTCAGTAAAGGTCTGGTTTTCAGACCTCAGAAAGGAGCAGGCAGTATGAAATTCACGTTTACCGAAAAACGGATGGACTCCTCCGAGGATCTGCGCGCTTACGCTGAAAAGAAGATCAGCAAGCTCGACCGCTTTTTCAAGAGCGAGGGCGAGGCCTATGTGACCTTCAGCATCGAGCGCGGCCGCTTCCTGGCTGAGATCACCATCAAAAACGGCAGCATGTACTTCCGCGCCAGCGAGCTGACGCAGGACATGTACGCTTCCGTCGACTCCGGCGTGGCCGCCATCGAGCGCCAGATCCGCCGGAACAAGACGCGTCTCGCGAAACGTCTGCGCGAGGGAGCTCTGGAGCGTGACGCCGTGCCTGCCTATGCCGCGAAGGCCGAAGAGGACGAGGGCGACGAGGACTTCCAGATCGTGCGCATGAAGCACTTCGCCATCAAGCCCATGTCCTCTGAGGAGGCCATCCTGCAGATGAACCTGCTGGATCATGAGTTCTTCGTTTTCCGCAACATGGACGAGGAAGAGGCCATCTCTGTGGTCTACAAGCGCAAAAAAGGCGGCTACGGGCTGATCGTCGACGAAAAGGAATAAAGAGTCCGCAAAAGGGACTCTGATTTTGATTTTTCCGCTTGCAGGATCGCCTTTGGCGCGTTACAATAGGATCAGATTTTTTTTGGGAGGGATCGCCCTATGAAATGCCCCCGCTGCGGCTCTGAGATGACCGTTGATTCTCACCGCAAATATGCCCTGCAGATGTGCTATCAGTGCGGCTACATGGAAGGCCGCGACCTGGGCGGCGCCCCGGCCAAGGGCGAGACGAATTTCAGCCGCATGAAAGGGCTGAACTTCAACGAGCTCGTCGTGTTCCTCTCCACCGGTCTCGGCGTCGATTCCGAAAAGGTGGCCGACTGGCTGGACGACACCGTGGAATAAGGCAAGAGACCCCGGCAGACAAATGTCTGCCGGGGTTTTTGATCAGAACGCTCCCGGGCTGTGGTCCGGGAGCGTTTTCTTGCGTATGCTGTTTATTTCACGGTCAGTGTGGCCGCCTTGGAGGTGACCTTCCCGCCGCTGTTGGTGATGATGCAGCGGTACTGATAGCCGTTGCGCTTGGCCGTGGCCTGGATCGTCAGCGTGGCGGTCTTGCTGCCCGTTGACGTGGAGTTCTTCCAGGTGCCGGAGGAAGAGGCGCGGTACTGCCACTGATAGCTCAGGTTCTTTCCGGTCGCCGTCACCGTGAAGGTCACTTCCGTGCCTTTCTTCACCGTGACGCTCTTCGGTTGGGTTTTGACCGTGGGCTTGGCGATCGTTTTCACCGTCAGCGTGACCGCGTTCGTGGTGACCGTACCGGCGGCGTTCTTCACCTTGCAGCGATACTGATAGCCGTTCTTTTTCGCCGTGGCCTCGACCTTCAGCGTAGCGGTCTTGTTGCCGGTCGCCGTGGCGTTTTTCCAGGTGCCGGAGGAGGAGGTCCTGTACTGCCACTGGTAGCTGAGGTTCTGCCCCGTCGCCTTCACCGTAAACGTGGCCGTCGCGCCCTTATTGACCGACGCTTTCTTCGGCTGTGTCGTGATCGTGGGCTTGGAAACCGCCTTGACCGTCAGCTTTACCGCTTTGGAAGTGGCGCTCCCCCTGTCGTTCGTCACGATGCAGCGATACTGATAGCCGCTCTTCTTCAGCGTCGCGGAGACCTTCAGAGTCGCCGTCTGGTTGCCCGTGCCCGTTGCATTTTTCCAGGCTCCGCTCGACGAGGTACGATACTGCCACTGGTAGCTCAGTTCGTCGCCGCTGGCCTCTACGGTAAACTCCGCTTTCGCCCCATCAAAGACGGTTTTGGCCTTGGGCTGCGTGACGATAGCGGGAGGATCGTAATTCTTTCCGTCCTCAAAGATGCTCACCGTGTAGTTGATCGGTCCGCCGTAATAGTTATAGATCCGTACCAGATAGTTGCCTCCGACGGCGTCGCTTAAGTACTTATAATCTCCCTTGTCGTCATAGTTATCCTTGAGATAACATCTTGAGCCGTCCGGAGCAAGAACCCGGATGATGATTGAAGACGCGTCGATCTGGGCATAGTTTCCGAAATATATTTTGTAGCTCTTGCCCTCTTTCGTTGCGAAGCGGAAATAATCGTCTTCATCATCGTCCGTGATGCTGGCTCCGTAAAGCTCACCGTCGCGGATCACTGTGGCCTGGCTGCCGGAACCGTTGGGCTCCACCTCATAGAGATCAGTCGCCGAAAAGGAAAAGCTGAAATCGGTCTTGATGATGCCGGAGGTGACTGTAAAGTGAGGCTTGACGGCAAAATAGTAGACTCCCGCGTCCAACCCGAGGGTGAAAGAGTAGCGATCGCTGGCATTATACTGTGTATGCCGACAGGTTTCTTCCCAGATTTTTAAAGAGCCGTCGCCGCCGTAGAGCGTCATCTCGAGTCTGCCGTATTCGCCCTCGGCGTCGGTGGGCTTGGTGAAATAGAAGTCCAGCTTGCCGCGTGCGGGCAGTGTGACCTTGATATAGAAGCACAGGTGGTCGTTGTCCGGCGTCCAGTAATTGGAATATTCTTTGCCGTAGGTGGGCTCAAAGGCCGTCTGGAAGGTGCGCCCGATCGGCGCGTCGTCGCTGAGCGTCTCCGCATCCGCCGCGAAGGCCGCGGGCAGCAGCGGCAGACAGAGCGCCAGCGCCAGAATCAGCGCCAGCAGGGCTTTCCATGTCCGTTTCATTCTGTTTCATCCTTTCTCCGTATGTTCGTTATCCCAGACAAGAGCTGCAAAGTCATGCTTAATGATAGTTTAAGTTATTTGGCATCTTATGTCAAGAGATATAAGACTTTTTTTATCTTATTTCTTCTCTTGCCGGACTTATAATATAGATTAGGTGATGCCAATGGACGAACTGTTCTTCCCGAAGCGGCTGGCTGAGCTCCGGCTGCAAAAAAACGTGTCCGCGCGGGAGATGAGCCTTGCGATCGGACAGAACCCAAGCTATATCAACCGTATCGAAAACGGACACACGCTGCCCTCCATGCAGGTTTTTTATTATATCTGCGAATATCTGGGCATCTCACCGGCCGAGTTTTTTTCCTCGGGAAACCCCTCCCCTCTTCTGCGCAGAGAGCTTCACGAGGCGATCGACCATCTGAGCGCGGCACAGTCGGAGCTGATACTTGCGCTGATCCGCAGTCTTGGGAAAGACCGCGGCTGAGGCGGCCCCTGTGATACGGACGCCCGATAAACCAAGGCTCTCTTTGCCTGCTTTCTATCGAGTATCCGGTTAAAAGCCTCTTCCGCAAAACAGAACGCTGCCCGGACTCCTTGTATTGAGGAGATCGGGCAGCGTTTTTCTTTTTTTCGCGCAACCTCGCGCCGGAAACAGCGCCTATGTGAGTGCGAACACTCATGGGGAGGGAGGAAGCAGCCTGGACGGCGAGGCGATCCCGGAGCTCTGTCGGCGCCGCGACACGCGGGAATCGGAGGAGAGCATATGCTCAGTTTTCAGAGATAAACGGAAGTTTAGCGCTGAGTTTATAATGAAGCCGTAGGGGCGGCTATCAGCCGCCCGCGGACACGGTACTGGTTTGACGGGCGGCTGATAGCCGCCCCTACAACGCGAACGTCAATTTCCTCGCGTTCTATCCTTCGTTTCCCTTCCTTCCGAATTCCGAACTACGCACCGAATTCGTCGCTTCTCCTGAAAACTGAAAACTGACTTCTGAAAACTGAAAACACCCGGGAAAAGCATGGCTTTTCCCGGGTGTTATTCAAGGCTTGCCCGTGAAGAGATTTCGCAGCCACTGGATGAGGCTGTAGCGCACCGTGACGGTGCAGGTGTCGCGGCCGAAGCCGTCCTCCGTCTGGGCGGTGATGAGAGCCGTACCCTTGCCTGTCGCGGTGACGAGGCCGTTTTCGTCCACCGCGGCGACGCTCGGATCGGTGCTGCTCCATTGCACGGCGCGGCCGCTGGCGTTTTCCGGCAGCACCTCAGCCGTCAGGGCCAGGCTCTCGCCGTAATAGAGCGTGATGCTCCGGCGGTCAAGGCGGCAGCTGTCCACCCGGATGAGGGGCGGCACCGTGCGCTCGTCCAGGAGCGTATCGCACACGGTGCAGCGCAGCTGTTCCTGGCCCTCGCGCTCCACCGTCGCCTGTACGCTCACATGCCACTCGCCCGGCGTGTGGCGCGGCGGGGTGTAGCTGTCCACCCAGCTGTAGCCGCAGTTTTTGCAGGTGTGACGGGTATAGCCCCAGCTGTCGCAGCCGGGATCGAAGACTTCGTCGAAATAGTCCGGCTCCGCGCAGGCCTCCGGCGAGAGGACGCGGCTGTAATCCTTCGTCTCGCGCCGCTCGAAGTCGCTGCGGTTGCCGGTGTAGCGCCAGGGCATCTGCAGATGCTCGCCGAAGGTGGCGTCGCAGTAGGCGCGGCGGTCGGGGTTGTCCTCAAAAAAGCTGATGAAGCCGCTGATGGTGTTATTCGACATGGACTCGGGCGTGAAGCTCATGCCGCAGTGATAGTACATACCCACGAGACCGCCGTTGTGCACATAGCCGTGGCAGGAGTCGTAGCCGCGCACATTGACCGTGTTGCGGTCGATGTTGGCCAGGCCGCAGGCGAGCAGGCCCGCCATGAATTCCTCGCAGCGGAAGGAAAAGTTCCGGTCCTCAAAGAAGAGCTCGACGTCCACGCCGCTGTCATAGATGCTGCCGCAGCCGTAGCCCACAAGGCCGCTGACGCCGACCATGACAGAAGTGTTGACCATGCGCACCCGCCCCTCGGCCGAGCAGCGCACGATGCTGCTGTGGTCAAAGTAGCCCGCCAGGATCCCGGCAAAGCTGTGCGTCGTCGCCTCCACCTCCACGAGCGCCCCGCGCAGGTGCAGGTCGCTGATCTCGGCGTCCTCCACCGTGGAGAAGAGCCCGGCGAAGACCGTGTCATAGGCCTTGAGGTTGCCGTCCTTCGTGGTGCGCAGCTCCGAGCCGAAGGAGCGGACCGTGAGGTTATAGATCGTGTGTCCCCCGCCGTCGAGCTGGCCCTTGAAGGGGATGGGCGTCCAGTCGATCCCGGCAAGGTCGATATCCGCGTCGAGGCGGTAGCTGCCCCAGGGGTTGGAGCGGATGCTCTGCAATCCCTCGGCGTCCGTGATGGAAATCACCGCGGCCTCGGCCGAGGCCGCCGCGCCGCAGGGCAGGAGCAGCAGCAAAATCAGCAGGAAACTCAGCGCGCGTTTCATAGCGTCGCCTCCCAAAGAAGGATAGGTTCCGACCGGCGCCGCGCGGGCGCCGGTCGAACAAAAAGATTTACACAGACTCGATAAAGCGCAGGAAGGCGGCGTGTCCGGCCTCGTCGCGCTTGAAGACCCCGGCGTCCTCCAGAACGCCCTCGAAGGCGCGGCCGATCTCCCGGCGCAGGATCTCCTCGGTGTTCTCCGGCGTGAAGCGATAGCGCTTCTGCAGCTCCTCCGCCCAGTCGGCATGGGCGGCGAGGCTCTCGTCGGCGCGCAGGTCTTCGCCCGCCAGAAGCGCCTCGCGCAGGCGCTCCATCTCCTTCTTGAGCCGCGCCGGCAGCACCGCCAGGCCCATGACCTCGATGAGGCCGATGTTCTCCTTTTTGATGTGGTGCTTGTCCGCGTGGGGGTGGAAGACGCCCAGCGGGTGCTCGGCGGTGGTGCGGTTGTTGCGCAGCACGAGGTCGAGCTCATAGTCCGTTCCGCGGCGGCGGGCGATGGGCGTGATGGTGTTGTGGGGCGTGCCCTCCGTCTCGGCATAGACGCCGACGCTCTCGTCCGAATAGCCGCGCCAGGCCGTGAGAACACGGTCAGCAAGCTCGATCAGCTCTTCGCGGTCCGGCCCCGTGAGGCGCAGCACGGACATCGGCCAGCGCACGATCCCGGCGCGCACGCCCTCGAAGCCGACAAAGGAGACCTTCGTCTCCACCTCCGCGCGCTCCATGGCGAATTCATAGTGGCCGCCCTGGAAATGGTCGTGGCTGAGGATGGAACCGCCCACGATGGGCAGATCGGCGTTCGAGCCGATGAAGTAATGCGGGAAGACGGTGACAAAGTCGAGCAGGCGCACGAAGCTGCCGCGGTCGACCTTCATGGGGATATGGCAGCTGTTGAAGCAGATGCAGTGCTCGGGGTAGTAGACATAGGGCGAATACTGCAGATACCAGCTCTGCCCGCCGAGCGTGAGGGGGATGAGGCGGTGGTTCTGCCGCGCCGGATGGTCCAGCCGCCCGGCGTAGCCCTCGTTCTCGCTGCACAGCAGGCACTTCGGATAGCCTCCCTGCGGCGCGAGCCGGGCCGCGGCGATGGCGCGCGGATCCTTCTCGGGCTTGGCGAGGTTGACCGTGATATCCAGAGAGCCGTAAGCCCCCTCGTATTTCCATTTGAGATCCCTGGCCGCGCGGTCGCGGCGGATATAGTTCGTATCCTGGCTGAGCGCGTAGTACCAGTCCGTGGCAGCCTGCGGGCTCTCGGCGTATTTATGGCGGAAGACAGCGCGCACCTCGCGCGGCGGCGGGGTGAGGGCCCCCATGAGCTTCGTGTCGAAGAGGTCGCGCGCGGTCACCGTGTCGTCGATGAGGCCGCGGCGGCAGGCGTCGTCGCACAGAGCCTCCAAAAGCGCTGCCAGCGACGCGCCGCTCACGCCGCCCTCCTCCGCGTGGCTCAGCTCCATCACTTCGAGCAGCCGGTTATAGGCCCAGGTCCTGTCCTCTTCCGCGATCAGGCCGCGCTCGAGAGCATAGGCAACGAGCGCTTCCAGCGTTGTCTTCATGTTTCTTTCTCCCATCCGCGGCGCGTTTCCCGCGCCGACAGGACGAGTGTAGCACAGGGCGCGCGGCTTTGTCAATCGCCGCGCGCCCTGTGCTCAGCCATTTTCGATCTCGATCTCCTGCTGCTTGCCGGTGAGGGCGTCGAGGTAGACGGTGACGGTCTTCTCCCCTTCTCCGCGGCAGCGCAGCTCCCAGCAGGCGAGGCTCCGGCCGCCCGGCGAGCGCAGCGTGACGCGGCGGGCAAGCTCGAGCGTCAGGCCCGCCGGGATGGCGCCCTCCGGCGGGGCCTCGCCCTCCCAGCCCTCCGTGGCGCAGACCGTGCTCAGGCCGCTCGCGTCATAGGCGACGATGGAGCCGTCGTCCAGGGCCACGGAGAGCGACACGCCGCGGTCGAGGTTCGCCACGCCCTCCGTCTCGGCCGTATAGCGCAGCAAAAGCAGCGCGCCGCTGCGGCGGCTGTCGGCAAGCCGCAGGCCGTCGAGCCCCTGCGACGAGAGAAAGGCCTCCGCCGCGGCGTGGGCCTCGTCCTCTGTCAGACGCTCCTCGCTGACGAGGCGCGCGTCCGTGAGGCTCTGCAGCCCCTCGGCCGAGATACAGACCGTGCGCGTGCCGCTCTGATAGCAGAGGAGGCTGCCGTCGGCCCAGTCCGCCGCGTCCTCGAGCGCATCGGGCTCCACGCACAGCACCGCGGCAGCGAGGGCGCGGGATTGCTCTTTGTCGGGCGTCGGCAGCGCGGCGGCCTCCTCTTGGGCGGTATAGAGCCCGTCGTAGCTTATCGGCTCCGGTGCCGTAAAGGCCGCCTCGCATTCAGCCATGGCTTCACTCAGAAGCTGCAGGCCCTCCTCCGCGCCGACGTTGATGAGCTCCTTCTCCCGGCTGTCCATCCGGAGGCTGCCCTCGTCGACGCCGGTCTGCAGGGCGCGGATCGCCTCGGCCAGGGAGGCGGCCGTCTCGGAGAGTGCGGCGAGATTTTCGCGCTGCTCGTCGGTGAAGCCCCGCTCCGCCGCCTCGCGGCAGAGGGTGTAGGCATAGTCCCCGGTGCGGCCGAGGAAGGCGCGGACCTGCTCGAGCTCGACCGTGGAGAAGGGCAGCGCGGACATGGCCGTCTCCGCCATGCGGGCGTCGGCGCAGATGGAGGCGCAGACGCGGCCGCACATACCGCCGTCCGCCGCGTACAGGCTCTTTTCCAGCGAGCGGCTCAGGCGGTCGACGCCGCCGACGGTCTCCTCGAAGGCGCGCGCCGCGTCATAGCCCGTCTGCCGCCGGTAGACCTGCAGACGGCCGTAACAGGCGGCGGAGAAGACGGACAGGGCCAGCAGCGCCGCCCCGGTATAGCTTGCGATCAGGATCTTTGCTTTTCTGGACATAAAAACACCTCTTTATGGGTATTATTCCATAAAGAGGCGCGTTTATGTGTTGCTGCGTGTTTTTGACTCAGCCCAGCTTCTCCAGACCGATGCGAAGGCGGCGCAGGGTCTCCTCCCGGCCGAGGATGCGGCAGATCTCCACGGCGCCGCCGGGCGTGACCGCCTTGCCGGCCGCCGCGATGCGCACGGGCCACATGACCTTGGCGTTTTTGACCTGGAGCTCTTCGGCCAGGCCCGTCATCACGTTCAGGATGCTCTCGTCGTCCCAGGCGGGCAGGGCCTCGAAGAGCGGGATCACGCGCTGGAGCATCTCGCGCGAGCTCTGCTCGTCGCTCTTGGACTTCTTGTGCACGAAAAGCTCCGTGCCGTATTCGGGCAGCTCGTCGAAGAAATCGAGCTTCTCGGGGATCTCCGTGAGCACCTCCGTGCGCTGCTGCAGAAGGGCGGCGATGGCCGCGGCGTCATAGGCTTCGTTCTTCACGGCCCGGCGGATGAAGGGCTCGGCCACCTTCGCGAAGGTCTCGGGGCTCATGGCGCGGATATACTCGCTGTTGAAGTATCTGAGCTTCTCGATATCGAAGATAGCGGGAGACTTGGAGATGCCGGAGAGCTCGAAGGCCTCCTTCAGCTCGTCGAGCGAGAAGATCTCCTGCTCGCCGCGCGGGCTCCAGCCCAGCAGGGCCACATAGTTGAGCACGGCGTCCGTCAGATAGCCCTGGGCGATCAGATCCTCATACGAGGGGTCGCCGTGGCGCTTGGACATCTTGTTGTGCTGGTCGCGCATGACGGGCGAGCAGTGCACGTATTTCGGGATGGGCCAGCCGAAGCCCTCGTAGAGGAGGTTGTACTTCGGGGCGGAGGAGAGGTACTCGCTGCCGCGCACGACGTGAGTGATGCCCATGAGATGGTCGTCGACAACATTGGCGAAGTTATAGGTGGGCAGGCCGTCGCGCTTGAGGAGCACCTGGTCGTCAAGGGTCTTGTTCTCGACCGTGATGTCGCCGAAGCTCTCGTCGTGGAAGGTAGTCGTGCCCTCGTGCGGGATGCGCTGGCGGATGACGTACTTCTCCCCCGCCAGGGCGCGGCGCTCGGATTCTTCACAGCTGAGGCAGCGGCAGGGATCGTCGCCGCGGTCAAACTCGCCGGAGTCCTCCTCGCTCTCGGTCTTCTCACAGAAGCAGCGGTAGGCGTGGCCGCGCTGGATCAGCAGCTCCGCGTATTCCTTATACAGGGGACGGCGCTCGGTCTGCACGTAGGGGCCGACGGGGCCGCCGACGTCCGGGCCCTCGTCATGCTCGAGATGGCACTCCTTGAGCGTGCGGTAGATGACGTCCACCGCGCCCTCGACCAGACGCCCCTGGTCGGTATCCTCGATACGCAGGATGAACTTGCCGCCGTAGTGGCGGGCGATCAGATAGGTGTAGAGCGCCGTGCGCAGATTGCCCACGTGCATGTAGCCCGTCGGCGAGGGGGCGAAACGGGTACGCACCTCGCCCTGCGGGATGCGCGCTTCCATCTCATCGAACCATGCCATATCTTTCATATTTGAACCTCCAGAAAGGAAACTTTTCAAGCCTGTCTATTGTATTTTGCATTTTCCCTGTTGTCAAGATGCTTTTCCTTTGATAAAATACGCTCTTAGGATACAACTCCTTTGAAACGAGGTAAAAAGCACATGGACGCTGTCACCGAAAGGAAAAAAGTCATGCTCTCGGGCATCAAGCCGACCGGCGATCTGACGCTGGGCTCCTATCTCGGCGCTATCAAGAACTGGGCCGAGCGTGCCGATCAGTTTGACTGCTATTATTTCATGGCGGATCTGCACGCCCTCACGACGCGCAACAAGCCCGCCGATCTGCGCCGCCGCACACTGGAGCAGCTGGCGCAGTATGTGGCCTGCGGTCTCGACCCGGAGAAGAACACCCTCTTTATTCAGAGTCACGTGCACCAGCACGCGGAGCTCGGCTGGGTGCTCAACTGCTACACCATGTTCGGCGAGCTCAGCCGCATGACGCAGTTCAAGGACAAGAGCGCCAAAAACGCCGACAACATCAACGGCGGCCTCTTCACCTATCCCTCGCTGATGGCAGCGGATATCCTGCTCTATCAGCCGGATTACGTCCCCGTGGGCGACGATCAGAAGCAGCACGTCGAGCTCACACGCGACGTGGCCCAGCGCTTCAACAACCTCTACGGCGAGACCTTCAAGGTGCCTGAGCCCTTCATCCCCAAGGTGGGCGCGCGCGTGATGGATCTTCTCAACCCCACGAGCAAGATGTCCAAGTCCGACGACGTGGGCAACGGCCGCATCCTGCTGATGGAGGCGCCGGAGGATATCATGCGCAAATTCAAGCGCGCCGTCACCGACTCCGACACCGAGCGCTGCGTGCGCTACGACCCGGAGAACAAGCCCGGCGTCTCGAACCTCATGAGCATCTACGCCGCCGTGACCGGCGAGAGCTTCGAGGAGATCGAGCAAGAGTTTGACGGCAAGGGCTACGGCGTTTTCAAGCCCGCCGTGGGCGAGGCCGTCGTGGAGATGCTGCGCCCCATCCGCGAGGAGGCCGGGCGCATTATGCGCGACAAGGCCTATCTCGAGGGCCTCTGCCGCGACGGCGCGGAGCGCGCCTCGTATCTGGCCGAGAAGACCCTGCGCAAGGTGTATAAAAAGGTCGGTCTCGTGCCACGCGGCTGAGCCGCCCCCTCTCCTGCCGGGAAGGATGTTTACATAACCTGGCATGGAGGGATCTGTTTTGCTGTTATCGCTTCCCCTTTGGCTGCGCGCCGCGGCGGCAACGCTGCTCGCCGCATTGCTCAGCCGTCTTCTCACGCCCGCCGTCAGGGTCCTCGCCGTTTCTCTCGGCGCGGTGGACCTGCCCGGCGGGCGTCGTCTTCATACGGGCCCCGTGCCGCGCCTGGGCGGGGCGGCGATCTGCTGCGGCTTTCTCGCCGCGTCGCTTCTGTTCTCACCGCTCTCGCGCCCGGCCGCGGGGCTGCTGCTCGGCGCGGCGCTCGTCATGCTCATGGGCGCGGCGGACGATAAGCTGCAGCTCTCGCCGGGCGTGAAGCTCCTGCTGCAGCTTGCGGCAGCGGGGCTGGCCGTCGGCTTCGGGCTGCGGATCGAGTTTCTCGGTGGGCCCGGCGGGGCGCTGCTGCCGCTCGGGCCGCTCGGCGGGGCGCTGACGCTGCTGTGGCTCGTCGGCTGCACGAACGCCCTCAACCTCATCGACGGGCTGGACGGGCTGGCCGCGGGAGTCGCCGCCATCAGCGCCATGACGCTCCTGGAGACGGCGCTTCTTCTGGGAGAAGGCGCGGCTGCGGTGCTGCTGGCCGGGCTGATCGGCGGCTGTCTCGGCTTTCTGCCGATGAACCTGCCGCCCGCGCGCATCTTCATGGGCGACGCGGGCTCGCAGTTTCTGGGCTTCACGCTCGGCGGCGTGGCGGTCCTGGGCACGCTGAAGTTTCACACGGCGCTGAGCTTTGCCGCGCCTGTGCTCGCGCTCTCGCTGCCGCTGGCGGACACCGCCTGCTCTTTTTTCCGAAGGCTTCTCAGCGGGAGAAGCCCCTTCGAGGCCGACTGCGGGCATTTTCATCACCGGCTTCTGGCTCTGGGCTTTTCCCTGCGGCAGGCCGTGGGCGTGCTGTACGCGGCCTCGGCGCTGCCGGGGCTGGCGGCGCTGTTTCTCGCCGGGCGCGGCCTGGGCGGGCGGCTTTTGTGTCTTTTCCTCGCCGCACTGGTACTCCACGCCCTGCGCCGCCTCCTCCAGCGGCGGGGTACGGGGGATAGTTTTTAGTTTTTGGTTTTTAGTTTTTAGAAAAGAGAAACGGGGATTTAGCGCTCTGTTTGAAATGATGTCGTAGGGGCGCTTCACGAAGCGCCCGCGGACCCGGTACAGGCTCGGCGGACGAGCAATGCTCGTCCCTACGAGGAACGTGGCCTCCTATTGTAGGGGCCGGCGTCCCCGACGGCCCGGCGGAAGCACCTCAAATATATACAAAAATCCCCGGCGAATTCGTAGAATGGTACGTTTTCGTCGGGGATTTGTTCGCGTATTTAGATCGTACCGCGCGGGCCGCCGAGGGCGTCGGCCCCTACGACATGGGCTTCAATTTCCGCGCAAATCTTTCCTTTTCCCTTCATTCCGAATTCCGAACTCCGCATTCCGAATTTGTCGCTAAACTCAGATTAGTCGTTCTCCTAAAAACAAAAAACTGAAAACTAAAAACTTCTCTTCGCTCTCCTGAAAGCTGAAAACTGACTTCTGAAAACTATCCCCCGTCATCACAGGTACCGGCCTGTGCGGCTCTGCGGGCAGGCGGCGATCTCCTCCGGGGTGCCGGCCGCAACGATCCGGCCGCCGCGCGCGCCGCCGCCCGGCCCCATGTCGATCACATAGTCCGCGCTGCGGATGACGTCCAGATCGTGCTCGATCACGATGACCGTCGCGCCGTGGTCGATCAGACGCCGGAAGACCTGCAGAAGGGTCTGCACGTCCAGCGGATGCAGGCCGATCGTCGGCTCATCGAAGACGAAGACCGCGTCCGACTGGCCCCGCCCCATCTCGCTGGCAAGCTTCAGGCGCTGCGCCTCACCGCCGGAGAGGCTGGGCGTCTCCTCCCCCAGCGTCAGATAACCGAGGCCCAGCTCACTGAGCACCCGCAGCCGACGCTCCACCAGGGGGAGATCGGCGCAGGCGGCGAGCGCCTCGTCCACGCTCAGCGCCATCAGCTCCGGCAGGGAGAGCGCCTCGCCGCCGTGCTTCGGCGCGCGGCGAAGGAAGTACGCCTCCTTGGCGTAGCGCGAACCGCGGCAGTCCGGACAGGGGATGTCCACATCCGGGAGGAACTGCACATCCAGGCTGATGCAGCCGGTGCCGTCACAGGTCGGACAGCGCAGGGAACCAGTGTTGTAGGAAAAATCGCCCGCCTTGCGGCCGCGGCTTTTCGCTTCCGCGGTGCGGGCATAGACCTTGCGCAGCTCGTCGTGCACATCGGCATAGGTCGCCACCGTGGAGCGCACGTTGATGCCTATAGGCGTGGCGTCGATGAGCTTGATTTGCGCGATGCCCTCGGCCGTGACCGAGCGGACGTGTGCCGGGAGCTTTTCGCCTCTGACCGCGGCCTCGAGCGCGGGGATCAGGCTCTCCAGCACCATGGTCGTCTTGCCGGAGCCGGAGACCCCCGTCACGGCGATCAGACGTCCCTTGGGGAAATCGACCTCCAGCGGCTGCACGGTATGGATCGCGCCGGTGGACAGGTGGATCGTCCCCAGCTTGAAAAGCTCCCCTCGCGTAAGGGGCTGCCGCGCGCGGATGGCCGCCCGGCCGGAAAGGAACGCCCCGATGCGGGAAGCGGGGTTTTGCTCGATCTCTTCGATGCTGCCCTGCGCGATGACGGTCCCGCCGCCGGCCCCGGCCTCCGGGCCGAGCTCGAGGAGATAGTCCGCCTGGCGGAGGACGTTCGTGTCATGGTCGACGAGAACGACGGAGTTGCCGTCCGCGAGCAGGTCCCGCATAACGCCGGTCAACCCCTCGAGATTGGCCGGGTGCAGGCCGATGGACGGCTCGTCGAGCACGTAGAGGACGCCTGTCGTGCGGTTGCGCACGGCCCTGGCCAGCTGCATGCGCTGCCGCTCACCGGTCGAGAGCGTGGAGGCCGCGCGGTCCAGGGTCAGATAATCCAGGCCGAGCTCCATGAGCCGCTTTGCCGCGTCGCGGAAGGACTCGCAGATCCGCTCGGCCATGGGGCGAAGCTCCTCCGGCAGAGAGGCGGGCACGCCGTCCACCCACTCACTGAGCTGTGACAGCGTCATCTGGCAGGCCTCGGCAAGCGAGATACCCCGCAGCCGCGGCGCGCGGGCGGCCTCGGAAAGCCGTGTGCCGCCGCAGTCCGGACAGACGCTTTGCTTCAAAAACTTTTCCACACGCTTCATGCCCTTTTCGTCCTTGACCTTGGAGAGGGCGTTTTCGACCGTGTAGGTGGCGTTGAAATAGGTGAAGTCCATGTCACCCGCCGCGCCGCTGGTCTTGTTCTGGTAGATGATGTTCTTCTTGACCGCCGGGCCGTGGAAGTCGATCTCCCGCTCCCGTGCCGTCAGATCCCGGAAGGGCACATCGGTACGCACGCCCATTTCCCGGGCAATGTCCTTCATCAGCGACCACATCAGCGTCTGCCACGGGGCCACGGCCCCCTCGTCGATGGAGAGGGACTCGTCCGGGACCAGCGTCGATTCGTCCACGGTGCGCACGATGCCCGTGCCGTCGCAGCGGCGGCAGGCGCCCTGGCTGTTGAAGGCCAGCTCCTCCGCGCCGGGAGCGTAGAAGCGCGCGCCGCAATCCGGGCAGACGAGCGGCCTCTCCGCCGCGATATTCAGCGACGGCGGCACATAGTGCCCGTTGGGGCAGCGGTGGCTGGCCAGTCGCGAATACATGAGGCGCAGGCTGTTGAGCAGCTCCGTCCCCGTGCCAAAGGTGCTGCGGATGCCGGGCACGCCCGGGCGCTGGTGCAGCGCGAGCGCGGCGGGGACATAGAGCACCTCGTCCACCTCGGCGCGGGCCGCCTGGGTCATGCGCCGCCGCGTATAGGTGGACAGGGATTCGAGATAGCGACGCGAGCCCTCCGCATACAGAATGCCCAGCGCCAACGAGGATTTTCCGGAGCCGGAGACCCCGGCGATCGCCACGAGTTGATGGAGCGGGATATCGACGTCGATGTTCTTCAGATTGTGCACCCGCGCGCCGCGCACCTCGATCCGCCCGGGCTGGTTTTCGTTTTTCATGCGTTTTCGTTTCCTTCTGTCAGATTGCAAAACCACTATACCACATCCGCGCGAGATGAACAATTCCTTCGGTTTCGGGAAACGGATATTTAGTTTTCAGTTTTCAGAATTCAGTTTTCAGAAAAGAGAAACGGGTGTTTAGCGCTGTCATTCTGAGGAGCGCCAGCGACGAAGAATCTTTTAAGATCCTTCGACTCGCTTCGCTCGCTCAGGATGACAATGTAGGGGCTGCCGCCCCCGGCAGCCCGGCAGAAGCGAGCCAATAAGATGCACAAATCCCCGGCGAATTCGTAGAATAGTACATTTTCGCCGGGGATTTGTTCACGTATTTAGATCGTACCGCGCGGGCCGCCGAGGGCGTCGGCCCCTACGACATCCCTCGTTCCCTTCATTCCGAATTCCGCATTCCGCATTCCGAATTCGTCGCTAAACTCAAATTTGTCGCGCTCTCTGAAAACTGAAAACTGCCTTCTGAAAACTAAGCCCCCGTCAGCGCAGGGGCTCGGCGGCGACGGAATAGACCTCCGGCAGATCCTGCAGCGCCAGGAGCGTGTCGCGCCCGGCGGCAAAGGAAAAGCCATAGACCGCGACGCCGTTTTGCTCCAGATAAGAGACCATCCTCTCCGGATCGAAGCGGCTGTCGGTCCCGCCGTTCATCATGGCCGCAAAGCGCGGCTGGTCGCCGTAGTAGCGCAGCAGGCTCGTCAGATGCGTCAGCGCCTCGTCGCCCGTTTCGACCGTCCGGAGGACGTCCTCTTCGGAAAAGCTGTCGTGCTTGAGCAGCGGGTATTTCACCTCGTCCCAGCAGAGCATGTTGCCGCCGTTGCCAAAATCCGTGAAGAAGCCGACGTTCGGGGCGTAGCCCGGCTTTTCGTCCACCATCACCGCGCACCAGACGGTGCCCAGCCCCTCCCGCTCAAGGAGGGCAGCAAAGCTGTCATAATCCATCACGCGGTCGAGCGAGACGTAGGCCTGATAGAGCCGCCCCTCCTGCAGCGCCTCCAGACGCTCGCGCGCCTCGTCGGGATAGCCCGCCATGCCGACGGCATAATGGGTCGTGACGCCGTTTTCATCCTCCGTGGGCCGGAGGATCTGCCCGGAGAGGCTTCGGGCCGGGTCGGGCATGTTGAGCCCCCACTCGAAGGCGTTGCCCACCGGCAGCCGGAAGGTGTCGTTGTCATAGAGCGTCAGCCGCCCCCGCGTCACGCGCCCGCCCACATTGTGAAAGTCCTGCCCGCTGAGCGCGACGTTCTGTACCAGCACGATGTCATAATCCCCAAAGCCCCGGTCGTAGACACTCACATGCTCGCGATAAGCGCCGGGCAGGAAGAGCTCACTGTAGACCGCCATGTCGAGACTCATGCGGTTGGTGGTGAAGGTATTGTACTCCGTTTTCTTCACGGCGACGGTCTCGCCCGGGTCGTAGTAGAGCAGATCCACCGCGTGCGGCAGCACGAACTGGATGAGCAGCAGCAGGGCCAGCAGCACTGCTCCGACGGCCAGGCCGAGGCGCGCAAACGCCCGGCGGATGCGCCGTGTGAGCTCGGCGCTGAAGCGCTGCTCGAGCTGTGTCTCCCGCTCCGCGTCGACGTCTTCGCTCGCCGCCTCCCCAAGCGCGGGGATCTCCTCCCGCTCGGAGAGATATTCCAAAATGGCGTCCTGCCGGTCGATGGCCTCCTCGACCTCGGCGCGCGCCGCCTCGTCCAGCGTCCCGGCCTCATATTGCTCCAGCAGTTTACGAAAAGTCATATCCATTCTCCTCCAGCTTTTTCCTCAGCTCGCGCCGGGCCCGCAGGCTCAGCACGCGCACGTTCTCATGGCTCAGCCCCAGCAGCGCCGCGATCTCCTTCTGGCCGAGGCCGCTGTAATACTGCAGCACCAGCACCTCGCGCTTTTTTCGCTCGAGCGTGCCGATGAGCCGCAGCAGCAGCCTGCGCTGCTCGTCGCGCACGAGACGCTCCAGCGCCTCATCCTCCCCGGCGGGCAGCTCTCCGCTCTCCTCCAGTGAGAGCTCCGGCTTTCGCCGACGCAGGTCGAAGAAGAGGTTGCGGGCCACACGGTAGAGCCAGGCGCGCATGTTCTCATGCCCCTTGGGCAGCGTGAGCAGCGCGCGCAGAAAGGTCTCCTGCGTCAGATCCTCGGCCGTGTCCGGATCCCGGCACAGGGAATAGAGATAGAGATAAATCTCCCGGCTGTAGAGCTCATACAGCTTTTCCAGCACCTGTCCGTCCACGCGCGTCCCTCCTCTCTTCGTCTTCTGACAGTATAACGCATGCCGGCGAAAAATGTTACACCGTTAGCATTAGTTTTCAGTTTTCAGAATTCAATTTTCAGAGAAACGGCAGTTTAGCGCTGTCATTCTGAGGAGCGCCAGCGACGAAGAATCTTTTAAGATCCTTCGACTCGCTTCGCTCGCTCAGGATGACAATGTAGGGGCTGCCGCCCCCGGCAGCCCGGCAGAAGCGAGCCAATAAGATGCACAAATCCCCGGCGAATTCGTAGAATAGTACATTTTCGCCGGGGATTTGTTCACGTATTTAGATCGTACCGCGCGGGCCGCCGAGGGCGTCGGCCCCTACGACATGGACGACAATTCCCGCGCAAAACCTTCCTTTTCCCTTCATTCCGAATTCCGAACTCCGAATTCCGAATTTTTCGCCAAACTCCAATTTATCGCTTTTCTGAAAACTGAAAACTGACTTCTGAAAACTAAAAAACACCCGTGAAAAACGGTGTTTTTCACGGATGGGGGGCCTGGTTCAGGCCTGCGCTTCCTCCGCGGCCTTGATCTTCTGCAGCTCCTCTTCCTCGAGCACGCGGTAGGCCACCTTGCCCACGAGGGTCTTGGGCATGTCCTCCTTGAACTCGATGTCGTAGGGCATGGCGTATTTGGCGATGTGCTTGCGGCAGTGATCCATGAGGATCTTTTTGGTCTCGTCGTCGGCCCGGGTGCCCGGGGCGAGCTTGACGAAGGCCTTGACCTTCTGCATCTTATAGGGATCGGGCACGCCGATCACACAGCTCATCTGCACGAGCTCGTGCGCGTCGAGGATGTTCTCGATCTGGGCGGGATAGACGTTATAGCCCGAGGAGATGATCATGCGCTTGGCACGGCCCTTGAAGTAGATGAAGCCCTCCTCGTCCATGGTGCCGAGGTCGCCGGTGTAGACCCAGGTGAGCCCGTCGGCGTGATGGCGCAGGGTCTGCGCGGTCTCCTCCGGGTGCTTCATGTACTCCTTCATGACGGTGGGGCCGGCCAGCAGGATCTCGCCCTCCTCGCCGTAGGGCAGCTCCTTCTCGGTGCCGGGCTCGACGATCTTGATGTAGGTGTCCGGGAAGGGCACGCCGATGCTGCCCTCCTTGAACATGTGCGGCGGCGTGAGGCAGCAGGCCGTGACCGTCTCGGTCGTGCCGTAGCCCTCGCGCACCTGGATGACCGCCTTGTGGTCATAGAGGAACTTGTCGAATTTCTTCTTGAGCTCGATGGACAGGCTGTCGCCGCCGGAGAAGACGCCCTTGAGGCAGCTCAGATCCGCCCCGTCCATGCTCGGCAGGCGAAGCAGCGCCTCATAGAGCGTGGGCACGCCCGCAATGAAGTTGCAGCGGTACTTGACGATCTGCTTGGCGTAGCTCTTGGCAGTGAAGCGCGGGATCAGAATGCAGCGGCCGCCTTGGGAGAGCATCGTGTGGATGCACACGCCCAGACCGAAGCCGTGGAAGAGCGGCATGGCCGCCAGCATCTTGTCGCCGGGGCGGAACATGGGGTTGGCCGCGATGACCTGCTGGCCGAGGGCGTTGAAGTTGCGGTTGGTGAGGACGATGCCCTTGGTGGTGCCGGTGGTGCCGCCGGAATAGAGGATGACAGCGGGGTCTTCGCTGCGGCGCTGCACCTTGTAGTTATAAAAGCAGGCGTTGGAGAGGCGCATGAACTCCTTCCAGCGGATGACCGGGGCCTCCTTGGGGATCTTTTTGATCTTGCGGCCCTCGGTGAGCATGTAGCCGGCGCGCACGGGCTTACTGAGCGCGTCCTTCACCGAGGCGATGATGATGTTGACGACCTTCGTGTTGGCGCGGATCGACTCGAACTTGTGATAGAACTGGTCGAGCGTGATGGCCGTGACGGACTCCGACTCGTTGAGATAGAACTCGATCTCCTTCTCGGCCGAGAGGGGGTGGATCATGTTGGCAATGGCGCCGACAAGGTTCACGGCGTAGAACATGTAGATGGCCTGTGGGCAGTTGGGCATGGCGATGGTGACCTTGTCGTTCTCGCGCACGCCGATGGTCTTGAGCGCGCGGGCGCACTTTTCGATCTCCTGCACCATCTGCTTATAGGTCGTGGAGCGGCCCATGAAGTCAAAGGCCACGTTGTTGGGGTACTGCTCGGCGATCTGGGCCACCTTATCGAACATGGAGCCCTCGAAATACTCCAGATGCAGGGGCACGTCCCCCACGAAATTAGCCCAGGGGGTCCTGGCGGTGATTGTTTCCATGATCAAAACTCCTTGCTGTTGTAATCAAAGCCGCTGGGCTCGCCGAGAGGCTTGTCCAGAAGCTCGGGATGCGCGCAGACGTATTTGAGCAGGCGCAGGCTGCGCACGAAATAGAAGCCGTCTCCGATACGCTCGTCAATGGTCGCGCCGATCTCCAGCACGTCGCGGATCTCCTTGTGCCCGTCGGGCATGACGAGCTCTTCCTTGTGGACGGTACCGACCGTGACCATGATGCTGTTGGAGCCGTAGTTGTTGAGGTGGTGGTAAACGGCGGGGCCGCGGATGCTGCCGAGGTTTGACAAAAGCACCGTGGAATAGTTGCTGTCCCCATCGGTGAGGGCCTTCGGGTTGACGCCCCAGAAGTCCAGCCAGCGCACCACGCGCACCACGGCCATCAGCAGCAGCCGCGGCACCTTGGCAAAGGCGTCGACCGTGGAGTCGAAGCCGCCGGCGGAGTGCTCGCTCTTGCGCGCCTCGTGCACCTTGCCCGCGATCTCGTAGCTGACGGAGGCGAGCGTGTCCTCATCCTTCGGGACGAGATACATGAAGGCCTCCTCGGCGTTGTCGGCAAAGCGGCGCTTGGCCATGAAGCTCAGGCTGATCTCATGCCGCTCATACATGCGGCGGCCCTGCACGAAGCGGTTCATCTTCGGCCGCTCGCGCACCATGCGGGCGATCGCCATGATGAGGGCATGGAAGATCGTGGTTTTATAGTCGGGGTGTTTGGCGTTTTCCTTCTCGAGATATTTCATCAGATCGGTCACGTCAAGCTTATCGTTCAGATAGACCTCGGCCTCTGTGCGGTTGGGCATGATGTGCATCATCAGCGTCGTCAGCCCGGACACGTCCCGCACCCAGCGCGCGTCGCGACGGTCGCCGCGTTTTCTCTTATAGCTTTCGCTCATGGGGGTCTCTCCTTCTCTTTGTACTCCAGAGCTGTATTCTACATGACAGAGAGAGGAAAAGCAAGAAAAACAAAAAATTTAAGTTTTTCCTGCGCAGAAAAACCGCTCCTCTTTCGAGGAGCGGCCTTGTGTCTGTTTTATGCTGTTCGGAGGAGCTTATTTCTCGCTGTCGTAGATCTTCTGGCAGTTGACGGAGAGCACGCCGCAAACCGCCAGCAGCACCGTGCAGCCGGCCACGACATACAAGCCCACATGATCCGCCGCCGTCTCCTCCGCGCTCGTCTCCTGGACGTAGGAGAGGGCGGCTGCCTCCGGCACCGGGGCGTCCTCCGCCATGGCCGAAACGCCAAGGGACAGGAACACGCTCAGCATCAGGGTGAGCAGCACTACAGAAACAACGATCTTCTTCAGCTTCATTTTCTTTTCCTCCTCCGTATATGTGAAAGCCTTGACCTGTTGAATTAGGTAACATAATTGTAACGAAATAGTAACGCAGAATTTGGATTATGTCAAGTGCTTTTCCATTATTTTTGCTAAAATTTTTCAATTTGTCATTATTGATAAATCGCAAGCCTTGATTTTGTCTAAGATGATTACAATTTGTTACCGTTTCGTGGGTTTTATCGCTGACCGTGGAAATTAGTTAACATAATTGCTCACCATAATTTACGCGCTTCCCTCCCGGCAGCTGTGTGAAATCGAGCCGCTCAACGATAAGAGCGCTGCAAATTAGAGTTTGAAAACAATGAGGAATGAGGAGTTAGGAGCGAGGAATGAAGGGAAACGATGGATAGAGCGAGGAAATTGGCGTCCCTGTCGTAGGGGCGGCGCCCCCCGTAGGGACGAGCATTGCTCGTCCGCCGAGCCTGCACCGTGTCCGCGGGCGGCTGATAGCCGCCCCTACGACATCCTTTCAAACTCAGCGATAAACTTCCGTTTTATCTCTGAAAACTGAAAAAAGCCCCTGTTCCGCATGGGAACAGAGGCTCTGTTTTCGGAAAAGCTTTACTTCGCCTTGCCCTGATTGGCGACGGCTTCCATCTTGGCCTTGAGGGCCTCCTGGTCGCCCAGGTAGTACTTGTTCAGCACCTTGAAGTTTTCGTCGAACTCGTACACGAGCGGCACGCCCGTGGGGATGTTCACACCGAGGATCTGCTCCGGGGTCATGTCCTCAAAGTACTTGACCAGCGCACGCAGGGAGTTGCCGTGCGCGGCGATGATGACGCGCTTGCCGGCGAGCATCTGGGGCTTGATGACCTCGTTGAAGAAGGGCACGGCGCGGGCGACGGTGATCTCCAGGCTCTCGGTGAGGGGCAGCTCGGAGGCCGGGATGTCGCGGAACATGTCCTGGTTCTTGGGGGCGCGCTCGTCGGAGGGATCGAGCGCGGGAGGCGTGACGTCGTAGGAGCGGCGCCAGATCTTGACCTGCTCGTCGCCGTACTTGGCGGCGGTCTCGGCCTTGTTCAGGCCCTGCAGGGCGCCGTAGTGGCGCTCGTTGAGCTGCCAGCACTTGTAGACGGGGATCCAGTTGCGGTCGAGCTCGTCGAGGATGTGGTTGAGGGTGTGAATGGCGCGCTTGAGGCGGGAGGTGTAGGCCACGTCAAAGTCGAAGCCCTCCTCCTTGAGGATCTTGCCGCCCTGGATGGCTTCCTCGTGACCCTTTTCGCTCAGGTCGACGTCGGTCCAGCCGGTGAAGAGGTTCAGCTTGTTCCATTCGCTTTCGCCGTGTCTGACGAGAACCAGTTTCATCATGGTGTTTTCTCTCCTTTACTCCTGGTTGGACGCCGCGACGATGGTCGCGAAGTCCGCGGGCTTGAGGGAGGCGCCGCCGATGAGGCCGCCGTCGATGTCGGGCTGAGCGAGAAGCTCGGCCGCGTTCTTGGCGTTCATGCTGCCGCCGTAGAGGATGCTGACGGAGCGGGCGGGACGGGCGCCGTAGATCTTGCGGATGACGGCGCGGATGCCTTCGCAGACTTCCTGCGCCTGCTCGGCGGTGGCGGTGCGGCCGGTGCCGATGGCCCAGATGGGCTCATAGGCGATGACGCAGCGGCGCAGCTGAGCCGCGTCGATGCCGGAGAGAGCGGCCTTCACCTGGTAGGCCACATACTCCATGGTCAGATCGGCTTCGCGCTGCTCGAGGCTCTCGCCCACGCAGATGATGGGCATGATGCCCTTCTCGAGCAGGGCCTTGGCCTTGGCGTTGACGAGCATGTCGTCCTCGCCGTGGTACTGGCGGCGCT
>CAMHMZ010000023.1 GCA_946186375.1 uncultured Clostridia bacterium
TTTCTTCCGCAAAGGTCACGCCGCACAGCCTGCACTTTGATTTCAGCGGGCAGTCTTTGGGACAGGAGGCAAAGCTCTCTGTCAGCTACACCGTCCCCGTCAGGCAGGAGATCCGTTTGGAGCAGGGCGGGCTTCGTATGGCCGAAAGCGTTGTGGCCGGAGACTCCATTACGGCGACATTGCCTCTTATGAACATGGGCAAAGCAGACATCCTAAACGCGATGGTCACGATTTCCCTACCGGGGATCACCGAGCGTCAAAGCGTGCTGGTCGGAACGATCCAGCCCGGAGAAACAAAGCAGGCGCAGCTCACGATCACAGCGCCGAAGAACGCGCTGGGTGAAAGCAGCGGAACGCTTTCCGTCTCTGGCGAGGATAATGACGGCAATTCCGTCTCCTTTGATCTCCCCGTCAGCCTCACCGTGGAGGAGGCGGTTAAGACCGATGTATTTGACAACCAAACGGCAGCTAAGCAGAAAACGCCCGCGTCTGTGATCGTACTCTCCATTGTCTGCGCCGTGCTTGTCGCCGCACTGATTGCACAGAGCATCCTCCTCAGAGGCAAGCTCCACAGGCTGGAGGAGGAACGCCTGTAGTCTTCCCTCGTTCCCGCCCGCTCCTGTCTTTTTGCAGCACGCGGAAAAACCGTACAAAATATCACAGGGCAAAAAACGATCCCCCGGGGAATGAGCGCATGCTCTTCTCCGGGGGATTTCTGTTTCTTGTGCAGGTCGCGAAATGTTTTTTCAGAGACGGGTTTATACTGATACCCAATAAAAACAAGACAATCTTTGCGGCCAGAATTGTGCCATACTGCGTTGAGCTCCTTGACCATATATCTCCATTATGCTCTGCGGAGCCCGCCTTGTCTGGCGCAATTCTGACTCGCAAATCTTTGTCTGCTTTCTATCGGGTATCAGTATTAGTCTTCGCTCCTTTTCCGCCGCTTCCTTCGCCAGATCAGGTATTGGCCCAGGAGGCTGAGGAGGCAGGGGATCAGAAAGGTCAGGATCTCCGTCACAAGTGGGACGCCCTCCCTCACGGAAGAAGGGTAGTTCAGAACGCCGAGGGAGCAGAAGAGCACAAGGGTATAGGCCGCGCGCACCGTAAAAGACTCGCGTCTCGCCTCCCGGCCGGGCAGCGCGCTGTCAAAATACACGCTCATGACACACTCCAGCACGCCGAAGCCGAAGAGCAGGCCGGACAAGGGCTTTTCGACGGAGAACAGGGCGGGGCTGAGCACCAGGACAGCGCCAACGACCGCATTGATCATCAGAAACACCTGCAAGCCCACCAGCTTTCCCCGGCTGATGGACTCCATCAGCAGCTCTTCCGCCGCCTTCTGCTGCTCCTCCGCTTCGATGCTGCGCCCGGCCAAGAGCTCTGGGATGCCGATCTCCAGCTCCCGGCACAGCGGCTCGAAGAGCGCGACGTCCGGCATCGAGCGCCCTTTTTCCCACTTGGACACGGCCTTGTTGGTGACGCCCAGACGCTCGGCCAGCTCCTGCTGCGTCATGCCGCGTCCCTTCCGCCGCTCCTGGATGAAGTGTCCGATCTGCTGCTGATTCATCATGCGCCCGTCCTCCTTATCACAGCCCGATCATAGCGCCGCGCGCACAAAAAAGCAATCCACCGTCGGTAGACTCCCCTTTTCCCGCGCAGCGGGATACGAAAAAGCGGCCTGGGCTCCTCCGAGCCCGGCCGCTATTCTCTCGTTGTTTCTTGCTATGTCCGCAGCTCCTCCCCGCACGGCGCGGGCACGGCGGGCAGCAGGTCCGGACTGAGATCACGGTAGGTAAAAAAATCGAAATCCGCGCACCGGCTATGCTGCAGGAGATCGACGCAGCTCAGGCCGACAAAGCAGCCGGTAAACTCGCCGTACTGCGAATACTCGTCCGAAAACTCGCTCGTGTCGAAGGTCGGGCCGATCTCGCTCCAGCTCTCCCCGTCCGCCGACCACGAAAAACGTGTTTCCCGCCCCTTGATGCGCAGCTTCATCCAGACCGGTCCCTCTCCCAGCGCCCGGCGGGCGTCGGTGTATTCGGTCTTTTCGCCGTTATCGAGCCGCGTCACCGAGATGGCCGGGCCGCCCAGGCTGTCGCTCCAATATTTGTGCAGGCAGGCGTAATTCATGTTGTCGTAATAGAGGAGCAGGCCGGCGCTGTGCTGGTGTATCTCCGGCGAAAACTCCATTTTGGTCACGATCTCGGCGTTGACGCTCAGGAGCTTTCGCGCCAGGATGCTGACGCGGTTGAGCGAGGCTCTCGCCTCCTGTCCCCGCATGCGCAGCCAGCCGGGGCGGGAAGTCAGATCGCAGAAGCTCTTCGGATCGATGCGCGGCGCGTAATACGGCAGGCCGAGCGCCGGCGCGTCGAAGTCGTCCGTCTCCGGGAGGGCCGCGGGGATCCAGTCGGGCAGGCCGCTCCCCTCCACACAGGTCTGCGCCATGTTGCCGCCGCAGGCCAGGCGCAGCCAGCCGTCCTCCGTCCAGCGCATTTTCTGCATGGCCGTCTCCCGCCCGAGCGTGCAGCGCAGCTCCGGGGTGAAGGGGCGGGCGCAGAGATGCACGAGATAGGTCTCGCCGAGCGTCGTCTCCACGTAGCTGCCGTGCCCGCATTTCTGCAGGGCGCTGGCGGGATTGTAATAGCGCGGCTTCAGGTGATCCACATCGGCGCGCTCGTTCCGGTTCTCCGGCACCGCCGTGAGGATGGGATTGGTGGGGTCGCCCTCCCAGGGGCCGAAGGGATCGCGGGCGCGCGCCATGGTGACGCAGTGGTAATAGCCCGTGCCGCCCTCGGCGCACATGAGGTAATACCAGCCGCCGCGTTTGGTCAGATGCGGCGCCTCCAGGCAGCCCCGATCCGTTCCCCCGCGCCAGATGCGCTTCGGATAGCCCTTGATGGCCTTCGTCTTCGGGTCGTACTCCACGAGGCAGATGGCGCCGGGCTTCTCATAGCCGCTGCGCGTCTCCCAGTCCAGAGACACGAGCCATTTCCGCCCGTCGTCGTCATGCAGAAGGGAGGCGTCGAAGCCGGCGGAGTGGAGATACACCGGCTCGCTCCAGGGGCCGCGGATGTCTTTGGCGGTGATGAGGAAGTTGTCGATATCGAAATACCGGGCGTTCATCGAGTTCATCACGCCGTAGACCACGTAGAAGAGCTCCTCTTCCTCGCAGTAAGTCAGGCAGGGCGCCCAGATCCCCTTGGCCGAGGGCAGGCGCGTCAGATCGCAGCTTTTTGCGTCGGTCAGCACGTGGGTATAGAGCTCCCAGTGCTTCATGTCCCGGGAGTGGTAGACGGGGATGCCGGGGAACCACTCAAAGCTGGACACGGCGATATAATAGTCCTCTCCCCTGCGGCAGATGCAGGGATCGGCGTGAAAGCCGGGCAGGATCGGATTTTGGATGAGCATGGCAGCACCTCATGAACACAGAATGCAGAAGAATTCTATCATATTTTCCGCCTGCTTGTCACGCTTCTTTTGCTGCCCACCGGGTGAAAGCGAAAAATGGCAGCGGAGTTCTCGCAAACTCCGCTGCCGTTTTCTGTTTCGGTTTATTTCGCCGCGATGCCGTTGAAGGCATAGATCAGAAGCTGCGGCTCCTCGTCCGTCATGTAGTTCGGATCGATCAGCCAGACCTGACCGCTGCCGAGGCAGAGGCCCTCGCCGTTATAGAACATGTCATGGCAGTCCTCCTCGTCCCCGAGCGCGGCGCGGTCGGACTCGCTCACGGTCTTGTCGCTCATGTAGCTCAAGAAGGCGTCCGCGTCGGCCAGCTCCGTGCCGTTGACGGTGACGGGATAGCGGATCATGCCGCTGAGCGCGGCCCAGTCCTCGCTGAGATAGGCCGCACGCACCGCGGCGGCGATCTCTTCGACCTTGCTCTTCTCCATGGCGGTGAGGCCGCTGTAGTAGTTGGGATCCCCGGCCTCAGCCGCGGTCTCTGTGCTCTCCTCGTCGGGCAGACCACCCATGAAGACCATGCCCTCGGCCGCCTGTTCCCTGTCGTCCTGCCAGGTCAGCGCCCAGCGCTCGGCGTCAAAGCTGACGACGCCTGTTCCGTCGGTGTATTCCGTCTCCTCAGAGGCGACCTCGCCGTTTTCCTTGTAGCTGACGATCTTCTTGACGCCGTCGGTATAGCTGACGCTCATGGTCTCGGGATCGAAGCGGCCGCTCATGCTCCACTCGGCGCGCTCCCAGGCGCTGCCGCCCCAGGTGACGCTGATCTTTGCATTCTCGCTGCCCTCCGGCTCGACCACGATCGTCGCGCGCTCGCAGCGGTAATAGCCGACCACGTTCATCACAGGGTTCTGGCCGTCCTCCTCCGTCGATGCGGTCTCCGGCTTAGCCTGCGCCTCGTCGGCAGGCGCCTGGGCCGCCGTGCCGCAGGCCGCCAGAAGCAGCATCGCACAGGCGAGCAGGCTCAGAAATGCTTTTTTCATCTTTTTGTCCTTTCCATTACATTCGCGCTGCGGCGGCCATCCGCCCCATCGCGCAAGGGATTATAGCACAGTAAGCCCCCGCGGCACAAGCGAAGTTAAGAAAACTTAGGAAAGAGTTTTCTTAAGTAAACGCTGATCAAATCGCCTGCGGCGCCTCCCGGAAAATTTGCGCCCTGATTTCGTCACTTTTTCTTGAAATACACAAAGTATTCCTGCAAAAAAGTGCCATCATCAGAACACAATTTTTCTCGGGATCCGCTCTTGCCGACTTAATCATCGTTTCCTTAACAATGCGGAGTTTGGAATTCGGAAGGAAAACGAAGGATCTGCGCGGAAATTGGGGTTTCTCTTTTCTGAAAACTGAAATCTGACTTCTGAAAACTCACAAGGCAAAAGTCCCGGGCGAGCCCGGGACTTTTGCCTTGTGTATAACGTTATTTCACCTTCAGCGTGACGGCCTTCGTCGTCACCTTGCCCGCCGCGTTTGTGATCACGCAGCGGTACTGCCAGCCGTTTCTCTTCGCCGTCGCGGACACCTTCAGCGTCGCGCTGTGATAGCCCGGCGTCTTGTCGGTGCAGTTTTTCCACTTGCCGCTCGCCGACGTGCGGTACTGCCACTGGTAGCTCAGATCCGCACCCGTCGCCTTGACCGTGAACTTTGCCGTGCCGCCCTTCGCGACCGTGACGTTCTTCGGCTGTGTCGTGATCGCGGGCTTTGCCGCGACTTTGAGCGTGACGGCCTTTGTCGTCACCTTGCCCGCAGCATTCTTGATCACGCAGCGGTACTGCCAGCCGTTCTTCTTCGCCGTCACCGGCACCTTCAGCGTCGCGGTCTGATTGCCCTCGGCCGTAGCCTTCTTCCACTTGCCGCTTGCCGATGTGCGATACTGCCACTGGTAGCTCAGGCCCTCGCCCGTCGCCTTGACCTTGATGGTCGCCGTGCTTCCCTTTTTGGCAGTGACGTTCTTCGGCTGCGTCTTGATCACGGGCTTGCCGGCTGTGATCTTGACGACGCTGCTGAACGTGCCCTTCGTTCCGTCCGCCGCCACCGCGCGCACCTTGAAGTAATAGGTCTTCCCCGCCGTGGCCTTCGTGTTCGTGGCCTTGAGGCCTGTCACCGTCTTCAAGAGCTTGAAGGAGCCGCTCTTGCCCATCGTCGAGCGATAGACCTGGTACTTTACCGCCCCCGTTACGGACTTCCAGCTCAGCGTCGGCTTGCCTTTGGCGGTGATCGTCCCGCTCACCTTCGGCGCCGCGGGCTTTGCCGTCAGCGTGACCGTCTCGCTGAACTCGCCCTTCAGGCCGTCCGCTGTCACCGCGCAGACCTTATAATAATAGGTCTTCCCTGCTCCGGCCTTTGCATGGCGCCAGCTTGTGCCCGTCGTGGTCTTGACGAGCTTGAAGGAGCCGGCCTTCCCGGTCGTCGAGCGATAGATCTGATACTCGGCCGCGTCGGGCACTGCCTGCCAAGTCAGCTTGGGCTTGCCGCTGGAGAGCTTGCCCGTCACGCCCGGCGCCGCGGGCTTTTGCTGCTCTCCCGGCGTGCCGCGCACAAGCTCGGTGCTCTCATCGATCATCAGCGTTGTCAGCGGCGCGTCCGGATGAACACAGACCTTTGTCAGCTTGTTGCCGCGGCAGTAGAGGCTATCCAGCAGGGGGCTCTCGCTCAGATCCAGTTCGCTGAGAGAATTGTACATGCAGTTGAGGCTCGAGAGGGAGCCGCAGTCGCTGAGCTTGAGCGAAGCGAGCTCATTGGCGGCACACACGAGCGTCTCCAGCTTGCCGAAGCCCGTCAGATCCAGCTCCGTCAAGCGGTTTCCGAAGAGGTTGAGCTTCTTGAGCGAGGCGCGGCCGTCCATCGTCAGGGAGTGGATTGCGTTGCTCTGGGCGTCAATGTTCTCAAGTCCTATGCAGCCTGTCAGATTCAGTTCTTCGATGGAGTTAAAGGAAAGATCCAGCTCTTTCAGTGCCTTGCAGCCCCGGACATTCAGCGCCGTCAGACTGTTGTAGGAGCAGTTGACCGTGCTCAGAGAGACTAAGGAGCTGAGATCCAGCGCCGTCAGACTGTTTTCGGAGCAGTCGAGCGCGGTCAGCGCGGTGAAGAGCTCCAGGCCCTGGAGCGAGCCGATGCTTTTCCCCTTGCAGTCGAGCGTTTTCAGCGCCGCGAGCTCAGCGTCGTTCAGCGCCTTGTCGCCGTTTGTGTCCGCTATCTCGCTCACCAGGGCGCGGAAGTTCGGATCCGGGAACCTGGCCTCGTCGATCGGGATGCCCTTGCTGGGCGGGGCGACAGGCGCGTCCTTGCTGACGGTGAGCGGCAGGCTGACCGTCGTCCCGGCGATCGTGGTGCTCAGCGTCGTTTCGCCCACGGCGACGGCTATGAGAGCGCCATCTTCGACTTTTGCGATTTTCTCGTTTCCGCTGGTCCAGTCGGCGGTCATGACGCCCGAGATGGCGCCGCTGGGCCAGTGATTCTGGATATGCATCGTCCCGGAGACACGCGGTGTGTCAGTCTTCGCGCCGGGCTTGATCGTGAGCTGCGTGGGAACGGCCTCGGCGTCGGTCAGATCGAGGATCCAGGCTTCCGAAAGCCGGATTTCCACCGTGCGATCGCCGTCGGAGGCGCTGCCGGCGCTGTCCGAATAGTATCCGAAATCCTGCACCCAGTAGAGCCAGCCATTATACGCCACGCAGCCGATGCCGACGCTGTTGAAGCTCTCGCTCAGCATGTTGCGCCGGTGGCCCTGGCCTTGATAATCGCAGTCGTCCTCGCGCCAGCCGACAAAGGCGGACTCGGCGCTCCCGTAGCCGGCGGCAATGTTCTCACCGGCCGTGTAGCAGCCCGCCGGAAAGGCAGAAAAGCACATCGTCCCGTCCGGTCTGGCATGAGCGAAGCTCACGGCGATCTCCGCCGCACGCTGCATGGCGGTCTTCTCCAGGCTCTCGCTGTAGCTGAGCGTTCCGAGCTTTCCGACCTTGCTGACGATGGTCGTGTTGTCCTCGGCCAGATAATACGCCTCGTCGCCGGTGCGGAAGTCGTTGATCATTTTGAGCATCCGGCGCGCCTCGGTCTGGTGGTAGGTAACCGGAAGTTCAAGGGTGTGGACCGTATTGTCGGCATGAGCCGGGGCCGGGCAGAAGCCCAGCAGCATCCCGAGCAGCAGCACGAGACACAGGGCCGATCGACAGAACCTCCTCATAGTAAGGCCTCCTGTAGTTTTTTCCTGGTTTTCTTTATGATAACACGTTCTCCGCCGCGCTTCAAGGCAGTTTCTTTCAAGCGTAGAGCGCGGCAATGCTGCGGGCCTGCTCCGCCGCGGCGCGGCGCAGGGGCTCGGGCGAGAGGATCTCCGCCTCGGTGCCGAAGCCGAAGAGCCAGGCGTAGAACTGCGGGCTCACCGCCACCTCCACCGTCACGGTGAAGCGCCCCTCCCCGTCCGGCACGAGCATCACCTCGCGCCCGAAGCGGTCGACCACGGCCCCGGCCAGATGCTCGGCAAAACGCAGGCGCACGCGCTGCCGCTCGCCGCCGAACATGCCGAACACCTGCTGCGAATACTGTGACATGTCGAGCCTCCGGAAGGCCTCCACCCCCTCGCGCGGTGTGTCCGTCGCGGAGATCTGCGCCATCTTGTCCACCCGGTAGTGCCGCAGCGAGGCGGAGGCCGCCTCCCAGGCCAGCATATAATAATTCTCGTCGTCCCAGATGAGGGCGAAGGGGCTCACCTCGTAAAAAGCGCCGCCGCGCCGGTAGCGCCGCTGCTTGTCGGGCGTGATCTCGTAGTATTTGAAGCGGATCGCGCTGTCGCGGCTGATGGCGCCGGAGATCTCGTCCACATTGTAATAGACGCTCTCGTTCATGCTCTTGACGCGCCCGCGCACGTAGACCTGCCGCTCCAGAAGCTGCGCGTCGTACACGCTCGCGAGGCTCTCGAGCTTTTTGATGAGGGCGAGCGTCTTTTTTTCGGTGACGAATTTGGAGGACTGGATGCTGTCCACGAGGAGCTTGAGCTCGGGCAGCTCGAAGTCGCGGCTGCCGACGTAATAGGTCGTGCTCTGGCCGCGCTGCTGCACGATGTCCAGCCCGAAGAGGCGCAGCGCCTCCAGATCGTCGTAGACGCTCTTGCGCTCGGCGGAGACGCCGCGGCTCTCGAGCGCGGCGATCATCTGCGCCACGGTGACGGGGTGCTTTTCGTCGCTCTCCCGGAGGAGATACTGCATCAGATAGAGAAGCTTGAGCTTCTGGTTGGGTCCCTTCGGCATGGTTCGTCCCTCCCGCACGGTGTTTTTTTATTGTAGCACATCCACTGTCCGATAAAAAGGACTTTGTGAAAAAAAGGCCCGTCCGGCAGTCCGTTTTATGGGTCTCGGCCCATGATATCATTATGTCAACTTAAAAACAGAGGAGGAACGACCCATGAAAAACACCGAACCGAGCACCACCAGCACCCCCATCCAGACGCTGACCGAGGCGCTGCACCTGGCGGCCGTCCTGTTTGCCCTGGCCCTGATCGCGCTGGGCGTTTAAAGGACTTGCGCGGCGCGGCAAAGTCGGCTATACTGTTGCCATTCTCTTCAAAAAGGAAGGCGCATCATGCCGCAGGTCATCGAGATCACAGACTTTGCCGCGCCGGAGCTGGACGTTTACGCCCGGCTGACGGAGGGGCAGCTGAAAAACCGGGCGGATCTCTCCCGGGGGCTCTTCATCGCGGAGAGCCCGAACGTCATCCACCGCGCGCTCGACGCGGGCTATGAGCCGGTGTCGCTGCTGATGGAGCGGCGGCATGTGGAGGGGCAGGCCCGCGAGATCGTCGCGCGCTGCGAGGGCGTGCCGATCTACGTGTCGGAGCTGCCGGTGCTGACGCAGCTGACGGGCTTCCCGCTGACGCGCGGAGTGCTCTGCGCCATGCGGCGGCGGCCGCTTCTGAGCATGGATGCCGTCTGCGCCGGGGCGCGGCGGATCGCCGTGCTGGAGAACATCATGAACCCCACGAACCTCGGTGCGATCTTCCGCTCGGCCGCGGCGCTGGGGATGGACGGCGTGCTTTTGACGCCCGCCTGCTCCGATCCTCTCTACCGCCGTGCCGTGCGCGTGAGCATGGGCACGGTCTTTCAGGTGCCCTGGGCCTTCACGGGCGTAGAGCTCGACAGCTGGCCCGGAGAGGGGCTGCGGCGGCTGAAGGAGCAGGGCTTTCGGACCCTCGCCATGGCGCTGCGGGACGACTCGCTCTCCGTGGACGATCCGCGCCTGACGGCCGAGGAAAAGCTCGCCATCGTCCTCGGCACGGAGGGCGACGGTCTGGCCGACGGCACCATCGCCGATTGCGACTACACCGTGCGCATCCCGATGAGCCACGGGGTGGACTCGCTGAACGTCGCGGCGGCCAGCGCCGTGGCCTTCTGGCAGCTCTCGCGGCGCTGATACACAGACAGTCCCGGCTGTGAAGTAAGCTTCACAGCCGGGACTGTCAGTTTTTAGTTTATAGTTTAAAGTTTTTAGCACCGGAGGCTTTTACCGATCCTGCATCATTTCAAGGTATTCGCTCTCCGAGGCGAAGAGGAGATAGCGCCCCTCCACCAGTCCGTAGTACCCGCTCGCCGTAAAATATCCGCGCATGCCGCCGCTCCTTTCCGCGTCCTTCGACGCCCGCCTGCTTCCTGCTTTCTGAGTACAGTATAGGCTTTCGGCTGTCCGATAAACAGGACTTTGGGCTGCGGCTTGCGAAAATGCGGCACAGGCGGTATAATAGGAGCATCAAGGAAAGGCGGTGGCCTTATGAGCTTTCTGAAAAGACTGGCGGCCGGGCTTCTGTGCCTGGCGCTGCTGCTGAGCGTGACAGGCGCGGCGCTGGCGGCCGGCGCGCCGGCGGTCATCGATATCGGCGTGAGCGTGGACGGCCGGGACGGGATGCTGCGCGCCTTTGAGGACGCCTATCCCGGCAACTACTATGTCTCGCTGACGGATCTGGCGGCGCTGCTGCGCGGCACGCCGCGGCAGTTCCGCTTTGCCTATGACGAGGGCTCGGCCGCCTTCCGCGTGACGCCGGGCCAGGCCCCGGCGGCCGACGCGGCGCAGGCCGGGCGCGTCTCGGCGGACGCGGTGAGTCTGGCGATCTCGCGCAACCGTCTTTTGGTCGACGACAGCGAGCGCCGCTACTACACTTACCGCAGCGGCAGCGACCTCTTCATGAGCGTGGCGGACGTGCAGCTCATGCTGGATCTGAACGCGGACTTTGACGGTGAAGGCCGCCTCTGCCTGAGCACCGACCGGCCTTTCTCCCCCGACGTCGCGGCGCTGAAGGCCGAGGGCTATTTTGACATCTTCAACAGCGTGCTCGTGGGTGACGCGGACACGGGCGAGGTGCTCTTCTCCGCTTCCTCGGGCCGGGCCTTCCCGGTGGCGAGCCTCAGTAAGCTCATGACCTATCTGCTCGTCAGCGAGGCCGTCCGGGACGGGCGCGTCGGTGCGGACGACCTGGTGACCATCTCGCAGGAGGCCGCGCGCATTTCCCGCTCGGAGGACGGCACCGTCGGCATGGGTCTGAGCGCGAACAGCGTCTATCCCCTGTCCGAGCTTCTGGGCGTGATGTTGGTCGCCTCGAGCAACGAGGCCGCGCAGGCCCTGGCCGAGCACGTCGCCGGAGACGCGGATACCTTCGTCGGCATGATGAACGACCGGGCCGATCAGCTGGGCTTGCGCTTTACGCACTTTTATACGCCGAGCGGCCTGCCCTCCTACAGCCGCCGCGGCCTGCCCGCCAAGCTGCAGAACCGCATGAGCGCGATGGATCTCTTCCGCCTCAGCCAGTACCTGCTGGTCTATTTTCCCGAGATCACCGAGATCACCTCGCAAAAGCGCGTGAAATTCGAGGCGCTGCAGTACGAGACCTATAACTCCAACCCGCTGCTGTTCAACCTCGAGGGCGTCAACGGGCTCAAGACGGGCTCGACCAACAAGGCGGGCTACTGTCTCGTCGCCTCCCTGCCGGTCACGGTGGGCGAGCAGACTCACACGCTCGTGGTCGTGGTGCTCGGCTCCGAGGCGGCCGGGCCGCGCGGACAGGCGGCGGAGCTGCTGCTGCGCTGGGCGCGCGATCACTGTCTCGCCAACGGCTTCGGCACGTGACTATATTCAGTTTTTAGTTTTCAGTTTTTAGTTTATAGAAAGAGAACGGGGATTTAGCGCTGAGTTTATAATGAAGCCGTAGGGGCGGCTATCAGCCGCCCGCGGACACGGTACTGGTTTGACGGGCGGCTGATAGCCGCCCCTACAACGCGAACGTCAATTTCCTCGCGCTATCCTTCGTTCTTCTTCATTCCGAACCGAACTCCGCATTCCGAATTTTTAGCTAACTTCTTATTTGCGATAAAAAAGCAGACGGTTTTCCGTCTGCTTTTTTATTGCTATACTTCTTCTCTCGTCTCTCGCGGCAAAGCCCAGCGGAGCGGGTTTGTCGCGACTGAGGAAGAAGGAGGGAGCGGATGCAGAGCTTTCACGGCTCTTTCGCAAACCGTGGAAGCGGCGCGGAGCGAGCTTCTTCTGACGTCGTTATCCGCCGAATACCGCCAGCAGGAAGCCCGCGGCGACGGCCGAGCCGATGACGCCGGCCACGTTCGGGCCCATGGCGTGCATCAGAAGGAAGTTCGAGGGGTTGGCCCGTGCGCCCTCCATCTGGCTGACGCGAGCGGCCATCGGCACCGCCGACACGCCGGCCGAGCCGATGAGGGGGTTGATCTTGCCGCCGGAGAGCTTGTACATGAGCTTTCCGAGCAGCAGGCCGCCGATGGTGGCAAACTCAAAGGCGATGAGGCCCAGCAGGATGATAAACAGGGTGCGCGGGTTGAGGAAGCGGTCGGCCACGGCGGTGGCGCCCACGGAGGTGGACAGGAAGATCGTGACGATGTTCATGAGGGCGTTCTGCGCCGTGTCGGAAAGGCGGTCGGTCAGGCCGCTCTCCTTGAAGAGGTTTCCGAGCATCAGGCAGCCCAGCAGCGGCGCCACGGAGGGCAGCAGCAGGCAGACGAAGATGGTGACGATGATCGGGAAGAGGATCTTCTGCTTTTTGCTGACGGGGCGAAGCTGCTCCATCTTGGTCTCGCGCTCCTCCTTGGTGGTCAGCAGGCGCATCACGGGCGGCTGGATCAGCGGGATGAGCGCCATGTAGGAGTAAGCTGCGATGGCGATGGGCGCCAGATAGTCCGGCGCGAGCTTCGAGGTCAGCCAGATGGCCGTGGGGCCGTCCGCGCCGCCGATGATGCCGATGGAGGCCGCGACGTTCGGGTCGAAGCCGAAGATGCCGATGGCCATCAGAAAGGCCGCGAAAATGCCGAGCTGCGCCGCCGCGCCCAGCAGCAGCGACTTGGGGTTTGCCAGCAGAGGGCCGAAGTCCGTCATGGCGCCGACGCCCATGAAGATGAGCGAGGGATAGAGCCCGGACTTGACGCCGATATAGAGGATGTCGAGCAATCCGCCGTCATGGATGATGTCCGTCAGCCGGAGCTGCCCGGCGATATAGGCGTCCCAGAGCTCGGGGTGATACATGTTGGAGCCGGGGAGGTTCGTCAAAAGCATGCCAAAGGCGATGCCGACGAGCAGCAGCGGCTCGAACTTTTTCACGAGGCCCAGGTAGAGCAGCACGCAGGCGATGACGATCATGACGAGCTGACGCCAGCTGAAGGCCAGCATGTAGAAGCCGGAGGTCTGGGCCAGACGGCCCAGCGTGTCCACAATACTCATACGCCGCTCCCTCAGATCACGAGCAGCGTGTCGCCGGTGGCGACGACGGCGCCCTTGTCGGCCACGATCTGTCTGACGACGCCGTCACAGGGGGCGGCGATCTCGTTCTCCATCTTCATGGCCTCCACGATGACCAGCACGTCGCCGGCCTTGACGGCCTGGCCGACGCTGACCTTCACGCTCAGCACATTGCCGGGCAGCGGGGAGGGCACGACCGTACCGGCCGCGACAGGGGCGGCCGCGGCGGGCGCGGGAGCGGCGGCGACAGGGGCGGGTGCGGCAGCGGGCGCCGCGGGGACGGAGGGCACGGGCGCCTTGGCCTCGTATTCGTCGAGGACCATGGCCTCGCCGCGCTCGACGACGATCTCATAGATTTTGCCCTGCAGAGTGATCTTATATTTCATCGGTCAATTCTCCTTTACTTCGCGGATGGAGATGAAGCGCAACTCGTTGAGCGGAGCCTGCATCTCGTCGGCCACGATGGCCATGAGCATGGCGGCGGTGCGGGGATCGGTGTCGTAGAGCTTCACCTCGCCCGCGGTGCCGGGGGCGAGGGGCCTGTCCGCCGGGGCCGGAGCCGGGGCGGCGGCCGGAGCCGCGGCGGCGGGGGCGGCTCTGCGCTCGGCGCGGTCGCCCACGGCGGTCATGATCTTGATGATGCACATCAGAAGCACCAGCGCGAAGAAGACCACGGCCATGCCCGCGAGGGAATAGAGCAGCGCGTCCAGAAAGCTCATGTCTCAGCCCTCCACCGCTTCGATGCTGTAGCGGCAGCGCTTTTCCTCGGCCGCGGTGCGCGCGGCGAAGAACTTCTCGGCCACGGGCGGGAAGGCGATGTAGCTCAGCACATCCTCCTCGCAGCGGGCGGTGTCGCCCAGCGCGGCCTCGGCCTTCTCGAAGGTGTCACTCGGCAGCGTGGCGGCAAAGCGCCCCTCGACGGGCTTCTCGCCGTTCAGGATCTTGGCGCGCACGGCCTCGTCGATCGGGGCGGGCGTGCGGCCGTATTCGCCGCGGCAGTAGGCGCGCATCTCGGCGCCGACGTTCTTGTAGCGCTCGCCGCTCAGGACGTTCTGCACGGCCTGCGTGCCCACAAGCTGGCTCGTCGGCGTGACGAGGGGAGGATACCCCATGTCGGCGCGCACCTTCGGCGTCTCGGCCAGGGCCTCGTCGAATTTATCCAGCGCGCCGAGGGTCTTGAGCTGGCTGAGCAGGTTCGAGAGCATGCCGCCGGGGATCTGGTAGTTGAGGCACTGGGTATCGGTGGCCATGGAGATGGGGTTGAGCGTTCCGTCGGCCAGGAAACCGGCGCGGATGGGCTTGAAGAAATCCGCCATCTTCACAAGCGCCTCGCCGTTGAGGCCCGTCTCGTAACCGAGCTCGCGCAGCGTGTAGTCGAGCGTCTCGGTCGCGGGCTGGCTGGTGCCGCCGGAGAAGGGCGAGATGGCCGTGTCGATCACGTCGGCCCCGGCCTCGACCGCCTTGAGGTAGGTCATGAAGGCCAGGCCCGTCGTGCTGTGCGTGTGCACGACGACCGGCAGGTCGACCGCGTCCTTGATGGCCGAGACGAGGTCGTAGGCGGCCTTCGGGGAGAGGATGCCCGCCATGTCCTTGATGCAGATGGTGGACACGCCCATGCTCTTGAGCTCCCTGACCATCTCGACGTATTTTTCCAGCGTATGCACGGGGCTTATCGTATAGGAGATGGCGCCGGAGGCGATGGCGCCGTTTTTGACCGTCTCCTCCACGGCGACGCGGAGGTTCTGCGTGTCGTTGAGGGCGTCGAAGATGCGGATGATGTCGATCCCGTTTTTGATCGAGGCGCGCACGAAGCGGCGCACGATGTCGTCGGGGTAGTGCTTGTAGCCAAGGATGTTCTGCCCGCGCAGGAGCATCTGCAGCTTCGTGTTGGGCATGGCGGCGCGGATCTTGCGCAGCCGTTCCCAGGGGTCCTCGTTCAGAAAGCGCAGGCAGACATCAAAGGTGGCGCCGCCCCAGCATTCGACCGAGTAAAAGCCCGCTTTATCGATCGTCTCGAGGATGGGGGCAAACTGCTCGTAGGTCATGCGCGTGGCGACGAGCGACTGCCCGGCGTCGCGCAGGACCGTTTCCGTGAATTGAACTTTCATAGCCTTCCTCCCGTTCGTTCGCCCGCGGGCGAACAGCTTGTCAGCGAAATCACAGACAGTATATCATAGTCTCCGCCGTAAATCCAGCGGAAAGTACCCGCTTCCTCCATTTTTCTGCCAACGCTGAGCAGGAGAGTTCAGCGACGAATTCGGGATCCGGAATGAGAGTTTTCAGAAGTCAGTTTTCAGTTTTCAGATAACGACAAATTGGAGTTTGTCGCTGTCATTCTGAGGAGCGCCAGCGACGAAGAATCTTAAGATCCTTCGACTCGCTTCGCTCGCTCAGGATGACGCCGTAGGGGCGGCTATCAGCCGCCCGTCAAACCAGTACCGTGTCCGCGGGCGGCTGATAGCCGCCCCTACGACATCATCTCAAACTCAGCGACTAATTCGGAATGCGGAATGATAGAATGAAGGGAAACGAAGGATTTATGCGGAAATTGACATTGCCATTGTAGGGGCCCGGCCATGGGCTCCTCGGCGGCCCGCGCGGTACAGCTTATAAAGCAGAACAAATCCCCGGCGAAAACGTAACATTCTACGAATTCGCCGGGAATTTTTGCATAATATTGGCTCGCTTCTGCCGGGCTGCCGAGGGCGGCAGCCCCTACGAAAGAACGCCGCATTTCCCGTAGGGGCGGCTATCAGCCGCCCGCCGTACCTGCACCGTGTCCGCGGGCCATTCGTGAATGGCCCCTACGACATCATTTCTAACTCAGCGACTAATTCGGAATGCGGAGTTCGGAATGATAGAATGACGGGAAACGAAGGATTTATGCGGAAATTGACATTGCCATTGTAGGGGCCCGGCCATGGGCTCCTCGGCGGCCCGCGCGGTACAGCTTATAAAGCAGAACAAATCCCCGGCGAAAACGTAACATTCTACGAATTCGCCGGGAATTTTTGCATAATATTGGCTCGCTTCTGCCGGGCTGCCGAGGGCGGCAGCCCCTACGAAAGAACGCCGCATTTCCCGTAGGGGCGGCTATCAGCCGCCCGCCGTACCTGCACCGTGTCCGCGGGCCATTCGTGAATGGCCCCTACGACATCATCTCAAACTCAGCGACAAATTCGGAATGCGGAGTTCGGAATGAAGGGAACGAAAGATTTATGCGGAAATTGACGTTTCTCTTTCTGAAAACTGAAAACTAAATCCCCGTTTATCTCTGAAAACTGACTTCTGAAATCTGAATCAGCGGATCGGGCTGTTGCTGGCGCTGAGGATCTCGCCGTGCGCGTCCATGAAGGCCTTCATCTCGTCGTATGTAAGCTCGTTCTTGCGGCGGATCGTGATATCATAGTCCGTCGTGCCGTCCTTGCGGCGATCCACCTTGCTCTCGGCGATGGAGGCGTTCCAGTCCTCGAGCTGCTTTGCAAGCGATCGGTTGAATTCATAGCCGTTTTTCACCGTGAACTGCAGGCGGTTCGTCGCATAGGCGTCCGAGCCGACGGCAAAGCGGTGCAGCAGGATCTGGACCGCGGTCATGAGCAAGGTCGCAAAGAGGCCTATGGCGATCATGCCCGCGCCGATGGCCAGGCCGATGCTCGCCGTTGTCCACAGGCAGGCCGCGGTGGTCAGGCCCTTGACCGTGCCGCCGTTTTTGAAGATGACGCCCGCGCCGAGAAAGCTGATGCCGCTGATGACCTGGGCTGCCACACGGGCCGGGTCGGAGGTGCGGGAGCCGTCCAGAATGCCGCCCAGCTCCTCAAAGCCGTATTTGGAGATGATCATCGCGAGCGCGGCGCCCAGACAGACGATGATATGCGTGCGGATGCCCGCCTCCTTGAAGCGGCGGCTGCGCTCAAAGCCGATCGCCGCGCCGCAGAGACAGGACAGCAGCAATCGCACAGCAAAGGCCAGCAGACGGTCCGCCGGCTGCAGCAATCCCAGATATTGTCCCATATTCCACCCCTCCGGATCTTTCTTGCAATGTCGCGCGGGGCCGAAGCGCTGCTCCGACCCCGCTCTCTATTCTATTCCTTTTACAGCCCCGCGTCAAGTGCCTCGGCGCGGTCGAGCACCATCTGCACGAATTCGTCGTTCCATACGCCCGTGAAATGCAGCAGGTCGATGATGGAGAAACGGTTGCGCATCAGATGGCAGTTGGTGATAGCCCAGCGCACGGTGTCGGCGTCCACGGGGAAGTTCAGCTCACTGTAGCGGCAGGGGGCCGCCGCGTTGTGCATGCAGGTGGAGATATAGGCCGGATCCTTGACCCAGCCGGACACCTGCGCCTTGAAGTCGTCGAAGTTGTCGAGGAAGGCGCGGAAGCCCTCCTTCGCGTTGTGCCACTTCGTCAGCTTTTTCTGATAGTCCGACCAGCACTCGTTGGCGGCGGCGTGCGTGTTGTCCAGCCAGTCGAAGGCGGCCTTCACGCGCGGCTCCATCTCCTCGTGCGTCGGGTAGCACTTGTCGATGTCCACGCTCTTCGGGTCGAATTCATGCAGCAGCCAGTCCCACAAAATGCAGGAGATGATGCCGGAGACGGCGACCTGCGTGCCGTGATAGCAGATGCCGGTCTTGCGTACGCCGGAGGACATGTCGATCAGATGGCTCATGACGTGCTCCGAGCCGGAGGCCGGGGAGCTCTCGTCCGCCAGGCCCATCGAGAAGCCGCTGAGCGTGAGGACGTTGGCGAGGTCGCCGATGACCTTGGGATCGCAGGCGGCCAAGCGCGAGGAATTCTCCAGCAGGCGCTCGCACTGTGTGCGGATCATGTCCGAGGGCGCGGTGTGGAAGTTGCCGCCCATGCCGAGGGTGTAGCTGAGATACCAGTCCACCGGGGCCGTCCAGGTGGCGATCAGATCGCCGTAGCCGCTGACGTTCATCTCGGGCGGGGCGGCGGTGACGACGTCCAGATCGATGATGAGGATGGACGGATAGCGGGAGTGCACCGTGCGCTTGACGCCGCTGATGAGCATGACGGAGGAGTTGTCGGAGAAGGCGTTGACCGACAGGGCCGTCTGCACGATGATGAGCGGCAGCGGGTGCTCCTTGTTCGCAGTGAAGGTGGCGTATTTGTTCAGGTCGCAGATCGTGCCGGAGCCGACGCCGACCACGCAGTCCACGCCCTCGAAGCGCGCCTGGATCTTGGCGGCGTTCTCGGGGGTGCAGTGGACGATGCTGTCCGGCTCGCTGATGACCAGCCATTCCACGTCGAAGCTCTTCTGCAGCTGGGCGTAGACGGCTTCCTTGACGTTCTGCTCATGCACGTCGCTGATGAGCGTGGGGCCGGTGACGAGCAGGACCTTCTTCCCGTCGGTCAGCTGACGGACGCAGTCGCTGAGCTTTTCGACGGCGCCGTGCTCGATGAGCACCGCGTCCATGGCGATGTCGTGCAGCTTTTCCGGGTGCTCCTGATGGGCCATGATGTCCCGCAGCTCGTCGAGCCTGGAGGCATCGGCCTCGATCAGACGTTTATCCAACATGACACATAACCTCCCTTTTTACACAGGGGGATGCGGCGCATCCCCGCTCCCCGGACGCGGCGCGCCCGGGGACAGGCAAGCTCACTTATTCGTGGAAGTCCAGCACCCGCTTCATGCGGATGAGCGTGAGGCGGTTGCGGATGGCGGCGGAGATGTCCAGCGCCTCCTCCGACAGGCTCGGGTCGATGCCGATGTGCTCGGGCAGATACTTGCAGCCACAGGCCTTATAGAGCGCCTCCAGCTCCTCCACCGGCGGGATGGTGTTGATGATCTCGACGATCTCGTCCCAGTGGTCGACGATGTTCTGCGGATCGAACTTGCCGAGAATGTCCTTGTCGGGGGCGTTTTCCTTCATGATGCCGTCATAGAGCCGCTCGCCGAACTTCTCCATGACCCATTCGCTCGTCAGCGGCTCGAAGGGCTTGGCGGTCGGGTGCAGCTTGGCAAGGCGGTGATACTCCTTCGCGGCCGCGAAGGTGCCGACGCCGACGCATTCGCCGTGGATGCCCTCGGCCTGCTCGAAGCGCGGCGGCTTCATCTCGACAAGGTGCGCCATCAGATGCTCCGCGCCTGAGGCGGCGCGGGAGTTATCCCAGAGCTGCATGGTCAGGCCGCTCTTCATCTGGGCCATGGTCATGGCCTCGTGGTCGATCTCACCCGTGGCGGCCATCTTGTCGGCGGCAGCGCGCATGATGTCCAGCGCCTCCTGCGCCAGACCCGCGACCATCGGGCAGTAGTCCTCGCCCGAGACGAGCGTCGCGATCTTCCAGTCGGCCAGGGAGATGTACTTGGCCAGGATGTCGTTGACGCCGCTGGACACAAGACGCTTCGGCGCGCCCTTGATGATGTCCAGATCCGCCACGACCAGCGCCGGGGCCTTCATGGAGATGGACTTCTTCTGGCCCTTGACGATCACGGAGCAGATGCTGGCCGTGAAGCCGTCGGAGCTGGCCAGAGTCGGGATCGCGACGAAGGGGATGCCGAGCTTGTAGGCAGGATAGCGGCCGAAGTCCATGATAGTGCCGGCGCCGAAGGCCACGAGCACCTCGGGCTTGTCGAGCTTGGTCATCATGTCCTCGATGAGCACGTCCTCCGAGCGCAGGCCCTGCGCAGGCAGGACGATCTCCTGGTCGGCCTTGATGTGCTTGCCCTCGGTCAGCCCGTAGACAAAGCTGTCGTACACCACGGTGCGCCGCTTGTCGCCGAGGCCCACCGCCGCCATATATTCCTCAAAGCGGCTGAGCGCGTCGTATTCGACGACGACCATCTTTGTCTCGAGCTCGTGGTCGCGGCCGCAGCTGCATTTGCCGACGTATTTCGTGCAATCCATAATCATAAGCAGTACCTCTTTCCCGGTCGTCAGACCGTGCCCAGACGGGCGTAGCCGTCGAAGGCGAATAATTGTTTGATCTCCGCGTCGCCGCGGCAGGCAAGGATCTCCGCCAGATAGAAGACGTGGTCGCCGGCTTCGATCTGATCGGCGAGGCGGCACTCGAAGGCCGCGCGGCTGTCAGAGACGAGACTGGCCTCCACCGCGGAGGCCTTCTCCAGCGGGATGCCGAATTCGCGGGCCTTGTCATGCTCGCGGCCGGAGCAGCGCCCGCACTGCAGAGCCGCGTCCTGCAGCTGCTCCCCCACGACGCTCAGCGTAAAGACGCCGCCGCGCTCGATGAGAGAGCCGCTCAGGCCTTTTTTGCTCAGGCACACGCCGAGCATCGGCGGGTGGTTGGACAGATACGTCCACCAGGACACCGCCATCAGATTGTCGCTGCCGTCGGCCTTGCGCACACAGAGCAGCGCGAAGGGGGCAGGCGCAGTCAGGCGCTGAGCCTGCCCCAGAGTGAGTTCCGTCATGCCTTATTTCGCCTTCATATAATAGGCGACGGCGACGAGGTTGTCGCGGAAGGAGCCCGTCGGGACGAACTTCTTCTCGAACAGGGCAGAGCCCATCGTGAAGGTCCAGGGGCCGATATCGAACATGGTGTCGATGCGCTTGAAGCTGTTGATGCTGCCGGCGATGCAGATCTTGGCAGGCACGGCCGCGCAGAAGTCATAGGCCAGCTTCTCGCCGTCGATCACATGGCGGTAGGCCAGGATGTCGAAGCCCTCGATGCCCTTTGCCATGAGATCCTTCGCGTTCTGGATGATCTCCTCGTTCGTGCCCTCGAGGATGGAGGGGCTGCCGGAGACCTGGCCGACGAAGGGCAGATACTCCATGCCGTTGTCCTTGAGGAGCTTGGCGACGGAGTCGTAGTACAGGGTGCCCATCAGATAGTCGAAGCCGCAGTCGATGGCCGTCTGCGCGCCGTCGAGGCAGGAGGCCTCGTCATAGGTGACGACCTCGAGGAAGGTGGTCTTGCCGGCGTCCTTCATGGCCTTGACCAGCGCCTTCATCTGATCCTTGGGAAGACCCACGTTCTTGAAGCCCCAGTACTTGACCTCCTCGAGATCCTTGCACTGCTCAAAGACCTCATGCGCGTTTTTCACGGTCACGTCGTGATGGGTCAGCATGATGATGATATCGGGTCTCATAATTCTTCCTCCTTATATGATATGGTTGTTGATCGGCGGTCGCCCGCCGTGTGTTACAGGTCAAAAAGTTTTGCTGTACAAATCGCTAAAGAAGGTATACAATCAGTTTTGTTCTTTGATCCTTCCGAAGGGAGGCAGCCTCATGAAAACAGCCAAGCGTGAGCAGAAGATCATCGGCTTTCTGGAAAGCCGCGGCGCCATGAGCGTGGAGGAGCTGAGCCATCTGCTTGACGTGTCGGTTTCCACGCTGCGCAAGCAGCTGGCCATCATGCAGGAGAGCGGGCTCGTGATCCGCACCTACGGCGGCGTCATGCCCGTCAACCGTGTGCCGGACGAGACCTTTGAGAGCAAGCTCCACAAGAACATCGCCGAAAAGCGCCGTATCGCGGAGCTGGCGCGCACGCTCATCCCGGCCGGAGCGACCATCGCCCTCGGCAGCGGGACTACGATCTACGGTCTCGCCAACCTCCTGGACGACCTGCCCAAGGGCACCATCTACACCAATTCCATGCAGTCGGCGGATCTCGCCGCGCGCTGCCAGGATCTGGAGGTGCACCTCAGCAGCGGCATCCTCCGCAGCCGTACCGGCACGATCATCGGCAGCGAGGCGGCGGAATATTTCCGCTCCCTGCGCGGCGTGGACTATGCCTTCGTCGGCTGCGACGCCATCGACAGCAGCGGCGCCGTGCTGAGCGACAATCTCTCCGTCGCTTCGGTGGAAAAGCTGATCCTCAGCTGCGCCAGACACAAATACATCCTCTGCGACAACTCCAAGCTCGGGCAGAGCGCCGTGGCGCGGGTCACGCATCTCAAGGACGTGGACGGGCTCATCACGGCCCAGTCCCCCGCCGCGGAGGTCTACGCCCCGCAGACAAAGCTCCTCTTCGCCTGAAGCGCTTTCTCAAGACCGGCTCCGGCCGGTCTTTTTTCATGCCCCGGCGAGGGCCGCGCGCAGAGAAGCGAGCGCTTCCGCTTCCGCCTCCGGCAGGAGCGCTTCGTCGATCTCCGCCGCGGCCTCCTGCGCGCCCGCCGTGTCTCCGGCTTCGAGCCGCTCCCCGGCCAGACGCAGAGCCGTGCGGCTGCGCATCGTCAGCGCGGCCTCGCCCTCGAGCGCGCCGAAGCCCTCGAGCGCCTCCTCATACTCGCCGTTCTGAAAGAGGATGCCGGCTTCGAGATAGGCCAGGTCCTCCGGATGATAGCGCTCCATCCAGGCCGGGAAGAGCAGCAGGGCCTTCGCCGTGCGAAACTCGTCCCGCGCCGCGAAGGGGCGGGACACGATGCCCGTGAAAAACAGGATCGACAGCAGCAGCAGCGAGCCGAGCGCGACACGCCACCAGCTCATCTTGCCGAGCGGGCGATAGGTCCTGTCATGGCGGATCTTTCGATAGAGGCTGAACTTGTTGTTATCCATGCGAACACTCCGATTTACGGCCGGGACGGCTGTGTCTGCGCGGAAAGCGAGGTCTCTCCCCCGCTCTCCGCGCGGTTTGCCCCGCGGCCGCTACATCGGTCCCAGAAGGGCGTTCGGGAGCCAGGAGCAGAAGCCGGGGATAAAGGTGATCATCAGGATGACGATGAGGTCGACCAGGATCATGACCATCATCCAGGGGATGAGCTTCGTCACACCGACCTTGACGACCGTGACCGTGACGAAGAGGTAGCTGCCGACGGGCGGGGTCAGGCCGCCGACGACGGTGCAGAGCGTGAAGAAGAGGCCGAACTGGACCATGTCCACGCCCATCTGCTGCAGCAGCGGATACACCAGCGGCAGCACGACGGGCATGACGGCCACGGGCTCCATGAAGCAGCCGATCAGCAGCACGAAGGCGCCGACAAGCAGCATGATGATGGTGGGGTTGCCGGAGGAGACGCTCATGAGCCACTCCTGGAACACCCTGCCGAAGCCCTCGACCGTGAAGATGTACGCGAACATCGTGGAGGCCGCGTACAGGGACAGGATCTGGCCGGTACCCTCGGCGGCGTTGAAGAGCACCTTCGTGATCTTCTTGAAGTTGAGCTCCTTGTAGAAGAAGATGCCGACGACGAGGCCGTAGACGCAGGCGATGGCGCCCGCCTCGGTGGGCGTGCAGAAGCCGGCGGTGATGCCGATGATGATGATGAGCGGCATCAGCAATGCCCAGAAGCATTCGCCCAGGGCCTTGACGACCTTTTTGATCTCGAACTTCCCGCCGTAGTCGATGTTGTGCCTGCGCGCGTAGAGGTGGCAGATGACCATCAGGATGAGGCCGATCACCACGCCGGGCGTGTAGCCGGCGAGGAACATGCGCGTGATGGACAATCCCGTGATGGCGGCAAACATGATCATGACGTTGCCGGGCGGGATGATGGGCGCCGTGGAGGCGGCGCCGGCGATCATGGCGCCGGTGAATTCCTTCTTGTAGCCGATCTTCTCCATATCGGGGGCCGTGATGGAGCCGATGGCGGCCACGGCGGCCGTGCCGGAGCCGGAGACCGCGCCGAAGACCATGTTGGCGGCCACGCACACGATGCCGACGCCGCCGCGCAGCCAGGAGAACAGGGCCGAGCAGAACTGGATGATGCGCTTGGACAGACCGCCCTGGTTCATGATGGCGCCCGAGATCATAAAGAAGGGGATCGCCATCAGCGTGAAGGAGTTGACACCGCTGATAAAGCCGCGGCAGTTCATATACATCTGGATGCCGCCGTCGCCCAGGGCCACGGCCAGAAAGCCCGCGCCCAGCAGCGAGAAGGTGATGGGCACGCCCAGCAGCATCAGCGCGAGGAGAGAGATACAGGCAATGATCAGCATTTACGTTTCCTCCCCCTCGTTGATTTTCTCATATTCCGATTTTTCCTCGGTCCCGTTCCACAGCGCCTTGACCTTGCCCGGCAGGATGCGGAGATAGCCGAGCGCCATGGCGATGGAGCCGACAACATAAGAAGAATACAGGACCCACTGCGGCCAGCCCGTGCCGGTAAGCTTCATGGGCGCATAGATCTTGATCATTTTGAAGGCCGCCGGCAGCAGCGCGATCAGGAAGAAGCAGGTGAGCGCGCGCGTCAGGGCGTACAGGACGGCTCTGACCTTGTGGCTCTTGATAAGCTCCTGCAGCAGATCCAGCGTGACGTGGTCGTCCTCGCGGGCCGTCAGCGAGGCGCCGACGCAGGTGACCCAGACGGCGCACAGGATGACGATCTCCTCCGCGGCGCGGAAGGAGTGGTGGAAGGCGTAGCGGCTCACGGTGTTGACAAAGCACACGCAGATCATGATGAACAGCAGGATCGCGCAGAACCACTTGACGATCTTCTCGATCGCGTCGTCGACCTTGCAGTAAATCTCGATAAATTTTTTCATAGGCAATTCCCTCTTTTTAAAGACTAAGGGGGCTTTGGGGCGGGCGCTCCGCCCTCCGATAAAGCTTCCGGAGGACCCGGAATGGGTCCTCCGGATTTGCATGAGTCAGGATTGGGTTCGTCCGGGAACTTATTTCGCGTGGGCAGCCACGTAGTCGAGGGCCTCCTGGAAGATGGCCTCGTCGCCCCACTCGGCGATCTTCTGATCGCGGAACGGCGTGTCGGCCTCCTTGAACTTGGCAAACTCCTCGGGAGACAGAGAGACGACCTCAACGCCGGCGGCCTTGATGTCGCTCAGCAGGTTGTTGTTGACGATCTCACGGTCGTAGCACTGCTGCACGCAGTAATCCTTGAACACGTCGATCAGGATCTTCTGCAGGTCCTCGGGCAGCTTCTGGAGATTGGTCTTGTTGATCATCAGCAGGTTGAGGGAGGCGATGTGATAGGTCTCGACATACCAGTGGAAGGCTTCCTGCTGGCCGCGGGCCAGGATGGAGGCCGGGTCGGACTCGAGGCCGTCGATGGTGCCGTTGGAGAGGCCGGTGATGACCTGGGAGGAGCTCATCGCGGTGGGCGCGCAGCCCCAGCCCTCGACAGTGGCCATGTAGACGTCAGACTGCGGTACGCGGATACGCAGATCCTTGCAGTCGGCCACGGTCTTCACGGGCTTGCTCTCAATGGTGCAGAGGCAGCGGATGCCCTGGCTCATGGCGCCCAGGCAGTAGAGGTCGATGCCGGCAGCCTCGAGCTGCTTGTTGGTCAGGTCGGGCAGCACTTCACCCAGCGCGTTCATCTGGGAGTAGTTGTCGACAACGTAGGGGAGCTCGGACCAGCCGATGGCGTCGATCTGGCCGACAGTGCCCCACACGGAGGGGCCGGACAGGCTCATGTCAAGGTCGCCGGAGAAGACCTGGGGGATCAGCTCTTCCTCGGAGCCCATGGTGCCGCCGGGGACGACTTCGATCTTCAGGCGGCCGCCGGACTGCTTCTCAACCTCGGCCGCGGCCTTGTTGATCCACAGGGACTCATGGCCGCCGGATTCTTCCGCGGCAAAGATGTGGTAGAACTTCAGCGTGTAGGTCTCGTCGCTCGAAGCGGGAGCGGGAGCGGCCTGCTGTCCGCAGGCAGCCAGCGCGAACACCATGGTCAACGCCAGCAGCAGTGCCAGGATCTTTTTCATACTTTTTCCTCCTTATTGTTTTGTTTTGTTTTCCGGCGAAACAGGAAGTCCTTTCCCGTCCGCGCGGAGCTTTCCGAAGTTTGTTTAGCACAAACTGACAAGTACAATATACAATAAAGGAGGTCAAATTGTCAACTTTAACTGATAAACGCGAAAAGAACACTTTGTTCACAGATCGGCCAAAATGCGCGAAACGCGCATTTTTTTACTTTTTTGAAACAACTTTTTTATGCAGGGGGCATAAAAACATGTTTTTAATTTTATTATAGTTACTTTCTTAACAGGATTTCATATAAAAAACGGCCGCCGGTGAGTAAGTTTTCAGTTTTCAGTTTTCAGTTTTCAGAAAGGAAAACGTAGATTTCCGCGCAGATCCGTCGTTTCCCTCATTCCTCATTCCGCATTCGGAAACCAGTCACTCCGAATTCCCTACTAAAAAGAGCCGGCGGTGTACCGGCTCTTTTTCTGCTCCGTATTCGCTTATCTGCGCTCGTGGGCGCCCTGTTTCTTCTCCCAGCGTCTGCGCTGCCTTTTGCGCACGCTCTCCTCGGCGCGATCGCGCACGCGCGGCCAGAGCTCCTCCTCCAGCGCGCGCTTGCCGTCCACCAGCAGCCGCAGCAGCCAGTAGACCGCCGTGATGAGCGGCAGCAGCAGGGCCAGGCCCGCGTACAGCAGCAGCCGCGCACAGCGATCCTCCGTCACGCGGGCGGCGTTCTCCCAGTAGGGATAGAGGATGCCCATGCTCTGGATGGAGCGTCCGTCGATATGCCGCAGCAGTTGCAGCAGCCTGTCGACGCCGAAGCGGCCAGTGTTGGTCAGCACTTCGCCGCGGCCGAGCGGAAAATGCTCCTTGGCCACGCGTGCGGCAAAGCCCCGGACGGGCTCGGCCATCACAGCCTCATAGCAGGTGACACAGTCGTTCTCCCCTTCCATGTCCTTGCCGAAGAGCGAGAGATAGGCGTCGTAGCTCATGAAAAGGCCCTGCCCGGCCGTGTAGGCCAGGGTGCTGGCCGAGTCCTGCTCGCGCTCGATGACGCCGCCGACAAGGAAGGGCTGGCCGTTGATCTCGATGCTCATCCCCTGCAGCTGCGTGCCGCCGAAGAGGAGCCAGGCCAGATCCTCGTCGAGGAGCACCAGGTCCTTCATGAGGTCGTTTTCGCCGAAATAGGAGCCGCTGAGCAGCCGCAGCGGATGGAAAGCAAAGAAATCCCCGCCGACGGCGATGCACGCGGCCTCGCCCGAGGCGCGGGCGCTCGACACCGTGACCTTGCCGGTGCCGCTCCAGGCGTCCTTCCAGAGTCCTTCCGTGCCCTCGGCGTCCAGCGCGGCCGTGTGGAATTCCTCCATCATCGCCGTGCGGAATTCATAGATCTCCTTTTTGCCGACCGGCCCGTCGCCGGGGAGGAAGCAGGAGATCTGGGAAAAGTGCTGCTCGCTGCCGCCCTGCCAGCGTTCGGCGGCCTGCTGGCTGGGGAGCGACGTGCCCAGCATGTAAAGGCGCAGGAGGCAGGCTCCGACGATCAGCAGCAGCACGAGGCACAGGCCCAGCAGCAGCCGCAGCCGCAGCTTCATCCGTCTCTTCTTAGCCATTGTCGTTCATCCGGACCTGGTCGCCCACGTTGACCGGGCGGTCGCTCGTCGTGATAACAAAGTCGCCGTAGCTCAGATCTCCGGAAACGGCGGCGCTCACGTCGTCCTGCGCGAGGACGGTGACCTCCACGCGGCGGGCAAAATAGCGGTTGCCGAGCGGAGAGTTCTTGGCCTCGATGCGCAGCACGAAGCTGCCGTTGGTGTCGCTGCGGATGGCGGAGTTGGGCACGATGATATCATAGTTCTGGCTGCGCGAGCCGACCGCGATGGTCAGCTCCGTGCCGGGGTTGACGTCGCCGGAGACGTCAAAGGTCAGGAGCTTGTTCGTCTGCGGCGCCTGGGGATCGGTCTGGATATTGGTGAGGGTGGCGAGGATCTCGCTGCCCCAGTAGTAGTTGCTCACGGTGGCACTGTCGCCGGTGCGCAGGCGGCGGGCCTGCTCATTGGTGACAGAGAAGGACAGCGTATAGCCCATGTCCGGCACCTGGATGAGGCAGAGGACCTCGCCCTTGGGCGCGGTGTTGCCCGCGGTAAAGCCGATCGACTCGATCACGCCGCCGACGGGCGCCGTGATCTGATTGCCCTCGCCGCCGGATAGCTCCTCGAGCTTGGCCTTGGCGCGGGCGATCTGCTCGGCCAGATCCTGCAGCTCGATCGCGGAGCTGGCGGAGCTGCGGCCATCGGACTGCAGCGTCTCCTCCAGACCGGAGAGCGTCTTCTGGGCATTGTCCCGCTCGTCGCGGGCCTGGATGTACTTCTCGGCGGTGGTGCCGTAGCGCTTGAGCAGCGCGTCGAGCGCCGCCTGTGCGGCGGTGACCTTTTCGTTGGCGCGCTCGATCTGCGCGTCCGCGTCCCGGTCAAGGGCGTTCTGGAGGTTTTCCAGCTCCTCTTTGGCCGTCACGAGCAGATTGCGGACCTTCTTGAGCTTGGCCTTGTCAGTCGTCTTGTTCGCCAGCTTGTTGTCGAGCTGGGTCTCCAGCTTTTCGACCAGCTCCCTCTCCTCGTCGGTCAGGCCCACGGTGGACATGCGCCGACGCAGCTCAGACAGGCGGCGGGCCGCAAAGCGCAGACCCAGGCTCTGCCCGTTCGAGGCACTCTCGCCCTCTGGTTCAGTAGTCTCTTCGGGAGCCGCGGTCTCTTCGGGCACGGCGCTCTCTTCGGGCGCGGCCGTCTCCTCGGGCGCCGCGGTCTCCTCGGGCGCCGCGGTCTCCTCGGGTGCAGCAGTCTCCTCGGGTGTCGCAGTCTCCTCGGGTGCCGCGGTCTCCTCGGGCGCCGCGGTCTCCTCGGGCGCCGCGGTCTCCTCGGGTGCTTCGGTCTCCTCGGGTGCGGCGGTCTCCTCGGGTGCGGCGGTCAGCTTGGGTTTGGCAGTCTCTTCGGGGGCTGCGCTCTCAGATGCAGCCTCCTCTTCGTCCGTTTCCTCCGGAGCCGTCGTCTCCTCGGGCACCGCGGTCTCTTCCGGGGCCGTCGTCTCCTCGGGAGCCGCGGTCTCTTCCGGAGCCGGGGTCTCTTCCGGAGCCGGAGTCGGGGTCGGCTCCGTCTCGCCTACCGCGTCGGCGAGCTCCGTTTCGCGGGCCTCGAGCACCTTGACCCAGAGCTGCTGCTTCTGGATCTTCTTCCAGGTCGCCTCCTTGGCCTCGGCGACCTGCTGCTTGGCCTCCTCGAGCTCGGCCTGGGCCTTGGCGAGGTCCTTCTCGGCCTTCTCGAGCTTCTTGTTGTAATCGTCGATCGCTTCGCTCGCCTGCTCGCGCGCCATCTGCTGCTTGAGCTCCTTCTCGGCGCGATCGTAGGCGCTCTGCGCGAGCTTGAGTGCTTCGCGCGCGGCGCTGATCTCGCGGTTGAGCTGGGTATAATCGTAGACCGGCATGCCGGCGGCGGCGCGCTTGTAGCTCAGCTCGAGCTGGCGCAGGCTCTCGGCGGCCTCCTCGACCTCGGCGCTGTCGCCCTCGCCCATGACGAACAGGACGTCTCCCGCGGAGACCTCCTGCCCGCTGCGCACGAGCACGGACTGGATCTTGCGGGTGCTCTCGGCCTTGAGCTCGTAAGCGCCCACGGCGGTGACGTTGCCGGTGCCGCGCACGCGGACCGTGATGGGCCCGCTCTGCACGCTCTGCACGGCGACCTCCGCCAGCGAGCGGTTCATGATGGTATTGGAGAAGAAGGTCAGCACCAGCAGCACCGCGAGGAAAATGATCGCGGCGTTTTTGACCCAGCCTCTGTTCTTGACTTTGTTATCCATATCGATAGCCTCCTGTCGGAGATTGGAAGAATTGAAGAAAACGCTCAGCCCTTGACGGAGCCGGAATTGGCGATGCCCTCGACGAGGTACTCCTCGCCGTGGAGGAACAGCAGCAGACTCGGCACCATGTACACGGTGGCCATGGCGAAGGCCAGGCCGATCTCACCGGAGTTGATGTTCGAGAGAAACACCGACAACGGCTGGGAGTCGGCGTCCTTGAGCAGCACCAGCGGCTGCTCGACCATGTTCCAGTAGTCGATGAAGACGAGGATCGCGATGGAATAGAGCGCCGAGCGGCACTGCGGCAGGCACACGCGGGTGAAGATCTGCCACTCCCCCGCCCCGTCCACGCGGGCCGCCTCGATAAGTGAAAAGGGGATGCGCCGCATGAACTTGGTCAGCAGAAAAACCGAGAAGGGCGCAAACATGCCCGGCAGGATGATGCTCCAGCGGGTGTTGAGGATGCCCAGGCGCTGGGCCACGAGGTAGTTCGGCACCAGCGTGACCTGATAGGGCATGAGCATCAGAATGACATAGAAAAAGAAGATCGCGCTGCGCACCGGCCCGCGCCAGCGGGTGAAGCCGTAGGCCGCGACGGCGGCAATTGCCACCTGCAGCAGGACGATCGGCACCACCAGCAGTACGCTGTTCCAGAATTTGAGCAGGTATTCCGGGGACTTGACGAGGCCCGACAGGTACTGCTCGAAGGTGACCTTATCCGGAATGAACTTGAGGTTCACCGTTTTCGAGACGAAGCCGCCGCTCGTCGTGGAAAAGATCATGCCGTAGTTGGCGACGATCTCGCTCTCGGCCATGAAGGAGTTCGTAATCGTGAGGACGGTCGGCATCAGGAACAGGAAGGCGAAGATCGCGCAGAGCAGAAAGATGGCCGCCCGACCGAAGGGCTTTTTCTTCTTCATCCCTCCACGTCCTTTCCGAACCAGTCCTCCGCCTTGAAGAGCCAGCGGATCAGGATCACCATGACGATGGCCATGACGACCGCCGCGGCGGACAGCTTCTGATAGTCGAGAGAGTCGAAGGTGTTGTTCATGAAGTGCTGCAGGGTGTAGAGCGTCTCGTAGGGATAAGCCCCGGCCAGCAGATACACCTCGCGGAAGATCTTGAAGGAGTTGATGAGCGAAAGGATCGTGACAAACAGCACCGTCGGCGAGAGATAACGCAGCTTGATGTGGAAGAACTTATAGGCTTCGCTCGCGCCCTCCACGTCCGCCACCTCCAGCAGCTCCTTCGGGATGTTCGCCAGAGCGGCCATGAAGAGGATCATGTTATAGCCGAGGTTTTTCCACAAAAAGAGCAGCAGCACCACGATCTGCGCGTACTGCGACTGCAGCCAGTCGATCTTGTCCGCACCGAAGACGGAGAGAAACTCGTTCACCGTGCCGTTCATATTGAAAAGCACCTGCCAGATCAGCACAATCGAGGCCACGGGGACCATGATCGGGCTGAGGAAAAAGGTGCGAAACTGCGACTTGAGGGGGATGCGCGCCTCCAGCATCAGCGCCAGCACCACCGCCAGCACCACTGCCAGCGGCACCGCCATGATCGAGAAGGTCGCCGTATTGCGCGCGGCCAGGCGAAAGGCGGAATTTTGAAACAGCTTGATAAAATTGTCAAAGAGGACGAAATTGTGCGAGCCGACGCCGTCGATCATCGAATAGTAGACCACAACGCCGAAGGGCACGATGAAGAACACACTCACGCCCAGGATGCTCGGCGCGAGGTAGCACAGACCGTGCAGCTGGTCCAGGAGCTTTTTATTCAGTTTGTCGCCGCGTTTTTTCATAGCCGCTCAGCCCCGTTCCCGCTGCTTGTACAGTTTATTAATTTATTATACAACATGTTGTGACTTGCTTCAACGAAGTATTTATGTAACCCGCGTGTTTCCGATTTGTAATATTTTCCAGTAACTGTCAGAGACAATCCCGCCGCGCACGGCGGGGAGAATTCGGAGTTCGGAATGCGGAATTCGGAATGAAGAAAAACGAAGGATTTGCGCGGGAATTGACGTTTCTCTTTCTGAAAACTAAAAACTGAAAACTGAAAACTAAATCCCCGTTTCCCGTATCATTCCGAATTCTGAATTCCGCATTCCTAATTGATCAGCGCTGCTCGTTGACGTAGATGTTGGCCTTGCTCTGCACGAGCTTGGCGACCTCCTCGGCCGTGCGCTGGCCGGCGAAGAAGGCCTGGGTCTGCTCGCGGACGATATCGAGGATGGCCTTGTTGCTGTCGGGCACGCGCTCGGTGGCGACGATCACCTGCTCGATCTTATCCACCTGCTCCTGCGTGTAGAAGTAGATCGGGCTCTCCTCATAGGTGATTGGATCATAGGTCCAGCCCTTGGGATCCATCAGCTTTTCGCCGGTCTCGGGGTCGGTCTCGATGTTGCCCTCGGCGTCGCGCAGGTAGGTGGGCGTCGTGGCGTCCTTCTTGCGCTGTTCGAAGACGTTTTTATTGGTGGGGATGTTCCAGGCGTTCTGATCCTGGTAGTCCTCGGTCAGCATGACGCGCAGGAAGTCCCAGGCGGCCTGCGGATCCTTGCAGTCACGGCTGATGCCGTAGCCGCTGTTGACGCGCAGGAGGTTGCCCACGCCCTCGGTGGTGGGGAAGCCGATGAAGGTGAAGGCGTCCGTGCCGCCGAAGAGCTGCTCATAGGAAGCGATGTCGTCCAGCCCGCTCAGACCGTAGTTGAGCAAAAGCTGCTGGCCGCTGCGGATGCGGTTATAGTCCTCGTCCTCCTCGGTCCACTCGTGGTTCTCCCAGTCGAAGGTGGCGGGGAATTCCTTGCAGAAGTTCAGCAGGGCGATGAAGGCGTCGCTGTCGAAGCTCACCTTGCCGGTGCTCCAGTCGACAAACTCGTCCATGTCCAGCTCGAGCATGGTCTGCAGCACGGTGTCGCGCGTGGTGCTCACGCCGAAGACGCTGCAGCCCTCGGGCATCTGAGCGAGCGCCTCGTTGAGCTGCTCATAGGTCCAGCCCGGCTTGTCGCCGACGACCTTGCTGGCGCCGATGCAGGTGCTGATGTAGAAGCCGGAGCTGACGGAGGTCAGCTTGCCGTTGGTCTCGAGTGCGCGCAGGACGTTTGGGAAGATGTCCTCGCGGGAGAGCTCGGGATCGGCGTCGAGCAGCGGATAGAGGTCGATCAGCAGGCCCTTGGCAGCCAGCTGCTGCGTGGGCATGCCGTTGAGATCGATGATGTCGGGCATGTTCCCGGCGAGGATCTCGGTGCGCAGCTTGGTCAGGCCGCCGCTCTCGCCGTAGCCGTTCTCGTCGAAGTCCTCTTCGTAGTTGTCATACTCGGAATAGTCGAGCACCTCGATGCGCACGCTGTCGCTGCTGCGGTTGAAGCGCACGAGCTCGCGGCGCAGCGTCCAGTCGAGATATTCCGTGGCCAGGGTCAGCACGGTCTTCTCGGGGATGCTCTCAAAGGGCACCTCGTGGATGGTCACAAGCGTGCGCGTGGCGTTCTCAGAGTTCTTGTCCCACTCGGTCACGAGGCCGACGACGCTGCCGTCGGCACGGACGGTGTAGCTGTCCATGTCTTCGGTCAGCACGTCGACGTTCAGCCAGTTGAAGAGCTTGACGGCCTCCTGCTTCTCGGCGTCATAGCCGAAGAAGTTGTTGCCGTTCGAGAAATAGAAGAGATACCTGTCGTTGCCGGGGATGGCGGAAAAGAGGTCGCCCTCCACCTTCATCGCCTCGCCGAGGCTGCGTTTCTCAGCGTCCACCGGACGCAGCACGGTGCTCGTGCCGTCGGCGCCTTCGCCGTAGCCGATCACGTAGACCTGCCCGTCGGCGGTCTGCAGAAGGTTCATGATCCAGTCGAAGTCGGTCGGGATGCTGTATTTCATCTCGCCCGTGTCGACGTCAAAGACGAACAGAGAGGTCTCGCCGGTCGTCAGCACGCTGCCGTCGGACAGCACGGCCAGCCGGTAGGCGTTGAAATAGTCGCCGTTATCGGTGATCTCCTGGGTGTTCATCGGCACGCACTTGACCTCGCGCCCGTCCTTGTCGAGCTGACGGAGATAATAGGTCTCCTCCGACTGGAAGTACTGGTAATACTCCTCGCTCTCGGGATCGACGGTCTCGGGGGCGTTGTTCCAGCTGCGGTAGGCGTCCTCGATCGCCAGAAAACCGTTGTCGGTCTTGGCAAGGCCCACCAGCCAGGTGCCGGCGTCGTTCATGCCGGTCGTATCGGCGTTTTCGATCTCCATGGGGCGATAGGCCAGCTCCGTGAGCTTGCCCTCAAAGTCCATGCGGGCCATGCGCGACTCATAGACGTCGAACTGACCCTCGTACTCCTGCTCCTCGCCCTCCTCCGGCTCACGCTCGCCGGTCTTGATGCTCGTCAGGCCGAGGAAGCCGTCCTCGTCGACGATTCGGATGTCCAGGCCGGAGTCGGCGCCGCTGTAGGTCTGCGGGAAGGTGTAGAAGTCGGAGACATAGGCGGTCTCCGGCGTCGGCGTGGCCGCGGGCTTGGCCGGGGTCGCGCTCTCGCCGCAGGCGGCGAGCGTCAGGGCCGAAGCGCCCGCAAGCAGCAGCGCCAGAAGCTGTTTCATTTTTTTCATTTTGTTCCTCCTGCTCAAAAGGGGGGACTCCCCTGTGAGATCCTGATACGCTGCCCAAAAAAGGACAGCTCTTCGGGCCATAGTGTAACACACAAGTGATGAAATGTGTCTTAAGCTTTCTTAAATTCCTTCGTTTTTTAACGCTTTTTCGCTCTTGCGGCAAATCGGTTCGCGGATGGGGATCAAAGTTTGCCCTCCGTCCGTGTAAACTGAGTGACAGTAAAGGAGGTCATGCCTGTGACGGAAAACGAATTGAGGCGGCTCGTCGTCGAGCGAGCGCGCGTCTGGCTGGGCAAGAAGGAGTCGGACGGGAGCTTTCTGGAGATTTTGGACGCCTACAACGCCATCCCCGGCGTCAGCTATCGCATGCGCGAGACCGACCCCTGGTGCGCGGCCTTCGTGTCCGCGGTCGGGGCGGTCTGCGGGCTGAGCGCGGTGCTGCTGTCCGAGTGCAGCTGCCCGCGGATGATCGTGCTCTACCGCCGGGCCGGGCGCTATACGGAGAGTGCCGAGGGCATCCTGCCGGGGGATCTGGTCTTTTACGACTGGGACGGCGACCGTGTTGCCGACCATGTGGGGCTCATCGAGGAAACAGGCTCCGACGGCTGGCAGGTGATCGAAGGCAACAAGAGCGACGCTGTCGGCCGCCGGAGCCTGCGGCGCGGGGATAAGGCCATTCTCGGCTTTGCGCGCCCGGATTACGCTGCGGCGGCGACGGAGGCCGATGCGCCGGAGGCGCCGCCGGTAAAGATCCTGCCGATCGGCGTGGCAAAGCCGGCGCCGGAGGGCGATTTCGCGCTGCGCTTTCACACGCTGCAAGCCGGCGCCGGGATGGGGACGCACTCGTCGCTCCGGGAGGAGGTGCGCGCCGTGCAGCGGCAGCTCTGGGCGCTGGGCTTCAGCCTCGGTCCCTGCGGGACGGACGGCGAATTCGGCGCGGATACCCGGCGGGCCGTCTGCGCCTTTCAGCGCGAAAGAAGGCTCTCTCCCGACGGCGTCGTCGGCCCGCTCACCCGCGCCGCGCTGGAGGGGGTGAGCGCGTGAGTCAGACGCTGGCGACGGTCCTTGTCGGAGCGCTGGCCATGCTCGGCACGCTCGGCGGGGCGTATCTGGCCAACCGCAGGAGCTCGGCGCTGATCGCCTACCGGCTGCAGGAGCTGGAGAAAAAGGTGGATAAGCACAACTCCGTCATCGAGCGCACCTACGCCCTGGAGGAGTGGCGCGCCGTGACGGAGGAAAAGATCAAGGTCGTCAACCACCGGATCGACGATTTGGAGAGTGAGACTGTATAAGGAGGTGGAAGGATGAAGGTCCCCTTTATGACCTGGCTGCGCGCCGCGGGCGTGCGCGCGCTGAAGACCGTGGCGCAGACGGCCGTCGCCTCGATCGGCACGAGCGCCGTGCTGGGTGAGGTCAAGTGGCTTGCCGTCGGCAGCGCCTCGCTGCTGGCGGGGATTCTGAGCCTGCTGACCAGCATCGCGGGCCTGCCCGAGCTGGAGCGCTGACCGTGTTCAGTTTTCAGAAGTCAGTTTTCAGTTTATAAAACGCTAAACGGCAGTTTACCGCTGTCATTCTGAGGAGCGCCAGCGACGAAGAATCTTTTAAGATCCTTCGACTCGCTTCGCTCACTCAGCGACGGCGCGAAGCGCCTAGTCCTTTAGGGGATGACAGCGTAGGGGCCCGGCGTCCTCGAAGGCCCGGCAGAAGCAGTCTAAAAACATGCACAAATCTCCGGCGAATTCGTAGGATAGTACGAATTCGCCGGGGATTTATTCGCATTTTTCGCTCGCATCGCGCGGGCCGCCGAGGAGCCCATGGCCGGGCCCCTACGATGCGGACATCAATTTCCGCGCAAAGCCTTCGGTTTCCTTTCATTCCGAATTCCGAATTCCGAATTCCGAATTTACTTTTACAACCCGCATATGAAACAGCCGCCGCGGAAAATCCGCGGCGGCTGTCTGTTTATGGGTTTTTCTCCGAAAAGGAGAGGCTTACTTGTCCTTGCGCTCGTTGCCGAAGGTCTTCTTGGCCTCTTCCCAGCCGGCCAGCAGGGACTTGAAGCCCGCGGCGGCGATGTCCTTGAGCTCGGCGCTCGCGTCAACGGCAGCGGCGGAGATCTTGTCGGTGGCTTCCTTCAGCGCGGCCTTGGCGGCCTCGACCTTGGCGTTGACCTCGTCCTGGGCGGCCTCGGCGGCAGCCTTCTGCTCAGCCTCGTCCTTGATGGCGGCCTGAGCGGCGGCCAGACGGGCGATGGGCACGCGGAACGGGCTGCAGGAGACGTAGTCCAGACCGGCCTTGTGGAAGAACTCCACAGAGCTTGGGTCGCCGCCGTGCTCGCCGCAGACGCCGAGGTGCAGATCGGGACGGGTCTCGCGGCCGAGCTTGACGGCCATCTTCACGAGCTTGCCGACGCCGACCTGGTCGACGCGCGCGAACGGATCGTTCTCGTAGATCTTCTTGTCGTAGTAGGCGCCGAGGAACTTGCCGGCGTCGTCACGGCTGAAGCCGAAGGTCATCTGGGTCAGGTCGTTGGTGCCGAAGGAGAAGAACTCGGCTTCCTTGGCGATCTCGTCCGCGGTCAGAGCGGCGCGCGGGATCTCGATCATGGTGCCGACCTTGTACTTCATGTTGGAGCCGGCGGCGGCCAGGACCTCATCGGCGGCCTTCACAACGACGTCCTTGACGTACTTGAGCTCCTTGACCTCGCCCACCAGCGGGATCATGATCTCGGGGACCATGTTCCACTCGGGGTGACGCTCCTGCACGGCCAGCGCGGCCTTGATGACGGCGCGGGTCTGCATCTCGGCGATCTCGGGGTAGGTGACGGCCAGACGGCAGCCGCGGTGACCCATCATGGGGTTGAACTCGTGCAGGGAGGCGATGATGTTCTTGATCTCCTCGACGCTCTTGTTCTGGGCCTTGGCCAGCAGCTCGATGTCGGCTTCCTCGGTGGGAACGAACTCATGGAGAGGAGGATCCAGGTAACGGATGGTGACCGGGCAGCCTTCCATGGCCTCGTAGATGCCCTCGAAGTCGGACTGCTGCATCGGCTCGAGCTTGGCCAGAGCGGCCACGCGCTCCTCGACAGTGTCGGCGCAGATCATCTCACGGAAGGCAGCGATACGGTCCTCGTTGAAGAACATGTGCTCGGTGCGGGTCAGGCCGATGCCCTGGGCGCCCAGCTCACGGGCCTTGGCGGCGTCGTGCGGGGTGTCGGCATTGGTGCGGACCTGCAGACGGCGGTACTTGTCGGCCCAGCCCATGATGCGGCCGAACTCGCCCGCGATCTGAGCGTCGACGGTGGGGATGATGCCGTCGTAGATCTTGCCGGTGGAGCCGTCGATGGAGATGTAGT
>CAMHMZ010000024.1 GCA_946186375.1 uncultured Clostridia bacterium
TTGGACCTAACTGGTGCTTTTGTTATCCTGCGCTATTTTGCAACGCGCCCTTTTTCACGGGAACCGCTTCTCCGCCTCGGTCACGTCGCCCTCGCGGTAGGCATTGGTGTGTACGTCGATAAACTGTGCCTTGAGCTTGTCGTAGAGGATGCGCTGACTGGAATAGATGCCCGTGTAGCCCGAGAGCACATAGGCCAGCCCGCAGCCGAGCGCGTAGAACAACAGCCCCTCCGCGCCGAAGAGCTCCACGGCCAGCACCATCGAGGCCATGGGGCAATTGACCGCCCCGCAGAAGACCGTGATGAGCCCGATGGCCGCGGCAAAGCCCGCCGGGATGCCCAGCAGCGGTCCCGCGACGCAGCCGAAGCACGCGCCCACGAAGAAGCTCGGCACGACCTCGCCGCCCTTGAAGCCGACGGCCAGCGTGAGCGAGGTGAAGACGATCTTCCAGAGAAAGGCCAGCGGCTGCGCCTGCCCCTGCTCCACGGCGGCGGTGATGAGCGGCATGCCCGCGCCGTTATAGGCCGTGTTCCCCGGCAGCAGCGTGAGCGCCAGCAGCGCCGCGCCCCCGAGGAGCGCGCGCAGCCAGGGGTTCGGAATGTGCTTGTGGAGGTTTGCCTCCGTGTTGTGCAGCGCCCCGCAGAAGACGACCGACACGATGGCGCACAGTGCCGCGAGCCCCGCCACCTTCAGCAGCATCAGCGCCGAGAGCGGGGGCACGGTCACGGCAAAGCGCGTGGGCGGCACGCCGAAGAGGAGCGACAGCCCGTAGGCCACGAGCGAGGCCATGAAGCAGGGCAGAAAGGCCGCGTGATACAGCAGTCCCACGCTCACAACGCCCATGGCGAACACGGTCGCGCCCATGGGCGTGCCGAACAGGGCCGAGAAGAAGGCGGCCATGCCGGTCATCGTGGCGGTGCGCAGATCGCGGTCGTCCAGGCGCAGGAGCTTCCCCACGCCAAAGCCGATGGTGCCGCCCATCTGCAGCGCGGCGCCCTCGCGCCCGGCCGAGCCGCCGACCAGGTGCGTCAGCAGCGTCGTGAGGAAAATGGCGGGCAGCAGAGCGGGCTTGAGCCCGCGCCCGGACTGGATCTCCGCGAGGATGTTGTTGGTGCCCTGGCCCTCCACGCCGAAGAGCCGGTAGATGGCCACGGCCAGCAGACCCGCCGCGGGCAGCGTCCAGATCACCCAGGGAAAGCTCTCCCTGAGCCCCGTGGCGTATTCCACGCCCACATGAAAGGCCGTGCCCAGCAGCCCGCAGGGAAGCCCCACCAGCGTCGAGACCAGCAGCCACTTCAGCAGCGCCTTCGCGTAGAGCCCGAAGTGCAGCAGATACTGCCTGGCCCGCGCGAGCATCTTTTGCATATGCGTTCATCTCCCAAAAGAAAAACAAACGCATTATATCATCCAGACGCGAAAAAACAAGGGGGCGCGGCGGCTTGAAGCGAAAAAAGAGAAGAAACGGGCGTCAGAGCGCGTTTGCCTCCGCTTCGACGAGCGCGGCGGAGACCTCGTAGGCGATCTTCTCCACGGGCTTGCCGTCGATGAGCTTGATGTACGGGCGGCTCTGGAAGCGCCCGGTCAGGCGCAGCCTGTCACCCACGCGGCGCGCCGCGGTCTCCCGCGCCGTGCTGCCCCAGCAGATGCAGGGCAGATAATCCGAGCGCCCGCAGCGGCGGTTCACGGCCAGCAGCAGGTCGCAGACCTCGCGCCCGAGCGGCGTGCGGCGCAGCGTCGGCTCGCGGCAGAGCGTCCCATAGAGGAATACCTCGTCGCTGTCCGGCTCGTCGCAGAGACTGATTTCCCGGGCAAAGACCGTGATGACGAGCCGCGGGCCCTCTCCGCGCCGGTTGTTGAAGGTGCGCAGTTCCCCCTCGACGAGGAGCTTGCCGCTCTCCGTGACCGGCGTCTCGGCCAGCTTCCGCCGGCGTACCAGCACCGGCAGCGTGTCACAAGCGCCGGAGAGGCGGCGCACCTCGAGCGGGAAACGGTAAAAGGCTTGCCCACGGCTCTCGTGCGAAAAGACCGGGGGCGCGGCGAGCGTGCCGCAGAGCCGGATGCGGTTGGTTTCCTTTGCCATGTCCATGTTCGTTCCGTCCTTTTTCAGAGCTTTGCTCCAGTGTATTCCGGACCCGGACTTGATTATGCCGCGCGGAGGTTTATGCCGCGCGCCGTCGCTGCGGACGACGCCAAGGGTGCTTACAGCACAGTGCTCACGATCAAGATCAACTAAGCAGAGACCCGCAGCGGGACGGAGCGATCCGTCCCGCTGTTTTTCTCCTTTGCTCTTGCAAGTCAGCCGCGGCGGCTGTATAATACGATCACAATTATTGTATAAAGGAGCTTTACTATGGAAATACAGGACATTCTCAGCAAATGCGACCACACCCTCCTGCGCGTCGACTGCACGAGCGAGGAGATCCGCGCCATCTGCGACCAGGGTATGAAATATCATTGCGCGAGCGTCTGCATCCCGCCCTGCCATGTGGCGGGCGCGCGCCGCTACGCCGGAGACCGGCTGAAGATCTGCACGGTCATCGGCTTCCCCAACGGCTATGCCACGTCGGCTGTCAAGGCCTTCGAGGCGGCCGACGCCATCAAGAACGGGGCCGACGAGATCGACATGGTCGTCAACCTCTCCATGGTCAAGGACGGCTGCTGGCAGGATGTTGAAAAGGACATCTGGGCCGTGCGCGAGGCGACGCGCGGCAGCGTGCTGAAGGTCATCATCGAGTGCTGCCTGCTCACCGAGGAGGAGAAGATCCGCCTGTGCAAGATCGTCTCCCAGTGCGGCTGCGATTTCATCAAGACCTCCACGGGCTTTTCCAAGGGCGGCGCGACGCGCGAGGACGTGGCCCTGCTGCGTGAAAACGTGGCTGAGAGAGTGCAGGTCAAGGCCGCTGGCGGCATCGCCTCGCTGCAGGACGCGGAGGACTTCATCGCCCTCGGCGCGACCCGCCTCGGCACGAGCCGCATCGTCAAGCTCGCCATGGAGCTGGAGAAGGCGGAGGGCGCGCCGGAGGAAAACTACTGAGGCAGTTTTCAGTTTTCAGTTCATATCCGGGTGTTTTTCCTGCATAAATTAGAGAGAAAATGCTTGACAGACAGGCGTTTGTCTGTTATATTACATGAGCTAAAACAAAGAAGGAACGGCATCCCCGTCCTCACCCGGCGGTCCCAGACCAGCCGCGGTCAATAAAAGCATGGCCCGCTTTTGGCGGGGAACGGTGTTTTTACGTGCGCGGATGCCAGGCATCCGCGCTTTTTATGTGTGTTTTTTCGGAGGTGTTTGACCATCGCAAGCCTGACCCATCAGATCAACGACGAGATCACCGATAAGGAAGTACGTCTTATCGGCAGCGACGGAGAGCAGCTTGGCATCATGTCGAGCGCGGCGGCGCTGCAGATCGCCGTCGAGCATGACATGGATCTGGTCAAGATCGCGCCGGGCTCCAATCCCCCGGTCTGCCGCATCATGGACTACGGCAAATACCGTTTCGAGCAGACCAAGAAGGAAAAAGAGGCCAAGAAGAACCAGCGTGTGATCGAGATCAAGGAGATCCGCATGTCTCCCGGCATCGACACCAACGACTTCAACACGAAGCTGAAGAACGGACAGAAGTTCCTTTCCGACGGCGATCGTGTCAAGGTCAGCGTGCGCTTCCGCGGCCGCGAGATGGCGCATACCGACATCGGCGAGACGCTGCTGAAGGAGTTTGCCGCCAAGTGCGCGGAGATCGCCAATCTGGACAAGGCGCCGAAGCTGGAAGGGCGCAATATGTCCATTTTCCTCTCCCCGAAGCCGCAGACCCCGCCGAAAAAACCCGCCAAACCCAAGACCCCGAAGGTCGAAGATCCCACCCCGGCCGAGCCGGAAACGAACGAGTAAACCCACAGGAGACCCCTGTCAAGTTACGGAAGGAGAAAAGTCATGCCTAAACTGAAGACCCACAGCGGTTCCAAGAAGAGATTCAGTCTCACCAAGACCGGCAAGGTTAAGCGCGCCCACGCGTTCAAGAGCCATATCCTCACCAAGAAGGACACCAAGCGCTGCCGCCGTCTGCGTTCCGAGACCTATGCGGACAAGACGAACGAGGCCGCGATCAAGAAAATGATCCCTTACAAATAAGGGCTGCGAAGAGTATAGGAGGATAGACAAATGGCAAGAGTTAAAGGCGCAATGATGACCCGCAAGCACAGAAACAAGGTGCTTGGTCTGGCGAAGGGCTACTGGGGCAACAAGTCCCGTCACTATAAGATGGCCAATCAGCAGCTGATGAAGTCCGGCCGCTACGCTTACGTCGGCCGCAAGCAGAAGAAGAGAGACTTCCGTCAGCTCTGGATCACCCGTATCAGCGCCGCCTGCAAGATGAACGGAATGAACTATTCCACCTTCATGCACGGCCTGAAGCTGGCCGGCGTGGACATGAACCGCAAGATGCTCTCCGAGACTGCGATCCACGATCCCGCCGCCTTCACCGCTCTCTGCGAGCTGGCGAAGAAGGCCTGAACAGCCTGAAAGATCCCGCCGCGAAAATCGCGGCGGGATCTTGACTTCTTGGCAAAAAACGGCGAATAAATTTTGGCATTGCCTTTTCTTCGAAAAGGGAGTAGAATGCAGGTTATCCTTAGGGAAGGACGGGAGGTGATCGGATGGAGGAGTCCAATCTGCTCTTTTCCATCGGGCCCTTGCAGGTGACGAGCACCGTCGTCACCATGTGGGCCATCATCCTTGTGCTGGCGCTCGTGAGCTTTCTGGCCACGCGCCGGCTCAAAGAAGTGCCGGGACCGCTGCAGAACGCGGCGGAAATGGCCGTAGACAGCCTGAGAAACTATTTCTCGGGGATTCTGGGGGAGAAGTACGCGCGGAAATATTTCCCGGTCTTCGCCACCTTCTTTATCTTTATCATCGTGTCGAACTATTCCGGGATCCTGCCCGGAGCGGGCCATCTGAAGGGCTTTGCCGTGCCAACGGCCTGTCTGTCGGTGACGGCGGCGCTGGGCATCATCGCCTTCTTTACCACCCACGTCATCGGCATCCGGGAGAAGGGCTTCTGGCGCTATTTCAGGCACCTGTTCAGCTCCATGCCGCTGGTGCTGTTTTTCCTGGTGATCCTGGAGCAGTTCATCCGTCCCTTCTCGCTGGCGCTGCGTCTTTACGGCAACATGTACGGCGAAGAGATGGTCAGTGAAAAGCTCTATGACATCTTCGCTATCGGCGCGCCGCTCATCATGAACGTGCTCAGCCTCATCTTCTGCCTGATCCAGGCGCTCGTGTTCACGATGCTGCTTTCGATCTATGTGTCGGAAGCCGTGGAAGAGGAAGAATAAACAACATTATTATCATACGGAGGAAAACACTATGAACACCGGACTTATCGCTATCGCAATTGGCATCGTTATGGCCTTCGGCATCTGCGGCCCCGCCTTCGCCCAGGGCATGACCGCCGCCAAGGCCATGGAGTCCATGGCCCGCCAGCCCGAGGCCGCGAAGGACATCCGCTCCTCGCTGATCCTCGCTCTGGGCCTCATGGAGGCTCTGACGATCTATGGCCTGCTGATCGCCTTCATGCTGGTCGGCAAGATCTGAGGTCACGCCGATGCTGACGATCAATCCATCGGAACTGATCTGGGCGGTCATCAGCTTTTTCGTGCTTCTGTTTTTGCTCAAGCGCTTCCTCTACACGCCGCTGACACGCTTCATGGACGAGCGCAGTGCGCGCGTGCAGGCCGGGCTTGACGAGCGCCGCCATATGGACGAGACGCTTGAGGAAAACGCCCGCCGTCTGGAGGAGCTCGAGCAGCAGCAGCGGCAGGAGGCCCGAGGCCTTCTGGACGAGCAGCGGCAGTCAGACGACCGGCGCCGCGCCGAGAGCGTGAGCCGGGCCCGGCAGCAGGCCGCCGAGACGGAGGCCGAGGCGCGCCGGGAGGCCGACGAGCTGCGCCGCAGCACGGAGCGGGAGCTGTCCCGCCGCCGCGAGGCGCTGGGGCTCGACCTGGCCGAGCGTCTGCTGGACGCTGACGCACCGCTGAGCGGAAAAGAATCGAGGTGAGCCCCATGCATGGGTGGACCATCCTATACGGCCTCATCAATTTCGCCATTCTGGCGGCGGGGCTGTACTTCGTCGGCCGCAAGATCGCCGTCAAGGCGCTCAGCGACCGCAGACAGAGCATCGAAAACGGCCTGAAAGCCGCCGCCGAGGCGCATGCCGAGGCCGAAAAGCTGCCTGAGCGTCTGGCCGGGCAGGAGAAGGACGCGAAAGCGCGCGCCGAGCTTCTGCGCCGGGAGACGAGCGAGCAGGCCGAGCGCGAGAGCAGTACCCGCGGCGAAAGCGAGAAACTGGCCACGGGCGAGATCGACCGCCGCGCGAAGGAAAACGCCGCGGACATCCTGTCCGACGCGCGCCGGGAGCTGACCGGGCTTGCCGCGCGCGAGGTGACCGAGGCCGCCGCGGAGGAACTGAAAAAGGATACGCACGCCCCGGCGAGAGCGCGTCTGAACGAGCGCTTTCTCGGCACGCTGTCGGAGACGGTCGCCCCCACGGTGGCCGACCGCGCCGCGCTGCATAACGGGGCTTCTCTCCCCGTCGCCGTCACTTCGGGTGAAGCGCTGAGCGACGAGCAGCGGCGCAGGCTCGAGAGCCTTATCGCCGAGCGCTTCGGCGTCGGCACGGGCGCGCCTGTCTACACGGTGGACGGAAGCCTCATCGGCGGCGCGCGCGTGCAGATCGGCGACACGGTCTACGACGCCACACTCACGCACACGCTGCAGCGCGTGCGCGAGGAGCTGGCGCAGGAGCCGCTGCAGGGCGAGATCACGAGCGCACTGCGGGAGCGGCTGGGCGAGGTGTCGGCCGAGCCCGACATCTATCAGACCGGCCGCGTCACCCAGGTCTTCGACGGCATCTGCCGCGTGTCTGGCCTGTCGGACGTGATGAGCGGCGAGCTCATCGCCTTTGAGGGCGGCCTGCGCGGCATGGCCATGGACCTGGAGAAGGACAACGTCGGCGTCGTGCTGCTCGGCAGCTACGAGCGCGTGCAGGAGGGCGAGAGCGTGCGCCGCACCGGGCGCATCATCGAGGTGCCCGTGGGCGAGGAGCTCATCGGCCGCGTGGTCGATCCGCTCGGCCGCCCGGTGGACGGGCGCGGCCCCATCCGCAGCACCCACACCCGCCCCATCGAGTGCCCGGCTCCCGGCATCATCGACCGGCGCAGCGTCTCCGTGCCGCTGCAGACGGGTCTCAAGGCCATCGACGCGCTGGTGCCTATCGGGCGCGGACAGCGCGAGCTCATCATCGGTGACCGCCAGACCGGCAAGACCGCCATTGCGCTCGACACCATCCTCAACCAGAAGGGCAAGAACGTCATCTGCATCTACGTCGCCATCGGCCAGAAGGAATCGACCGTGGCGAGCGTGGCGGAAAGGCTGCGCGCGGAGGGCGCCATGGACTACAGCATCGTGGTCTGCGCCAACGCCTCCGAGCCCGCACCCATGCTGTACATCGCGCCCTATGCCGGCTGCGCGATGGGCGAATACTTCATGTATGAGGGACGGGACGTGCTGATCGTGTACGACGATCTGTCGAAGCAGGCTGTCGCCTACCGTGAGATCTCCCTGCTGCTGCACCGCCCGCCCGGACGCGAGGCCTATCCCGGCGACGTCTTTTATCTGCACTCCCGTCTGCTCGAGCGCGCCGCGCGATTGAGCGACGAAAAGGGCGGCGGCAGCATGACCGCCCTGCCCGTGATCGAAACGCAGGCGGGCGATATCTCCGCCTATATCCCGACGAACGTCATCTCCATCACCGACGGACAGATCTTCCTCGAGACCGATCTCTTCAACGCGGGCGTCCGCCCGGCGGTGAACGTCGGTCTCTCGGTCAGCCGCGTGGGCGGCTCCGCCCAGCTCAAGGCCATGAAGCAGGTCGCAGGCCGGCTGAGGATGGATCTGGCGCAGTACCGTGAGCTTGCCGCCTTCGCACAGTTCGGCTCGGATCTCGATAAATCGACCCAGGCCACGCTGCGCCGCGGCGACCGCATGACCGAGCTTCTCAAGCAGCGGCAGTACGAGCCCATGGAGGCCTCCGAGCAGGTCGTCTCGCTCTTCGCCGCCAACGAAGGCTATCTGGACGACGTGGAGCTCGGCGACGTGGCGGCCTTTGAAAAGGGCCTGCTGGCGAGAGCCCGCCAGGAGCTGCCGGAGCTTCTGAAGAAGATCGCCTCCGGCGCAAAGCTCGACGGCGACGACCAGGCCGCGCTGCGAGGCTGCATCGAAGCGTTCAAGAAGCAATAATCATCCGTTTTTTCTGCTTGGAGTGGTTTTATGGCGAACATCCGTGCCATCCGCACACGCATCAAAAGCATAGAGAGCACCCGGCAGATCACCCGCACCATGCGCATGGTGGCCGCGGCCAAGCTGACGAAGACGCAGCGCTCCTTCGGCGCGCTGCAGGACTATGCGTCGGCCTCGCGCGAGCTGCTGGAGCGCCTCGGCGCGTCCGGCGCGGCGGAGGAGCCGCTGCTGCAGCAACGCGGGGCGGAAAAAAGCGTCGTCTTTGTCCTCATCGTCGGCAACCGCGGCCTCTGCGGCACCTACAACACGGCGCTGCTGAAGGCGCTCGAGGAGCTGACGGCCGCCGAGCGGGAAATGCCCGGCGGGGAGGAGAAGGAGCTCTCCCTCGTCGTCTGCGGCCGCTGGGGGCGCGAACAGATCGCGGCCCTGGGCCTGCCCGTCAAGCGGCGCTTCGCCCTCAGCGACGTGCCCGAGACGGAAGAGGCGCGGGAGCTTGCGGACTACCTGCAAAAGCTCTATCTCGAGGGCGAAGCCGACCGGGTCGTGCTGCTGTACCAGAGCTTCCGCTCCGTGCTGCAGCAGTCGCCCACAGCGCGCACGCTTTTGCCGCTGGAGCTGCCCGAGGGCGGCGCGGCGGCGGAGGTCATCTATGAGCCCGATGCGCAGACGCTGTTGCACCTGCTGCTGGAGCAGACGCTGCTCGGCGGCGTGCGCGCGACGCTCCTGGAGGCGCGCGCGGCGGAGCACGCGGCGCGCATGACCGCCATGGCGGCGGCCTCGGACAACACCGACGAGCTGATCGCCACGCTCTCACTCAAGCTCAACCACGCCCGCCAGGCGGCCATCACCACCGAGATCGCGGAGATCTCCGGCGGCGCCGCCGCCCTCAAGCGGGACAATTAGTTATCAGTTCACATTGTAGGAGGCTGCCATGCAGACAGGCCTTGTAAAAAGAGTCATCGGCGCGATCGTCGACGTCCAGTTCGACGCCGGCTCGCTGCCCGAGCTGTATACGGCGCTGGAGCTGCCCCTGGAGGGGAGAAAGCTCACGCTTGAGGTCGTGCAGGAGATCGGCGAAAACACCGTCCGCTGCATCGCCCTCTCGTCGACCGACGGTCTGTCCCGCGGGATGGAGTGTGTCAGCACCGGCGCGAGCATCCGCGTGCCCGTGGGCGAGAAGACCCTCGGCCGCATGCTCAACGTCGTCGGCGAGCCCATCGACGGCAAGGGCCCCGTGGACGCGGAGAAGACCCTGCCCATCCATCGGGATCCTCCGCCCTTCACGGACATCCTGCCCGCCACCGAGCTGCTGGAGACCGGCATCAAGGTCGTCGACCTGCTGTGCCCCTACGCGCGCGGCGGCAAGATCGGCCTCTTCGGCGGCGCCGGCGTCGGCAAGACGGTCCTCATCGAGGAGCTCATCCGCAACGTCGCCTATGAGCACGGCGGCTATTCCGTGTTCGCCGGCGTCGGCGAGCGCAGCCGCGAGGGCAACGACCTCTGGCACGAGATGACTGAGTCCGGCGTCATCGGCAAGACGGCCCTGGTCTTCGGCCAAATGAACGAGCCGCCCGGAGCGCGTCTGCGCGTGCCGCTGAGCGGCCTGACCATCGCCGAAAACTTCCGCGACGAGAGCGGCCAGGACGTGCTGCTCTTCATCGACAACATCTTCCGTTTCACCCAGGCCGGTTCCGAGGTCTCGGCCCTGCTGGGGCGCATGCCCTCGGCCGTCGGCTACCAGCCGACTTTGGCCACCGAGATGGGCGCGCTGCAGGAGCGCATCACCTCCACGCGCCGCGGCTCCGTCACGAGCGTGCAGGCCATCTACGTGCCTGCCGACGACCTGACGGACCCCGCGCCCGCCACGGCCTTCGCGCATCTGGACGCCACCACCGTCCTCTCGCGCGCCATCTCCGAGCTCGGCATTTACCCGGCGGTCGACCCGCTGGACTCCAGCTCCCGCATCCTCGAGCGCAGCGTCCTCGGCGACGAGCACTACGAGACGGCGCAGGCCGTCAAGGCCGTGCTGGAGAAGTACCGCCAGCTGCAGGACATCATCGCGGTGCTCGGCATGGACGAGCTCGGCCCGGAGGACCGCGCCACGGTCAACCGCGCGCGCCGCATCCAGCGCTTCCTCTCGCAGCCCTTCCATGTGGCCGAGGCCTTCACGGGTCTCGAGGGCAAGTACGTGCCGCTGTCCGAGACGATCAAGGGCTTCCAGGCCATCCTCTCGGGCGATGTGGACGATCTGCCCGAGCAGGCCTTCCTGATGTGCGGCGGCATTGACGAGGTGATCGCCAAGCGGGGGAGCTTCTGATGGAGGACAGGATCCGTCTGCGCCTGCTGACGCCCGACGGCGTCGGCTGGGAGGGAAAGGTGAGCGCCGTGACGCTCCCGGCGGCTGAGGGCTCGCTGGGCGTGCTCGGCGGGCACGCGCCCATGCTCTGCGCGCTCAACAGCGGCCTCGTCAAATGCCGCAGCGCGGCCGGAGAGCTGCGCTTTGCAATCAGCGAGGGCGTCGCCGGCGTCGAAAACGACGTCGTCACGCTCCTGCTCAGTTCGCTCCGCCAGCTCTGACAGAGGAGCGGCTGCCCGGCTGCGCTTCTGTTGCACTGCACAAAAACAGGTGAAAATTTGAGCTGATCATAAAAATCTGCATCGAAAACGATGCAGATTTTTTTATTCTTCGTCGTTTCGTCAGTTTGCCGGGCCGGAAATTCGGCGACTTGTTCATTGACGGCGCAAAAAGCGGGGTGTACAATACAAGTACCATAGGAAAAAGGGGCAGGTGTCCGTTCTGTGAAAAAAGTATTTGTCCTCATCGGCAATTACGGAAGCGGCAAGACGGAGCTTGCCTTGAATTTTGCCATGCGCGCGGCCCGCGCGGGCGAGCGCACGGAGCTGCTGGATCTCGACATGGTGAACACCTATTTCCGCCTGTCCGAGCACGGGCGGATGGTGAGCATGAAGGAGATCCGGCTCGTCTCGCCGAACTTTGCCTGCTCCGGCATCGAGACGCTCTCGCTCCCGGCCGAGGTGGCCTCGGCCTTCGCCATGGACTGGGACACGGTCATCTTCGACGTCGGCGGCGACGCGGTGGGCTCCACGGCCCTCGGGCGTTATCATGAGGATTTCATGGAGCTCGAGCCGGGCGCGCTGGAGGTGCTGAACGTCGTCAACGCCCGCCGCCCCCTGGCCGGCACGGCCGACCGCATCGCCAAGCTCCAGGAGGAGATGGAGGCCCATTCGCGGCTGCGCATCACGGGCATGATCAACAACACGAACCTCGCCCAGGTCACAGGCCCGGACGAGCTGCGCGACGGCTACGAGATCATCCGCGAGGCCTCCGAGCGCACGGGCGTCCCGGTCAAGTACACCTCCGGACAGAAGGATCTGCTCGAGCAGTTTCTCGCCGAGGGGCACGATCCCCGCTTCATCGGCACCCCGCTTCCCATCAAGACCTATATGCAGCGCGACTGGGACAGCTGGGTCAGAAGCCTGAGCACCAAGCAGAAATAACCGCCCAGCGGCTAATGGATAACCGCCCTGCGGCTATTGATAGAGTGAAGACTATTTTTGAGAAAAGAGGTAGAAACATGGTAAAGCTTACGATCAACGAGCTTGTCTGCAAGGGCTGCGGCTTGTGCGTAAGAGCCTGCCCCAAAGCCGTCCTCGCCCTTTCCAAGACGAAGCTCAACGCAAAGGGTTACCACCCCGCGGAACAGGTCAACCCCGAGGCCTGCATCGGCTGCGCCTCCTGCGCGCGCACCTGCCCGGACGTGGCAATCCGCATCGAGAGAGAGTAAGGAGGAAGAGAACATGGCTTTGACTCTTATGAAGGGCAGCGAGGCGATCGCGGAGGCCGCCATTCGCGCCGGCGCCCGCTTTTTCTTCGGCTACCCCATCACTCCGCAGACGGAGATCCCCGAATACATGTCCGCCCGTATGCCCGAGATCGGCGGCTGCTATCTGCAGGCCGAGAGCGAAGTGGCGGCGATCAACATGGTCTACGGCGCTGCCGGCACCGGCGCGCGCGTGATCACCTCCTCCTCCAGCCCCGGCGTCAGCCTCAAGCAGGAGGGCATCAGCTACTGCGCGGGCGCCCGCCTGCCGGCCGTGATCCTCAACGTCATGCGCGGCGGCCCCGGCCTCGGCAGCATCCAGGCCTCCCAGGGCGACTATTTCCAGGGCGTCAAGGGCGGCGGCAACGGCGACTACCACCTCATCACCTACGCTCCCTCCTCCATCCAGGAGGCCATCAACATCATGATGTTCGCCTATGACAAGGCTGAGAAGTACCGCGTGCCGGTGCTCTTCCTGGCCGACGGCATCATGGCCCAGATGATGGAGCCGGTCGAGATGCCGGAGATGGTCGAGTTCCACGTCGATCCCGAGAAGAAGCCCTGGGCCGCCACCGGCTGGAAGCCCGGCGACGATCCCGAAAAGCGCGCCCAGATCAACTCCCTCTTCATCAGCACCGAGGAGCTGAGCAAGCACAATGACGTGCTGCAGGCCACCTACCGCGAGATCGAGAAGAACGAAGTGATGTACGAGGAGTACCGTGCGGAGGACGCCGAGATCCTCATCACCGCGTTCGGCACCGTGGCCCGCGTGGCCAAGTCCGCCATCGACGAGCTGCGCGCCGAGGGCCTGAAGGTCGGTCTGTTCCGTCCGATCACCGTGTGGCCGTATCCGTACAAGGAGCTGCGCGCCGCGGCCGACCGCGAGGGCGTCAAGGCCCTGCTCGACGTCGAGTGCAACGAGGGCCAGATGCTCGAGGACGTGAAGCTGGCCATCGAGGGCACCAAGCCTGTCGACTTCTTCGGTCACTGCGGCAGCCAGATGCCCACCACCCAGGAGATCATTGAGAAGATCCACGCGATGAAGGAGGGAAAGTAAATGTCTGTCGTATTTGAGAAGACCAATCTGCTGACGGATAAACCCTTCCACTACTGCCCGGGCTGCAACCACGGCATCATCCATCGCCTGGTGGCCGAGTCCCTGGACGAGCTGGTGAAGGAAGGCAAGCTCGAGGCCGGCAACCTCATCGGCGTCGCCCCTGTCGGCTGCTCTGTTTTTGCGTATCAGTACTTTAACTGCGATATGTTCGAGGCCGCCCACGGCCGCGCTCCCGCCGTTGCCACCGGCATCAAGCGCGCCAAGCCCGACACCCTGGTCTTTACCTATCAGGGCGACGGCGACCTGGCCTCCATCGGCACGGCCGAGGTCGTCCACGCGGCGCACCGCGGCGAGAAGATCGCCACCATCTTCGTCAACAACGCCATTTACGGCATGACCGGCGGCCAGATGGCCCCGACCACCCTGGTCGGCCAGAAGACCACCACCTCTCCCTACGGCCGTGACGAGGCCTGGTGCGGCGCGCCGATCAAGATGAGCGAGATGCTCGCGCAGGTGCCCGGCTCCTACTACATCGAGCGCTGCGCGGTCAACAACAACGCGAACATCCTCAAGACGAAGAAGGCCATCAAGAAGGCCTTCGAGTACCAGCTCGAGGGGAAGGGCTACTGCATGATCGAAGTCCTCTCCACCTGCCCGACCAACTGGGGCCTCAGCCCGGTCGAGGCGATGAAGTGGCTCGAGGAGAACATGATCCCCTACTATCCTCTGGGCGTGTATAAAGACAAGGGGGCGGCTGAGAAATGACGAAACAGTTTATTTTCGCAGGCTTCGGCGGTCAGGGCATGCTCCTGATCGGTAAGTTCGTGGCCATGGCGTGCATGCTCGAGGGCAAGCACGTGTCCTGGCTCCCGTCCTACGGCCCCGAGATGCGCGGCGGCACGGCCAACTGCACCGTTATCGTCAGCGACGATCCTGTCGGCTCTCCCATGACCGACAGCGCCGACGTGATCGTGGCGATGAACCTGCCCTCCCTCATCAAGTTCGAGGACAAGGTCAAGGCCGGCGGTCTGCTGGTCGTCAACAGCTCTCTGATCGACCGCAAGGTCGAGCGCACGGACATCCAGGTCGTCTACTGCGACGCCAACAAGATCGCGGAGGATGTCGGCAACCCGAAGGGCGCCAACGTCGCGATCCTCGGCGCCGTGATGGCCAAGGAGCCCATCGTCGAGATGGACAAGATGGTCGAGGCCATCCGCATCGAGCTCGGCGAGCGCAAGGCCCGCTTCCTCGAGGGCAACAAGAAGGCTCTTGTCGCCGGCATGGAAGCTGCCAACGCGTAAAAAAACTACAGAGAAAAGGCAGAGCGGAGCGATCTGCTCTGCCTTTTTCATAGGAGAGATATGAAAGTTCTTGTCGCGGTCAATCCGCTCAAAAATCTGAAAGCGGTCAACTATGTCGATGCGCTGAAGGCTGTGGGGATCGAGGCGGACGCAAGGCTTCGCCCGGAGACGACGGCAGGCTATGCCGGGCTCGTGCTGCCGGGCGGCATCGACGTGGACCCGGCCTCCTACGGCCAGGAGCCGGACGGCGCCAGAGGCTTCAGTCCCCAACTGGATGCGCTCCAGAGCAAGCTGCTGGAGGATTTTGTCCGCACCCAGCGGCCCGTCCTCGCCATCTGCCGCGGGCTGCAGCTTCTCAACGTCCATTTCGGCGGCACGCTGATCCAGGATCTGAAGACTTCCGTGCAGCACCGCCTGCCCGACGCCGACGCGATCCACGCCTGCGGCAGCATAGCCGGTTCCGAGATGGAGCGTCTGTTCGGATCGGCGTATTTTGTCAACAGCGCCCATCACCAGGCCGTCGATCGCCCGGGCACCGGTCTGCGCGTCACGTCTCTGGCGCAGGACGGCACGGTGGAGTCGCTCGAGCATGAAAGTCTGCCGATCCTCGCCGTGCAGTGGCACCCCGAGCGCATCCTCGACGGCTGCGGCGGCGAGACGGTCGAGGGCATCGCGATCTTTGAGGAGTTCAAGCGGCGCCTGGGCTGAGCGGGCCGGGCTGGAAAAGATTGTTTTGACTTGCGCGCCCGCCGTCTATATAATAAAGCCATCCCAATACAACGGAGAGTGAAGGACATGGATAAAAACATCGTCAAACGCAACGAGCTGCTCGCGCAGACCGTCATCAAGGGCCTGCAGTCGCGCAACATGAGCGGCTATTACGCCGCGGACAGGGACGAGGCGCTGCGCCTCGCGCTCGAGCTCATCCCGGAGGGGAGCACCGTCACCATGGGCGGCGGCATGAGCGTGCATGAGATCGGCCTTGTCAAGGCGCTCAAGGAAGGCAACTACAACTTTATCGACCGCGACGAGATCGCGGACAAGCGCGCGGCCATGCTGGCGGCCTACGACGCGGACGTCTTTCTCTCCGGCTGCAACGCCATCACGAACGACGGCATCCTCGTCAACATCGACGGCAACGCCAATCGCGTCTCCGCCATCGCCTACGGGCCGAAGAAGCTCGTCATGATCGTCGGCATGAACAAGGTCTGCGGCGATCTCGACGGGGCCATGAAGCGCGCCCGCAACGTCGCCGCGCCCATCAATGCCCAGCGCTTCGGCCTGTCCACGCCCTGCGCGAAGACCGGCGCCTGCTTTGACTGCAAGTCGCCAGACACCATCTGCTGCCAGTTTCTGATCACGCGCTTTTCGCGCCAGGCGGGAAGGATCCACGTGATCCTCGTCGGCGACACGCTCGGCTTCTGAGGGCGATGGAGCAGAAGGAGCTGACGAAGGGCTTTTCCGCTGACGGCTACATCACCGACCAGGACTGCTTTTCCTCCGTGCGCTACCGCGGCATGGCCGCGAGCATCAACGGCTGCGGCTGGATCGCCGCCTACGACCTGCGCCGCGCGCTGGGCCAGCGCCCGGACTGGCGCGAGGTCTGCCGGGAGATGGACGCGCTGCACCGCGTGCGCGTGCCGGGGCCGACGCTCATGTCCGTCATGCGCGCGTATCTGGCCCAAACCGTGCCGGAGGTCCGCGAGGTCTCCGGCCGTGCCGCCGCGCTCGAGGCCGCCGCGCACAGCCGCGCCGGGATCTTTCGCTACCGCGAAAAGCAGGTGCCGCATTTCGCCGCCTACGTCCGGGAGGGGGAGGGCTTCCGCTTCTTCAACCTCTGCGACGGGCAGGAGGACTGCGTCATGAGCATGGAGCGTTTCGGCGCGGAGCACTGCCCCCGCGGCCACGTGATCGTCTTCGCCGCCCCGTTTTGCTGAGTTTTCAGAATTCAGTTTTCAGTTTTCAGAAAGAGAAACGAGGATAATTCGGAATTCGGAGTGCGGAATTCGGAATGAAGGGAAACGAAGGATAGAACGAGGAGATTGACATTACCGTTTGTAGGGGGCGATGCCCTCATCGCCCCGCGCGGTACAAGTGAAAAGCGAGAACAAATCCCCGGCGAAAACGTAGCGCTGTTACGAATTCGCCGGGGATTTCGCATGTTTTCTGATGGCTTCTGCCGGGCCGTCGAGGACGCCGGCCCCCACGGCTGAAAGCCTTCCCCGCGCACGGGGAAGGTGGCGCGGAGCGCCGGATGAGGTCTTTTGCGCGGTTGAATGGAGCATTTCTGTTCGACGGACGCTGAAAGAGACCTCATCAGTCGGCCAGAAGGCCGACAGCTTCCCCTTGCGAGGGGAAGCCTTTTATAGAAAAGACTGGACACACAGGAAAGAACTGACTATACTGGACTTATGAAACCGACAGACCCGGATCGCTGAAGACGGCGATCCCATTATCCTATAAGGAGGAACACGCGATGAAACAAACGGCAAAACGGCTGTTGTGCCTGGCCCTGGCGTTCCTGCTGTGCCTGAGCCTCCTGCCCGCCGCCCGGGCGGACGAGGCCGTGTCCAACGCGACCAGCGGCACCTGCGGCAAGAAACTCACATGGACACTGGATGACGAAAGAAACCTCACCATCAGCGGCACAGGGGAGATGTTGGATTATGAATATAATGGTGATTGGGCACCCTGGGGAACGGGCATTCGCAGCGTTATGATCGAAGAGGGCGTGACGAGCATCGGGGACCTTGCCTTCTACTACTGCGAATCGTTGACGAGTGTGACGATCCCGTCGAGCGTGACGAGCATCGGGAGCTGGGCCTTCTCCGGCTGCAGCTCACTGACGAGCATGACGATCCCGTCGAGCGTGACGAGCATTGGGGGCAGTGCCTTCTCCGACTGCAGCTCGCTGACGAGCGTGACGATCCCGCCGAGCGTGACGAGCATCGGGAACGAGGCCTTCTCCGGCTGTAGCTCGCTGACGAGCGTGACGATTTCGAAAGGCGTGGTGAGCATCGCGTATGAGGCGTTCTCCCACTGTGTCTCGCTGACGAGTGTGACGATCCCGCCGACCGTGACGACCATCGGAGTCCGGGCCTTTTCCAACTGCAGCGCGCTGACAAGCGTGATGATCGAAGAAGGCGTGACGAGCATAGGGTCCTATGCCTTCTGGGACTGCAGTGCGCTGACAAACGTGACGATTCCGCCGAGCGTTACGACCATCGAGGATGGCGTCTTCAACGGCTGCAGCTCGCTGATGAGCGTAACGATCCCGGAAGGTGTGACAAGCATCGGGCGCCATGCCTTCAGAGACTGCAGCTCGCTGACGAGCGTAGCGATCCCGGAGGGCGTGACAAGTATCGAGTGGGATGCCTTCTGGGGCTGCAGCTCGTTGACGAGTGTGACGATCCCATCGAGCGTGACGAGCATCGGGGAACAGGTCTTCTCTTGCTGCAGCTCGCTGACTGCGATCTATGTAAACGAAGACAATCCAAGCTACAAATCAGTTGATGGCGTGTTGTTTACGAAGGACAACGAAAGGCTGCTGTGCTTCCCGGGAGGGCGTAGTGGATCCTATTTCATCCCATCTGGTGTAACGAGTATCGGGGAATTTGCCTTTGGAGATTGCAAGGGCTTGACCTATGTTGAAATCCCGGAGGGGGTCACCCGTATTGATAGAGGAGCCTTTCTTAGATGTTCAAAACTGAACTCAATTAGGCTTCCGATTACCTTGGTTCACATTAAAAGCAGCTTAAACGTGGAAGGTGAAGCTGATTGTCCTGGGGCATTCGAAGACTGCAACAGCTTGACCGACGTTTACTACGCTGGAACTCAAAAGCAGTGGGAAAAAATCGTCATTGAGTGGGGCAACAACGACCTCCTGAACGCAACGATCCATTTTGAATCTTCCGGCTATTCCGCTGCCCCGAAGTTGACCGGCAGCAACAACGCCAAGGGTAAGCCGATGCTGAGCTGGAACGGGGTTGCTGGCTCCGCGAAGTATCAGGTGTACCGCTCGGCGACCGGGAAGGCGGGCTCCTTCAAGCTCCTCAAGACGACGACGGCGCTGAAATACACAAACAGCAAGGCCGCGCTGGGCAAGACCTTCTATTACAAGGTGCGCGGCGTGACGGAGGACGGGACGAAGGGCGATTTCAGCGAGGTCGTGAAGCTGGGCGTGACGACCGCGGCGCCGACGCTATCGGGCGAGCTGAACGCAAAGGGCAAGCCTGCGCTGAGCTGGAAGTCTGTCAAGGGCGCGGCAAAATATGAGGTCTATCGCTCCACGACCGGCAAGGACGGCAGCTTCAAGCGCCTCAAGACCGTCGAAAAGCTCAGCTATACAAACTCCAAGGCCGCGGCGGGCAAGACCTATTATTACAAGGTCCGAACCGTGACGGCGAGCGGGCTGAAGAGCCCCTTCAGCAACATCATCAAGCTGACCGCAAAGCCCGGCACCCCGACGCTGACGGGCAAGCTCAGCTCGAAGGGCAAGCCGCTGCTGAGCTGGGAGAGCGCGAAGGGCGCGGCGAAGTATCAGGTCTATCGCTCCACGACCGGCAAGAGCGGCTCCTTCAAGCGCATCGCCACCGTGACCGAACTCAAATACACGGACACGGCCGCCAAAGCGGGAAAAACCTATTATTACAAGGTTCGCGCGATGGCCTCCGACGGCACGAAGGGCAAATACAGCGAGGTCGTGAAGCTGAAAGCAGCCGAGGCGAAAACGCCGGTGATCAAGACGCAGCCGAAGAACGTCACCGCCGCGAAGGGCGAGACGGCGGTCTTCAAGGTGAAGGCGACGGGCGTCGACCTCAGCTATCAGTGGCAGTACCGGAAGTCTGCCAGCGGCAGCTGGAAGAACGCCACGGCGGAGGGCAACTGGACAGCGACGCTGAAGGTGCCCGTGACGGCCAAGAAAAACGGCTGGCAGTACCGCTGCGTCATCACCAACAGCGCCGGCAAGGTCACGACCAAAGCCGTCACGCTGACGGTGGGATAATTCCACAGGCAAACCAAACGTCCCCGGGCTCAAAGCCCGGGGACGTTTGCGTTGTATCAGAATAATTACTTGGTGCCGAAGATGCGGTCGCCCGCGTCGCCAAGACCGGGCACGATGTAGGCGTGATCGTTCAGATGATCGTCCAGCGCGGCCACGAAGATGTCCACGTCCGGGTGCTCCTTCTGCATGCGCTCGACGCCCTCGGGCGCACCGATGATGCTCATGAGCTTGATGTGCTTGACGCCGTCGGCCTTCAAAAAGTCGATGGCGGCAGCGGCGGAGCCGCCGGTGGCCAGCATCGGGTCGACGACGATGACGTCGCGCTCGGCAATGTCGGCGGGCATCTTGAAGTAGTACTTCACAGGCTCCTTGGTCTCGGGGTCACGGAACAGACCGATGTGCCCGACCTTGACGTTCGGCATCATGCTCACCATGCCGTCCACCATGCCCAGACCGGCGCGGAGGATGGGAACGACGGCCAGCTTCTTGCCGGCGATGCGGCGGCACTTGGCGACAGCGACGGGCGTCTGCACGTCCACCTCTTCCAGCGGAAGGTCGCGGGTCGCTTCATAGCACATCAGCATGGCGATCTCGGAGATCAGCTCGCGGAATTCCTTGACGCTGGTCTTCTCGTCGCGGAGGATGGAGAGCTTGTGCTGGATCAGAGGATGGTCGAATACGACTACTTTGCTCATGGTTCGGTCTCCTTTTATATGATAATTTCTTGGATCAGCTTATTTGCCGGCGGCCAGGCGCTCCTGCCGCTCGCGCTCGGCCTGACTCAGCCGCAGATAGACCGGCAGCAGCGCCTCGCCGGAGACGGGCTGCTTGTCCTGCGCGGCCATGGCCACGCCCCAGGCGTCCTGCCAGACAAGATCGTCCGGCGCCATGCGGTAGGGGATGCCGCGTTTGTCGAGATAAGCGGCGGTGAGCGCCGCGCCGTCCCCGAGCAGGAAGACGGGGGAGGGGAGCGCCTCGAGCTCGGAAGCGAGCTCCTCGAGAGAGATGGGCCGGTCGTCGCAGAGACGTTCTGGCCTGCCGCCGCGGATCTCGAAGAGCGCGTTATAGACCTGCTGTCGCCTCGCGTCCATCACCGGGCAGACGGTCCCACCCGCGGCCAGTCCGTGCCAGGCCATAGCCTCGAGTGTGCTCACGCCGACGCAGGGCTTGTCCGCGGCCCAGGCGAGGCCCTTGACGGTGCTCACGCCGATGCGCACGCCGGTAAAGGAGCCGGGGCCGTGCGCCACGGCGAACACGTCCACGTCGCCGATGGCCGTCTCGCAGTTTTTCAGCAGATCCTCTGCCATGGGCAGCAGCGTGCGGCTGTGGGTCAGACCGCTGATCTGCAGGCTCTGGCTGACGAGGCGCCCGTCGCGCACCAGCGCGGCTGAGGCCGCCTTCGCGGAGGATTCAAAGGCCAAAATCAGCATAGCGGCGCCCCCTCGATGGTGATCTCGCGCTCCGTGTCGGAGAGCTTGCGGATGCTCACGCGGATCTCGTCGCCGAAAAAGGCACCCTCCACGTTCTCGCTCCACTCCACGGCGCACACGGCGCCGCGGGCCAGGTAATCCTCCCAGCCGATGTCAAACAGCTCGTCCGCGCCGGAGAGGCGGTACATATCGAAATGGATGAGCTCGCGCTCGCCCAGATACTCGTTGACGATGGTGAAGGTGGGACTGGAGACCCGGCAGTCGAGCCCCAGGCCGCGCGCCATGCCGCGCACAAAGGCCGTCTTGCCCGCGCCGAGATCACCGTACATGGCCACGACGCTTCCGCCCGGCAGCCCTTCGGCCAGCCGCGCACCGAGCGCCTCGGTCTCCGCTTCGCTTTTCGTAAGATAAGTGGACATATGATTAACCATCCTTCACAAACCTTTCATATTATACCACCTTGCTCCCCATTGCGTAAAGAGCAAATCTGTGCTAAAATACTTTTCGGCCCGCGGTCGTTTTTTGGCGAAGGCGCGGGTTTCCCCGAGAAGGGAGGTGCGGTTGTCATCAAAAAGTTCAAGCCTTACATAAAAATGTTCTTCCAGAGAGCGGACATGCTGCTCTTCACGGTCTGCCTCATCAGCGCCTTTATCAGCCTCTATGCCGTCCACGTGGCGACGACGGGCCTGGCGGCGGCGGAGGTGCCGGGCATCAACCCGACCAAGATGGTCATCGTGCAGGCCTTCTCCATCTTCCTGGGCGTTGCGGCCTTCGTGATCTTCACGGTGATCGACGCAGACATCCTCGGCGAGCAGTGGCGCTGGCTCCTGGTCCTGATCGGGGCGCTGCTGGTCGCGCTGATGATCTTCGGCTCGGAGGACAACACCGGCAACAAGAGCTGGATCCGCTTCTTCGGCATCGGCATCCAGCCCTCGGAGATCATCAAGATCCTGTATATCATCATCTCGGCCAAGCTCATGACCTGGCTTAAGGAGCACCGGGACATCAACGCCTTCCTCTCCGTGGCGGAGATGGCGGCGCTGTTCGCGATCATCTTCGTGGCCATCATGGTCGTCTCGTCCGACCTTGGAAACGCGGTCATCCTGCTGGCGATCTTCCTCGTGATGTTCTACGCGCTCGGCGTCAAGCTCTACTGGTTTGCCATCGGCGGCGCGGCGGTCGCGGCGATGATCCCGCTGGTGTGGAACTTCGTTCTGAAGGACTACCAGAAGCAGCGTCTGATCGCCCCCTACAACAAGAACATCGACCCCGACGGCTGGGGCATCACCTGGCAGAGCACCCAGAGCCGCCAGACCCTGGCCTCCGGGCGCCTCACCGGCGTCGAGGCGGGGCACCGCGTCTCGGTCTTCACGGGCAAGCATACGGACTTCATCTTCTCGAGCATCGGGGAGATGTGGGGCATGATCGGCTGCCTCATCGTGCTGCTGCTGCTGACGATCATCATCATCCGCTGCTTCCGCATCGGCTTCAAGGCCAGCCGCACCTATGATATGCTGCTGTGCGTCGGCGTCGGCGCGGCCATCGCCTTCCAGACCTTCATCAATATCGGCATGTGCCTGAACATCACGCCCGTTATCGGCATCGCACTGCCGTTTTTCAGCTACGGAGGCTCCTCGATGGTCACGCTGTTTGCGGCCATGGGCCTCGTGTCGGGCGTCAAATTCAAACCAAAGCCGGAGCATTTCTCCCTGGCCTATTGACCGCTGAACCCGGCGGGAGCTTCTCCCGCCGGGGGTTCCAAAAAAGCGCGAAGAGAGGAAATTTACCCTTGACAAGCGCCGCAACCGGTGCTATGATAAACAAGCTTTCCAAAGACGCGCGAGTGGTGGAATTGGTAGACTCGCTAGATTCAGGTTCTAGTGCTCACTCCGGGCGTGCGGGTTCAAGTCCCGCCTCGCGCACCACATTTTGACCTCAAATCGAAAGATTTGGGGTCAATTTTTATGTTTCTGAGAACTTTTTAGGCAAGTTTGTTTTTCGCCGTTTCTCACTTTCCTTCGACAAAGGGCCGATTTCTAACGTTTTTCTAACACTTTTCTAACGGGGCGTTAGAAGAGGCTGGACGCCATTTTCTGCGTCAGAAGCTCTTTCCTCTGTATATCCAGGTGTCCGTAAATGTTTGCGGTCATCTGAATATCGGCGTGACCCATGTATTCCTGCACATCTTTCAGTGTAAATCCGTTGTTCAATAGCAGGCTTGCGCAGCTGTGCCGAAGCTCATGGAAACGGATATGCGGCAGATGGTTGTTCTTCAGGAGAAGCGAGAAATGGGAAGATACATAGTCCGGGGAAAAGGGCGTGCCGTTGGGCCATTTGAAGATAAAGTCGTTTTCCTCATAGTCCGCGCCGCAGAGCTTTCGGTTGATTGCTTCTTCGGTTTTGGCCTGGATAAAGATTTCTCTTGCCTCGGGCGATAAGGGGAAAGAGCGGTGACTGGAGCTGTTCTTTGTTTTGTCCTTGCATACCGTTGTCGTTACCTTGGAAACGGTGTGCTTGATCGTGAGCCGTCCGGCAGTGAAATCTACGCTGTCCCATTTCAGCCCCAGGACTTCGCTCCGGCGCAGTCCGTACAGGGCGGTGATCTTCACAAGGGGATAGATGGGGTCATCCCGGATCGCGTCAAACAGGGTTTTGAGCTGGTCAGCGCTGTAGTAGCTGGATTCATACCGCTGCTTCTTCGGAAGCTCGACGAATTGACAGGGATTCGTTTGCAGCATGCCGTTCTTCACCGCCTCATTTAAGGTTTGGAGGATTATATTTTTGTACTGCCGCAGAGACGAGGGAGACAGGCCGCCCTTTCCGTCTTTGCGGCCTCTTGTTGCCTTTTCATCAAAAAAGGCTTGCAGATCGGATCGGGTGACCTCCTGTAGCAAAAGTCCGCTCTGATCGAAATAGGGGATCACCTGGGCGTTTGCCATCAGCTTATAGCCCTGAAAGGTCACAGCATCCACTCTGCGCTCCGCGACTTTCAGCCATGCCCGGATGTAGTCTGCAAACAAGATGTTGCTCACGGGTCTTGCCGGGGCTCTCTCGCACTCCAAAAGCGTTTCCCGCAAGAGCTGTTCCGCTTTCCGCTTGTTGCCTTTTACATCAAGCCCGGTAGCGATCCATTTTTGCTTGCGCTTTCCGTTCTCTTTCAGATTGACGATGATATAGTACTTGTCATTTTTGATTTGCAGGCTGCCAGTCATCTCTGTCTCCTTTCTGACAGTCAGAGCAGCCTGCTTTGTCAGGTTTCGTTGCTGTGTACCACGCGGAGGCCACATACTCCACAAGGCAGGATTTTGGCACCCGAATGGACGATCCGATGCGAAGGTGCCGGATCGAATTGCTGTTTATGAGATTATAGGCGCTGTTTCGACCGATGTGCAAAGCCTCGCTGACCTGCAGAACGGTCATAATGTCCGGGTAGGCTTCAAAGAGCAGTTCTTCCATATCATTCCCGCCCGTTTCCGCTCCGCGAGATCACAGCCAAATCAACTTTATAAATGACAGGATATTCAACATTTTCAAGGTACATAGGGAACACACTTCCTATCATGATTTTCTCATTTTTGTCGATTCTTGTCAAATTTTCAGAACATTTTTTAGAGATTTATTTATCATCGTGTTTCCGGGCCATTTGCATGAGGCACATAATGGCAACGCCGAAAAAACCGCCTGCCATAAGGCCAAGAAAAAACTGCAGCATAACGTTATCCTCCCTAATGCGTTTCACGATGAAACGAATAAAAACGACAAAATCCGCACTATTGGTTAGTGCGGATCGAAGGTATCACGATGTTTTCAAAGGCAAAGGACAGACGGCGGCGGGGCGGGCCGCTCCGTAGGATATGTTTTTCGTGCCTCCCTCCATGCTTATGGCGGGACGTTTGACTCTGTGACGTGCCATCAACGTAGGTATCATTATGCCCGCTTGCGGATCATGGCCGGCAGCCGTGCCATTGGCTGCGTACAGCGGTGGTGTTGTTCGCTCTGCCGCCGGTGATTTCACCTCCTCACCGGCTGGCAATCCTGGCGCACCCGCTGCCTGGCTTCCCGCAAGCGGAACGTATCTGCTTGCCCTATTCACTTGTCTGAGCCTTCCGGCTCACAGAAACGCGCCATCTGCGGTGCGCTTCTGTGAACGGGAAGATCCGTTCACTTATTTCTATTGCCTTTCGTATGCTCCGTAACGGAGATAGGCAACCAGAATGTCTATAAACTCGCTGTTCGTAGGCATGTTTTCCAGCTCGATTCCCGCAACGCGGTTAAGGTCAGAATGGTCATAGCGATCCCAGCAGGAAGCAATCACCGTCCGGATCGCGTGTTCTACCGAAGCTGGCCGCACCTGAAAATACTTCGCGGTATCGGGATAGGCGCATTTGGTGATCCAGTAATGCTCGTCTGGCTTTTGCAGGATGTTATACACGATGTAAACGACATAATTAAACCCAACAAGCCGACCGGAAGCGCCAATGCTCCGAAGTAATATTGCGATCTCCTCCGGCGGGATGGTGTCATTGCTTTTCTCTTGATGGAAGCTATACATTCTCTTTCTCCTATGTTTTAGTTTCTGATCAGTGACTATATTTTACCGCAACCGGCAGCATTTGTGGTGTTCCTTCGCTCGACTTATACCTATATCGACACACCGAAAAACAATCAAAATCACTCATTATCGACAAATTATGTAAACCACCCGTATTTCGAGAACCTATATTATCTTTTCGGTAAAATCGAAAAGATGACAAATTCCAACATCAAAACCGATACTGTACAATCGGTTTGAGGTGAATAAAGATGGCGGAATTCTCAAAATACTTGGGCGAAAGCATTTATAGGAATAGAAAGCGTCAGAAAATGACCCAGGCGGAACTTGCAGAGAAAGCGGGCGTCACGGAACAGACGATCCGCAAAATCGAGCACGGCGAGGGAAATCCGCAGTTGGATGTGCTGTGCGCGCTTGTGACAACGTTGATGATAGATCCCTCAGAAATCTTTTATCCCCAGACAGATCCCGAAGATTCGGCCAGAAAAGAGCTTGAAATCCTGCTGGGCGATTGCAGCGACGATCAAATTCGTTGCCTGCTTCCTATCGTTGAGGCCGCGCTGGGGATCGTAAAAGGTCGGAGCCTGACTGCCGTAAAATAAGAAAAGAGCCTGCTTCTCCACTCACGGAGTAGCAGGCTCTGCGCTTTAAGCGTCTGGCTCGTCGCTAACTACGATCTTGAATTTTATCACGCCGAGTTTGGTTTCCTTTTTGCATTTGGTACAGTATAAGGGGAAATTCAGAAGTACTGTGTCCTCGTAGATTTTGATTTTCGTTCTGGCTCCGCATTTTGGACATGGAAGCCAGAGCATTTCTTTTTTCCCGTCTATTTCTATCATCCCTTTCTTTCAACTGGAGTGCATGATGCCAATTTATGCATGCTTTTCTTGTCAAAGAGCATTTTTAGGGCAAGTATTTACACACTCCATGCACAAAATGCACTCAGTACCATTTATCCTTTTTCTTGAATTATCAGTCACATCTACATTCATAGGACATACCCGCTTGCACTTGCCGCAAGAGATACATTTGCTTTTGTCACACTGGATGCGGGACAAAGAAAAATAGCTCATTGGCTTTAAAAATACCGTTATTGGACATATATACTTGCAGAAAGCTCGGTTGTCTTTGAATGCAAAAGCAAGTGCTATTCCGATAACGTAATATGCCACATTCCCGATGATAAACGCCCAAAACATAATCCGTTCGATATTGCCGACTTTGGCAAGGAATAACGCAGCCACGAATATCAAGGAGGCCGCAAATGTGATGTATCTGATCCATCCGATTTTCTTTCTTGGGTGCAATGGCGTTTTGTAAGGGAGAAAATCTAGGATCATAGCTGTCCAACACGCATAGCCGCACCATCCTCTGCCAAACAGCAGAGGGCCAAATATTTTAGCAACAGCATAGTGGATGGTTGCGGCTTCAAAAACACCGGTGAACAGATAATACCAGAATCCCTCAATCTGCATATTTTCATGACAGATGAGCCCCAGGTAAACCAGCATATACAAGCCAACCAACAGCTGAACGGTACGCCGTGCATGCTTGTATTTTCGGATAAACAGAAAGATACCCAGCGAAACGGACAGCCCGATGTAGCTGAAGTTAAACAAATAGAATATTTTGCCCTTTGTCAGCCACAAAGTTATCGCAACGGTTTCAAAGAGAATTAGCATCAGAATCGGTGCCCTGTACTTTTTCAAGTGATCACCTCCGTTTGTTCTATGCCGATCATTTCTCCGACGCAATCTTTGCTGGATACCATTTTTGAAACCATGCTGTGAATAGCCCCAACAAGATTGGTACAGTTTGGTTCAGCAGAATCAAAACCAAGTATGGCACCCGTCCACTGAGAAGGAGGGTCCAACCGGCTGTAAGAATATATAGCACACCCCATGCAACGGCAATACGATAGTTGGTCCTCATAAAAATGGGGTTGTTCAGCGCGTTTTCTCCATAGCTGTATTTCACATACGCAGCGCAGAGAGGTTCTTTTGTTAGGCAGGAAAATAGCCAAAGTGATCCAAATAGAAAATAACCCAAGACCACTGCTAACTGGCCCTTTCCTGTGACAGAAGCAAAAACCGCCAGCAGCGCCACAATCAAAAAGGAGATCTTGTCGTAAATACAAAGCTCATGCTGCCCCATGATAAGTGGCAGACATGCACAAACGAAAAGCGTTACCAGCGCGCCGACATGAGTATGGATAGATACTGCCACCCAGAGCGTAATCCAGGCACTGAGCATGGTGATCATCAACGGGGGCTTACTTGCTTTTTCGACGATGGTGCTTTTTCGTGTGTTTTGCCGCTTTCCTGCACTACCAAAGTATTTACCCCAGTTCATCATTAGTGAGAAGTCTCCGCTGGTTCGGTACAAATGCTTGGCCAGTGCTTCATCGCCTCGCATATCTCCTCGAGAAATGGCTACCCATACTTCCCAAGGCGTGTCAATACGGGTGGAAGCTACCAGACTCCCATCCGTGCGCACTTCTGCTCCATCCTTTCCCAGCAAAATCTGATAAGTCTTTCCCAGATCAGTGTAGCAAATCTCAAGAACCCGATCTCTTCCATCGTAACTGTCTTTGTTATAGAGTGCTGCCATCTGACGGGTAAAGATTAGGCTTTTGTCTTCCATTTGTCCGGCGTCTCGCGCAATTCCCCAGCTCGCGTCGGCCATGGCCTCAAAGACCTCTTTCGGATAAAGAAGGGTATGCAGTTTGACATTTGTCTCCTCAGATATTTTTCCTGCAGCGTATTCCGATCCAGCTTGTCTAACATAGGAAAGATATTCGTCTGTTCTACTGGACAGCTCTTTCACGCGGAACAACTCGCCCTGTCCGCAAAAGATGGCTGTATAGTTTCTCTGACCCAGAAAATGATCGAACATCCGCGTTACGCTGTCGTAATTCCCTTCTGCTGAATAAAAACCGCAAGTCGATATTAGGACATGCTTTATTCCTTTTATCTCATACCTGGAAGGATGACTTCCGCCGCCACATCCATCTGTACGAGAACTCATGAACGGAAGCTTCATTGGCAGTTGACGGTCAATCAGGTTTTTAAGAATCCCCGGGACGCCGAAATAGTATAGGGGGAAGCTCCAAACAATCAAGTTGGAGCAGATGATTCTATCTAAAACCATCTGCATATCATCTTTTATACAGCAGATGCCGGGTGTCTTTTGCCAACATGCAAAGCATCCTTTGCATGACGATATATTCATAGAGGCAATGTGCAGTTCTTCAACAGTAACTGTTTCGCCCGATTCTTCACGCTCAGACCGAACACCATCTATAAAGCTTGTTGCCAAACGAAGCGAGTTACTCCTTTGCCCTTTCGGGCTTCCGTTAATCAGCAGTATTTTCACGCTTCACCTTCTCCAGTTCGCTAATGCATTTCTTGCACCATTGCTTAACCATTTCCTCGTACATTAGCCCAAATTCGATGGTGAACTTCCAAAACATCGTCTTCTCTGAATCACCGATCATTGCCGCATAATGCTCGGCGGCAGCACATGCTGCATCACTTCCGTTCGAAAAGGCAGAAGGGTTCTCAGCGATAGAACGAAAAAAAGCAAGGTTTTCTTCTATACTGCATTCACCACGAAAAAACGTTTTCATTAGAAAAGGCGTCCGCACATTGACTGGCTGATTATCCTTTAACCATCTATTGAGTTCTTCTTTTCCGGCCAATGTAATTGATAGAATCTTTTTGTCGGGTCTGCTTTTCTGCACCACATGCTCGGATTTGATCCAGCCTTCTTTTTCAAGCACTTGGAGTTCTCTGTAGATTTGGCTCGTCTGCGCCGTCCAAAAATGGCTCAGGGACTCATGAAAGATCGTCATTATCTCATAGCCTGTCATGTCGCCGTAATTTAACAGTCCGAGGATTCCGTGTTTTAGCACCGCAACCATCTCCTTGATATTCTACATGTTGAATAATCTAACCTTAATATAATTCAACTTGTGGAACATGTCAACAGACATTTGAAGAAATAACAACGGCAGTAAAACCGGAGTTTACTACCCATTATATCTCCCAGAAGGTAACGATAGTTCCGTAGTATTTGCAGATATGGAATAATGAATCAGGAAATATAGGCCGCGGCTCAAATGAGTCGCGGCCTATATTAATACAGTGGCAAGCCAAAGCCATACACAGGAGCTGAACCCATCGTATAGTGCCGTTCCGCGCATATATCGCCGGTGTTGCCTTCTACGGTATAGATCAGGCCGTTTTCCACCTTCTCCACGATCCCGACGTGATCGGCCAGGCCATCACTTTCCCAGTCGAAAAAAATAATGTCGCCGGGGCTCGGCTCATAGTCCCGGCCTTGCCATTGGCCGCGCTCTATGAACCAGTCCACATAGGGGCGCACGCCCTCCATCTTCGGCAGCACACCGGCGTCTAGATAGCCGCATTGATCGGCACACCAGCTTACGAAGATCGCGCACCATTCCACGCGATAGTCTAAGCCCCACCAGCTCCAATAGGGAGCACCTCCGGTGTTGCCGATCTGCGTCTGCGCGACAGCTACCATAGCGGTGTTGCCCTCGCCCATGAAGTAGCGCCCGATGGGATAATAGCGGAGGACGTGAGACACATAGGATTTATCGCCGTAGCCTGCCCAGCCGTACCGGGCAGCCATCATGTCCGAAAACTCGATAGCGTTCAACTCGGAATAGCCGCCATAGTTGGCAAGCGCCCAGGAGATATAGCCGGGGCCAAAGTTGTACCCTTGCAGGGCAAGAGAGATACGATCAAGGTCTATCGGGCTTTCCACGGCGGCCATGCTAAGCACGTCAGCGAGGGTATGTACGCCCACGTCGATAGAGTATTCGGGATCGGTGATACTGTTCGGCGCGTGGGGATAACGAGTATTATAGCCGCTTTCCGAGCATTGCATGGGATCGCTGCCGTGCCCGCCACTTTCCTGCATCATCACGGCGGCGATTAAATCCTCATATTTGGGGATGCCGTACTGCGCAGCGTAGAGCCGGATCAAGGGACGGTACGCTTCCACCTCCGGACTGACAGGAACATAGGCGCTGCGCCCCTCACCGCTGCTTGTCAGCATAGAGGCCACACCAATGATCACAACAAAAGGAATGAGGATCAGCACCAGCGCTCCGGCAGCATACAGCAGCGTTTCTTTGCTGGGTGTGACGGCCTTTGAGATTGCCGTACCCAGCTTTTTGAATACCTCGCCGCTTGCTTTTGTCGCTTTCCCGGAAACGCTGCTTACCGTGTCGGTCTTGATCTTTTGGATTGCCCGGTCGCGGGCAAGTCTGCGACCCTGTTCTTTGACGAGCTGGGGTTTCTGTGCGGCGACAGAGGAAGTGTCACGGGGCAGCGCTCGATGACGCTGCCCCGTGGTAGAAGTAGTGTAAACAGATTCTTTTGTCCGTTCTCTATATTCTCTTTTCCGCGCCGGGGTTTTTATATCCCGGCGCGTTGCTGTTTCGCTGGGCTTTTCCTGAACCTCCGGGATCGGTGTGGTCTTCGCTGTTTGCTGTGCTTGCGCCTGGAGCTGGCGAACAAATGAGCGTTGTATTTGATCTTTTGGCTACAGCACTTCGGGCGGCTCAAAATGCGTTTCACCGTGATACGCATTTTGCTGCTCCTCTGTTCTACGCTGCTTAAACTCCTTGACCGCCTCCCGGCGCATACGATCTTTCGGCGCAGGCTTGTTATTCTTAGGTGCTGTTCCAGAATCCGTTTCACCGTGAAACGGATTATCTGATCGCTGCTTGCTCTTTGTTGTGGCAGGAAGGGATTGCAATACCTCATGAGCAACGTCGGTGGCATAGCTTTCTACCTTGTCAACAGCGGTATAGGGCTGCTGATCCTGTTCGGGTGCTATGGCCTGCTGTGCCTCGGAGAGTTGCTTTTTCGCCGTCTCTATCGCGTGGTATCGGCCTGCCTGCTTGATGGCCTCTTTAGTCGGCACTTTCCGGGGAGGCTTGTCTTTCAGCGCATTGGCTTTCTCCCTAATGTATTTCCTGCGCCCGGCCTCTTTTGCTTTGCTGCGCTCCATATCAGCCGCGGCCAGGCGTGGTGTTCATCAGCCGGTACAGCTCCGTGTCCTGCGGGATCGTACAGTCAAACGGGATCACCGCGCCGGATACTCGCATCAGGCCATGCCCCGGCTCAACGTCCGTCACATATCCCATCTGCGTATCGGAGATATGCAGGAGCGCGGACAGTTCCGCCCGGTCGGTGGCCGCCTGGTTGAATAGCATAAGGAACTCGGAGTTTGCGAACATGAGACGCGCCGTGTCGGAGGTCAGACATTCCTCCACGTTCTGCGTGGCAGCGGTCAGAATACCGCCGTACTTGCGAAAACGCTTCCATGCCTTGTACAAGACTTCTGCAGAGTAATGGTACTTAAAGTACAGATACACCTCGTCGATGAATACCCAGGTAAACTTGCCCCGCTTCCGGTTTTCCATGACGCGGTTTTGAATGGCCTCCAGCGTGACCACAAGCGCCGTCTTACGCAGAGAGCCGCCCATTTCGTAGAGGTCAAGAACGATGATCCGGTTGCCCATATCCACGTCCGAGGCGTGGGCAAATACATTCAAGCTGCCCTCAGTGATCAACTCGGCGGTCAAGGCCAGCTCCCGCGCCTCCGGCTCCGGCTGACGCATGACCTCGTTGCGCCAGTCGGACAGGAGCGGCGCGGGTGCTTTTCCCCGCAGATAGGGCTTGTAGATGTTTGCTGTACAGCGGTCAATGATGGACTTATAGCTGCCGCTGATTGAGCCGGTTCCCATCTGCTGTTCCAGAATACTCATAATCAGCTCGGACTTCTGAGCCACGGGGTTTTCATCCTCGTACCCGGCGGGGATCTCCAACGGATTCAGATGGTGATTGCTGTTCGGGCTGATCTCCACGACCTCGCCGCCGAAGGCGCGGGCAAGGGTGCCGTACTCGCGCTCGGCGTCCACGATGATAATATCGTCGTCGGTGCCGAGAGCGACATTCATAATGGTGGACTTCATGCCCATGGACTTGCCGGAGCCGGAAATGCCGAGATAAAAAGCGTGCGGCGAGGAAAGCAGCTTGCGGTCGCAGACAATGGGATTCTTGCTGACCTCGTTGATCCCGTAGGATAAGCCGCTGGGGTCCTGGATCTCCTGCGCCCGGAACGGGATCGCTACGGCACAGCTTTCCGTGGTAAGGGTGTTCAGTGCGTGGATGCGGCGCAGGCCGTAGGGCAAAGCCGTGTTCAAGCCGTCCTCCTGCTGAAAGCGCGCCGGGGATATATCGCAAAGATGCTCCTTGCCGATGGCGATCAAACTTTCCGTATCGGCGTCCAGTTTCTCCATGCTGTCGGCGGTATGGACGATGGTAATGAGGGAGAAGATCATGCGCTGGTCGTTCTGCGTCAGATCATCCATGAAGCATCGGCTGTTTTCCCGCTTCTGCTCCATTGTGCGGGGCACTTCGGCGGTAAAGTTGTTCTTGCTGTTTTGCCGCTGCTGCCAGCGGGTTATGTCCGTCTCCACGCCGAGAATGATGCTCTCCACTTCCTTGACCGCTTCATCGGTAGGCACCGGGATCATGTCGATAGACAGGATCAAATCGCGGGCATACTCGGTCAGATCAGAAATGAGGTCGTCTGTCAGGAAGGATGCATAGGTGCGCAGAAACAGGACGCGCCCGAACTTGTCCCCAAACTCGAAGTGACTGCGCTTGAAGCTGATGCTGTCCGGGCAGATCAGATCCCGGAAGTCTTTGCCCGTCCGCATAAAGCGGTAATCGTCATAGTCGAAATACTGCTCATAGCCGGGGCGGAAGAAGTCATGCAGCACACGGAGCCGGTCATAGTTTCTGGCCGGGGTGATGCCGGAGTCCAGGCGGGAAAAGGTCTTTTGCAGATTTGCTCCGGCGCGGCGGAAATAGGTCTTGCTTTCCTCGATCTTTCTTTTGGGGATGGAGAGTGTCACAAAGCGCTCCTGGACAAGATTATTGCTCTGTGCCGCCCGGCCTTTCATAATGCCGTTGGCTTCTTCCCGGTAGTGATCGAGCCAGTCATCCTTGTACGGGAAAAGGATACGGCGCTCAAACTCTGCCGGATTGAGCCGGTGGTTGACGATGGTGATCTTGGCGGTGGCGTCGGTAGGCAGCGAATTGAGTGCCCCGCAGTAGGCGTTGAAAATGCTCTCCCGCGTTTCCTGCGAGGCGGCAATGTAGTTTACATCTGTGAGCTTCCAGCTCCGGCTGTGCTTGTTGCCGACCTCCCAAATGCCGTTGGTGTAGATGCGCTTGATCGGGATGCTCTGCTGGACGGAGCGCGGTACCTTTACCTTCACGCGCTCGCTCTTGTTGGCGGCTGCAAGGGTTTTAATCAAAGTCTCCACGCCCCTTTCTGTTGAAGCTGTTATAGCAGAGGTTTTCTCCGATGTACTTACGATCTCCGGCAAACAGGAACTCGGTCTTGATGACCGCCCAAAGGAATTGCTCAAAGGTCATGCCGTTGTAATTAAAAAAGCCCGCCATGGCAGCGGGCGCAGCGAGGACAATACAGAGCCAGCTTGCGGTTTCCTTGCCGATCACATCACCCAGGAGCAGATACGCGCCAGCGGCGATGCCGACGGCAAAGATCGCGCAGAAGAATTGACGGGCAGACAGGCCAAAGAAAATGCTTTCCTTGTACTGTCGGATCTCTTTCGGGATTTTAATTTCTTTGATGGCTTTTACCTCCAATTCGTGCGAAAATTTGACAGGTATTTGCGAATGAGGGATAATATTAGTGGAAAAATGTTTTGAAAGGAGTATGCGAAAATGAGCATGATACAACAGCTTTTGATTGTCGCCGGGGCGCTGATTGCGCTGCCGTTTGTGGTAAAACTCTTGTGGAGGCTTTACCTGTTTCCGCTGGGGTGCTGGCTGGTGGCAACGCGCCTGTTCTGGCCGAAGTGGGCAGCAGCAAATGAAACGCTCTCCGGGATTCTTCTCGCGGCGAGCATCCTTGCTTTCATTGTGGCATGGTCGCTGCGCTACGCAGCCAAGAAACGCCGAGAGAAGGAATGGTTCGATCATGTGCTGGCGACAGCCCCGGTGCTGGACTACGGTCAGATTGCGTTTCACGGTGAAACGGATTAAGAGAAAAGCGGTGGGATTTCCCGCCGCTTTTCTCATAGACTGAACATTTCCCGCACGATCCGATCCGCGCCTTTCACAAGCCCGGTCAGCACCAGCATGTTGAAAACAAGCTCCCCGATGTATTCCCAGGCCATTGTCACAGCGGGCAGGCTGCTGTCTACCACCGGCGATCCACTGGACAGGAACGCGGAGTAGATCAAGCAGGCCAGCACGATAACGGCACCCTCCAGACACACGCCGATGTAGGACTTCACAAAGGCTTTCCCGATCCCGGCGGTGTTCTCCCCGGCAAAGGACGCAAAGGGCAGCGGAGAAATCGCCGTATAGATATATAGCTTGAAGAACCGCCCGTACACCGTGAGAATTAGGATGAAGGACAGGGCAGTAATGAGCAGGCTCCCCAGGAAGGACACCAGCCATAGCGGGATGCTCTGTAAAAAGCCCACATCTTCAATGGCGCTGACGATCTCGGCGGGGAGCGCCGCTGTGGTCGTGACACCGCCGCCGATGCTGTTCATGGAAGCGGACACGACGCTGCCGCAGATGGAGAAGATTGCGGTCATCAGCTCCATGCCTCGGCCAACGGCCACCTTTGCCAGCACAAAGCGGATGAAATGACGCAGCGCAAACTCCGGCCTCTGCAGTTCCCGGAAGGACGCCGCCGAAGAAAAGACGCCGATTGCGAAGAACAGGACGAGCAGGCCATAGCCGATCCCGACCAGAGCGGAGTTGATATTGAGGATCACGCCCCAGATCTGCCCACCTTTGAAGGTCTCCGGGGTTTGCGTGATCAGCGCCCATAACTCCGCCAGCTTTTCGTTCCAGGTGGCAATGGCATTTTCGAGGTTTCTTATGACCCAGTTATCACTTATGGTTTACACCTCACATTCACAAAAAGTTTCCAGAGAAAAATCGTACGATTCTATTGCTAAAATCGTACGATTGGCATATAATATGGATGAACCCAATCTTGACGAAAAGGAGGAGTCCTATATGTCCATTACCGCAACAGAGTTGAAGCAGAACCTAAGCAAGTATCTCTTGATGGCGGAACGGGAGGATGTATTCATCACCCGAAACGGCAAAGTCGTTGCCAAGCTCACGAATCCTTATCAGGACAGAGTTGACATGGCAAAATCTTTGTTCGGCATCATCCCCGGCGACATGACCATTGAGCAGGCACATAGGGAGCGGTTAGAGACGGTATGAATGTTCTGATTGATACCTGTATCATCATTGACGCGCTGCAAAGCAGAGAACCGTTTAACAAGGACGCCGAGGCTGTATTCCTGTCCGTGGCAAATCGGCGGTGTGTAGGGTTCCTCACCGCCAATTCCATAACGGATATTTACTACCTGATGCACAAGGCGCTGCACAGCGCCGAAGAGACGAAGAAGGTTCTCGGCGTCCTGTTCAACTTGTTTGAGATCCTGGACACCTGTGGAATCGACTGTCGGAGAGCGCTGACAAGCGATATTTCCGACTATGAGGATGCGGTAATGATCGAAGCTGCGGCCCGCGCCGAGATCGACTGCATCGTTACGCGCAATCTCAAGGATTATGCAGGCGCTCCCATGCCGGTTTATTCTCCCGCGCAGTTCGTTGAACTCCTGTATGCTGACGAAGACTGATCCATCTGCCGAAGTGGGTAATGCGTTTCACCGTGAAACGCATTACCCCTTTTCTTTTATACAGCGCCGATAGCCGCGAGGATCTCCTTTGCAAAGGCAATCACAAGCCCGCCGAACAGGCACAGGAAGCCCTGGGATCGCTGGCTTGCGTCATGGCTCTGGATTGACATGCCGACCTGGACGATGCCCCAGCCGAGGATAATAATGCCGATAGCCTTGATCGCGGAGAAGATGAAGTCGGAAAGGTTGTTGACCACCGTGATCGGGTCGCCGCCGGTGGCAAAGGCGGTGGTGCTGAAGCAGACAACGCAGAGCGTGAGGACGCTCCACACAGACATGAAAATCTTGGCGCGTTTGGAAGTGGGTTTCTTCATTCGGTTTCCTCCATTGTAGATAGTAGATACCGCATATCGTAGAGACAATGCGGGCTGTGGACGTAGGGCGCAGCGCCTCCGTCCTCGGTGTATTGAACATTGGGATGCTTCATCAGATCGTATTTCTCGTCAATGACCGGCCTTTCCCCTCGGATGAACACGATAGCGTTTTTGTTGTCCAATAGACGGACTTCATCGGGGGTCATAAGGTCACGGCCTGTTTGCTGGAAGCTCTGAGAGAATGATCCGTTGCGTCCCTTGCTCTGGCTGCTGGACTTCGTATCAATGGTTTCCTTGCCGAGCTGTTCGGAAATGTACTTGTGGGTGCTCTGCTCATTGCCGCCGAGATAGATAAAGGTATCGGCGTTGCCGATGATGCCCTCCCAGTCGTCTTTGAACAGGGCTTTGAG
>CAMHMZ010000025.1 GCA_946186375.1 uncultured Clostridia bacterium
CCTTCCCACCGCATCGCCTCATTGACGACCGCTTCCGCTGTGTACTCGCCCATATTGTCGTCCTCTGTTTCCTCTGTGATGTACTTCCGGACATAGTCCAGACAGTACGTATGTCTGTCCTTGTAATAGATGATGTCCCCGGCCTGGTTCTCGCTGCTGTGGTCTTCCTGGTCCTTCCGGAGGGACCTGTCCACCGCGTCGACCGTCTGGCTGTCGAGCCTGCCGAAGATCCGCTTCGCTCCGGAGAGACCGGCGAGGTGCTCGACCTCCACCCAGAGCGCCTGGAGCTGCGTCTTGATGACCCCGAAGTTCTCAGCGTGCCGGAGATAGTCCGGGAGCTCAATATCACAGAAGTATTTGATCTGTGACTTTATACCGCCGTCGGTCGTTATGATCTCGATGATCTGGCGTTTCTGTGCAGCCGTGGCGTTCCAGGCCGTCCCGTACCAGTCACGGCCAAGGGCTTCCTCGATGCCCGTCGAGTCGATCGCGCGGAAGACATCCGGGTAGTCCCTCAGGATGATCCTGAGCAGGTCGCGCGCTTCGTTGCTCCCGCCTCCGAACTGGAAGGCCCCGATCGTGATCGTCCGCTCTCTCTTAGAATTTGTATAAGGGGCCGTAAAACAGCCCCATCTTCCACCAGACTCTACCTGTGCGACCATCGCCGCGACGTGTTCCTGGTTCTCTCTGTTCATTTTCTCACCTGCTCCTTGAACCAGTCGCCCAGCTGTGCCGGCCGTGTGAAGCTGTTGTTCTTCCACCAGACGATCACGGTCGCCGCGACGTCGATCGCGAAGCTGACGGCCTGATAGATCTCGGCTTCAGAAGGCGAGAACGGGAGCTTCTCCTTGCCGAAGATGGCGAGGGCGCTGTTCGCGATCGTGATGATCATGAAGACGGTCCGAGCGATCGTCCCCGGGGAGACTCTGGTCACGATAAACTCTTCCACGTTCTCAAGCTCTACTTCGTTTACTACAGTTTTCTTTTCGTTCATGTTGCTGTCCCTTCCGGCGGGTCTTCCGGCATGGTCAGGATCTTCCGATAGAGTTCCGTCGCCACGTCGTTCCCGTCTAATGTGTGATAGGCTTTATATGCCCGCTTGATGCTCTCCTTTGCGTAGATCGGACAATATCCGCGGTCCGTGTACTTGTTATAGTCCGCGACTATTGACTGCCTCAGAAGGCTCTGGACGCCGTCGGCGAGTGCCTTGCTCTTGGCTTCTGCCTCTGCCTTGTCCGCTTCCCGCTCCTTCCGGAACTTGCTCAGCTCCGCGTTCGTGACGGCCAGTATAACGCCGCTGGCGATCGTGAGCAGGTACGGGACCACGTCCCTCAGTATCGTCAGAAATGTGTCCATTGCCATGAATCTCCTTTCCTTGATGATAGAATCTTACCCCCTTTATCCGGCTTTTTCTGACCCACATAAAAAGGACGTCCCCGGAGGGACGTCCTCGAGATCCGCGAGGCCTTTATCTCGCAAACCGCTGATAATCTGATTTAACCTTCACCCTGCAGACATGCGCGTAGTGCATCGTCGTTTCTATCCTGGAATGTCCGAGGACCGACTGGACCGATTCGACGGGCATCCCGGCCATGAGTGCATCTGTCGCCATCGTATAGCGGAACCGGTGAGGGATGACATCCTGGACGCCTGACTCAGGCGTCAGCCTGTGCAGCGCCTTCCGGACGCCCGACGTACTCAGACGCCGATGAGGAGCACGCTCGGACACGAAGAGCGCCTCGCAGTCGTCCGTCCTGGTCGCCAGATATGCCCTGATCGATACGACCGCTGCCGCGTCGATGTATGAGACGCGCCACTTCTCTCCCTTGCCGAACACGGTGATCTCTCGGCCGGTCAGATCCACGTCACGCCTGTTAAGGCCCACGCACTCGGCGACGCGGATCCCCGACGACCGGAGCAGGTCGACGATAGCCCGATCCCGCAGGTTGTCACATGCCCGCCTCAGGGCTTCGACTTGCGTGTCCTGGTAGGCGGTCCGCGGCTTCGCGTCCGCCCTCTCCGGTTTGATCCTCACGGACGGGTCCTTCTCGATATACTCTTCCTCGTAGAGCCAGGAGAAAAATGACCGGATGATCGACTTCCTCTGATTGAGTGTATTCTTGGAGACCGGCCGGCCCGTCTTCCGGTTCCGGCTTGCGTCCTGGATGTAGAGCCGCAGGTGGTTGACGGTGATATCTTCCAGAGGAAGACGGAGCTTGAAAAGCAGGTCTTCCAGACACATCCTGTACTGCTCACGCGTCCCCGGCTTCATGCGGCCGTCCTGCTCCTTGGCCGCCAGAAAAATGAAATACGCCTGCGGGAGCTGATAGTCCTGTGTGATCACGTCCATCTTCACCGGCTCGATCTTGAAACCTATCGTGTAGACGCTCAGAAGATCCCGGACGGCGCGGACCTGCTCGGGTGGAAGGACGCCCGAGAGTTTAAGACAGAATCCCTCTGTAAATGTGTCAGACATAAAAAATACCTCCTCTTAGTTGTACACTAAGGGAAGGCTGTGCTATAATACTGCCAGCCCTTAGTGGTGGGGAGTCAGGAGTGTCTTGATTGGCGTTGAGCCTCCTGGCTCCGTTTTTATTGTTCTTTTCTGTACCCACATTATAACAAACATCCGTTTGCAAAACAACCGTTCGAAAAAGAAAAGCGCGCCCGAAGGTGCGCTTTTTTAGATCTTCATAACCTTGCAAGCAATGTAAACCGCTAGCGGTTTGCAAATTCGCGAGCAGGGCGTCGGTGCGCACCCGCTGCCATTTTACGCTTGTTAGGGGCTGCCCCTAAGACCCTGGGAACCGGCACGGCCGGAGCTGGATCTGTAACTATTTAGGCGGCTGTCGGGATGCGCTACCTCCTTTTTATCCGACAATTAACCATCTTCGTCCGGCGACGCTCCGCAGATCTGCGGGTCTTCCGACTTGCATCCAGTGGGACCGCCAATGTTATATTTGTGACCGACATTTATGTCGGCCTCTAAATGGGCGCCTTAAATTTTTTGATCGTAAAACCGACCTCTGCCGCTTGCTACCACCTTATCTTATGCGTATCATACCACTAGGAGGTGATAGCATGGCACCACCGAAAAAGAGCGACACCGAAAAATACATTAAGATGTCTGTCAGCTTCGAACCTCGGCAATATGACCAGCTTTTACATTATTGCGAGACTCAAGAGCGTTCCGCATCGTGGGTAGTTAGGAAGGCTCTGGCCGAATGGCTCGAAAAACATAAAGATGATGTCGCTCCCTGATCAGCGGCCCCGGCAGCTCCGCCGGGGCTTGCTTAGTCTTCGGCTACAATCCAATCATCAGATGCAATATTGGTAAATGTATAGACCGGGTTATCTGTCTCACGAATATCAATAACAGATCCATCCCGGCAGTGCATCTTGATCGTGCCATCTTCCCACGCCCAGTATCCGGCCCATGAGGGAAGTTTAACCTTCTTACCATTTAACATCTGGAACCACGCATATCTAAAGGGCATGGGCCCTTTACTGTACTTATCCATCATTTTTTCTATCTCCATTCGGTATTACTGAATCGTACCGATACCGCCTAAGTGGTATCGGTACACCTTGAAATGGGCGTTTAGTTGACTTACTGCGTCAAGTTTTATCTTTCAAAAATATTTACCAACGTGGCTTGAACGCCTATAACTAATTCTTTACTCGATTCCCGCATGGTTCCCACTAAACTTTCATCCGTGCCATTATATCGGTAAACTTTACCGTCTTTTGTAACCGATACCCGCATTAAAACATTTTGATTATTGTCCATTAAAACTAATGCTCTTCTATCTGAGTCATGAATCCCCTCATTTGTTAAAATATAGGCAGAACACATGTTATGTTCGCCACCGACAATAATCGCTCTCCCAGTGCTTGCTAAATACAAACCGTTAACATCTTGCACTACATTCGTCCCTATGACCGGATACATATTTGACACGTCGTTAAATATGGCTTGCTTTAGTCTTATTTCAGACACCTTGATTTCACTCGTCATAGGTTCTCTTAAAGCCCACTTCCGCTTGAAATGCAAATCTGAAATACCGTATGTTTCTGTAACCGGCGCATGGATTGTTAAACCGTCACGCTTTATATCAAATTCCAACCCCTCATTGGTCTCCTGTGCGCAATACATATACAAGCAGCCATATGACCACTGATGACTTGTTATGAGCGCGGTTCGGTCAAATGTAAAGAAATAGTATTTTGTGCGGGTTCCATCGCAAACAGGAAAAAGAGTTGGCCATGTACCATAAACGGCGTTCGTACCAATATCCAGATTAACCTCCCCTACATATTCCAGTTCCGGGAATGTGTATATAAGGTTTTTATTTATTCCGGTTGCGGAACTGCCGCTTAAAATATATCTTTTTCCTCCGACTTTTGTCGAGATAACTCCAGTTGCTCGTAACCTTGATGAATCATTTATTTCGTTATAAAACGTAAAGCCGTGATCAGGATAATCACTTGTCTGGACTTTCAAAATATAGTTTGCATTATTGTTGCGAATTGCAACATAAATCATAACCCATTTCTCAAGTTCATCAGAGTAAAAAACGAATTGGTCCTCGTCACCACTACCGGGACTTTCGTAGTCCATCAGTTCATAATATGCGTTTGTTACTCCATATCGAGGGTCTGAGATTGATTCCGCAATTAGCAAGTCGTGCCCCTGAGTATCCCCTGAATGCGTCATAAGTTGCCACTTGCCAGTGTTTCTATTGTACATAATTGCGTTTCCAGTAGCGGAAAAACCTGAACCATTGTAAAACGCAATTATACAACCTGTCATTTCTATCTGACATGTTCCTATATCAAGCGAGCATACGATAGCTCCGCCTGCGCCCCACCCTCTTTGTGTAGATGCAGTGAAATATATTTTTCCATTTTCTACAATCGGCGAACTATCTTCATATGTTATGATTCTACAATCTGCTTGGCTTGGTGTAGTGTTATACACCGCTCTCATATCGACAAACGGTGTAGTAGTTCCTCCTGACACCTCTTCTCCCCATCTATACGCGTTTGGAACTAAGAAATCAGAATCACAAGAAAATGATGCAAGCATGTTTTTCCATAACATCGTTGAAGAAAGTTCGGCATTAACTTTATTCCCATCAATATCATATATATATTTCATTTCTTAATACCTCGTTCCTTATTCAACAACCGAACCAATATTAAAATTATCGGTTCCTTCGCTCGGGTAAAAAGCACCTGTAACAGTATCATACAAACCGCTTACATTATCTGCTTTTCTATAACACGGAATGCCATCGAATATTTTTTGATTTCCAGCGGAATAGCATATTAAGCTATAAATATATGCTCCTCTACCAATCCACGAATCTCCGTCTTTCTTATATATATGCATCGGATACCCTACCGTTGGTGCATTATCAAGCACGCCTTCTATCTTCTCATTTTCACCTACTTGAACGTATGCGACATTATCGTTTCCGGATTTATACACACCACTTTCAATATCATATACTGTATTCATTAAATATCCCGGTGAATAAATCCATCCATTATTACCTATTTTTACTCCAATATCTTTAATATCGCCAGCCGCACCTAAATCGTTAAAAGCTAAAAATCTAAATGCAGAGCCATTATTTGAAACCGCACTACTATCCCCTGTAAATATATTCGCATCATACCTTGTGTATAATACTTTTGCTTTTACTTTGAACGGAATTTGTGACATAATTCCAAGAGTCGCCCACTGTGTTCCGCTTCCGTATATATACTCAACCTGTGTATACGCGACTGGTAAATCTGAGCGTCTATTGCTAGCGTTCAATGCTGTGCGCAAAACATTAAGATACTGGTTTCTTCCGTCAGGGTCATTCCAATACACGCGTTCCAAACAGGCCAAAAGTGCATTTTTCGCTTCCGCTGACCAAATTCCACTGTTTAATTCTTTACCATTTTCATAAATCTCAATAGAGTTATATATTGTATTTTCATCTAGTGTGTCAGAACTATGCTTATAATATACACAAAGATAAATTGCATCGCTTCCGGTTGTAAAAACCGCACTGGATGCCGTACCAAAAGTTTTAAATCCATACGTGGCGACCCACCGCGCAGGCGTTTCTTTGGTATACGCGACCATAAATCTAGCTGAAGATATTTTATTAATAGTATATGTAGTGTTTGGAGAACACGGCACATACATCATACTTACGCCGCTTGAAGTGCCAATGTCGTGTGGTTCCGACCCGCCAACGTAAAAGCCGCTAAGGTTTACATATTTTGTTGCGTCTATTTCAGTATTTTTATCTTTAATTAAGACACCTAAAGACTCATTTATTAGCCCAAGCTGCCGGCCGGTCTCAGCTGCGTCGGCCGGAGCTCCGGAGACCGTGAGGGTCGTATCTGTCTCAACGGTGACGTCTTCGATCAGACCGTCGACCTGGTCCTTCGTGTACGTGTTGGACTGGTCAGCCTTGCCGGCCACTTCCGCGACCAGGTCACTGTAGTCGTCCGGTATGGCCTGGGCCTTCTGCTCTGCCAGACTGGCCGCTGCGTTCGCCGCTGCCGCCGCGGTGTTCGCATTGGAAGCAGCTGCTCCCGCCCCTTGTAAAAGGGCTGCGAAGGGAGCGAAGTCAGAGTGACTCTGGACGTCCCCGGAGGTGTATGTCTCCCTCACGATCTTGACGTGGAAGGTCGCCGTCTTGAGCTCGTCGGATCCGGAGACGATCATGAACTCGCCGCGGCCGGTCCCGGACACTCTGAGCATCTCCTCGGTCACTTCGGCGCTGATCGTGTTGTCCGATACGGTAGCCTCGACCAGACAATAGTTATTGTCCGGCTTCCGGAACTTCATGTAATACGAGACCCCGCTCGTGGGGATCGTATAGACGCGGTTATTGCTGATCAGCGTCGCCCTGACCCTGTGGGTGCCGGCGTCTCCCTGTTTTATCACTATGTAATCGAACGTGCTCTCTGTATCTATCGGGAGATAGATCTCATGATATACTACAGCCATTTTCTTTAATCCTCATCTGTTTCTATTTCCGCCTGCTCTGCCTCTGCCTTCGCGGCTTCGGCTGCCTTCTGTTCCTTCTCAACCCTGGCCATTTCGCGCGCCTCTTCCATTTCCCGCTCCGCGTTGATCTTTCTGTACGCGTCCGTCTGGAACCTTGCGAGGACGTTCTCCATGATGACCACGGCCAGCGTCGGGGATACCCCGCTCATGCTCAGCTGGTCCCTAGCCGAGCTGTATACCCTCGACGATATCGCCGTCATTTTCTCGCCTAAGTCCATATTACCCTCCTACTACTGCTTAGATTATCTCCATTATCAATCCACACTCTAGACGAACTCGCATACCTCCCAGCGTAACCCATCCATCAAGCCCTTGTGCATATACATTCCCGTATAAACCATTTCTATCAATCTTGATTTGATTTTGCGGATTTCCTTCTGTGCCACCGGCCTGAAGGAACAGCTCATCTTTAGCCCAAAGCGCAGCACGTTTTTTGTTGTCGCTGTAGGTCGGGCAAAGGTCAAGCAATCCGGAAATTGAATTGTTCAAATATCCACGGTAAAAGCCATTCTCAAGCGTAGCTTTTTTTGCACCATTTGTTGACGTGATAGTTCCATCGTTAAACCTCGCACCGGTACAAGTAAGAACACCTTCAGATGTCATTGACGATTTCGTGCTGCTCCACACGATGTTGTTCGCCTTCAATCTGATAGTATCGGCACTCTGGTCAATAAGGGACTGTGCTTGACTGGACGTTACACGGAGGCTTATTGCATCCGCGTTCAGCTGGATCTGTGCGGCGTTCGCAGCCTCCGCCCGCTGTGCTCTGGACACTTCGGCGCTGATCTGGCTGTCCGTGACCTGGAAGCGGCTCTCCATCTCGTCGTGGAGCGCGTCCAGACCGTCATCGATATAGGTCGTCACTGACTGCTTATATCGGACGTCCAAAGACTCCGCCTGTATCGTCCCCGCCTTGATGATCTGGCCGTCGAGCTCGCCGACGGTAATGAAGTCCGCGACGATCTCGCCCGCTGCCGTGATGGCCGTCGTGAACGGTCCGTTCACGCCTGTCGAGCTGTGCCCGAGCCCCTCCATGTTCCAGCGCCAGACGTTCGTCGCCGTCGCCGTGTCGTCCGTGTCCATGATCAGGATCTCCTGCGGGTTCTCTGCTGGATAAAGGACGACGTGGCCGCCGCTGTTCCCGGTGATGGCCGCCGTGACCGCGAGGATACGCTTCTCCATCTTCTGCTTCAGGATCTCCGACCGGGTCGCCGTCTTGATGACGCGCTGGAAGGTGTCCCTCAGCTGCAGGTTCATCTCCTTCGTGAGACTCGGCCGGATCTCGCCCACCTCGATCTCGTTATACCGCTCATGCAGGACGTCGTAGTCCGTGCTCACGACCTTGGCGGTCTCGGTGATGCCAAGCCGGTCGATAATGACATGAACTGTATCGCAGAGCCCGACCCGTTCCATTGCCCAGAGGTTCTCATAGTCCTTGGTCCTTGACAGATCTATCATAGAGAGCCGGATGGACACCTTCGGGAGATCTATGCCTTGCTGCGCGTACTCCGTCGCCATCGTCCGGAGGGCTGCTTCCGTCGGGATGACGCCATCCCCGAAGCGGTCGGAGAAGTCGACCTCCTTGCAGTAGGTCCGCGGGTAGTTCTGGGCGTTCGGCGTATAGATGACCTTCTCCGGAAGGCTGACAAATACCTCCTCGGCTTCCGTGCCGTCCTCAGCCTCAGGAGTATAGAACGCATACGGGAAGATCGCCGTCGCTACAGAGTCGATGTTCTTCTCCATCTCCGCGTCGATGAGGTTCTTCCCGTAGCGGATCGTCACCCCGTCGTCCCTTCCTCTGGCCGTGTGCAGCTTGATCGCGTACTTGTCGAACTGCAGCTCGCCGCCGAACGTGTCGATCAGCGAGCCCTCGACCCCGCCGAGCAGGGCCCTGACGTTATGAACGCCGTGGATATCCATATTCTTGCGGGTCGTGATATCCGACCACGCCGTGTATGGCTTCTGTACTACCGCGTCCTCGATCATGGAGGTGACGGCCATCTGAGGCGTCACGCCTGTCGCCTTGAAGTTCGGGACCGGCGCGGCGTTGAGCTCATAGCTGATATGCTCGCCGTAGAACCTGCAGACCCCCGCGACCGGCTTCCCGACCTTGTAGATCCGGAAGGGCTGGACAGGATCCCTGTCGTTCGGCTTTGCCTTGACAAATGCCCCGGTCACCAGCTCACTGTAGAGCCGCCCTTCCCTCGGGTATGCCAGCTCAAGCTCGAACGTCCCGTTCCTTGCTTCCCGGACGCGGCACTCGGTCGCCTCGGTGAGGAGCCCGCTGCCGTTATTTAGAAAGTCTGTCTCAGACTCCGGATATAATACTGGTATCATAAGCTCACCCACCTCGGTATTATCTCGACCCGCGTCACGTTCCCCGCCCAGCTGACCGCGTTCACGCCGCTGACCAGTCTCGGGAATACCTGCGACGTCAGCGCCGTGTTCTGCCTTGTGCCGTCCTTGTGGGCCTCGAAGAGCTCGCTGTCGAGCGTTATATGGCCGTCTATCCCTGTGATGGATATCTGCCTGTCATTGATGTAAAGAACGGCCGAGCCGGACCCGTAGAGCGTCACAGCAGGCTTTGAAGTGTACTGTTCGTGATTGTAAATCGTTCCCGCTGCCGTCAGCGTGATCACCTCGTCCCCCGCCACATGGCGCTTGAAGGCGCGGCAGGTGAAGGGGATCTCAATCTTGCCGGCCAGAGCCGCAGCCACGTCCTCGACGCTCGACTGCTGCCCTATATACGCCTCCCTGTAATAGTTCGGCTCATAGGTATCTTCCAGCCTGGCGAACTCCACGCTCCCGTAGAGCCACGCGTAGATCTTCCGCGCCAGAATATGGAGGTCCTGCTCCGGATCCGGAAGGACGTGACAGGTGAAGCGGATCTCGATATCCTCATACTCCTCGTTGTCCAGCGGGTCGACCTTGTTGTTTAGGATCAGGGTGCCGCGCCCCGGCACCCGCACCGTCTCGACGATCGGGACGGGCGCCCCGTATACGCCGGTCTTGCTCTCGACCACAAGGCCGAAGTCCAGCGAGTTCCGCCCTCTGTATGTAAATGAATTGATGTGTTCATAAAAATCGTTAAGCATATACTTTATCATCCCGGCCGCGCAGCTCCTCGGCTATCTCCATGACTTCCTTGGTCAGTTCCCGGATGTCCTGCTGCCGCTCGTTGTGGAAGTGCTCGATCCTAACATTTACTTCTGTTTTCTGGCTGCCTTTGTCCCGGCCCACAGGCGTGTTCCGTGCCGTATCGGTCAGCGGTGTGACGATCGTCCGGCCGCCCACCTGCTCGATCAGTTCCGGGCCTGCCTCCGCGACCATCGCGCGGCCGGCTGTCAGTATGCCGCCCTTTGCCAGGCGCGGGAGACTCAGATAATCCACATACCCGACCGATACGCCCGGGATATAGTTGATCATGTCGATCGCACCGTTGATGATGCCGATCGCGTCGTTGATCGTGTCCTCGATCCACCCGATCACGCCGTTGAGCCCAGACTTGACGGCCCCGCCGATCGTGTCCCCGAGCGTCGTCCCCAGGTCGCTGAATGTCTGGCTGATGCTGTCCCAGAGACCGGAGAAGAAGCCGACCCAGTCGTCGAAGACCCGCTTGATGGACTCCCATGCGTCACTGAATGCCTGGCTGAACCAGCCCGAGACGTCCGCGAACACGTTGGTAATATCCGCCCAGCGCTCGCCGAACCAGCCGCCGATCCCCTGGAAGACACCTGTAATGAACTCGTAGGCTTCCGTGAACCTGTCGCTGAACCACTGGCCGACGCCCTGGAAGATGCTGACGATCGTGTCCCAGATCGCCGAGAAGATCTCTTTGAGCCTCTGGCCGAAGTCCGTGTCGAGGAAGCCGGTGATGAACGCACAGGCGGCGTCGATGAGGCTCTTCGCGAACTCTATCGCAGCGTCGAGCGCCTGGCCGAGGTACTCGAAGAACCCGTCGAAGTCCCCGGAGAGAAGGGCTATAAACGCCGTGATCAGATCCGTCACGAATGTGATCATGCTGCCGACCGCGTCGATGATAGGCCCGACCGCGTTCATGACTCCGGAGAAGATCGCCTCGATGAAGCCAAGGGCCGCCTCGAGTACCGGCTTTATTTTCTCCCACAGCGCGAGGAGCGCCGTCCTCAGCTGCTCGAATACAGGCTGCAGGTTCGTCCATAGTTCCTGGACCTTCGTCTTGACCGTCTCGACGCATTTATTGACCTTTTCGCGGAACTCGTCGTTCGTCTTATACAAATATACGAACGCGGCCGCAAGTGCCGCCACGATGGCGATCACAGCGGTCACGGGGCCGCCTATTGCCGCGAGAGCGCCCTGCAGGCCTCCCGCCCCGGTCAGTGCGGTCTTCACCTTACTGACCACATCAAGGACGCCGCCGACGCCCTTCGAGAGCTTCCCGAAGCCGATCAGGACCGGCCCGAGCGACGCGGCGACCGCGAGGAAGCGGACGACCTGCTGCTTCTGCTCAGCCGTCAGCCCCCGGAACCAGCTGGTCAGATCCTTGACAGAGCTGACGAGGTCCTGGAGCATTGGCGCGACCGCTTCCTGCCCGGCTTCCGCCAGATCCGCGCCGGCCAGTTTCAAATTGTTCATCGCGACCTTTGCCTGGTCAGCCGGGTCAAGTGTCGCGTTGTACGTGTCTTCGACCGTCTTGCCGTAGGTGTCCATCGAGGCGGTCAGGTCTTCCAGATCGAAGCGTCCCTCCCGGATGGCCGCAGCCATCTCCGCCGCTCCCTTCTTCCCGAAGAGCTCCGTCGCGATCTGGGCCGCCTCTGTCTCGCTGCCGGCTCCCTTGATCCGGTCGATCGTCTCGCCCAGGGCGTCGTTCAGCGTCTTCCCCTCAGCTGTCGCGTTCTGCTGCGCCTTCCTGAGCCCGGCGAGTGCCGTCGATGTGTCGACGCCGTTCGCTTCCATCCTTGCCAGCAGGTCTGCCGACTCGGCGAGCCCGAGGCCCATGTCCTTCAGCGTCGAGCCGTTCTTCTCAATCAGAGAATACATCGTGTCGACGGATATGCCCGTCTCCTGTCCCTTTGCGGTCAGGAGGCCGAGGACGTTCCCGGTCTCGGACGCGTCGACGCCGAAGATCTTCATGATCTTGTCGGTGTTATCAATGGAGCTGTTGAGGTCCGTGCCGTTGATCTCCGCGAACTCGATGAACTTCCGGCTCATGTCCTCCAGCTCCTCGCCGGTCGCATGGAAGCGCGTGTTCACCTCGCCGATCGCGACGCCGGCCGTCTCCGCGTCCGTGGGAAGCGAGGCGAAGACCTTGTCCATGGAGTCCTGCAGGCCGTCCAGAGTTTCCCCTGTGGCCCCGGTCTTGGTGATGATCGTGTCATATCCGGAATCGATCTCATTGAACGACGCCATTGACGCCGCGCCCAGGGCGACGACGCCGCCGGTCACCGGGAGGAGCTTGTTCCCCAGCTGCTCGGACTTCTCTCCGATTACCGCCGCCTTCTGCCCGATCTGGGCGAGCGGGTCGATCGCTTTCCGCGCCTGCTCTTCCAGGTTCTTCAGCTTTCCCTCGGTCGCCTCGACCTCGCGGGTGAGTGCGCGGTACTGTTCCTCTGAGACCTTTCCTTCCTTGAACTGCTGCTGTACCTGCTTCTCCGCGTCCTTCAGGATATCGAGCTGCTGACGCGTCTCCGTCACCGACTGCTTCAGGAGGTCCTGCTGTTGTGCCTGGAGCTTCGTGTTGCCCGGGTCGTACTTCAGCAGCTTGTTCACCTGCTGCAGCTCTTTCTGCAGTCCCTTCGACTTCTGCTCAGAATCTTCCAGCGCCTTCCCCAGGTTCGTAGCGTCGCCGCCGATGTCGAGCGTGATGCCCTTAATATTTTTAGCTGCCATTTCCTTCCCTCTTCCTGTTCTTTCCGTAGCGTGCCCGGAGCTTGTCGCGCTCCGGCTTCGTGACGGTCAGCCTCTTGCAGGTCTCCAGGTATTCCCTGCCCTGCTTGGTCTGGCTCAGATCATAGATATACGCTTCCCGCACCAGATAGAGATAGACGTCGAGGTCGAGCTCCTGGACCTCCCAGAGGCTCAGCCTGGCGAAGTCCATGACCAGCTTCTCGGACTTCATTGTCAGCTCATACGGGAGCCGCTCGGCGCCTTCCTGCTCGTAGTGCGGTATAATTAGTTTGGGTCGCGGCTCATGCTCCTCGTGAAGGCTACGTACTGCCCGATGAGCTCATGCATCTCCTCGATGTCGTAGTCCTCAGTGATCTCGTCGGCCGTGATCCGCTCGCCGTTCATGTTGTTGCTGAGGAACTCCGCGACGACGCCGCCGAGGGTGTCCATGACATCGTTGACAGTCGTGTGGTCCGTGTCGAGCTCCTCGAGCGCGTTCATCTTCTCGAAGGTGCTCTTCTTCGGCATCTTGACGACCAGCTTCCGGCCGTCCTTCAGTTCTACTGTGAAAAAGCTCCGTATCATTTTGTTGAAGCTAAAGCTGAGATTTGCCATAATATCCTCCTAGATACAAAAAGGCGGCGCGGTCAACCACCGCACCGCTCAGACGGCCCGCCATTACGGCGTAGTGTCTTCTGTTCCTTCCTCGTCCTCGGCGTTCTCTTCCTAGTCCCCGACGATCTCTTCCTCGTAGTGGATCAGCGTGCCCTGTGAATCCATCGGAGACGCCTTGAACTCCGCGTCGACGACCGTCTCCTTGTCCTTCGCGAAGGCGAGAGTGAAGCCTGCCTCGTTCTGGCCGACGATCATGACCCAGATGTCACCGTCGACCGGGTCTTCGTGATGGAAGCAGATCACATACTGTTTTCTTCCCTGGCGGCCGATGCCGCCGACCTTGACGATCCGGCGCGCGCTCTTTTCCTGCGTGGCTTCCGTCGTCGAGACCTCAGCCGTGTCGCAGAGGTACGTGATCGTCGTACCGCAGAAGGTCATAAGTCCGGACTTCAGCGTGACCTCTTCCTCGGTGAGGATCGTCTTCGAGACCTTACCCATGTCGTCCTTGGCCGTGTATTTTGTCGGCTTATACTCGAGGGTCGCGCCGCCCTGGATATAAGCGATCAGTGTGTTGTCCACACATATCTCGTCTACGCTCGGGAGCGCCCCGTCGAACAGCTGCACATGTACGTAACCGCTGCCTAAAATGATTCTTTCGTTATCCATTTTGTTTCAACCTTTTCTGTAAAATCCTGAAATCGTAGCTCGTCTGTACCATATTCTCGGAGCTGATCGAGGCCTGCTCCTTCTCATAGTCGAGGTCCGGAAGGACCTCTTCCTCGAACGCTTCCTCGAGCGCCGGGTCCGGTTTCCTGTCCGTATAGAGCTCAAAAGAGCCGTCCACGTCGACCAGGAGACGGCCCACAGTGTCGGATCCCCGAAGGGAGTCCCGCCTCAGCCATACGACATAGGGCGGTTCCGGCACAGGCTTCCTCGCTGCCTTTTTAAATTCCATGTACGTGATCGGCAGGCCCCGCCGTTTGCAAAACGCCTTAGCCCTGACCACGAGCTCCTCCATAGTAACCACTTCAGCCCTCCAGTTTCGCGGCGATCTTGCTGGCCAGAAGGTCCCGGGCGATATCCTCGGCCGGCGCGATATGGACAAATGCCGCAGCGTCGCCGATCTTCCGGCCCCCGCGTCGAAGGACGTGTCCCTTTTCGAGCAGGTGCGTCAGCCTGTAGTGTTTTTTGTTGTATACCTTGTAGACGTCCGTATGGATCAGCGCCGTGTATTCCCGCTGCTCCCGCCTGGCAGCCCAGTCCCCTGAGTAGTCGCCCGTGTGTTCCTGGTACGGCCCGCCCTTCTTCAGGAGCTTGACGATCTCCTTGGCGGTCTCCTGGACCGACGCGTTCACCGCCTGGCGGACATCAGTGTTCGCCCAGTCGTCAAGGGCTTCCCGGACCGCGTCGCTGAGGTCTTCCGGGTTGACTTTTACCTTCATACCGTGCCTATCCTGTCACATACATAGAGCTCGATCCGGCCGGAGTCCGTCGGGCCGTAAGTACGATAAATCGAATACTTTTTATCGTCCCACTCGACCTCGTCCTGCCCGTCGTACTCTTCCGCCCAGACCTCCATCCTGTACCGTGCTTTCATCTGCATCTGTGACGCCTGGAAGGTCTCGTCCCGGCTCACCGGCGTGATCGTAGCAATGACCTCCGCCGTCCTGTCGTCCTCGGCCGTCTCGCCCAGGTCGATGAGCTTGATCGCGTCTTCTATCATGTCCCGGCCTCCGCTTCCTTCCACTTCCTGACCTTGTCCTTGACCTTGACCATGATGCGGTCATAGGCTGCCATCCATCTGTCATGGTTTGAGTCGAGCGGGTAGAAGGCTCTCACATAGGTCAGGATCGCGTTGATAATGATCGGGTCGTCCGGCTCCTGCAGGCGGGACTCCGGCACCCCGACCCGCTGAAGGTCGGAGAGCACGAAGTCGATGTATGTCTTAATGTCCTCGTCGAGCGCGTTGGCCTTGGTCTTCCGTGCCCTCAGCCTCGCGGCCTGCACAAGTTCGTCGTATGTCATCGCGCCCTCCTACCGGATCAGGATCCCTTCTTGACTCTCAGGAAGCCGTTCTTCGCGACGACCGCGCCGCCGGCGAAGATGTCCGCCCTGTAGGCTACCTGTCCCTGCTTGAACTTGTAGTCTGTGGACTTCCTGGCGTCGATGTCCGAGAAGATCGCGAGCTCGTAGTTGCTCATCGGGCCGTAGGCCATGAGGTAGTCGCCCGCGCTGGCGCTTGCCAGGTCACCGCACGCGCTGTTAATGATGAACGGGACGCCGTCGATCGTGCCGGTGTTGCCATGATTCACGACAGTGTAGACCTTGCGGCCCTGCTTGTCGCGCAGCTTCGCGAACGCCTTCAGGTCCTTCTTATTGAGGATCAGGACAGCGATGTCCTCGACTTCCTCGTCTCCGCCGTAGGAGTAGATGATCTCGTCCAGTGTGCCGTCATCGATCGCGGTGATCGCGACATCCGTCGCCGGGTCGATGACAGAGACGTTCGAGCCGCTCTTCGCATCATAGAAGATGCCCTTGAAGCCGCCGGTCGCTCCGGTGCCGACAAGGATCTGCTTCGACATCTTGCGGCGGATCGCCTTGACGACGGAAGACTCGACGACACTGTCATAGTCGGCGTTCGGGAGCTTGATCATCTCCTCCGGCTCTTCCGTGTAGGCCGTCAGCTTCTCTTTCTTGACCTCGGCATAGTCAAATGCCGGTTCCATGTCGTGATAGTTCGCGTTCTCATTTGTAGCCGCTGCGTCTCCGCCGTAGCTTGACACATAACCGCGCTGGTATGTCTCACCGCCCGGGAGCGGGACCTGTCTGACGCGGTCGACCAGGGAAGAGACGTTGTTGAAGAGCGGGTTCACTGTGTCCGCCGTATGCGTCGGGAGCGCCGTCTGTGTGGTGGAGAGCGTCGCCTTGATGCTGTCCGGCCGTGCCGTCGCCTTATATGTGACATGCTTGCCGGCCTTCAGCTGCTCGCCTCTGGCGCTGCGTACCTTGTCGACGACCTCGCCGCCCTCTTCTCCGCCCTTCGGATCCTGGACAGCTGCGCGGCCTGCGATCTCGCCCAGCTCTGCGCGGGCCTGTGCGTCTGCGATAATTGCCTGAATGTCCTTAGCTTCGGCGAGGAGCGCCTTCAGGTCGTCACCTTCTGCCGTTTTTGCTTTTACATTGATCTCCGCGAGGCGGTCATTCAGTTCCTTCGCGGACAGTTTCACGAGCTTGTCATGTTCCATAAGCCCTTACTCCTTTCGTCGACGTCGCCGCGTCGATCATAATATTTTTTATCTCCAAACGGGCCGCTGCGTCTGCAGGGTCCGGTTCGGGCGGTTTCGTTTCCGGGAGGTGGAACCCTTCCGGGAGATGCTTCGAGGCTTCCATGTAGGCCCCGGCCTTTGCCACAGCGCCGACCGCCGGGGTCGTCTCGACATTGAAATACTCCGCGGCCTGCGTGCCGGTCAGCCAGGTCTCCGCCTCGCACAGCTCACGAATCTGGTCGATCGTGACGCCCTCGGCCAGGTGCTCGCCATAGATGTTCAGCATACCGTCGAAGATGACGTCCAGGTCCTCGGCCATCTTCCGGAGCTCGTCGGCGTTCCCGTCGAAGTCGGTGACGAGCGGCTTGTGGATCATCAGGAAGCTGTCGGCCGGGATCTTCGGCGGGCATGTCCCCGCAAACGCGATGCATGAGCAGATCGAGCCAGCCAGAGCGTCGACGGTCACGGTCACGTTCGCCTTCTCGCCGTAGCGCTTGATCATGTGGTAGATCGCGATACCTGCCATAGCTGAACCGCCGCCGCTGTTGATGTAGATATTCAGGTCACGGCCGTCGGCCGCTGCCAGCATATTCTTGATGTTGTCCGGGTACTGGTCCTCTGCCTGCCAGGCTCCCCACCAGTCAGAGACGATGTCCCCGTAGAAGTAGATATCCGCGCTCGTGTCGGTCATGTTCCGGATCTCGCAGATATGCGCGTCTCTTTTTTTCGGCATGTTATACCTCCCTGTATATTCTCGGCGCTGCAGCCACGTAATAGGCTCCTGCTGCCACCCATACCGGCCGCCGTGCCTCCGGCTCTGCCGGATCCGCGCCCGCTGCCGGCGCGTGTTCGTCCTGCCCCGTCTGGTAGAGCGACTGGTCCGTCGCCTTTACGTAGTTCAGCGATACCATGCGGACGTCCCCGCCTTCGATCGGCGGATAATAGTGCAGTTCCCTGTACTCGTTGATCGTTATCGCCCCGCGGTCGAACATTGCACCGCCCACTTCAGACCGCGTTTTCAGGCTCGCGTACTGCAGGCGGTTCGCCGCGAATATGATCTGATTTCCGAAGCCCCTCTCGCGCTCGCTGAGCAGCTTATACGTGAACTCAAGCGAGAGCTGCAGCGCGATCGGCTCGATCGTCGCCTCATAGAACGCGTTCCATTCGTTCTCGTTGAACTTCGAGGTCAGGATGTTCTCGTTGACTCCGTAATACCTGTAAATGTTCTCACGGAAGAAGGCCATCTGTGTCGTCGGGATCGTCGTCTTCGACCCGTTGATCTCGTGGAAGTCCATGGAGTTGTCCAGGCCGGCGATACCGCCCTCGTTGTCGCTCTTCATGTAAGCGTCCTGGAAGTCCTTCACCTTCTGCCGGATCTCTTCATCGTCGGCAAGGTCGGTGTACTTCAGGTAGCCCTTGAGGTTCGCCGAGCGCTGTACAAGGTTCTTGATGCTCTGGCCGGTCGCGTCGATCAGCTCCAGCGTGCTCCGGAGCTGTGTGTCCGGAGGCGTTCCGACGAAGCGCTTCTCGCTGAACCTTGCCCTCAGGTGGATGACCTGCTGGTAGGGCACTATATACTCCTTGCCGTCGTAGTCCCAGAGGAAGCGGAACAGCAGGACGCCGTCCTCCGACTCGTAGATCCGGAAGGTCCGGACCGTGACCGGTACGATGCTCGTCACCCTCGTGTAGTCATCCGAGTAGAAGACGACCGCGAACGAGTTCGACTTCCTGACCAGCGTCGCCGCCATCTTGTAGAGCGCGTCGTAAGACGACATCTCAGGCGCCCATCTGAGGGCCAGCAGCTTCGCGAGCGAGTCGTTCCTGATCGTCATGCCCTTGGAGTCGTGCCGGATGTACTGGGGCGAGAGCTTTCCGACCTGCGTCGCTATCGCGTTCGAGACAGCCCCGATGATGTCGGACTCGTCCATATTCCCGTTATATGACCCGGCCCACTCGCCGCTAAAGAGCACCGCAGCCCTGTATTTGATATGTCTGGCGAGCAGATAGTCACCCAGGGAACTAAGCAGCCCCATCCTTTACGCCTCCCTTCTCCGCGTTTTATGTAATCTTACAACGGTCGTTTAAATTTTTCTGACCCTGTTGTCAGGCGGCATTCTTCAGGCGTGCCCCGATCTGCTTGTGGTATTTCATCTTCATTGTCAGCGCGTCGAGGACGGCGACCGCGCCGTCGATGTGCGACCGCTTCGAGATCTTGACCGGTTTCTTCCGGTCGTCCTCGCTGTTCTCCTTCAGCGCCACGTTCAGCAGGTGGGACATGAGCAGGTTGTTCTGTCCGATCCTGTACAGGCCGTTGAGCAGCCCGCCCTCGAACTCCGTGATCACCGGCGTGAGGTTCGTGCCCTGGTATACGTCGTCAGTCGTGAAGCCTGCCTTCTCAAGGTCCTGAATCAGATAGTCCGCGCTGTACCGGTCGTAACCGATCCGGAGCGGGATGATCTTGTACTGCTTGACCAGGGCGACGAGCCAGTCATAGACCTGATGATAGTCGACCGTGTGGCCGGGAAGGACGACCAGGTCGCCCTGCTCCCTGAATTTGTCGTAAGGGATGCCCTCCTCCTCGATCGCCACCTTGTACCGTTCCTCTGGCATGAAGAACTTGCAGAAAATATAATTGATCCCGCCGCGCTCGATGATGATGCAGGCAGCCGTGAGGTCGGTCGTCTTCGAGAGGTCGATGCCGGCGACACATTTGCAGCCGCGGAAGTCCTCGAGGCGGTACTGCTCGCATTTGCAGGCCGCGACCGTCGCGAAGTCCAGCCAGGCGACGGAGCTGTTCTGCTTGAGGTTCAAATACTTTGCCTTGAACTCCACGCGCTTCGAGCGTGATGCCCTCGCGATCCTGATCTCCTCCTCGAAGAAGCTCCATTGTACGGAGACGCCGAGGTTCGGGTTCGCCTTCCGGATCTCTTCCTCGGTATCCCACTTCTCGCCGTCGTCCGCCTGGTAGATGATCGGCAGGATGGCGGTCTCTTCACTGTTCCCCTTCAGGAAGGCCGTGCCACGGGCGAAGAGCTCGTCATAGATCCCGTCGTTCTCGTAGCCCGCCGTCCCGGTGGCCATCGTGAGCGGTTCTTCCCTGGCGCCCGTTCCGGACGTCATGACGTCGTACTGTTTGAGGCCCGCTGCCGGCGGCCATGCCTCGATTTCGTCGCAGTTCGTGAACTGCGGGTTAAATCCGTCTGCCTTGCGGGCATTGAAGGCCAGCTTCGCGACGGTCGTGTTCTTGGCCGGGATGTAAATATCAGACCTGCGCTTCTGGTGCTCCTTGGCAAGGTCGGGATCCATCACTGAGATCTTGTGGAACGCGTCGAACACGATGTTCGCCTGGTCGAGCTTCGGGGCCAGACAGTAGAGCTCCGCGCCATACTCGCCGTCGATATACGCTATATAGGCCATGATCGCCGCGGCGAAGAGGCTCTTCCCGTTCTTCCTTGCGACGATGAGGAGCACCTCGCGGAACTGGCGCTTCTCTGTCTTCGGGTTCAGTATGCCGAAGATCGCCGCGACCGCTGCCTTCTGCCAGAGCTCCAGCTTCAGCCGGTTCGGCGCGAGCTTCCCCTTGCTGTGCCTGCAGAACTCCTCGATGAAGGCGACCGCCTCCTCTGCCCTGTCCGCGTCATAGAGATAGATCCCCTCGTCGATGCCATACACGAGGATCCTGTACAGCATCCGGATCCATCGGCCGACGGTGACCAGGCCGCACTCGATCGCGTTGTTGTACTGCCGGATGTAGTTGTTCATCCCTGGGCCCTCTTCCGGAAGTCAGCAAGGCGGGAGCGCTCCTCTTTGGCTTCCTCCGGGAGGAGCTCGATCAGCTGGCCGAGGTGGGCGGCATACTGCTTGTTGTACTGCTGGTAGATCTGCGCCGCCGGGTGCGCTTTCGTGAACCTCTGGGACGCGTTCACCGTCTCGATCGTCAGCCCCTCGGCCTTCATTTCCTCCTTGGCCTGGACACAGGCGACCTTGAGGAAGGCGGTCTCCGCGATCAGGTCGTCAATGAGCTTTTTGCGGCGTTCGTCCTGCTCGCCCTCGAACAATTTCGCAAAAATCCGGACCTCTTTGTTGATCGCCGTAGTGGTCAGCTTCCTCGGCCTTGCTTTCAATTTATCGCCCGATTTTTTTGTATCTTTTCCGGCCATCTTATCCCCCCGTCCTATGTGCGCGCCCTACGGAGTTTTTTGGACCTCCCCCACCGGTCCCGCGTGGGCCGGTCATTTCCGGCCACCCCGGGGGGAGTAGGCGCGCTGTGCTCGTCATTCATTCCCTGCAGATAATGTTCCCCTCAGCGTCGAAGCCGTACCGCTGAGGCGTTCCATGGTGCTCCCTGTTGTGATGCTCGTCACACAGGGCTTCGAGGTTGTCCTGGCTGAGGGTGATGGAGCTCAGCCCGATGTTCCTCGGCGTGATGTACTTCCTGTGATGGACCACGTCCGCGAGATTGACGTGCTCCATGCTGCGCTTGTGGTCGCGGAACTCTTCGAGGCACCGCTCGCAGATCCAGCAGGAACGGTCCAGGCATAAGTCCCGCGCCCGCTGCCATGCCGCTGATTTATAGAATTTAACAGCGTAATCCTTCGCCATGTGCCTCAGTCCTCCCTGATCAGGCCGAGCTCGACGGCGACGTTGTACATGTACTCTGTCCGGAGCTCGTAGAAATAGCGCCGGCCGACATAGACGTCGTCGAGCTTCTCCCACGGGACGCCCTCGCCCAGTGACTTGTGGATCCCGCTGATCACGACGTCCCGCGCCTCCCTGCAGAATCCCTCTGTGCTCGCCATGCTGTCCGCCATCTTTGTCGCCTCGTCGACCAGCCTGTCGAACTCCGTCAGCTGATGCCTGCGCCGCCTCCGCTTCCTCTCCCGCTCCTTGGACATGAGCCCCTTGACTATCATCTTCGTGTTCCTGTCGATCTTGTACCGCTTCACTTCAGTCCCTCGTCATTCGTGCATAGATGTAGAACGCCGCATTGATCCCGTTATAACTGACGTTCGTGTCCCTGATCGTATAGCCCGGATACTTCCGGGAGAGCTGTTCTATCAGCTCGGCGTGGTCCTTGGCCATCCTGCAGACCTTGGCCCTCGAGAATTTGGTATAGCTCGTCGTGGGCTTCGGCGGCTGCTCCAGGTTCTTCGACGGGACCCACCGCTTCGAGCCGTGCGGGTTCTGGCTCATGTATTCCGACATGCCTGTCAGATGCCCGTCATCGTCCGGCTGGATCCTGCGCGTGTTGTTCCGCTTCCCTCCGGTCCACTTGGACTCAAGAGCGTCACGGTCGACATTGTCCCCGGAGATGACCAGATGGACGTGTGGCCGTGTATAACCGTCGACCGCCAGCACATAGATATACTTCAGCGACTTATACGCCTGGTCTCCCGCTGCCTTTGCGTCTTCCCTGCTCATCCCCTTGTCGAGAGCCTTCCTTCTGGCCTCCGACCTTGAGAGCCTCTTGACCCTGCCGAGGAAGTTCCTGACCTCTTTCGTCGCCGCTTCCATGTCGGCGGGAACGTGATCGTCGTCCCAGGTGAAGGTCGCCCAGATATCGCCCTGCCCGAAGTTGATGTCGATCAGCTGGCGGAGCCTGCGCTTCGCCCTTTTATCGTTCAGGTTCTTCTGGGCCGGTCTTGTCCCCAGCCCTGTCTTCGGCCCCGGGACAGCCTTGGCCGTGTAGTAGGCCGGGAAGATCTGGACCTCGATCTGCTCCGCGCCTGTCTTCCGGTTCATGAGCCTCGTCGTGTCCGTCCTGTACAGGCACTCTATCTTTCCGTCCCGGAGGAGCCGCTGCATCTCGAACTCTTCCAGACGCTCGGCCTGCTCCCGGAACTGCTCCTCTATATCCTTCCATGGTCCCGGGTGGTCTTTCCGGAACCCTTCCTTAGCCTTCCTGGTGAGACCCTTCCCCAGCTCCTTGTCGAAGGTCTGGTCCGGATCATACCGGTCGTGATACTTCCTTCTCCGCCTTCCCATGTGCGCCCCTCTCTGCCACCTTCTCCCTGCTGTATCCGGAAGGTGTTTGATTTGTTAATACCCATTACAAGGACGGTCTAAGGTCCCCCTCATAAGCCTGGGCGCGGTCAGCTGGTCGTTCCGGTCTTCTTTGTATGTGCCACATGAAGGACCTGTTCGCCGTCCTCTATGCGGGTCTGCTCCGGGAGGAGCGCGATCTGTGTCGCTGACATGCAGACGTCGAAGACCGGAGACGTCCCGGATGTCCCCGGCGCATAGTACGATTCTATCCGGATCTCTGTATCCTCCGGGCGTCCCTCTGTCAGCTCCCTGAACTCCTTTAATGTCATAGTGTTCCCTCCTTTTGATGCGATAGCTAAACGGTGAGCACCGGGATCCAAGCGCCCCGGCAGCCCACCGCCTTCTTTATTTATGATGCTTTCTTTACTTCATTTTTCCCGGCCGGCGCGATCACAAGGAAGAGGTCGACCGGCCCCGTCTTCCTTATGGCTTCCCTCAGCTCGTCCTCAGTGCGGACGCCTGCCGCCCTGAGGGCCTCTACCATTTCTGTCTTTATTTTCATTTCCGTCACCTCCGAAGATACTCCGCCCGCTGATCCGCTCATACAGCTCGATCATGACACCGACCACGGCCGCCGTCAGGATGACGACCAGGACGGCGAACACGAAGGCGATCGCCTCCACCGGCTGATAATAGAACATGACCTTCTCCTTTATATCAGGTAGATCATGAGCCCGCGCCGCGCCGGCTTCGCCTGCAGGTCGACGTGGGCGCCCATGCACTCAGCGACTACCCCGGAACCCGGGCCGAGCGTTTGCATATCGTCGGCCGTCGTGTTATAATGACGCACTTCCCGGAGCAGGTTCTCCCGCAGTTCATAATCTTCCGACCGGAGCAGCTTCACAGCCTTCCCGGAGAAGATCGGATCATCCGGACCGTTCCGGTCGTCGATGACGGTGATGAGCTGCGCAGGCCCGCCCAGCTTGAGCAGGTCATAGAGCCTAAAAGTACGGCCGATGTCTTCGCTTTCTCTGCTGTTTTGTAACATGTCTTTCCCTGTCCTTTTTCTCGAAGTAGAATACTATCCTCCGCCTGGTCTCATTGACCTGGTTATACCTGAGCATGGTCCTGTAGGTGCAGCTCTCCCGGAAGAGCATGACCGGCCCTTGCTGGAGCTCGCTCCGGAACTCCTCGACGGTCTTGTTCGCCTTGTGCTGGTTACAGTGCCAGCAGGCGCAGACCATGTTATCGGTAGTGTCACGTCCGCCCATGGCGAGCGGCCGGACATGGTCGATACACATATCTTCCAGTTCGATCCGCTCCCCGCAGTAGGCACAGCGCCGGTTCATAGCATTCCAGATCGCTTTCCTCTCGTCCCTGCTCAGCTTGTGACGGCTCACAGTTCCGCGCCGGCGGTGATGAAGTCCGCGGCGATGTCGCCCTGTCCGTCCTGCTCGATCTCGATAAAATGCTTCTCTTCAGGCTCTTCAGGCCCTTCCGCGTCTGCCGGATCGATGCAGGTGCAGTCCGCGACCCCTTCGACTTCCGCGTGGGTGAGCTCTACGGGCTTCGTCCATACACTGACCTTCGCGTCCGGGTGGGCCTTCTTCGCTTCCTCAATGAGTTCCATGACGCTGGGCGGCAGCTTCGCGTTGTCGACATCTACGGGCGTCCATCCTTTAGCCTTGATATCTTCCTCCGTCTCCGGTTCCGGAGCTTCTGCAGCTTCCTTTTCTGCCTTTGCCTTCTTCTCTTTCGCCTTCTCGATAATGACGTCTTCGATCAGCTCCGCCAGCCTGTCCCCTGTGGTCTTCTTATGGTCGAGGCCGAACACTCTGCAGATCTTCGGCAGCTCCACGCCCTCCTCGATCATTGTCTGAAGGGTGCAGAACCTTGTCTCTGACCAGATCAGTTCCTCAAACCGCGCGACCGGGATCCATACCATCGGCTCCGTTACGCCTTCACAGGCTTCCATACACATGTCATTTTCCATGATTTCCTTGGACATTTGTGACCCTCCTTAATAATTCCACGCCCACTTGGAGCGCTCTTTTTTATCATCGATATACTTCTGGGCGATCCTGCAGCCTTCCCTGACCGCCTCGACCATCGAGGAGACCGTCTTCACGACCTCCTTCTTCTCTACCTTCTTCGCTTCGCGGCTCCGCTTGTCCATGATCCAGCGGTCGCCGTCCTTGTCCTGGAAGACATACTTATCCGCTGTCTCCGCCTCGCAGACCAGCTGCAGCATGATCTCGGCCACCTCTTTCGGCACGCCGCTCATCTCCGACAGGCTCACCTGTCTGGCCGCTGCCGCTGCCGACTGCATCGTCGGGAAGGTCGTCGGCCGGCTCGTGAGGTCTTCGCTGTACTGTATGATCTGCCAGTATTCACCGGTCAGCCTCCCGGCCTTCTCCAGGACATAGAGGCGGTCAGGTATATAGCAGGCATACTGCTCCCGGCCATTTTCCACCTTTTCAAACTTTACTTCCATCTGTTTCTTCCTCCGTGTCTATCGGCGTCCAGTCGTGCGCTGCAGCATATTCGTTCAGCGCCTCCCATGTCTCCTCATTGCTCTTGTATAAGCTAAATCCCGGATGAGGACGCCATCCTGTCCCCAGTTTCGGGTATCTGTAAAATACGCCGTACCGGATGACATTCTGGTCCTTCTCTCCATGGATCCGCATGACCGCGACCTCCCGGCCGTCCTTCAGCCTGTAACCGTCAGCCATAATTCTCTCCTTTGCCTGCTATATTGGCGTCACTAAGGTCGATCTCTATCCCGGTCATGTCCCTGACCGTGTCGGTGATGTCGAACCAGGTGACGCTCTTCTCCCCGAGCGCCCTCACATAGGTGTGGAAGGCGTTCAGGAACCTCTCGGCGCGTGTCTTCCCGAACCCGAACTGTTCCCAGAGGACGATGATCGACGCGGCGAGCATCGTCTTGATCGTCAGCTCCTTGATCGGCTCCGACGCCTGCATGAGTTCTTTTTCGGTCGCCATGACGACGACCGGGGTCCGCGCCCTGAACTTTATCTCGTCCTCGAGGGCGGTGACAGGATCATCGCCGCGCGCCTTCGCCTCCCACATGATCTTTCGGGCGAAGACCATCCCCTCGAGCCTGTATTTCTGCTGAAGGTCTAATTTGCTCATGTTACGCCCTCCGCTTTCATCCGGAGCCAGTCCTTCCATACCATCTTGTTCCCCTGGATTAACGTGCGGCCATTGTAATACTTACAAATGTCGTCACACTGTCCATTGTCGGGCCCCCTGAACCTGCAGAGGCTTCCGCAGAAGTCCCCTTTTATTACCTGGTCGACCTCGACCTCTTCGAAGAACTCCGCCAGCTCGTCGTCCGACATGCTCCGGATCCTGTCGCCGTTCGTGATTATCTGCTTCGCCATGCCTCACTCCTTTGAGATCTTCGTATATCTCGCGCTCACGGCCGGCGGCGTGAGCCTTACGACCGTCGAGATCCTTGCAAAAGAATAGCCCTCATCGCGCATGTTCTTGATAACAAAATTGATCTCGTCGTTCGAGAGTGCCCGCGCCTGGTACTCGGCCCACTTTCCGAGGTCCGTCGGTGTCTTTGCCTTTTCGTGGTCATCGTCGACCGCTGCCGGCGCAGGATCTTCCCCAGCTCCTGCAGGAGCGACGTGAGCAGCTTCCTGCTCATCCCGAACACTTTCCTGCTCATCCTGAGCTACTTCCTGCTCAGGGAAAATATTTTTACAGAGCGGCACGTCCGGGAGATCTTCCCCGAACCACATGATCTCCGGATGGCTCTCGACGGCCTCCTCGATCAGCATGGCCAGAGTCACCGGCCGCGAGTTGTGCCAGTTCTCCGAGACGGATATCCCCCGGATGTTCTCCAGGGCTGCCTGTGCCTTTATGATCACAGCTTCCTTTGTCAAAATTATCATGTCTCTGCCTCCGCTTTTTCCTTGGTGTACAGTTCGCTCCTGCCGGCCATGATGGCGTAATACTCATCTTTCGAGAAGCTGAATCCGAGCTGATGAAGAAATTCATACCAGTCCAAGACGCCCTCAGCTGATTCCCTGTTATACTGCGCGTAATAGCTGACAAGTTGCTGGAAGCGGTTCTGGTCGTATCTGGTAGCTGCTGCGATCAGCATCTGCAGCCAGACCGGCATCTTTGCCACCTCGGCACAGTCCTCGTCTTTCATCGCCCAGTAGTCCGACGTCTTCTTCATGAATGCCGCGAATTTCCTGACGTCGAGCGTGCACAGCGCCCCGTTGCTGTGTACCCTTGTCGCCAGATACCACAGGATATCTTTCAGGCCATCTGGGTCGGCCGGCCTGCTGTGCGCCCCTGTGCATAAGTCGCGGACGAACTGATCGGTCTCGGCGTTCATTGCCGTCAGGATGTCCTTGATCTCCTTCCTGCGCCTGTCCTGGGCTTCCCGTTCCAGATCCGCGGCTGTCTTGGTCTTATTCTCCTTTTTAACAGGTGCCATGATGTAGACGGTCCCGTAGCTGTCGCACCAGTACATTTTCTTCTCCTTGCCCTGGTACTTCTTCGGGAGCCCGACAGAGTCAGGAAGACCGGCCTCTATGCGGTACGATTTGATCTGTTCGTATCCGCTGTGCCATGATCCTTTTTTATCGTCCCGGACGATCCCGAGCTTCAGCATGGCCTTCCCGAACTTCTTCAGCTCTTCCGCCTGCTGCTGTGCCTTTAGCTCCGTGTCGACCCTCCAACGCAAATTAGAGGAGTTCTCCGCCTTGTCCAGGATGTCCCGGCGCTGCTTCACGCTCTTGATCTTCTCCAAATACTCATAATCTTTTATGCTCAGCTGGAAGTAGCGCTCGCTCTCCTTTTCCTCCCTGGCCTGTCTCTTCCGGATCTGGTCGACGCCCAGCTCCGACAGCTTCAGGCGGTGCCTGACTGTCGTCTCGCTGAGGCCGGTCTTCTCATGGATCGTCTGGACCGTCTCGCCCAGGTCGAGCATGAGCTGGAAGCCTTCCGCCTGCTCGATCAGTGACAGGTCCGACCGCTGCATGTTCTCGGTGACCATGATAGAGATCTGCTCGCGCTCCGGCATGTTGAAGGCGATCGAACAGGGCAGTTTTGAGAGCCCTGCCTTTTGTGCTGCCTGCAGTCTTCTGTTACCGATGACGACATAGAAGAGGTCGAGAGCCTCCTCATGCCCCGGTGCCGGCACGACCGTCAGGTTCTGCATGACGCCGCGCGTCCGGATGGAGTCCGCCAGGTCATCGATATCCGCGTATACCTTCCGGACGTTCTTCGGATGGTTCCGGAGCTGGCCGATCGGCAGCATGACCATCGAGATCTTGTCAGGTGACTTTCTGTGTGCCTTCGTCCATTCCTTTTCTTCCGGTTTGTCCATATCTGTCTCGGTTTCTTCAGGTTTGTCCAGGTCGCCCGCTGCCTCTTCCGTTCCTTTGTCCGGTTCCGGAGCGCTCCGCGGTATCTTCTCCCATCCCTTGATAGCCTGCTGCAGCATGACGTAAGGGCCGAGCGAATAGCCGCATTTCACGCACCTTATAAAATGTGTCTTTGCGGATCCCTCTGTGTTGGGTCCTATCGTGTTAATCTCAATGAAGGCGGCCCCGCACTCCGGACAGGGTGACAGGGTACCGTTCTTCATAGTGGATTCTTCGCCCATATCTGCCTCCTTAATATGTCGGTGCTCCTACCTCGATGATCAGGACGTCGAGCCATGTCAGGAAGTCCTTCGCTATCCGGAGCGGGTCGACCGCAGCGCCCAGCTCGTTCTCGAGGATCACTTCCTTCCAGAGATCTGTCTCCCTGAGCTCCTCCATCTCCGGGTTGTCCCCGTTGTCCCTGCTCAGCTCCGACCAGCGGAAGATCCGGCCGGTCTCGAGGACGATCACCTCGTCCGTATAGGCCCGCTTCAGCTGGCCGAGCCACTGTGCCGCCGTGCCGTCCTCTACCACTTCGCCGTCGACCATGACCATGATCGGGAAGCCGCAGGCCTCGAAGAGATTGTCGAAGAGCTCTGTGACGACAGCGCCCTGCTCCGGCTTTGTAAGTTCATAATCGATCTTTTTGTGGTAGCTCTTCTGTTCAAAAAGTAATTTTCCCATGAATACCTCCTAATGTTCCGGGGAGCCCCGGCGGATCACGCCGCCGGTCCGCCCTTGGACGGCTTCGGGCTGGACTCGATAATGATCCTCATGCCCTCGCCAATATTGAGGAGCTCCTTCCTGCCCGCCTCCGGCATCTTCGGGACGAGCTCGGCGAACAGATCCAGTACTGCATTTGTGCTATTTGTGTCTTTCTCCATAGTTCTTTCTCCCTTTTTCCTTCCGTCGTGCTATAATGGGGGCGGAAGTTGTTCCTGTTAACAGTTCCATTTCTCTGAGCGCTGGCGCGGCATCGCCGGCGCTCTTTTCATTTCAGGAAGTCTGCAAATGTCTGCTCTTCCTGCGCGACTGCTGCCGGCGCGGCCCTGCTGGCCTCCCATTCATCGGTCACGTCCGGCCAGCTCCACGGGTCACAGTAGTACGCCGTGCGGATCCCGTCTTCTCCTTCCAGGATGACGACGTCGCTGACGCCGACCGCTGAGCCTGTGTAATCGTCCGGGAAGTAACGCCTGTAGGTGTCATATAATTCTTCCAGGATATCCACAGCGGTCCGTCTGTCCCACAGTGTAATGGCTGACCTGTAGACCTTTTCGTATAGGTCCGCTTCCAGCTGCATCCCGTGCATTTTCAGCCCTTTGAGGCTCCTGCCCTTCAGGCCAATGGTCTCCCGTGACTTACGGAGCTGATAAATCTCAAAGCTGAGCCTGCTCATGCTTTCCTCCCTTCGTATGGCTTCGAGAGCGGACGCCACGCAACAACGACGGCGTCCCGTGTCATAAACGGTATAAACCATATACCGTCATGGGTGCCTGTGAGAGTCGTTGTTCTCTGCCCTCCCGGGTGCTCGATCGTAACCTCTACGGTGTCCGATGATTTCAGCCACATGCTCGGCCTCCATTTTTCTGTGCCTGCATACTTTGCGAAGAGAGAGTCGTGCTCGTCCGGGAGCCTCTCGTCAACACTGATCCAGCGGTAGCCGTCAACAAAATCATCCCATAATTCCACATAACCCCTGAACTCTTCCAGTGTGACCCCGTGTTTTATCGCAAGATCTATACAGTCCTTAACGTCCTGGTAGTCTACGAGCTTCGCCATTTATATATTCCTCCTTTCTATTACTCTTCCATCACCTCTCATTCGTGTGGTATCATCCTTGTGAAAGGAGGTGATTTTCATGAAAATCCGTGTTTCCAGTCTCCTTCATGCCGCTGCCGAAATGAGCAACGCACGTTATAACTATGTCGATGTCACCATCATCGACGGTTATGAAGATGAAGGAGAGCAAGTACCCGCCACACTGCACTTTGATGTTTATGACAAGTACGGCGACCTCGAATCATGGGATGATTTAGACATCGAAGAAGTTCCAGACTATTAAAGTCCTTCGACACCGACCTGATTACTTTCCCATCCAGTTCAATAATGTACCGGGCTGACGGTTGCCCCCGTTCAGCCCGTCTTTTATTGATCTTCCTTATTGCCCTGCTAAATATTTCTCTTTCTGCTTCCATTACCTTCTTTCCTCCTTTCTGTAGTTTTTCGTCCGGATGGACGGAACATGGCGGCGGGATTTGAACCCGCAAAGTCCATCAGCTTTTACCGACCGCTCTGCCAGATTGAGCTACGCCATGAAGGTGCCGGTCTCTCCCGGCTGTCTGTGTTTTATATTGCCAATTACTCCGGTCTACGGAAATAAACCTCCGACCATCCTCCCGGAGCCACTCTGGTCCCGCTCGATACTCCGGTTATTTTCCAGACCTGTTTTCCGTCCTTTTTATAGAGCTTGACGCATCTGAACCACTGGGTATCAGCTGTCGAGCCGTCGCTGTTGTACTCGATGAACTTGGCCGTGTACCCCTTTTTAGAGTCGTATGTGATCAACCTGAGCGTCTGTGTCCATGATCCATCATAGTCCGTGTGATTTGATATCATGAACATTCCGGGCCTTTCGAAGCTAACGTCGTAATTTCCCAGCATAGGATCGTCGACCCATTTAGTATCATAATTTGTGAAGTGCCATATCTGCTGTGCAGCATAGGGGTGCTGTTCGTCGAACGTTGTGAGTGTTATATAGTCCTTGTACTTTGCCCGGCGATCCGGAGAGGCGACTTTTCCGGGGAACTTAACCGACTCGATAATGTATTCCTCTCCCGGAACGACTTCGTCGACATATTCGCCCATCTTCCACCCTTCGGAAGCGCTTGCTGTCGTTGCAAATGCTGTCATGATCATGATGGCCGTTATCGCGAGTATCATAATTTTCTTAAATCTTTTCATTTGCTGATCTCCTTATAAAATTGTTAATTGATCTTTGTGAACCGGTCCATGAGCCAGTCCCCGGTCTTTTCTTCTGCTGGTCTTCTCTCTTCCCTGGTGATCGTGGTCTCTCCCTTCTCATGTCTGACATGGGTCACTTCTTTCGGATCCACTTCCACCTGCCGGCCTTCGAATACGTCATAAAGTATGAACGGCTCGCCGTGCTTCACGGCGAAGGCGAGGCCCAGATTATCGCAGAGCGTCTGCTGGATCTGCATGAAGAGGCCGACCCTTGCGTCGAGAGATTCTCCTCTGTGGCTGCTAATGTTTTTCACCTCCTCTCTTCTGCGTCTTTGGGCAATCCTTAATTTCCGCTACCCACTTGCCCTTATACGGCGGGTGTGTACATCCGAGGAACATAAACTGTCCATTGGCTACAATGGCTCTTGCGAAATTGCATGGTCTACATCTCCCCCGTGGAATTGAAGCATAGAACTCATCAATCTTGTCCATTCGTCTCGCTCACCTCCTTCCTTTTCATGCTTTCACCTTCGGAGGCTTCTTTCCTGTTATCGTGTCAATAACGTCGCTCATACCTTCAATTCTGGCCAGAAGCCTCTCTTTGCCCTCATCCGGCATTGATGGCAGGATGAGGGCGAGTTTCGTAAGGATCACTTCATTCGTTGCTTTTGTCGTCTTTTCCATAATTCTCTTTTACCTCGCTAATTATCGTTTCGTTATCCACTTGTCTGGGGTGGGTTTACGCCTTTGCAATGTCATAATAAAGCATTGCAATATCATAATATAGCGTTGCTATTGCATTGTCAATATATTTATGCTGAAAATTATTGCATTGCTATATTCTGCGTGTTAATATACAAAATGAAAGGAGGATAAATAGTTGAAAGATAGAATTAAGGCATTACGGAAAGAGCTGCACCTCAATCAGACAGCTTTCGGCGAAAAGATAGGGATTAAGCAGGGAACTGTCGCAGGATATGAAAATGGATCTCGACAGCCTATAGATGCAGTTATTTCAGCTATCTGCAGAGAGTGGAACGTATCCGAGGAGTGGCTCCGCGAAGGGACGGGCGAGATGTTCATCAGCGCCGACCGCCGCCAGCAGCTCCACGCGTGGGCCGACCGTGTTCTTGCCGACTCTCCGGAGAGCTTCCGCTACAGGTTCGTCAATGCGCTGTCGCGACTGCCTGAGGAATGGTGGGCGCTCACAGAGCAGGCCGCTCTTGAGATTCTTGCGGAGTATAACCCCGAGCAGGCTGAGAAGATCAAGACCGAAGCCACTGCTGCCGGCGCGGATCCGGAAGAAGCTGCTCCCCGGAGTACCTACGAAGTCGGCACGAACTTCGGAGCTGTCGGCGATGGGGCTGTCGTGATTAAGAATGATTGATAATAAAAAAATGCGTCCTATAAAGACGCGCATAAAAAAGGACGCGCCCACCTGCTGGAACAGGTGAGCGCTATGGCTTATAACAGGCTGTTGGCCTATGCTATAAGACCACCCCAGACAAGTGGAATTATAGCATAAGCCCGGCCGTTTTTGTAGGGCTTATTTTTTATACCCTTTTTTAGTCTATATTATGGGGTAGTGCTATGATCGACAATATCAACAGCCGGAAGACTGCCCTCTATGTCCGTGTCTCGACCGTTTACCAGGTCGACAAGGACAGCCTTCCGCACCAGAAGAAAGAGCTCACCGCCTACTGCAGCCATGTGCTCCACGTCCCGGATGACCTCATTGAGATCTACGAGGACGCCGGTGTCTCCGGGAAGAATACCGACCGGCCCGGCTTCCAGCGCATGATGGCAGATATAAGGGCGGGCAGAGTCGAAAATGTTGTCGTGCATAAGATCGACCGAATCAGTCGTAATCTGGTCGACTTCTCTCTCATGTACGACGAATTTAAACAGTGCCACGTTACATTTATCTCGCTGAACGAGCAGTTTGACACGTCGACCGCGATCGGCGAGGCGATCCTAAAGATTATCCTGGTGTTCGCGGAGCTTGAGAGGAAAATGACCAGCGAGCGCGTGACCGGCGTTATGATCGGCAGGGCTGAGGCGGGTCTCTGGAACGGTGCCCGTGTCCCCTACGGCTGGAAGTGGAACGCAGAAGCAAAGCTCCCGGAGCATGACGAGGCCGAAGCGCCTGTCGTCCGGAAGATCTTCGAGCTATACCTGCAGACAGGCTCGACATCCAAGGTCAGGGACTATCTGAACGGTAACAATATAAAGACCAAGCGCGGAGGCTGGTGGACGACCAAGACGGTCGCGGACATCCTCCGGAACCCTATCAACTGCGGGGACTATCGCTATAATTATCGGGAGAGCGGTCGCCGCGCTCTGAAGGACCCGAAGGACGTCGTCTATATCAGGGACGCCTTCCCGCCGATCGTGCCGAGGGAGACCCAGGCGGAAGCTGTCGCGCTCCTGGAGTCCCACAAGCTCGCCGTCAATCAGCCGGGGTTTGTCCACCAGAAGGACATCTTCCACGCTTTCGCCGGTCATCTGATTTGTGGTACCTGCGGCTCACCTATGACAGTCGTAAAGAAGGACAAGGTCCGGAACTCAGGCTTCAGGCCGTCCACCTATACATGCAGCGCAAAGAGAAATAAAAGGACCTGCACAGGTCCCGGGACGTCCGACGTCACTGTCGGGCCGTTCGTGTTCAACTATATTTCAGCTCTGGCCAGAGCCGCAGCCATGCGCGAAGAGATCCGGAGCGCCGACGAGATGGAGAAGATCCTGCTGTCTGACGAGACGTTCAGGGATGTCGCCGGCCTCGGATCCGAAGGTCTGGCCGAGCTCTACGCCCTGCTCACAGGTGAGCATCCGGACGGCTACGAGTACCGGCCGGACCAGCTGACCGGCTCCGCTGCCGACCGCATGGACGAAGCCAGGCAGCTCCGGGAGCAGATAGAGAGGTCGACGAGGGCGCTCGACCGTCTCAAAAAGCTGTACCTCTTCGGTGATGACACCATTCCTGAGAAGGAATACCTCGAGACCAGGGCGGAGCTCGAGGGCGAGCGCGTCAAAGCAGAGAACGCCCTCAGGGCACTCAATGTCAGCATGGCGACGACCGTCCCGGAGAGCGCTTTTATCCGGTCGGCTGCCTCCTTCCTGATCGCCCACGAGATACATAAGGGCGGGCACATAGATTATCCGACATTTGCGGCCGCAGTAGGTGACAAGGGGATCCGGGACTTCGTAGACCTGACGGTCGACAAGGTGACCGTGTCCGGGAAACGTGTGGACGCTATCCGGATGAAGAACGGGATCACCCACAAATTCATTTACAAAAGTCAATTTGAATAAAAAAAGCACATAACACAAAGTGCTACGCGCTTCTTTTTCGAGTATTCTAAGATACTCCCTAGACAAGTTGATATTAGCACACTCATCGGAGCAGACACAAGCAGTTTTTGAAGAATGAAACGAAAAAAGGCGGGGTCGCAAGTCCCGCCTTTTTCGTGAAGAAGTATTTGATTATGAAAGAGAATGAAAAAGTCCATTCCTGAACTGCTTAAGGGGCAGGCCCGGGCCTGTCCGTTCCCGGGCCGTTGGTGTAATTAACCGGCCAGATCTCAGCTGTCAATGATCCGTGCCAGAGTGCTAACTGACTTTGTGGGCGGTCCGTACTCCCGCCCACACCGCAAAGCCCACGAGGGGACTGGTGAGTTGATGATGTCATCCCCTCGTCGTGACTATAGAATAAAACAGCGTCCCGAAGGACGCAATATCAAACTATACCGTATTCAGTTTCTATCTGACATCCGAACGATACTGTACACGAGATTAAAGGACGTCCCAGTATCGCAGCGCGCTCCGCGACCATCAATTTGAGCTCTTCTATATATCTCCACTGTTCCTCTATCTTGGCATTGTATTCCTGATCAGTCATATCCTTCTCCATTCTCCTTTTAATTCGATGCCTATCTTATCTCATAATTTGAATTTTGGCAATGAAAAAGGGCGGAACTGTGTCCGCCCCTAAAATCAATATTATGCTGCTTCGATCGCCAGCAGGTCCCTGAAGACCTTCTTCGCAGCCTGTCCGTCGTTCCTTCCGTCCGTGCCAAGCTCCACGCCTGCAGACCTCCGGAGCTGCTGGTAGGCGTTGATCGCTGCCACCGTCTTCGTGCCGCACTCCCAGTCGAGGCCTCCGCTGTAGTACCCTCTCGCCATGAGGATCTCCTGCAGGAGCAGGCAGCTCGTACTCTTGACGGCGTAAGATACCGTGTACAGGTAGAAGAAGCCGTCGAGGTCCTGGGGAAGTGCGAGCAGGTCCGCCCACATGAGCGGTCCGCATGTGCCGTCGTTCCTTCCATCCGTGCCAAGCTCCACGCCTGCCTTCCTGCGCCTTGTCTGGTAAGCGTCGATCGCGGCCGCCGTGCCGTCCCCACACTCCCAGTCAAGAGGGCCCTTATAGAGTCCCCTTGCCATGAGGATCTCCTGCAGGAGCAGGACGCTCGCGCTCTTGGCTCCGCGGCTCACCGCTGCCGGCCGGAAGCGGTAACACTCGCCTTTCGGGATCTGCTTCGCCGGATCACCTGCAGCTGCTTCCTTCGTGCTGTCGTACAGCGGGCGTCCGTATCCTGCAATCGCGGGATCGGTCCGGAGATAGGACTTGCACCTGACGCAGCCGCCATTTTCGACGACCCCGGCCTCGCTGGAGGTGTTCCCTTCGACTGTGTAGACCCGCGTCGGCGTCACCTTCGTGACGATGCCCGTGTGTTTGATCCTGTTCTGTCTCTCAGAAGAGACGTATCCCTTAAAGAAGATCTGATCACCGAAGAGCGGCTCACCTGTCGGGCTGATCCACCGGCCCGCAGCCTTATACCTGGCTGCGCTGTCCGGTGTGTATCCGGAGTAACCGTTCAGGCTTCGCGCTGCCTTCTCGACACCGGCGACGACGCCGTGAATGAAGTCATTGAAACCGTCGCACCAGGCTCCGCCCTGGAGGCCACTGAGTGTTCCCTGCCTGCTGTGCCACCGCCAGAACCACGTTATGTTTGCGCTGCCGGGATTCCACGTTTTGCTCTTCAGCTGCTCGTCCGTGCCGGTCGATGCCTTCTCAAGGTAGCCTTCCCACCGCATCGCCTCATTGACGACCGCTTCCGCTGTGTACTCGCCCATAT
>CAMHMZ010000026.1 GCA_946186375.1 uncultured Clostridia bacterium
CGCATCCGCTTGACGTGCGGGAGGTCACAAGTTCGAGTCTTGTATCGTCCACCACAAGAACCACACCAAAAGGTGTGGTTTTTGCTATTTTGGTGGACTTTCCCGCCGCTTGACAAATTCGTGATTTTTGGTACACGCACCCGGGCGGTTTCTCATCTTCTCGGCGATCTGTCAAGCGGCCTCAATCGCTCCATGGCGCATCATGGCATAAAATGGCATACTATTACCCTGCCTATTACCCTCTGCTCACAGGCCCTTAGTCGATGCCCTTCAGATCCGCGATGATCTCCTGCTGCGTCGGCTCCAGGGCGTCCTCCTTCGGCTCGTGCTTCCCGCGCACAGTCGCTGCCGTCATTCCCGCGGTCTGCTCCAGCTGCTCCACAGGGATCCCGCCTTCGGCGACTTTCTCCTCCGTCTTCGTCTTCAGCACAGCGATGCCTTTTTTCATCCAGGGCGGGATCGGCGCGCCCAGCTTCCCGGCGTTCTCCAGGATGCTGCCGAGCTCTGTGAAGAAGTACCACAGCGTCACAAGCAGCGTGAAGCACTGAGGCCAGGCGAAGTCTACCATGAAGGGCAGGCCGTCCACGTTCATGAGCGCGACCTGCACGCCGGCGTCGGCGAAGGCTGCCACGCCCACGGCAATGATCGTGCCGAGCTTGTGCCGCAGCCCTGCCCGCGCAATGTCGCTGGACCACTCTCCGGCCGCCTTGGCGGCCAGGGAACCCGTCAGGTAGTCCACCAGCATGGCGATGACGAGAAGGGCCACAGCAATGCCCAGCCAGCCCAGCAGGGCGGTCAGAAATCCAAGCGCGGCCACAAACATGGCCTTGATGTCTTGTGCGCGTTCCTGTGGTGTCATAATGATTCCTCCTGATTTATCATGATCATTGTAATGGTAATTGTAATGACTTACGCCGGCCGCAGCGTCTTCCAGGTATTCGGCCCGCACACGCCGTCGACCGCGAGCCCCTGCTCCGTCTGGTAGCCTTTGAGGGCGGTTTCGGTTTCATCGCCGAAGACGCCGTCGATCACGCAGCCGTGCCCGCGGCAGGTCAGGCCTGTCTGCAGGTGCATGACGTCGCATCCGACCATCCCCCTGCAGAGACCCGGATCATCCTTGCCGCCCTTCGCGCCTCTCACCGGCCAGAACGGTGTCGTCGGCTTGTCCGGCTCCTTCGGCACTGCCTCCTGTCCTGAGGGGCCGGTGTCCGATTCGGACACATTTTCTGCATTTCCGGATCCCTGCGGCAGATCTGTCGAGTTGAGGTCCAGGCGGGCGGCCAGCTCCACTGCGGCGTCGTAGCGCTCCTGGATATTGTTGTAGGACGGCTGCTCATACTCCCGGCAGATCCGGTCGACCGCGTTCTTGAGTCCGTCCGGGCCCACCGTCTGAAGGTAAGACCACAGGCTCTTATACTGGCCCTTGTGGGTCAGCTCCCAGATCGCAAAGCGCGCCTGCATGACGGCGCTGTCCAGCGGCAGCCCGGAGGATTTCCAGAAGTTGTACAGGTCCAGCTTCCGGCCTTCCCGGTTCCCGACAAAGTCCCAGAAAGTCCACTGTGCCAGGCCGAAGCCGATCTGGTCCCTTGCGAAGGCCATCTTCTGGATGGCCCCGCTGGTCACCTGGGCGACGTATTGGTGAGAGGGCAGCGCCGCAGCGGTGAGGTCTCCCTGTTTCCGGAACGGATCCAGCAGGCTCTCTTTCATCCAGTTGCCCATCATGGCCAGGGCGCCCGTCTCGGTCATCCCCGACTGCCGCAGCACGGCGTAAATGCTTTGAATGTCAGTCATACACATCGTCCTCCAGCAGGCCGCTGTACCGCTTGCCGTCATCGTGCAGCGCCTCGATGGTTTCTTCCCTCTCCGGATCCGGCGGGGCTTCCCTCCCCCGGCGCTCCTCCGCCCGGGAGATCTGGCTGGAGAGGATCAGCGCGGCATAGCAGCCCACGATCGCCACCACGGCGATCAGGCAGACGGCGGTGATCACACAGGTCCTCATGTGTCCTCATCCTCCGGGGCATAGTCCTGGCCGGTGATCTGTTTAAATTCCTCGGCCGTGATGCCGGTCTTCGGCACGCCGACCACAGCCCGCAGGCGTTCGATGTCCCACAGGCCCTGCTCATAATACCGCTTGAACTTGAGATAGTTCTTGCTGTGGATTGCCGCCATTGTTTACACCTCCAGTTCGATCCCGGACACGGCCGCGATATATTCCACATCGGCCTGCAGCTGCGCCAGGGTTTTCTGCTTCTCTGGTTTCCAGTCTCCGACGTACTCATACCAGGCCTCGAAGTCCTCGGCCACCTCTTCTGCGTCCGGCGCTTCGCTGTCGGCGCATTCCATGTACGCCTCGTTGCACTCCCAGTGCGTCTCCGTCACCCGGACGGTCGCGTTCCCGCTGATGGTCTCGGTTTCCTCTGAGACCTCGCGGTGCCCGGACCGCAGGTAGATCTGCGCGATCCCATTCCGGATGGCGATCTCGATGTCTGTCTGCCTCTCGGCAGATTTGCTTACGCAGCGCATAGCATTTCCCTCCTTGCTTCTTTCGCTGTCAAAATGGATGCTTTTACCTGGATGCTGTGGATATTGACGGTCAGCCTTTCCGGCGTCCTGAAGCTCTTGATCCTCGCGGCTTTGAAGAAACCGTAATAAGCCGACACCCGTCGCTGAGTTTTCGGGCGGTCGTCTCCCTTTGCCGATCGCACAAACGCGCGGCGCGCCCGGAGGAAGACTCTCCCGCGCACCTTGATCCTGCCCGCTGCCGTGACCACATAGCCCATCATGTCGATGCTGCAGTCTTTATGTCTGCGGATGTGCCAGCCGGGCTTCACGTCCAGCCCGAAGCTTTGCTTCAGGAAGCGGATGAGCTTCCGCACGGCCATCAGCAGGTTGCGCCGGTCTTTGCCGGCCAGCATGATGTCGTCCATGTAGAACAGGGCGCAGCTTACGAGCTTGACCCTCTTTCCTCTGCGCTCCTTGTGCAGGCCCATGACGTATCGATAGGCATAGCTCATGAAATAGTTGCAGAGGAACTGGCTCAGCAGGCTCCCGATCACGAGTCCCTCGCCGTGCATCCGGAGAAGCGAGTCCACAAACCACAGCAGGCGCTCATTCTTGCCGATGTCCCGGCGCAGCCACTTCATGGCCGTCTTCCGGCTCAGGCTGCGGAAACATTGCCGCACGTCCAGTTTGGTGAAGTACGGCGTCAGGCCCTGCTGCGTCCACTTCCGGATCTGCTTCACGCCCTTCAGCTGGCCCTTGCCCTTGATGCTGGCGTATTGATGGGCCTCGTATTTCTTCTCCCACAGCTCGTGCATGCAGCCGACCGCCACATGCTCCATCAGCTGCTGCATCACGGACTCGATGCCGATGATGCGGGTCTTCTTGCTGAGCCCGTCCGTGCGGCTCTCGTAGCGGATCGGTGCCAGCATCAGATCGCCGCCGCGGATCCTCGCCGCGATGTCCAGCGCGATCAGGTGCACCGCTGTTGCCAGCTCCGGATACAGGCCGAGCGCCTGGTGCGCCCGTTGCCGGATCTCCTTGCCGCTGAGCGTGCAGTATTGTGCTGTAAACTCGGAGTAATCCTTCCGCTTCAGCTTTGGCTGCAGCGCCTGATAGATCAGCGGCTCAATGGTTTTCGCGTCGGAGGGGTCGACGTTTCTGCACCATGTTTTCATCGCTCCCCTCCGTTTCTGTCTTTTTGAATCTCAGGGCCTTTCGGCTTTGTTCTACTAAGCCCGCGAGCAGGCTTCGCTCCCTGCTCGCCCAGTCCCTCGCGGGATTTACCGGGCGGCTTCCCGCCCGACAGGAGCAGCTTCAAATCTCAGAGCTGTCCAGGTGCCGGTACGACACATTTTCGCCGCAGCGCGGGAAAGATCATGCTTTGGGCTTGCGCCCCTCAGTGTGTGTCATTCAACTTTTCAAAAATCCGCCCGCCGATGTTCCAGTTCGCGTTCCCGAGCCCGTTGTTGCCGTTGCCGCAGGAGAGGCCAGCGTTCGTCAGACCGTTGTTCAGGTTGCCGAAGCGCAGCCACCACAGGCCACCAGCGGATGCATGATCAATCCCTGCCCGGCCTGATGGCCGGGACTTTATGGTATTAGGGGACGTTCGTCCCCTCTTTCAGTCGTCCGCTTAGGCGGCCGCCTGAAATTCACCCCTGTTACCGGTGAGCGAAAGCCGCCCGCCGAAGGACCAGTACGCGACCCCGAGCCCGGTGTAGCCGCAGCCGCAGGAGAGGCCAGCGTACGTCAGACCGGTGACCAGGTCGCCGAAGCGCAGCCACTCGCGGAGGCCGGTTGCGGTGTTCGCCTCCTCATAGAAACCGTCTCTGGTCCCGGTGCTGGAGCTGCCGCCGACCACGGACGGGATCAGGACCTCCGGCAGATCCGGGTCGATCCCCATCCGCTTGCCCCAGGTCCATCCGGCGGACGCCGGTCTTGGCACGCCATAAGCGCAGGTGATGTAATCGGACGTGACGGAGGTCGAGAGCTTCGTGGCGTCCCGGCAGACGTTGGCCACCTGGCACTTCACACCGTCGATCTCCTCGAAGCTCAGGATCGTGTCGCCCATGGCCTCGTAATAGCCGAGCATATACTCGACTCCCTGGAGCTTGACCGGGAACTTCGGCGAGTTCGGATTAATGCCGCCGTCGTTGCCCAGGACGTCGTCCGTGCTGCCCGTCTCCCACGCGATGGTACTGAGCCAGAGTTCCGTAGTCGTGTCGAAGGTCGTCCCGCCGTTGTCCACGTAGACCGCGCCGTAGCTCACGCCGTCGATCTCCACGGTCTCGATCAGGGTAATCTTGCAGCGGTCGACGACATTTGAGGCTGCGCGTTTGGACGCTGCCAGCACCACCGAGCTGCCGATCTCAAGGTTCGCTGCCTGGGCCGGCGTCAGGAGAATACGCTCCACACCGGTCTCGGCCAGCGCCGGCTGATACTCGTAGTTGTAGTTGCAGCAGCCCTGCAGGACGCGGTCGCTGTCGAGCCGCGCGTATTTGAGCCACAGCATGATTTTCAGGAAGAAATCGTCCGCGCTGGTCGCGCCGCAGTACCGGGTGCCCCAGGCGGTGCGGATCCCGCTGAGCTGCGAATTGTGGCTCACGTTCCAGATCTTGGACTTGACGCTGCTGCAGCAGGTCCAGCCTTCACCGAAGTTGTATTTGCCGTGGACCATCCAGCTGCGCACGGTGCCGTCCAGATCCACGCTTCCGGGGAAGGGCACGTACCCTTCCGTGTCGGCCTGATCCGTGTAGTCGATGCCCCAGCCGCTGGAGTTGTCAATCATTTTGATCCAGCCGGTCATTTGGAGGACGCCGACAATCTTCGTAGCGTTATACCGTTCGAAGGCCGGGCCGCAGTCGTCGATGTCCACCGCCGTGATGTGCGGTTTACCGTCTGTGTCCAGATAGACGTTGCAGTCGATCGGTGTGAACAGTGGGACGCTGGCGTAATCGTCCTGGCCGGCCACGGTGCGCGTGCTGGGCGTGCAGCTCATGCCGATGTTGTCGCCGATGCGCGTGCCGTCTGAATTCATGGACTGGCCTTCCACCGGCAGATCAAAGATCGTGCCGCCGGTCCACCCGGTTCTGCTGAGGGTGTACCACCGGTCCAGGAGCGCGGTGATGTCCACCATGGCGCTGACGCCGTTGGCCAGCAGGAAGGACTTGAATACGGTCTTATAGGGCACGCCGCTTTCCAGCATCATGCGGTACATGTCGTCTCCGGTTGCGGTGAGGATGCTGTAGATGTGGTTGATGTCGCCGGTGATGACCTTGTTCTGCACCGGGTTTTCGCTTTCGGTGTCCAGGGCGGCGTCGACGGTCAGGTGCGCCGCGGCCGCTTCCGCGGCCTCCTTCGCCTGGACTGCCTCGTTCTTCGCGGCGACGGCGTCGTCCTTGGCGGTTCCGGCTGCGGCTGCGCTCTGCGCTGCGGCGTCGGCCTGCGCTTTTGCGTTTGCCGTCTGCGTGGCACCTTCCTGCTGGACAGCAGCAACGGCGGTGTCTTTCGCGGCGTTCACATTCCCGACTGCAGCAGTACCGGCGTTCTGGACGTTCCCGACCTGAGTAGTTCCGGCTGAATTAACAGCCTGAACCTGGGTGGTACCGGCGCCGTTTACCGTCTGCACCGCGCTGTCTCTTGCAGCGACGATCGAAGCTGTGGCCCCATCCACAAGGCTCTGTGCGTCTCTTTTTGCCTGTTCCGCTCCGGCCTGCGCCGTCTCGGCCTTGCCCTGCGCGGTCTCAGCAGCGGTTTTGGCTGTTCCGGCCGCTGTTGCGGACCCCGCAGCCGCTGTTGCGGAGGATCCGGCCTGACCGGCGAAATATGCGGCGTTGTTCTGGTAGTACGGGGATTCCTCACCGACCGCCTCCCCGCCTTGGGTGCCGACAGCGTAGCCCTCGGCCTTGAGCGCCTGAGCCTCCGCGTCCTCCGCGCTCTGCTCGGCCTCCTCGACGCCCTCGTTGAGCGCCTCGATCAGCTGGTCAATGACGCTCTGCTGCACATCGTTCGGCGTATAGTTTGTCGGCTTTGAACGCTGCAGGACAGGGACCTCGGCCACGTACTCCGTTCCGCTGTCGCCTTCGCCGTCCGAAAGCACCACGAAGGCATAGACCGGCTTCCCGCTCAGGAAATACTCGTCCGGGATCCCGATGCTGGCCGATGTGGCGAGCTGGGGCTTTGTGTAGTCGCGGGTTTTCTCGTTTCCGAAGTCAACCCGGAAGTTGGCCGGCAGTTCCAGGCCCTCAAGCTGTAGCACCTGGCCGGTTGAGTATTGCCAGACCGGGGCGGTGGTTATGACTCTTCCGCCGGAGAAGTCGGCAATGGTAATTCTGTATGCGGTTTCTGACATCAATCAGGCCCTCCTTTGCCGTGTCCGATTCGGACACAATTTTGCGTTTTTAGATTTCCACCAGAGCGAAGCTGACGCCGGACCAGACAGTCTGGCTTGTACCCGGCTTTATCCTCTTTACGCCCGCTGCCCAGCTGGCGCAGTATGCGCTGATCGTGATATAGCCGTCCTCCGGATCCTCATAGGACACGGTCATAGCGCCGGAGCTGAGACATCCAAGCACGACATGACTTTCCGCGCTGGTCAGCTCCCTGCAGACGATGTCGATCCGGTGCTTCTCTGCGACGACATCGAGGATGGCCGTTCCGTTCAGCGTTCGGCCGGCGTTTGGGCCGTTTACGACGTATTTGGAAGGCTTCAGGCCCTCGTCCATTTTGACATACGGCGCGAGATCTGTGCCGTCTATCGTAAATCCTCCGTAGATAGCCATCATATCCTCCTCAATAGTAGATGATGACGCAGCCGTCTATGCCGGGCGTACCGGAGCTTCCCGTGCCATATGCGCCAGACCAGTAATAATATGTGGAATAAGAATAGTTCCCGTATTCGTCAGGCACTGCTGCGGTCCTTGTCCCGGCACCGCCGCCTCCGCCGCCTCCGTTTCCGCCGAAGCCGCCGGAGCCGTATTCCGTATACACATTGTCTGGTACAATCGCGTTTGCTCCGTCGCCGGCGTGAGTCTCTACAATTCCCGGGAGTGGCTCGTTGCCTCTGTAGGCGTTTCCGCCGTTGTTCCCATACGCAGCTCCGCCGCCTCCGCCATATGAATTGTACTCATATCCTGTGCCGGTCGTATAACTGACGCTTCGCACGATGCAGCCATAAGATACGCCGCCGGTATAATCTCCGGCATCCCCGCCGCTTTCGCCCTTTTTGGTCGTGACGCCGGATGAAAGCGTGATGTACCCGCCTTTGCCTCCGGCACCTCCGTTGATGCCGTCGCTCCCTTTTCTCGCGTAATAAACTCCGGTGAAAATATTCATGAATCCGGAATCGGAAGCAACGCCGCTTGCAGACGAGTAAGTATTCACCAGCGTTCCGCTGTCATCATACGTGCGTACTATTGTGTTATACCCGCTGTTGGAGACGGAGATTTTGTTAATGTTTGTGACGTCCAGCGTGATTGTGTAGATATTCCCGCCTGCGCCGCCTGAACCGGCCTCGCCGCCGGCACCGCCGGCACCGCCTTGCAAAGCTCCGTCGCCGTAGCTTCCTCTGCTTCCGGCTTTGCCGTTGGCTCCTGCGGTGCCGTCATGGCCTTTCCCGATAATGTTCAGCCGGATTGTCGGCGAGTCCGAACTGCGTAATTCTGCAGGCACGGTCCAGTCGCTGCTATATGTTACGATCGCATAGTCCGTATACCCGCTCGATGATACGGGAGAGAAGCCGGATATGAACTCGCACGCTGCCTTGACGAACGACGATGACTTGGCGACGATCTTTGCGAGATAGGCGGAGTTGTCATCTGAATAAAGCGTCTTAAATCCGTATACCAGGCCGCACCGCTCGCCGCTGTATTTGATGCTGTTCTTGATTCTGCTGAGCTTCCCAGAATAGTACGCTTTGAGTTTTGACATGATACTGTCAGAATTTGCGCTCGTGATCAGTCCGACATTGCTGACGGAAACGTCGGAGCCGTCTGACGCCGAGCCGGTCTGCTGGATCACGGCCTTGGAGTGCAGATACGGAGTGCCGGTGATTGTGCCTCGTCCCGTGACGACTGCGGCGTTACAGTTGCTGTTGATGACTGTAAGCCCTGACGCTGTCAGTGCTCCAAAGACAGGAGCCTTTTCAAACACCGCAATATACTGTCCGTCGACCAGTGGGCTTGATGAATTGTCAAAAATGACTTCTGACGTCGCTCCGCTTGTCTCGTAGGAATGCTCTGTGACGCTGATCTTCTTCGCGGCATCGATCAGCTCCTCCTCAGAATCGTCGAACATGCATTCTTCGGAAACAGTGCCGACCTGAGCCGTCGCCAGCTTTGTGAACAGAAATTTACCGTTGTCGGTTTTGAGCAGGCACACATTGTTGGCGAAAAGCAGATGATGCAGCGCTTCGCGCCTGGTTCCGATATTGAGCCAGCCGCGAATTTGCAATGCCGCAACGCCGTCGCTGTAAATAATGCTGTCAGCCAGCTCCAGATCGCGCTGCACTCTTGTGAAATCAGACACGGTGCCGATTAATGAGCCATATGGTTCGTAATATGACGTGCTGACGACATATCCTGTGGCGGCGTTTGCTACATAGCATATCGATCCGTCTTCATTGGTGCCGTACATGGCGTCAATGATAAGCGCCCCTGTTTCATCCCAGACACGGTAGACCTCCCATTGGAGCTTCGCGCTGTGATACGTGCTGGCGGCTCCCGACGCGCCCGTTCCGCCGAACGCACAGGTCATGTATACAGTATTTGTCGATGTCGAGGCGGTGAACGTCCACGTCGTTTCAAGATGCCCTGTCTCTAAAGTATCAGGATTAATATAATCGCAGCCTATATATCCCGTCCCGGCAATGGGGTCGACGTCAATTGCAAACTTGGAGCCGACGCCGATTATTTTGTATCCCGGCGAACCCGACCAGTATCCAAGACTGTGGCCGCTGCTGCCATAATATACAGATACGGAGCAGACCGGGTTTCCGCCGTCCGAAAGGCTGCTTGTGACTTGGGCATAATAATTGCTTCTGCCGAGAATAGTAGTATTAGTTCCGCCGGCAGAAAGGGTCCTGAAGTCGCCTCGATAAATGAACTCCAGATGGGCACGATATTTGAATCCTGCAGAGCTCGATTCTCCGAACCACACCTTTGTGGATGTGTAATAATTGCCGCTTGTCTTTCCGATCGGTGTGTACAGTTTGTACTTTGTGAGGCTGACCCCGTTTGTAAACAGGATGTCCTCAAGGACTTTCTGAAAAGTATCTCCGGAATAAAACCCTCCGTAAAAATCCTCTTTGGCGATCAGGCCGATGAGGCTGGTGGCGCGGATAAGATACCTTCCCAGGCCTTTCCGCTGGATCTCTGACACATAATATTTCCCGACCAGGTAGTCATTGCTGTAATAGAAAACCGGCGTACCATGCGCGACGTTACGCAAAACCTCATCCGCATCGTCGAAAAACACGCCCACTTCCAGTGTATCGGAACTGAGCTCGTCTCCGATCAGGTCGACGGAGTTATTGCACACGATATTCTCGATGTTTCTTTGGTTAAAAGTAATAGTGGGTGCGTCGACTGACCCGATGTATACTTTCTCATTGATTGCCGTCATAAGCACCCACCTTTCTATCCATTCGTTACCAGAGACACGCCGTGCTCTGCGATGACGGCGTTGCGGTCGTCCCAGATCGCCCGCATGAACTCGCGGCCGTTGACGTCGAGGATTACGGTTCCGCCGCTGCGGCTTCCGCCGGATCCGCCGAGCGCCGCCACCACCGCCTCGTATACGCCGCCCTTGACGGCTTCCACGATGTCGTTATTTGTTGCGACGGCGGTGCTTCCGCCGATGGTTCCGACCATTTCCGGGCCTCGCCCTTCTCTGGCGAGGAAGAGCTGCCCGGCGTCCGGGAATCCGCCTGAAGCGAATTTACCGGAGACGCCGCTGAAGCCGTTCGAGTTGACGGTTGTGCCGCCGGATCCGGAAGAGAAGTTCCCCGACGAACCGCTGTAGCCGGAGTCTGATACGGTCGTGCCGCCGGAGCTGGCTCGATGGTTTGCGAGACTCTTCAGCCATTCGATGGCTGATTTGCACCACTCGATCAGCCTCTGGATCGTGCCGATGATTCCGTCGACGATGCCCGAGACAATGCCAACAACGCCGTTGAAGATCTGCACGATGCCGTCCCAGGCTCTTTGCCAGTCGCCTGTAAAGACGCCGGCCACGAAGTTGACAATCCCGCCGAGGACATTCTCGATGTTCTCCGCGAGGGTCCGCAGTCTTGCCATGACGTTTTCATCCAGCCAGCCGAGGAGGATCCCCCACTCGCCGATGATGGCTTCCTTAAAGCCGGCGAAGATTTCCTGCACGCCCTGCCATGCGAGCTCCCAGTCGCCGGTGAAGACGCCTTTGACGAAGTCGCAGATCCCCTGGAAGATCGTTTTCAGGCCGTCGATCACCGTGGAGACGCCGTCATAGAGCCAGGTGAAATTTTCCTGGATGTAGGCAACGCCGGTGTTGAAGGCCGCCACGACCTCATCCCAGTGCTGGTACAGTTCGGCGATGAGGATCACGAGCCCTGTGATCACCATGATGGCGATCCCAATCGGCGGCGTCAGATCTTCGAGGAATTCCTTGAAGCTGATCTTGCCGGTGATCAGATCCGACAGCGCCTGCAGCTTCTCTCCGATGTAGGTCAGGGCGTTGATAAACACATCCCCCGCCCAGGCAGCTAGCGGCGCCAGGACGTGATCCAGCAGCCAGTCAAAGGCCGGCTTCACGGCGTTCAATACATCGGCCAGCAGCTGCACCGCCTTCGCGACCACCTCGATGCCCGCCGGCAGCGCCTTCTCCACGGTCCAGTGCGCCAGGGGCACCAGCACTTTCTCGTACACGGACCCGAGGTATTTCGTGATCACGCTGCCGAGGTTCTTGGCTGCGGTCCCGAGTTTCTTCCAGGCCTTCTTCAGGGGCTCGAAGTCCAGGCTCGTTACCAGATCCTTGAGCTTCTGCAGCGCTTTCTCCAGCCATGTCAGGGACTCTTCGGCCTCGTCGGTGTCGTAGAGACTCCCGACGATCGGCTCGCTGGCACCCTCCGCCGCTGTTTTGAGACTGCCGACCCCGCTGTCGCTGCTGCTGTCGGATGTGTCTTTCATGATGATCATGGTGTCGAAGCTGAGCGTCTGGAGCTCCTTGCTGGCCTTTTTCGCTTCCTTCCCTACGTCAGAGGCGGAGTCGGCGACGTCGCTTAAGGTTTCGGCCACCTCTCCAGCTCCGGAGGCAGCGACAGCCGTGCCCATATTGAGTTTTTTGCCGAAGACGTTGGCGATCGCCTGCGCCGCCCTGGTCGCGAGGTTTGCGATGCCGGCGAGCAGCCTGGCCACCGCGTTGAGGGCCGGCAGAAACGCGGTCAGAACCGTCGTGACTGCTTTGCCGAACTGCTCCTTAATGTCTCCCAGGGTGTTGCTCAGCTGCTTAAGCCGGCCGGTCGGCGTTTGCGCCAGTGCGGCGTTCATACCGCCGACAGACTGCCCCACAACCTCCGCCAGCACGGCGGCGCGCTCCGCCTCCGTGCCGAACTTCAGCACCTTTTCCTGTGCCTCGTCGAAAGTGTAACCGTATCGGCTCAGAGCGCCGGTCTGGCCGTTCATCACCTTGCCCAGCATGGTGGCGATGGTCGCGGTCTGCTCCGCCGTGACGTTATAACCGTACTGCTGAACCGCCATGTCGTTCATGACCGGGATCAGCTTTTTCAGGCTGCTGGTCAGCGACAGATAGGTGGCAAGCTCCTGGGCTCCGGCAAGCTGGACCTCGTCGCCGACGACGCCCAGCTCCTGCTGCGCGGAGCAGAGCTCCTTGATCTGCTTGACCTCGTCCGCGCTTGCCTGCATGGTGTTGCGCATAACCTGGGCAAGCTTAGCCTCCGCTTCCGCCTGCTTGTCATAGGCCTCCTTTGCGTCCTTCGCCGCGGAGACGATGGCCGCAAAGGAGACGGCTGCCGCCATCGCGCCGAGGGCCTTCCGGATGAGGTTCGCCGATCCGGAGATGGACGTGCTCATTTTCTTCATGCTGTCGGAAGCCTTCTTCGACTGCTTCGTGATCGCGCTGAAATCTGCGCCGGCACGAACCATCATATTTTTTACAACTGCCATAAATCAGCCTCCTCCTGCGTCGCCGCCCAGCGCGGCATTGAGCGCGAGCACGCTCTGATACATCTCCTCGTCAGTCATGACCTTCTTTTTCTTCTTGGGGGTAAAGGCTTCAAAGCGGGGCATATGCTTCGCCCAGACCGCGCTGCGGATCATCCCCGCGAGCTGGTAATTGAGTGCCATCTGCATCTGCTGCCGTGACTCCATATCGTCCAGGTAACCGCGGACATAGGCGTTGAACGCGGCGGGCGTCATATTCTCCCATTCTGACGGGCTGATGCCTACCCGGCCCGCCAGCGCCATCTGGTCCAGCCAGCTGAAGCTTACTGCACCAGCGTCAAAGGGCGCGGATCCGCTGCCTCCGCCTGACTTTCATTCTGCCCTTCTTCCTGCGCCTGCGTGCCGAAGCCGGCCGCAATCGCCTCTGCGCCCTTCTTCAGGACGGTGCCGATCGGCACGAGGTCGAGCAGATCGTCGCACTGCTCCGGCGTCAGCTCCGGATCGTCCGCTTTCAGCATCAGGTAGAGCAGCAGCGTCATGTTGTCGTAGTTTTCGACCGACTGGTCGACTTCCGTCATCTTTGCGCCGGTTGCGGCGCAGTAGCGCTTCATGACCTTATGGGTAAAGCTCAGCACCCTGGGCCGATCCAGCTCCAGGATGACGACGTCGTTGTTTTCCTTTGACATGTGGGGTGGACTCCTTTCAAATTAATGCGGAAAAGGGGGCGTAGATTCGCCCCCGATGGATCAGCCTGCACTGGCTGAAGATGCGGCGAGCGTCGCCTGTCCGCTGACGAGGATCGTCGCCTCGAACGTGATGGCGTCGCCGACATCCGCCGAAGTGCTGAACGCCGACACATAGCCGGTGAAGCTCCACGTCTTGCCGATCTTCGACGGGAAGACGATCTGAAAGTCGGTCTGCGCCTGGCTGTTCAGCAGCGTATACATCTGCTCCTGGCCCGCGTCCGATCCGTCTAGGAAGCCGCTCAGGCTCACGTCGCCGACCTCCTTAAAGCCGGGCTCCTTCTCGCGATAGCCGGTAATGTTGTCCAGCGCCGTGACGTCGATGGACTCGGCGTTGATCTCGATCCCGCCGATGCTGGTCAGGCCGCCGACAGTGACGGTGTTGGTGCCGACAATGTTCAGCTTGGTCCCGACCGAGTTGGATTTCGACATAGTTTTACCTCCTTATAGGCGGTGTCCGGTTCGGACACCTTGATCAGATGCACCCATCGCTGGAGTGCTTGAGCTGGTTGATGATGGGCCTGGCGTTGGTCGGTACCGGCGGGGTATCCTCGCCGGCGTCCCTGTGCTCGTAGTAGTGCAGCGTCAGAGCGTGCACGGCGAGCAGGTACAGGGGACCGGCGTAAGAGTCGCCCTCCGCCGGCTCCGGTATCCCGGCTCCCATCAGGTAGGCCTTCGCTGCGGGCAGGAACTCGTGCTCGATCCTGCTTACGTCAGGATGATCGGGTTCCACCTTCATATAGTCCAGGCAGGCCTTCAGGGCCGCAGCCCTGGCGGCTTCCTCCTTTGCGGCTTCCGCCGCCGTCAGCTGCTCCGCCATGGCTCAGCTTAGCCCGCGCTGACGCTCGTGGAGTAGTACACGAAGCCCTCATGCTCCACGACGTTGCCGCCGACGGCCACGTCGCCGAGGATGGTGTGCATACGCTCGATGGCCTTGACGCTTTCGTCGATGCGCACCTCATAGTCGCCGAAGAGACCCAGCAGGTAGTGCAGGGGGTTGCCGTAGATCAGATCGCCGTCCGCGAGGTCCGGGACCAGCACATAGGGGATCTGCACGCCGCCGTCGGCGATGATGCCGGTGTTGCCGTTGCCCTGCGGGGTGATCTTGAAGAGGCGCGCCTTCTCGTTCGTGCCTCTGAGCTCACCCAGGGACTTCAGCGCGCCCTTCTTCAGAAGAAGGTTGGCTGCGCCGCCGAGTTCGCTGTTCGCGCCGTATGCGAAATACAGCTCATCGAGAGTGTTCTCGTCGATGCTGCTGTAGGTGTCGGTCTTGCAGATCGCGCTGCCGGCCTTGTTGGTGGCGTTCTTGATGCCGTACATGGTCGGCGTGACTCCCAGGCTGTCGCCGTTGACAATCAGACCGCAGACCTTTCGCCGGAGGGCGCGGAGGGCCATCTGGTGGACCTTCTCATAGTAGTTCGCCGGGCTGAGCTTGGCGATGTTCCTGTCGACGTAACTGGTGGTGGTGACCTCCAGCGGCTTGATGACGGAGATGCCGAAGCCGGGATCGGAGCTGTTGTCCCTGGCCACGCCGGACTTGTTGGTGATGTTCGCCGGCGTGCCGTCGAACTCGCTGATCAGGTAGGGCACCTCATAGCCGCCCAGGCCGGTCAGATCTTCGACCTGCACCATGTCCAGGATGCTGGAGATCGCCGCACCGTCGCCGTGGATCTGGCTGTCCGCGCCGGTGGGCTGCACCAGCGTGCCGCCGATGGTGACCGCGTTACGCAGGCCGCGCAGGACTTCCGCCGAGGTGATCCTGACGGCCTGATGGTTCATCAGCTGGGTGCCGCGCTCGGCGTTCATGTCGCGGAGCTCCGCCTCGCTGGGCGTGCTCTCAAGCACCTGGCGCTCCTGCTCGGCCATCAGGTTCTTGATGTCGTTGATGTCGCTGAGGATGTTGGCCGCTTTCTCCATCTGGCTGTTGAACTCAGCCTGATTGCCGGCGTCCTTCGCCGCCTGGGCGGCATCCAGCGCGGCTTTCCGCTCTGCGGCCAGTGCGATGAGTCTTCTCTTCATAGTGATACCTCCATAAGAAAAGATGATATTTATATCAGCGGCCGGGCCGCGGATATACTAAGGATTTTTCCCGCCCGCTGCGATGACCAGCATCAGGGCGAGGATGACCAGGGCGACGCCGCCCGTGATGATGCCTGCGGGAAGGTAGATCAGGCCGGCACCGAAGGACACGGCCGCGCTGCCCAGCAGGAAGAAGATCAGAACCAGGACTGCCATCAGCTCTCACCTCCGCCGCCTGCTGTCTTTTTGGCACGCTCTTTGCTGAGCTCCCTCCAGTCCTGAAGGGGGACGTAGTTGAGACTGGCGTAATGGTCGTCGCCTCCGTCCACATCCGGCATGTCCTCCAGCTCGCGGATGTCGTTGACGGAAAACGCGCCGCTCTCCCGCATATGCTGGAACCAGGTGCCGCGGCTGGCGAAGTCTCCGCGCAGCTCGTTCATGAGGTTCCCGCGGATCCGGAGGCCGCGGTCGACGTCCTGCGGCGGCAGCAGCTTATAGATAAGCTCCTGTTCCCAGATGACCGCGTTCGGATGGAGCGTCCCGACCACGTACTCGATGGCGTTCTGCTCGTTGGAGCTGTAGCTCTGTTTTCCGGCCTGCAGCTTGTAAAGTGGCACGCCGAAGACCCTCGCGAGGTCCTCCACCGACAGAGCCGACTGTTCGACAAACTGCGCGTCTCGGTTGGAGATCGACAGCGGCTTGTAGTCCAGGCCCATGTCCAGCACGGCCACCTTCCCGGCGTTGTCCGGTCCGCTCTGCCGTTTGGCCCACTCCTCGCGCATGCGATCCTTCTTGCTGATGGTCCGCTGCGTGCCGTCCGGATCCGTGACGGTGACGTTGCCGGAGAGGTCTGATTCCGTCCGAAGGATCCCGGCCGGCTGTCCGCCGTTCTGGTAGTAACTGGCGCTGTACTCCTGCGCCGCCTTCGCGGTCCGGATGATCTCCTGCGCCCGTTCCAGGTACCCGATGCCGGTGTAGCCGTTCTTTGAGAAAGCCGTCACATGCAGCACGTCCATCTCGGGGCACACGATCAGCTCCTTGGTGAAGGGATGCTGGATCTGATACCACAGGCTGCCGTCGGAGGTGAGGGTCACCGTGCAGTAGCCGCGAGGGATGGGGATCAGCTCCGTCGGCTGCAGCGTGTGCGGATCCCGCCGGATCCAGGCGATCCCGTTGCCGCTGCACACGCGCTCCGCCTCGACCTGTTTGCGGAAGGCGAAGGGCGTCTGCCAGCGGTTCGGCCGCAGCGACAGCAGATCCATCACGGGATGATTGACGCGCTGCCGGGTACCGGCGTCGTAGACGTAGAAGGGCATCTTGCCCATCGAATCGGACAGGATGTCGATGCACCGGCTCACCGTCGAGAGCTTCATGGCCGCGTCCTGGTCCGTCCGGATCGTCGAGGTGCTGAGCCCGAGGCTGTCGACCGTCACCGCGTTGCGCGGAGGTTCCCGCGCGGCCCGTCCGCCCAGCAGGGCGGCGAGACCTTTCTGAAGGCTGCTCATACCGCGTCCCTCGCTCTCTCCAGATCAATGGCTGCCTGCATCCTCCAGTCGCCGATCAGGCTCTCCACGGTCTCCCGGCTCTCGGTGATCACCGGATCCTCGCCGGGAAGCGCGACTGCGTAGACTGTCCTGTCCGGTCCCATGGCGAGATCGTAACCCGCTGCCGGATCTTCGTCTCCCGCGGCCTCTGCGGCGTCCGTTTTCGCCGTCTGTGCGCTGTCGCGCTCCACCGGGTGTCCTGGGACCTCGTCCATTGTCCCGGCCTTCACAGCGGCTTCGTAGCGCTCCAGGAGGGCCTTCGGCGTGTTGGCCGTCAGGGCGTTGCTGACGCCGATCCCGCCGCCTGCGCTGATCAGCGCGTCGTGCTCGTCGTCGGTGTTCAGGTACCCGTCCACCAGGCCGAGGCTGATGGCATCCTGCGCCGGCATCCAGGTGGAGTCGTCCACCAGCTGCTCCAGCTTCCTCCGGCTCGTCTTCCCGCCGCACTTCACCACATAGCTGTTGATGATGCTGGCCTTGATGGAGTCCAGGAAGTTCTGCAGCTGCCGCGCGCCGTCGTTGTTGAAGGTCTCAAACCAGACCGACACCGACGGCTGATGCACCATGATCTGCGCCACCGGCGAGGCATACACTCTCGCGCAGCCGCACATGACCGTGGTGGCGGCACTGGCCGCCAGGAGCACCACATGCGCCTCGGCGCGGTCGCCCAGCGTCTGCAGCAGGCCGAAAATTTCAAAGCCGGCCCACACATCGCCGCCGGGGCTGTTGATCTCGATGACCAAATCCTCGTCCTCCGGCAGCTCCTCCATCGCGTCCCGGACGTTTCGGGGGCTGCAGCACCGGATCCCGAAGAGCTCATAGAGCCACACATAATCATCACTGACGATGTCGCCGAAAAGGCTGATCTTCATTCCTCGTATACCTCCTCTGTCTGATAGTCGATCCGGATGGCGTACATCCGGCGGTAAAGTCCGACCTCCATCTCCAGGAGATCGGGGGAGCTCTGCGCGACCTCCACACTCTCGATCAGGACAGAGCCCTTCAGGCCCTGCTCCGGATCGTTGATCGGCGTCCGGCAGACCTCGCCGCGCATCTCGCGCAGAGCTTTCTTCGCTCTTGCACAGAGCAGCTGCAGGCCGCGGTGCGTGCCTGCGACGCAATGCAGTGTCCCGGCCCAGCTCTGCAGACCGTTCGGCCCGTCCAGATCACTCTCCTCGCTGTCCTCCGACGGAACATAGAACAGGAAGGGCGGCTTCCAGTCCTTTTTCGGCTGCAGCGCCGCAACCTTCGGTTCTCCTCCGGCCGGATCCGCGATCACCGGGATGGTGCCGAGTGCCTGCACAAGTGCAAACTCTGGGCTCATCCTGTCATAGCTTTCACTCATGAATGTTGCGCCTCCTGCCATAGTTTATCGAGTTCTTCTTCCATGACCTTGATCATGAGCTGTTTCGCCTCCGCGCTGACCGACTCAGCCGCGTCCCGCATGAAGTGCCGCCCCTCGATATATTGGATGCCGCCTCCCGGCGCGCGGGCGAGAAAACCGTACTCCATGGAGGCCGGATAATACGCCTTCGGATTTTTGCCGCCGAGCTTTCCGGGCTCTTTGATCGGCTTCTGCAGCGCGGCGTTTGCTTCCGCGCCGCCTTTGAAGGTGACCTCTCGGACCTTTCTGCCTTGAATGCCGTGATTGCGCTCGGTCTTGGTGACGATGTTCTTTTTCAGGGTTCCCGTCCTTACCGGTACCTGCCGTTTAATGGTCCGCTTAACCAGCAGGTTGGCTTTTGACGTGCCCTTGTTCACGGCCTTCTGCGGGCTGACCTCGATCTTGTTCAAAGCCTTGATCATCTTCTCGACGCCCGTGGTGTCGAAGCTGACGACGCCGCCGTTCATCTCCAGATCTCCGCGGCCTTGATCAGCTGGTACTGCTTCCCGCCGGCGAGATCCAGAGGAGGGGAGAGGAGACGGTATCTCTTGCCGAGCATCACCGCCCGCATGTTCACCACGTTGTAGTCCCAGCTGCGGTACCGGATTTTGATGTTGTGCGTGACCTCGCTCTGCTCCTGGCCGGCCGCCATAAACTCCCGGCTGCTGATGGTTCTCACCTGTGCCCAGACCGTGACCACGTCTTCCCAGTTGTCGTCTTCCAGATACTGGAAGTCGCCGACCAGATCGGCTGTACCGATAAACCTCTGGAAGGTGACGCGCCGGTCCAGCTGCGCCGCGTCGTCATACTGTGCCATGATGCTCCTCCCGTGTCCGATCCGGACACCTCAGTCTCCGATGATGGAGACCCACCGCTTGTCTTCCAGCTCCAGCGCCCGCGGGTAGGGCATCCGTAGCACCTCGCCTTCTTTCACAAGCCTGCCCAGCTGCAGATCCCGATACAGGATCCGGCTGCGCACGGCGACCTCCCGTTCCGGGTCGTACCGATAGTCGCCGGCACCCGGGAGCAGCAGCTCGTTCCACCGGTCCGGCTGCGGCGTGTATTTGAACTTCCGCAGGCCTTTCACGATCCGTTCGACCGGAATCTCGTCCATCTCATACGGCAGCACGATCCCGTTGACGCCGTCTTTCACCTGCAGCTCATACCTTACCGGAAGGGGAGTGATGATCACCGGCGTTCCCAGGCATAGCGCCTCCAGGATGGAGTACGAATAGCCCTCCGTGTCGCTCAGCTGCACCAGCCAGTCGGCGTCCGCGATCCAGTCGGCCATATCCAGCCGGCCGGGCCGGAAGACCACGTTCGGGCTCTGAAAGCGCTCCGGGCCGTCGGTGTAGACCGTCCACAGGTACCGCACGCCGGCGGCGTCCAGCGCATCGGCCAGCTTCCGCATCCGTTCCAGGCCCTTCTCCGGCGACAGCCTCGTCGCGCTGATCAGGTGCAGCACCTTCCGCGGTTTCTCCGGCGTGATGGGGTTATAGCACTGTTCACAGGCCTGCCCGGTCAGCTCCTCGAAACTCGCCGCGTTATTCTCGCTGACGCACACATACCGGGAAAACCGCCTGTCCAGCCTCGGCTTCCATCCGTGGGCCGCCAGGTACGGGTCTTTGAAATCCGCGTGGATGATCTGGATGTACTCGTCGGCCTCGATCTGATCGATGGCGTCGTGCGCATAACCGAAGAACGCCCTCTCGCACTGGACGATCCCGCCGGTGTACTGCACCACCCGGATCAGTTCCCGCAGCCGCTGCAGCTGCTTCCGGTCGCCGTCCTTGTACAGCAGGGTGATGTCGTGGTCCTTGCCGTACTTCTTGGCGATCTGCCAGTAAAACGTCTCGACGCCGCCGATGGAGGCGACATGCCGGTAATAAAACAGGTTTTTGTACTTCATGGCTGTCCTCACATCGTCCACCCGTCCTCTTCGAGTCTGTCGGACAGGGTCGGGTTATTTCTGCGGATCAGCGCCAGCGCCAGGGCGTTCATCGCGGCCGCCACCGGGTCGATGCGCTGCGTGTCCTTCAGGCTCTTCTTGTTCAGCTTCACATCGCCGAAGTTGTTCACGACCTCCACGGCGTTTGAGAGGCACCACATGAAGAGGCCTGACTCCTCGATGATGACCTTCCCCTGGAGCAGCAGCTCCCGGAAGCCCTTCACCGCCAGATTCTGTCCGGCGGCGGTCTGGGCGATCTCCACGCACCAGTCCTCGCTGCCGTACTCCTCATTCATCCGGATCGCGAGGTCCGTCGCGTTGTGTCCGTCATAGCAGACGTTCACGACGCTCCACCGGTGGTTTACCTGCCCGTCTCCGATCCACCTGTGCACATAACTGTTGTCGGTCACAGCGCCGGGCGTCAGAGTGCACCAGCCGCGCTTGGACCAGGCCACATAAGGCACCCGGTCGGAGTGCTCGTGCCGGATCGCCGCGTCCTGGGGGAGAAAGCCGTGCGCCTTCAGGGCCACAAAGCCGTCCGGAAGCAGGAACACCGACGCGACGCCGGAGAGGTCGATCCGCTTGCCGAGGTCGAAGCCGCACCAGCATTCATAGCCGTCCGTCAGCCTGGCGAAGACGTCAGGCGGCACCTGCGCCTTCCTGGCCAGCTCCATCTGCTCCTCGCTGAGGTAGCTGTTCTCGCTCAGGGCCTGCCACCGGTCCATGCGCCGGGTCAGAAACTGCCGGATCTTGGTGGCGTCGTTGCTGCCGTAGGCCGCAGTGTGTTCCTGCTCGATCTGCTCGCGCATTTTCCGGCTGTAGTCGTTGTCGACGCGCAGGCAGGGGTTCGGTTTAAGCCACTCCTGACGGTCGTGCGGATCCGCGCCTTCCGGCAGCTCCCGGATCATCACAAAGTATCGGTCGTCCTGCACCTGGCCGTCCAGCACCTGCTTGGCGTAGGTTTCCTCGACGAAGCAGGGCTTGTTCTCGGCGTCGTCGCCGGCGGTCGTGATGATCGCCATGAGAGGCTGCCGCCGTTTTCCGAATGCGTTCAGCTCGATGTCGTGCAGATCCGGTGTCGGGTGTGCGTGATACTCGTCGATGACCACGAAGGTCGGCGCGCCGGAGTCCTTGTTTTTGATGTCCTTCGACAGGGCGCGCATCCTGCCGCCCAGCTTCTTGGACCGGATCGGCAGGCTCTTGGGGATGATCAGCCTTGCTGAGATCTTCGGCGAGGCTTCCGCGATCTCCCTGGCGTCGCCGAAGACGCGCATCGCCTGCCCGCGGTCGACGGCCACGCAGTCCACCTCGGGGCTGCGCTCGTATTCTGCCTGCTCCGGATGCCCGGGAGGATAGAGCGCGTCGCCGCACATATGGTAAAGGCACTGGCCGCTTTTTTCAGTGGACTTGAAGTTTCCGCGGGCGCGCTTTTCGTAGGTGATCGTGAAGCGCCGCTCGCCTGTATCTTTATGCACCCATCCGTATACGCAGCCGAGGTCGAACTTCTGCCAGTCCTGCAGCTGCACCGGCTGCCCGGCCTCCGGGCCGCGGCTCTGGATGCAAAGGGAAAACCAGCGGTAAATCCGGTCGGCACGGGTAATGTCGAACACATACGGGAAGTCCGGATCGCCGATCCGCTGCAGGTCGTCCAGGTGGCGCTGGCAGGCTTTGACCTCATAGGGGCCGCACATCTCCTTCAGCCGTCCCGCGGTGACCTGTTTGGCGTACATTGTGACCGCGTGGGTCAGCACCTTATCCCGTCCCGGCATCGCCGGCATACCTCCTGTTATAGTAGTGCGTCAGGTGACAGGCCGAAGAGCCTGCTGGTGCTCTGCATCTCCCGGAAGAACCGGTCCTGCACCATGGACCAGGCGTTGGCATCGGTCACATTGCCCGTCCGCAGCGCCGCCAGAACGCGCTGCACCGCACGCAGGTATTCCTGCTCGGCGATGATATACCGCGCGAAGCTGTCGACCGTCCTGGGTGTGAGGCTTCCGTTCTTGACCGCAATGGGAGCCAGCTCCTCCCAGCGCTTGACCAGGTTCTGGTCAAGATAAGCCGGCGGGGCTGGGATCCCGTTCATGGCCTTCTGGGGGGGGGCTCACTCATGAATCAGCTCCGCCTTCAATCCGGTCATGGTCTCCCATCGCCGGATAATGACGGCAGCGTATCGGCCGTCCTTCTCCACGCAGCGAGCCTTTCGGTTCAGCTCCTCGCAGGCGATGACCGTCGTGCCGGATCCGGCGAACAGGTCCAGGACGATGCCGCCCTGCAGCGTGCTGTTCCCGATCTGATAGGCGAAGAGCTTCACCGGCTTCATGGTCGGATGCTCCAGGCTCTTCGTTGGCCGGTCGAACTCCATCACCGTCGACTGCTTCCGGTCGGAATGCCAGGCGTGATCCGCGCCCGGTTTCCATCCGTACAGACAGGGTTCATGCTGCCAGTGGTAATCCTGGCGGCTCAGCACCAGGCTGTTCTTTACCCAGACGAGGCACTGATGCACCGGCATGTCCGCCTCGCGCAGCGCCCGCCGGAACTCCAGCGCCGGATCGCCGTCCGGGTGCCAGACGTAATAGGCAGCGCCTTCGCGCATGTAGCTCTTGGCGTTGCTGAAGGCGGTCAGCAGGAACTGGAAGAAAGCCTCTCCGGCGAGCTTGTCGTTCTGGAGCTTCTTCTTGTCTCTGGTCTTGCCTTCATAGTCCACTCCGTAGGGAGGATCCGTCAGGAGCAGATCGGCGAGCTCGTCGCCCATCAGCCGATCGATGTTGCTGCGCACCGTGGAGTCGCCGACCAGGAGACGGTGCGCGCCCAGCTGCCAAAGGGTGCCGTCTTCCAGGCACTCGCCCTCCTGGGGTTCCGGATCGAAGTCGTCGTCCTCATAGGCCTCCTGCGGCAGGTCGATCATGATGTCGTCCTCGCAGAAGCCGGTCAGAGCAATGTCGAATCCCTCATCCCGCAGCCGGACCAGCTCCGCGCTGACCAGCGCCTTGTCCCAGGATGCCTGCTCGGCGAGCCGGTTGTCGGCGAGGATGAATGCGCGCCGCTGTTCGTCTGTCAGAGCCTCAGCCAGGATGCACGGCAGCCTGGTCAGGCCGGCGAGCTTCGCGCCCTCGACACGGCCATGGCCGCAGACGATGTCACCGTCGCCGGTGATCAGCAGGGGACGCAGAAAACCGAACTGCCGGATGCTCTCCGCGAGGTTTGAGATCTGTTCCTCGCTGTGGATCCGGGCGTTTCGGTCGTATGGCTTCAGAGACGCGATCTCGCGGACCTCGATCTCCGTCGGCATGTAGATCCCGTTTTCGATCATATGCGATGCCTCCTGCGTATGCTGGTCTTCCTGTTCTTCCGGACGGCGTCCCGCTGATAGCCGGTAAGCACATCGTCCCGGCGCTTCTCCTTCTTGATGCCCTCCCGATAGGAGAGCCAGGCTTCCCGCTTCTCGCAGCTGCAGCCCGGTGTCCAATCCGGACACTCCCGTTTACATGGGCACTTCATGCGAAGAGGTCTGCATCCGGATCCTCGTCCTCCTGCTCTGCCAGACGCTTGGCGAGCCGGTTCCGGCTCTCCGGGGTAAGGCCCAGCTTGCTGGCATAGGTGAGGATGGCGTCCTCGCTGCCTTTGATCTCCGCATCCAGCTTGATCATAAGCCGGATGGTGGCGTTGTCGGGGTCCTTCGCATACTGCTCGCGGAGCTTCTGGTAATAGGCCTGCATCTCGTCGCGCCGTGCGCATTTCTCACAATAGATCGCCAGGGTGTTGGCGTCGAGTGTGTCGAGGATGCTGACTCCCTGCATATCCTTCAGGATCGATGCCCAGTAGCGCTTTGCGCCGGTGTCCTTGCTGATCCTGGACGGGCGTTTGATTTTACGATGGGGGAGAACATCGGCCTCGGCCGAGGCGCGCGCTGCGATCTCGTCTTTGGTCAGATGCTTGGTCATATTGTCCAGGCTCTTGGCTGGTGTCGGCATGGTGTCGCCTCCAGGGTTGCAGCCGGCCAAGCCTACGTAAAAAAGCCCGCGAGGATCGCAAGCGTTCGGCGTGGCGAGCCGCTGGATTTGGGGTCTGCGCCGCTGATCGGGGAATTTTTCTCGAATTTCAGGGGATACGGGGCATAGGGGCTGCCCGGTTGAAACTTTTTGAGGGTGGGGGCGGGGTTGCATCCATAGCCGCGCCCGCGCGCTCCCGAGCGATGCGCTGTGCCCGCGCCTGCGCGCGACTGCGCTGGGGAGCGCGTGATGCGCAGGCAGGAGCATCGGGTCAATTTGACTTCGCTTCGGCGCGGTCGCGGGCCTGCTCCAGCGCCGTCTTCTGGTCGTGGTGGTACTTGCACAGGCTCTGCAGGTTGGTCTCGTCCACGAACAGAGACCAGTCACCGCGATGCGGTATCACATGGTCAACGACCTCAGCCGGCGTCCTGCGCATGGCCTTGGCGCACTCCCTGCAGAATGGTTCCTTTACCAGCTGCTGTGGCCTGAGCCGCTTGGTCCAGATCGGCAGCGCGTACCATCCGTGCCAGGGTGCGCTCAGGTTCCTGCGGTAGCTCGGCTTGTGTTTATCGCACCAGCCCTTCCTGGTCAGCACGCCGCAGCCGGGATGCCGGCAAGGTTTCAGTGGTCGTTGCGTCATCAGCTTCCCTCCGTGCAAAGAGAAAAGCCGGAGCCCAGACGTTCGCGTTTGCGAATCATTCTGGGCTCCGGCTCAATCGGCTCTGGCCTCGGTGAATGTCTATCTTGACTTCTCTGCGGCAGCCTCTGCAGTAGATCGGCAGGCCTGTCGCTTCCGTTTCGGGGTCTATGCGGAGGAGCTTCGCTCTCCCGCAGTATGGGCAGGGGATGAAGCCCTCTGCCCTTGGTCTGATTATATCAGTTCGGCCCGTTGCCGTCAATGCTTTTCACCGTCCTGTCTCTAAAATAATATAGATTTCAAGTCAGAAAGAATTAAAAAGAAAGTCAGCGCCGGCGCGTCCTTCTGCGTTTCGCCCTGGGCACACGGCGGCCGGATCGGACACCGCTGTACCGGTATTTGAGGATGTGGAAGGATGAGAACTCCGTCCGTTTTTTTTCATCCAGCAGCACCTCGCTGCCTTCCGGAGCAGAGAGCTGGTAGTCATCCGGCACCGTGACGGTGTCCACCTCCGGGCGCTTCACGTTTCGGGTGCAGCTCCAGGCATGCTGCCCGGGCTTGGCCAGTTCATCCTGGCACTCCCGCGGCTCCTTCGAGAGGTACCGCGCCAGGCTCTCCCAGTTCTTCTCTTTATCCACGCGCAGCTTGTCGATCTGGATGTCGCTGCCGTAGATCCAGCACCGCCGAATGATCTCCGCATCGCTGCCGGTGTTATTGATCACCAGGTGAAAATGCCAGCGCCCGTCCTCGGCCGTGAGCACTTCCACACACCAGAAGGCCACCAGCTCCGGCAGGCCTGCAGCGGTACGTTCCTTTTTCAGCTTGTCCCGGAAGCGCTTAAGGTGTCGCAGCGCCGTCTTCCTGTCCTTGGGCAAATGACCGTCATCATAGGTTAGCGTCACCACAAGAGCGCTGCCGGCGCTCGGGAAGTTCGTCGCCAGCAGCAGCTCCAGCTTCTGGTACGAATAGATCTGATTCATCCTCCGCTGCGCCTCTGAGCTGGCCTTCTCCTTGGCGGCACGCTGGGCCGGCGTGTCCGTCCGGCTCCTTCGATTGTAAAGCGCCTCGACCTGCAGGCCGCCGGCGTCGATTCGTTTCAATATAAGAGCCACAGCTAAAACTCCTCACAAGTTTGGGCTGTGGCTCAGTGGCTCGCGCCTCTTTTTCTAAAATAGAGAATACCTCCGATTATTTCAAGACGAAAAATCTTTACTTTTGTGCAGGATTCCGCGCGGTAACACAAGATGTAGTGTTAAGCGTCTAAAATCATATAAGCGATGCTGACCGGCCCTGCATCGAAGTCAATCTCAGAGAACCAGCTCTGCTCCAGCGCCAGCGGATCCGGGGTCTGGGCGTCTTCATAGTTGTTTTTATACTTCTTCGGTTGATGCCGATATGCCCAGATCTTCCCGCTTTTGTCCCTTGCGACGTACTCGTAGCCCGCTGCGAGAGCGTCGGAGAGCGCCTGCACCTCGTCCTCTTCGAGTTCAAACTGCAGCTCGGCTTCCGGTTGGTAACCGATACCGGCCTCCAGCATGAACTGATAGAGCTCGCCCAGCAGCGCCATCGGGTTCTTCGTTTCGCTCCGGATTATCGTTGGCTCAATAGCGCCGGCCGTCTGGATATAGAGGCCTTGGTCGGTAGCCTCCGCCATGACCAGATCTGCCGGGTCGAAAATCGCACCGTGAAAAAGAATATACATTAGGACTTTCTCCTCTTTCTGCTTTTATCGTAATCTTTCTTTGCAAAGCACCGCTGCGTGCAGCCTTGGCGCTTCTTACAGTTTTCGCATGGATTTATCATCGACCACCCACCGACAGTGCTGTCAGGATCACCACCATGATCACCAGGGCGAGATAGATCCAAAGCGGCGACAGCACCCACCACCATGACCAGCTGATCAGGCCGGTGAGCTTCAGCACGATGAAAATAAGGCAAAGCACACTCAGGAGGCCCATCCCTCCGTTTGATCCTTTCTTCTTGTTCATACTTCCTCCTCGCTGATCGGCAGCCCTCGGCCGCTTTCTTTGTTAATGCGCTGCAGAAGCTCGGCAGTCGAAAATTTCTCCATCGCGCGCAGCGCGAGGTCCGTGTTCCTTCCGCAGCAGTCGTTCCACAGCATATAGAGGGCGCTGCCGCGGATCCCTGCATCGCTCATCTTCTGGAAGTTGGCCTCCGCACGGAACATGTCGACATGGTAGGCATCGGCCAGGAACTGCATGCAGCCTGGATTCCCCTGGCAAATATCAAAGGTGACCATCAATTTCCATCCTTTCTGTAATGTGCTTGTCGGCGTCGAGCAGCAGCTCCATCGCGCCGATGATCAGCGCCCTGGCCGCGGGCGGCAGCTCCGGACCGTGGTCAAGAGCCGTCGTTACCGTTCTCACACCTGTTGGATAATATCTCGAAAATGCGTGAAAGCCGTTCAAATGCAACCTTACATTCGTCGAGCAGTTCCTGCGTGCTGAGGCCATAAAAGGCGTTTGCATTATCTTCCTTCCTGAATCTATTCTGAGCAAATGCCTGGTACTCGTCCCATACTCCTGCATTCTTCATAGCAACTTCGGCCATGAGTTTCTTCTGGTATTTTTCGGTGAAGTCCCAGAAGAATCTGAAGTCCCGGTTTTGAGCGTGCCTGTAAAAATTCAGGCAGTCTTTAACTTTTGATCGTGAGCACCTGACGGCCGCTTGAATTGTGCAGTTGTCTAATCCCTTGTTGTGAAGCATGATGATTGTCTCATAGTCTCTCGCAGCGTGAGTCCTATTGTTTCTTCCCATTTCATTCCATCCTTTCTGTTATGTGTTTATCGGCGTCCAGGAGCAGCTCCATCGCACCGATGATCAGCGCCCTGGCTGCGGGCGTCAGCTCCGGACCGTGATTCAGAGCTGCCGCGCACATGCTCAGGGCGAAGTGGATCCGGAAGTCAATCACCGCTCCCGGCCTCCATCGCCTGCACCTTCTCGACAGCGTCGCCTGGGCTTCGTGCATAGACCAGGCTGAGGATGCCTTTCCGGATGTGCCGGACGCCATAGAGCCTCTCCTCATAGTATTCTGCGTAATAGTCTCCGATCAGGAGTCCGCCGTGCCATTCTGGGTTCCAGGGACTTTCCATCAGACGGTGCGCGCACTGGTCCTTCGTGCTTCCGCCTTTGTGATAGATCATCATGTCACAGCCTCCTCGGGTCTATATCCGCGGACAGCACGATGGCGGTTGTCGACTCCAGGAGCCGATCATAAACCTCGCGTTCCTCTTTCGTCATGCGCGGCAGGTAAGTGTTTATGCAGATCTGTATCGTCGCGATCACGATAGGCATCATGGCCGGTCGGTAACTTGCCAGCATCCTTGTGAGATCATAGCTGACCTGCTGCTGCATACCGTGAAGGATGTGCTCAACTTGTACGGCCGCCGGATCCATGACAAAATCCCTGCATTTCTTCACTTCAAAATTGCCCGCCAGATGGCAGTTGTCCCTCTTTTTGCATCTGAGGCACATGCCTGTTGCCGTTTCGTTCATCCCTTGGCCTCCTCCGCAACATAGTCGATCTTCCGGTCGCCGCACATCAGCGTGAAGCGGTTTCCGGGCTCAAACATCCGCCGGCGGTCCTCTGCGTCCAGATGCTCCATGAGTTTGAGCAGCGAGGTGACAGAGGCGTCATCCAGCGGGATGGAGATGGTGTCTGGATCCGGTCTCGCTGCCACCTTCAGGGCCGCCAGATGATCGCACCACTCCAGAAACGCGCGCCGGATCGGATTCGCGTTCCCGTCGTCGGCCCATCCGGCAAAACCGATGAAGCCGCCCTTGTTGAAGCTGATGCACTCCCGCTGGGTGTAATAGTGGCTGTTCATGAACAGGTAGCACTCTGCGATCTTGCCGTTCGATTTGTGCTTGATGGTGATCTTGCTGGATAGACGTGTGGTGTTGACGGACGTCTCGCCGGTCTTGTTTGATTTTCGGATTTCACGGTTGAGCAGCATCACGAGGGCGAGAATCTCGCCCTCTGTAATGTCGTCGTAGGTCAGACCAAGCCGCGCGAACTTGTCTCTGCAGTCCTGGTTGCTGCACACAGCTTCAGCTCTTGACATCTTCGCGCCCCTCCTGGATCTGTCTTTTTCTTTCGCCCCTGGGCGGCAGAAGCGTCTCTCGCACCCGCTGGACGATGCGCTGCCGGAACTCATACGGCAAGCGAAGGGTCTCCGGAGGAAATTCAACCGCGGCGACGATCCCGTCCTCTTTGATCTCCCAGGAAACCAGAATCTGTCCCTGTCTCATCCCTCACTCATCCTCCGGTATCTTGAACCAGCGATAGACCGTCATGTCGAATGGTACATGCGTTTTCTCGTCGCGCCATCCGTCACCGTCCCAGAACTTGAACGCCCGCATCGTGCAGGCTGGATGCTCGATCGCCTGATACCCGGCAATTACCACATAGCTTCCTGGCTCCTTCGGTTCGCCGGTCTGCCACTGCGGACCGGTGTCCAGTTCGGACACTTTCGGAGCGAGGATCTCCGGCGCGCGGTTTATGATGTAGGTGCACAGCATGTCGTACGCCTCTGCCCAGGTGCGGGTGATCTTTTTATAGGGCTCTCCCGGTTTCCTTCTTTTGTGATTCTCCAGAGTCAGGCCCTTCGGGCTTGCACTCACATATCCGCCATCCACACTCCACCCGTGATGGCTTTTCCCGTGTTCAAGCTTTAGCTGCTCGATACCGTCCTGGCGGTCCTTGATCCGGCGCAGCCGCCGCAACAGCCCCACAGCTGCTTCCTGCAGCACCTCGTCGTATTCCTCGTCCTCGCGGGCGCGTTCGGCCAGGTATGCCCTCCCGTCAAACTCCAGATGTCCGCGCCCGTCGAATTGCGGCTCCGGCGCTGCCGGTTTTGGTGCCTTCACCTGGGCGATCGCGGCCTCCGTGCGGTTTATGTCATAATCCCGGATGGACGGGCCTGCCCGTTTGGCCAGCTCATGCTGCACCGCCGCCTTCTCCTGGCTGATCCGGTAGGCCACCGATTCATTCAGCCGGCCGGCGTCGAACTCCTCCAGCAACTCCGGCACCATGTTATTCCGGATCGCGTGCAGCCTGGCGATCTTGCTTTTGCTCACCGCGCAGGCCTTGGCCACATGGTCGCGCATGCGGCCTTTGAACTCGACGCCCTCCTCGCTCAGCTGGTAGAGAATCGCCTCGGTGCGCTCGGCCTGCTTAGAGACCTCCGCGGGCGTCATGACGCGGGTGGCGCTGTTGGCGTAGATCAGGCGGAGCTCCCGCATGGCCGGGCTGCATTCGTCGTTGTCGATGATGCAGGGGACGCCGCCGTCGAACATGTGCGCGTTATCTGTGTCGCCGTGCGAGATCAGCATAATGGCTGCGCGCCGGCGGTGGCCGCTGACCACGATATAGTGGCCGTCCTTGCCGGGCCGGATCCTGATGGGCTGCTGCAGGCCGATCAGGCTGATGTTGTCGGCAAGATCCTCGATTCCCTCCAGCGTGTAAAAGTTGTCGGGATCCGGGTCCAGCAGCTCCAGCTTGATGTAAACGATCTGTTCCTGGCCGGGGTTCGCTTTCGATACGGAGCCGAGCACATCGGTGATATTAAACGCCATGATGCTCGCCTCCATTCATGAACTCCTTCACAAAGGCCCTGTAATCTATGCAGGCTCCGCACCTGGGGCTGGAGTTGATCAGCGGCGTCTGCAGGAAGGTCATCTCGTCGACCATCGTGCTCCGGCGCACGGCGTGGAACACACGCAGGCCGCTGTTCTGCAGCATCTGCGCCGCTTCCGTCATCTGCTCCGACTTGTAGCACATCGTCGGCAGGATCCCGGCCACTGTGAGCGCCGGGTTGACCTTCTGCATGTTTCTGATCTGGCACATCAGGTTGGCCATGCCGCGGATCCCGAAGGCGTCCAGCTTCATGGGGATGATCACCCGATCGGCGGCGATCAGAGCCGCCACCGCTGCCGCGCTGAATGCCGGCGGGCAGTCGATCAGCATGTAGTCATAGCGCTCGTCGTACTGTCTGCGCAGCTCGGTGAGAGCCATGACGTCCGCGCCGTTGCCTCCGGCCTTGTTGACGTCCAGCGCCATCAGGTCGTCGGTGGCCGGCAGGATGTCCACGCAGGGGATGCCCGTCTGCCGGATGACCGCCTGCTTCCCGGTCAGCAGGTCATAAAGCCCGCCGTCCGTTCCGCGCTGCGCTTCCGGCTGCTCCGCGGTCATAAACTCGGTCAGGTTGCACTGGCTGTCCGCGTCCACCAGCAGGACGCGCTGGGAGTGATACCGATACAGGATCGCCGCCATGTTGATGGCGGTGACCGTCTTGGCGGTACCTCCCTTGAGGTTCATAATGGCTGTTACGTTCATGTGCTTGTGATTCCTCCTGTTTTCTTCAGTTTTTTACTAAGGCTTTCGGTCCATGGTACCGTCCATGGTACCCGTGCTTTGTGATCAGCTCTGGCAGCGCCTGCACCGGCAGCGGGAAGCATTCGTACTGTGTCCCTGCCCTCGGCAGGCTGTACCGCACCCGGAACCATCCGTGTTGCTGATTGACGTACACGACCGAGCCGGTCACCCGGCGCACGCTTTCGCCGAACTTCGCCTTCATAACCACGCCCGATTCCGTACAGACCAGGCAGCTCGGCGTGAAGGTGTAGCTGTCTCCGATTTCCGTCTTTTTCACCTCCTTCAGAATGGGATCTCTTCATCGTCCGGCAGCTCCTCGAACTGGGCCTGATGATATTCCGGATCCCGCTGCTCCTGCGGCCGGGAGGACCGTTTTCGGTTCTCCCGCAGCTTCGACATGCCCTCGTTGTATTCCTGGCGCTTCAGGTGCTCCGGCTTCTCGCAGGGCGTGAACCGCATGAGGCGCGGCTCAAACTTCATCCAGAACTTTCCAAGGCTGCCGTCCTTGTTCTTCACGACGCGCAGCTCTCTCTCGCTTTCATAATCGCCCGGCTTGGTCAGCTCCATCATCAGGACGGCCTCGGCGTCGTTGGCGAGCTGCTTGCTCTCACGGAGATCCTCCTTTGTGAGGGACCGCCGCTTTCCCTTGCTGTCTCGTTCCGGCTCGGTCACCTGGGAGAGCGCGATCACCGTGACGCCCAGCTTCTGCGCCATGCGGTGCAGCTTCATGCTGGTCTCGGTGACCACCTCCCAGCGCGGCCGGCGCGGATCTCCGGGGACCATTTGGACATAGTCCAGGAAGATCACCTCATACCGGGCGGCCAGGGTGCGCGCCCGGAGGTCGTCCACGCTCCAGCCGCCCTCGTCCTCCAGCGTGAAGGGCAGCGTCATGGCGATGTCGCCTTCCCGCATCAGCACGGCAAAGTCGATCTGGCTGACGTCCTTGTTCTTTGCCTTAACCAGATCCACTCCGGCGGTATTGGCAAAAATTCGGATCGCTGCAGGGCGCTTCGGCGTCTCGTAGCTGAAGAAGCCGACGCGCTTGCCGGACCTGGCGATGTTGTAGGCCAGCTGCATGCCGAAGGCAGTCTTGCCGGTGCTGGATGCCGCGCCGATCACCACAAAGCAGCCCTGCGCGATCTGGACCATCTGATTCAGGGGCTGGATGCCCCAGTTCAGGTAATCCGGCGGCGTCTCGTCGTTCAGCCATTCGAGGTAGTCCTCCAGCAGGTCTTTGTAGCTCCAGACGCGCTCCTCGCGCTGTTCCGCCAGCAGGCCCTCGGCCTTTGCCAGCAGCTTCTTGGCTTCTTCCATGCTTTCCAGGTGCATGGCGAGCTGCGTGCCGATGTCCCGGATCTGGCGCAGCCGCGCCTCCTCGGCCACGATCTGCGCGTACTCTTTGACGTTTGCCGCCGTGGGTGTCAGCGTCATGGCCGTTGCCATGACCTCTTTGATCGCCCCGTCGCCGATGGTATTGGCGATGATCAGCGGATCCAGCGTGCGTCCGTCCATCCACAGGTCCCGGGCCGCGCAATAGATGGCCCGGTATTTCTCCTCGCCGAAGTCCTCTGGACGCAGCTCATGGAAGATGATGCCCGCCACCGGCTCCGGGTCGATCAGCAGCGAGCCGATCACGGCCATCTCGGCGTCAAACCTCCGGCTGCTGCCGGTGAAATCGCTCACGCTTTCCATTCCGGCAGATCCTCCTCTTCGGCGGGATTCTCTTCCTCGGGCAGACTTCTGAAGTCATCCTCCCAGCGGCGTTTCCGCAGCCAGCGGCAGGCGTAGGGGATGCCGATGCCTCGCTGCCATTCGTCGCTCTCCATCTGGCGATCGAGCGCAGCACTCATTGTCTTCATGAGTTCGAGGTCTGGTTTCAGCTTGTCCCACTCCGCGACCGCGCCGATGCGGTCTTCCCCGCGTGGATATTTCTTCCAGAAGCGTTCAAAGAGATCCGGCTCCCACTCGGGTACCGACTTCACGCGCCGTCCCCCTCTGGGGGGCTTGGGGGGGATTGGTTTCTTAGTACTTGGTAACTTAGTATTTAGTTGTGTGCGATTTTCCGATATCGGGAAATCCGATGTCGGTTTTTCGCATGCGGTCCGCGTGCGATTTTCGCATGCGGTGACGGCTTTGGCCGGCCGCGCGCCGTCCGGATCCTCACGGATGATGTAGTCGCTTCCCTGGAAGGTGCCGCCATGTCCGCGCTTCTGGTTCCCTCGGCTCACGTATCCCGCAGCCTCCAGCTCCTTCATGGCAGACCGGATGGAGCTAAGCCCATCCATGTGTTTTTTTGCAAGCCACTCCAGCGTGAAGTCCCAGTCATCCGGAAGCCGCAGCATATATACCAGCAGCCCGACGGCCTTCATGCTCAGGCGTTCATCGTCAAGGGCTCGATTTGACAGTGTCGTGTAGTCGCTGATCTTCTCCACGCGCACAGTCGCCATGATTCGGCCGCCTCCTCTCTTGACAGCTTTTCAGATTCGTGATAAAATCTGATCGTGCTTGTGATTCCTTTGGAATCACGCCCTGCGGAGCTGGTCCCTTCGCAGGGTTTTTCTTTTTTCCGCTCATTTCGTGCCTCCCTGGTCCGTCGGCCCGTATAACTCAATGATCTCGCACCGGCAGGCCATGGCCAGCCTCGGCAGCCACTCCGCCGATGGCCAGCACTCTCCGGCTTCCCACATGGAGATGCTCTGCCTGGTGGTGCCGACCGCTGCGGCCAGCTCCGTCTGCGTCAGGCCTGCGCTTTTCCTCCGCGGCATGAGGCCGGACAGGTACCGGCCCGGCCGCGGAGCTTCTTTTGCTTCTGTCATGCGTAAGTCCTCCTCGGATCCTTCAGGAAGAGCGCCGCTTCGCAGTAGTTGACCACGCCGGCCTTCGGGAACTTTACCCGCGTGCCGATCACGATGCACGGCACGCCCAGCGCGCCAGGATCCTTCCGGGCCTGCACCCGGATATCCTGGGGATCGCATCCGAAGTATGGCGCGAGATCCTCGCAGGTGAGCATCTCCTTGTCGATCCGCTTGATGTCCTCCAGCGTTGCCCGCTTGCTCATGGCGTCCTCCTTTCTCAGTAGATGGTGTCCGTCGGCAGGCCGGTGCCCTGTGCGTACCGGAGTTGGATGGCGGCCTGCACAATGCCGTCCAGCTCCTCCGTGATCTCGGCGAACTGCTGCGTCTCCTGTCCCTCGTCCACTTTGCCGTTGCTGCTGATGCGGATCAGGTCCTCCGGCCTGTGGTTTGCCGTGAAGTCCTGGATCCGGTAGATCAGGTTGCACACGGCCTGCGGCAGCGACATGCGCGTGATCTCCGGGATCAGGTTCCGGCCCATGCTGGATGCCGCCCGCAGGTGCTCCAGCGCCAGCGTCGGCGCGGGGTAGACGTCGCACATCAGGGCGACCGTCTGATCCGGCGGGATGATTTCGCCGGACTCATAGGCCTGCACCGTGCGCACCGAGCGCCCGAGCAGCTCTGCCGCCTTCTCCTGGGTGATGCCCGCCGCGGTTCGGTGCCTCGCGTACATGGTTCGGTATTCCACGCTGCCTCCTTTCCCGCACCCTGGGTGCGGCTTTTAATACGCCTCCCGAAGTCCCGCCTCGTGGCTTAAAAGGCGGGGCTTCGTTATAATGGAGGCGTGGCCCGGTATTGCGATACACGCTGCCTGCCGGCCGAGCATGGCCCGTCTCGCCGGTGGAGGGCCCTTCGCCGGGCCTGGGTCCTTAAAGGTGGGCGGCCCTCCGCAGCAGCTGCGCGAGGTGAACAATGCCGCCTGGCCAGAGCGCGCGGTTCCCACCGCCGTCCGGTACGTCATCCTTCTCGCCTTGAATATGATTTCCGGATTCTGCGCCGCGCGCCCTGTGGTGAGCGATGCCGGACTTGAACCGGCTGGGCGGGTTGATAACTCCCGCCCTGGACCTCCTCGCTCGTATCAAAGTGTCCTGCAGCTCCCGCCGGAGGCGGGAGTTGCAAGGCACCGCAGGTGGTGCGGGATTTAAGCCTCCCGCGGGGCTGGTTGCGTTTACTTGTTGCTCTTTGGATAATGTGCGGCAAGCTTCCGGATGATCTCCCCGCCGTAGGCGTTGCGCGTCAGGCGGATGAATGATTCCGGCGTCATGCGTCGATCCAGGTTGATCCGGTGGTCTCGCGCAAACTGCCGCCGGCCGGCCTCGCAGGAACCGGTCAGATAATGATGCCACACAAAGAATTCTCGGTTTGGATAATATATTCCCGGTTGGAACTGCTGCACAAAGCGGGCGATCCGGTCTTCCTCCGGAAGCTCTTCCATCAGTTTCGCCTGCAGTGCTTCCGCTGCCTCATGGATCGTCTCGCCGTGGGCGAAGAAATCGCCGTCATTGAGGATGTAGCACTCTGTCAGGCTGAGGTCGGAGTTTACCATCGCGCCGCGTGCTACATTCCCATGAATCTGCCGGATGACGGTCTGAACGCCGTCGACCAGGTAGACGGCCTCGCCGTTTATGGATTGTAAGCCGTAGCCGTAGCCGTAGCCGTAGCCGGAGCCGTAGCCGTAGCCGTAGCCGTAGCCGGAGCCGTCGCCGTAGCCGGAGCCGTCGCCGGAGCCGTCGCCGGAGCCGGAGCCGTCGCCGTAGCCGGAGCCGGAGCCGTCG